>NZ_JBIRJC010000001.1:0-616251 GCF_044329365.1 Kitasatospora sp. NPDC017646 | reverse complement strand
CCCTCGGGTGCGGCGTCGTACTCGGCGACGATCCGCAGCTTGTACTCGGGGCTGAACGTGCGGCGCTTCGGCCTGGGCGCCGGGTCGACTGCGGACGGATTGGTGCTGGTCATCAGGGGTGGAACTCCTACTCGGGCCCTCTCAGGCTAACCCGACAAAGCGGGATGTCTCACCCAAGGCTGACAGAGAGGGGAACGATGACGGTGACCTGGTGGAGCAGTTCGCCTGTCGCTGCGGTGCGGTGTGGGCGAAGACCTACCCGCTGGAGGGCGGTCAGCCCGACCAGTGACCGGTGACGCGGCCTGGCTCATTGGAGGCCGGCGGTGGCCGTCAGTCTGCCGAGCTGCGGACGACCACGACCGGGCAGGACGCGTGCTGCACGCAGTACTGCCCGACGGAGCCCAACAGGGCGCCTTCGAAGCCGCCGAGACCGCGATGGCCGACGACGAGCAGGGACGCCTGCTCCTTGGCGGCGGCAAGCAGTACCCAGGCCGGGGTGCCCTCCCCGACCCTGAGCCGGATGTCCACCGGCGGCGCGCTACCCACCACCTTCCCGACGTTCTCGGCCAGCACCCTGCGCGCCACCTCCGCAAGCTGCGTCTCCTCACCGACCGGTACCGCGCTGCCCCACCCGGAGAACGGTGGCTCCCAGGCCATGACCGCCTCCACCACGGCGTGGGTGAGCTCGGCCTGCCGCACGGCCCAGCGCAGAGCCTGTCGGGACTGCTCCGAGCCGTCCACGCCGACGACGATCTTTCCCTCGAGGGCCGGTTCCTCAGCCATGGCCTCGTCCTTCCGATCGGCCGACATCGACATCCGACCAGGCGGCCGCTCCACATGGGCGCTTGCCGTCGGGTTACCGGGGACGGACCCGCCGAGGGCTTGTGACGGCATCGCCGAGCAACGCCCCCTCTTCTGCAGGATCCTTCTCCCACGCCGGGTTCGCACGCGGACCCGGCGGGCCCGCCCGGATGTCCCGGCCAGGTGGACCGATCGGCCCTGCCCTCCGTGGCCGGCGCGACGGGATGATGGGCGCGGAGGCTCGAATGCACCAGATGGTCACGCCGAGGCGCTTTCCCGCCCGGCATCCGACGGGCCGGGCCACACCCGGGCCGCCGCGCGAGCCGCCGAAGCCCGTCCCCACCTCTCCACCGGCCTGGCGGCGCCGGCTGCTGCCCGCCGCGATCGCGATCGCCCTGCTGCTCATCCTGCTGTCCCGCAGCCCGTCGGGCAGCGGCACCCACTACAGCTACACCGACTTCGCAGGGAAGGTCGACGCGGGCCAGGTCCAGACGGTCGAGATCACCGACAAGGGAGCGATCACCGGCGAACTCAAGGACGGAACCAAGTTCACCACCCAGATCCCGACCGCCCTGGACAGCAGCGCACTCACCACGCAGCTGAAGTCCCAGCACGTGGAGATCACCGCCAAGCAGAGCAGCAGCGGCAGCTCGTTCCTCTCGGTTCTGCTGATCTTCCTGCCGCTGCTCCTCATCGGCGGACTGTTCCTCTGGTCCGGACGGATGGCGAGCCGGGCCATGACCGGAGGTCTCAGCGCGATCGGCCGCTCACGCGCGAAGATCATCGAGGCCGAGCGCCCGAGCACCCGGTTCGTCGACGTCGCCGGCTACGAGGGCGTCAAGCAGGAGGTCAGCGAGGTGGTCGACTTCCTGCGCAGTCCCGAGCGCTATGCCGCCGCGGGGGCGAAGGGCCCGCGCGGCGTGATCATGGTCGGCCCGCCCGGCACAGGCAAGACCTTGCTCGCCCGCGCGGTCGCCGGAGAGGCCGAGGTCCCGTTCCTGTCGGTGACCGGCTCGGGCTTCGTCGAGATGTTCGTGGGCGTCGGCGCCTCCCGGGTGCGTGACCTCTTCGACGAAGCGCGCAAGCGGGCACCCTCGATCATCTTCATCGACGAGATCGACGCCGTCGGCGGCCGCCGTGGCGGCGGCACCAGGCTGGGCGGCAACGACGAACGCGAGCAGACCCTCAACCAACTGCTCGCCGAGATGGACGGCTTCGACCAGTCCACCGGCATCGTCGTCCTCGCCGCCACCAACCGGCCCGACGCCCTCGACCCGGCGCTCCTGCGGCCCGGCCGCTTCGACCGGCAGGTCACCGTGCCACTGCCCAACCAGGCCGAGCGCTCCGCCATCCTCTCCGTCCACGTGCAGGGCAAGACCCTGGCCCCCGACGTGAACCTGGACCGCATCGCCCGCGCCACCCCCGGCTTCTCGGGCGCCGACCTCGCCAACCTGGTCAACGAGGCCGCCATCAACGCCGTGCGCGCCGAACGCGCCACCCTCACAGTCGGGGACCTGGACACCGCCCGTGACCGGCTGCTGCTCGGCCGCCGCGAGTCCTCCAACGCCCTGCTCCCGGAGGAACGCCGCTCAGTCGCCGTGCACGAGTCCGGACACGCCCTGATGGCCGCCCTGTGCGAACACGCCGACCCCGTCGCCAAGGTCACCATCCTCCCGGCCGGCATGACTCTCGGTGCAACCGAGCAACTCCCGGAGGCGGAACGGCACCTGTACAGCGAGAGCTATCTCATGGACCTGCTGACCGTCCAGCTCGGCGGCCGGGCGGCCGAACTGGCCGTTTTCGGCGAGGGCTCCACCGGCGCCGCCAACGACCTCGCCAACGCCACCCAGGTCGCCACCCGCATGGTCCGCGAATTCGGCCTGTCCACCGCACTCGGCCCGGTCGGATACGCCACCACGACCCCACAGCACCTCGGCCCCGACGCGGAAGACCTGCTGCGCAGGCCCTACTCCGAATCCACCCAGCGCACCGTCGACGAGGAAGTCGCCCGGCTGCTCCGGCAGGCCGAGGCACGGGCGGTCGACCTGCTGCGCAGTCACCGCCCTCAGCTGGACGAGCTCGCCGCGTTGCTCGTGGAGCACGAGACGGTGGACGGCAAGGTCGTCCTCGACATCCTGCACCGGCACCGCGAGCCGGCCGAGCCCGGCCGAGCGCAGGCCAGTCGGACATAGCGCGCGGGGCGGCAGAAGGCCGACGGGGGCGGTCTCGCGCCGCTGGGAGATCACGAATGTCCGGTACACGCCCGGGTCGGCGAGGAGGTGATCAAGCCCCGGCTCCGGGCGAGCGAGGACCGGGGCAGCGGGTTGTGCCGCGTCATTCGCGGAGAGACGGTGGAGGTACCGCATCTGCTGTGAGTGCCGGTGATCCAGCGGCAGGTGTTCCACGTCGCGACCGTCCTGGCCGAGTCGCTGCGGGAAGGAGTGGATATCCATGACCGGTGTCGCGGACCGCATCGCAGAACTGTTCCGGATCAAGGCGAACAAGGTGCTGGATCGGGCCGAGGACCCTCGCGAGGTGCTCGACTACGCGTATACCCAGCAGGTGGAGCTGTTGCAGCAGGTCCGGCGCGGCCTGGCGGATGTGGCGGCGAGCCGGAAACGGCTGGAGCTGCAGATCGCCCAATTGCGGAAGTCGAACAAGAAGTTGGAGGAGCAGGCGCAGCAGGCGCTGGCCGCAGGACGTGAGGATCTGGCGCGTGAGGCGCTGGCCCGGCGGGCGGGTATGCAGGGGCAGCTCGGCGATCTGGAGGAGCAGGAGCCGTTGCTGCGGGCCGAGGAGGAGAAGCTGACGGCGGCCGCGCAGCGGCTGGAGGCGCGGGTGGAGGCCTTCCGCACGCGCAAGGAGACGCTCAAGGCCGAGTACACCCGGGCCGAGGCCGAGACCCGCATCGGCGAGACCCTCTCGGGCATCGGTGAGGAGATGGGGAGCGTCGGCGCGGCGGTGCAGCGCGCCCGGGACCGGACGGAGCAGCTGCAGGCCCGCTCCGGGGCGTTGGACGAGCTGATGGCCTCCGGCGCGCTGGAGGACGCCGCCGCGCCGGCTGGCCCCGACGAGGTCCGGATCGAGCTTGAGCGGATCAGCGCGGACCAGGAAGTGGAGGAGGAGTTGAAGCGCCTGAAGGCGAAGCTGCCTGCCGGCCCGGGCCCGGAGGAAGAGGGCACGGGGCGGGCGGAAGAGGGCGGGGAGTCGTCGGTGTGAGTCACGAGTCGGGAGGTGGGCGGGCGTGAGCCGTTCGGCGTCCGCAGTGGTGCCCGTGATCGAGGTGGAGGTCCGGGGCGAGATGCCGCCGGAGTCGGCCGAGTACGCACGCGACATGGTGCTGGGCGTGGCGCGTCATGCGCGGGATCCGGTGCTGTCCGTGCGGGTGAGGCTGATGCAGGGGCGCGATCCGGCGGTGCGGCGGTCGGCGGTCGCCCGGGCCAGCCTGGATGTGAACGGACGCCTGGCGCGGGCGCGGGTGGTGGCCGAGACGATGCACGAGGCGATCGATCTGCTGAAGGACCGGCTGGAGTACCGGCTCGCCCGTCTGGAGCACTGGGATCGGTGGCCGGGTGGCCTGTTCGTGGGTCCCCGCCGGGGCGCACCGGGGCCTTGACACGGACGCCCCGGGGCCCGGAGGGCTCGTGGCGGGCAGCTCGGTCGGGTCTGCCGTGGAGAGCCGGGGGAGAGGGTCGTTCGGCCCTGGTGCGCGGGAGGGTGGCGCGTAGCGTGGGAAGTGGCCTGCGGGGTGAGCGAGGGAGTTCGGCCGGAACGGTCCAGGGTGGTCAACTGTGCTGTCCTGGAGTGGATTCGACGGGCGGGCTGAGAGGCCGGAGGGGGTCGACGAGACCCCGACGGCGACCTCCACCACCTGATCCGGGCAATGCCGGCGTAGGGAGCCCACCTTGCAGGTTCGGCCTGGGGAAGGGAACAGGGCCCGGGTAGCAGCCCGGCAGTCGACCTGCGGGCTGCACGGGTGGACGGGACCCGGAGCGTGTGTGCCGGGCTCACGTGGGGCGTCCGGGTAGCGGAGGAGGGCTCCGAGGCCGTCGTCGAGGGGCAGTTCGTCGTGGGGGATGACGATGAGGTCCGCGCCGGTGCCGACGATCGCGCGGATGAGTGCGGCGTCGGCCGGTGCCTGCCGGGAGGAGCTGATGCCGAGGGCCTGCATTTCACGTTGGGTGAGGCCGAGTTGTTTGGGTGCGACGCCGATCCACAGCTGTCGTTCCAGGTCGAAGGGGTCGTTGATCAGGACGGCTTCGGCCCGGCCGTGGCGCAGGGCGGTGAACGTGGCGGCGAGGCCCTCGACGGGACCGCTGCGGCGGGCGCGGCGGGCCAGGAACCGCTGGGTGTTGGCCTGGTCGCGGGCGGACAGGCGGCCGCGGAACAGGCAGGCGAGTTCGTCCTCCATGAGCGCGCGTTCGGGATCGGTGTCCCGGCCGTCGCCGTCGATGGTGACGATGCGCTTGCGTAGGCGCCTGGGCGGGCAGTTCCCGGGTGAGGGTGTTGCGGGCCCAGTGGTCGCCGGACAGCCGGACAGCCGGACAGGACGATCGTCTCGGCCTCGCTGCGGTCGGCGAGGCCGGCGAGTTCTTCGGCGACCTCTGCGGCGGCCTGTCGCCATTCGGAGGCCGCAACCCGGTGCCGGGTCAGGTGGCCGGGGGCGACCCTGGCGGTGGACCACCGGCCCGCTTGGAGGTCGACCTCCAGCTCGGAGGTGAGTGCGCCGCCCGGTCGGGCGACGCGGTGGACGCTGACGGCGGCGTAGGGAATGTCGGGGGCGTGCTGGAGGGCGAGCGGCGTGGCGTCCGGGACCATCGTGAACCGGGCGCCGTCGCGGGGTGGCGGCTCCGGGCAGTTCCTCGGCGAGCGCGAGGCGGCCGTGGGCGGCGAAGACGGCCTGCGTGTCGGCCGGGCAGATCGCGATCGGTGCCGACGACGTGGGTGACGGCGCCGGTGGTGGCGGTGTCGGCGCCCTGGGTGGTGAGTTCGGTCGCCAGGTGCCGACAGCGCAGGTCGATGGCCCGGTCGGGTTCGTCGAGGTCGCGTGAGGTGTCGACGTAGGCGCAGGCGTAGGGACCCGGTCGTGCGTAGAGCGGGCCGAGGAAGGTGAGTTTCATGGCCGTCCGCTCCTGGGGGGTGGTCAGAGTCCTTGGGCGAGCAGGAGTTCGTGGGCCAGGCGGGCGGCGCGGCCGACGCGTTCGGGGTCGGGCTCCTGGTCGGGAATGTCCTCCAGCCCCTGGAGGAGGGCGCGCATGGCCCGGCCGAGGGCCTGGACCTGGGTTTCGAGCAGTTCCACGCGTTCGACGGCGCTTTCGAGGTCGCGGCCCGGCGGGTGGAAGGCTTCGGACGTGCGGTCGGTGGTGGGGTCGGTCATGATCGGCTCCCTCGCTGAGTGGTTCCCACCGGTGGGTCACTCGGCGGGTGTGATGAGGCCGTAATGGCCGTCGTAGCGGTGGTAGAGGACGTTGCCGCGGGTGTGCTGGCCGACGACCTTGCGCAGGGTCGTCTGGGCGATCTGGTTGATCGCGGAGCTCACGTTTCTCGATGGCGATGACCGACTTGATCGCGTCCACGACGCGGAAGTAGGCGATGGCGGAGACGTCGATGCTGACGTTGTCGCGGGTGATGATGTCCTGGGACTGGATCGGCATGGTGGCGATCCGCAGCGAGATGTGGTGCATGACGTCGGCGAACGGGATGATCAGGCGCAGTCCCGGGTCGTGTGCTCCGGTGATCTGGCCGAACCGGAAGACGACCCCCTTCTCGTACTGGCGGACGATGCGGACCGACATCGCGAGCCCGATCAGGACCAGGATGACGAGCACCACCAGGACTGCGGTCACGGCGGTCATTTCGGCTCCCTTCGACTGCGGGCCTGCGTCGACAGCCAGGGCCGGGAACGCGTCGCCACGAGCGGAGCGACCGGGAGGCAAGGGACCGGTTTGCGGTCCTACCGTGACCTGGTCCGCAGCGGACCGCAGGTCCGCCCGATGAGGGCTGGCGTGCTGGTCCACCGGGCGGCCGGGTGGGTCAGGCTGACGATTCGCCGTATCCCAGGCTGTCGTGCCAATCGGCCAGGTCGAGGATCTCCTCGACGGGGCGGCACGGGGTGGCCGGTCCGGGAGGTTCGTAGCCGAGCCGCAGCATGAGCCGGACGTGGTCGGGTGGGCCTTCGGGGTCGCGCAGGCGCCACCGGGTCTCCGGCCATTCGACGGCCTGGTGCAGGACGGAGGTGCGCAGGCTGTGGACTGTCGCGAGGAGCCAGACGTGCTCCAGGCCTGTCCGGTGCGCAGCCAGTCCGCGGGCTGGTCGGTGCGGGTGCTCAGCAGGCACAGCTGGTGGAGCGGCGCGAAGTTCCCGGGGCGGGCGACCGGGCCCTTGCCGCGCGCCCCCAGGCCGGGCGGTCCCGTGTCTGTCAGGCTGGAAGAGGCCCTATCGGCGACCCGGAAGGGGAGCGGCCATGGAAACCGAGGCCATCCGTGCTCGGCCGGTGGCAGGAGTCGCACCCAATCTCGCCGACTACGAGCGGGCCCGGCGCGATTTCTCGTGGGAGTCGGCGCGTGAGGCGCTCGGTGGGCTGCCGGGCGGCCGGGGGCTCAACATTGCGTACGAGGCGGTCGACCGGCACGTCGCCGCTGGAGGCGGCGAGCGCGCCGCGCTGCGCTGCGTCGCCGTGGACCGGCAGGTCAGCACGGTGACGTACGACGAGCTGGCCCGCTGGACGAACCGCTTCGCGCATGTGCTGCGTTCACTGGGCGTGGGCCGCGGCGACCGGGTCGCCTCGCTGCTGAGCCGCTGCCCTGAGCTGTACGTGTCCGTTCTCGGGACTCTGAAGAACACCTCGGTGTTCTGCCCGCTCTTCCCAGCCTTCGGGCCGGTCCCGGTCGAGGAACGGCTGCGGCTGGGCGGTGTGCGGGTGCTGGTCACGACCGAGGACCTTTACCGGCGCAAGGTGGCCGGCCGGCGCGAGCAGTTGCCGCAATTGGAAGAGGTGCTGATCGTCGGCCCGTGCGCTGAGCCGCTGGCGGGTACCCATTCGTTCGATGTGCTGTTGGCGCAGGCATCCGAGGAGTTCACGATCCCGGACACCGACCCGCAGGACATGGCGCTGCTGCACTTCACCAGCGGTACCACGGGTACTCCCAAGGGCGCGGTACACGTCCACGAGGCCGTGGTGGCACACCACGCCACTGCGGCCTTCGCCTTGGACCTGCATCCCGACGACGTGTTCTGGTGCACCGCCGATCCGGGCTGGGTCACGGGCACCTCGTACGGGGTCATCGCGCCGCTCACCCACGGGGTGACGATGGTTGTCGATGCGGGGGACTACGAGGCCCGCCGGTGGTACGGCATCCTCGCCGAGGAGCGGGTGAGCGTCTGGTACACGGCGCCGACCGCTATTCGGATGCTGATGCGGGCCAGCCCCCGCGGCATCCCGCCCGACTTGCCGCGCTCCTTCGACCTGTCGGCGCTGCGGTTCATCGCCAGCGTCGGTGAACCGCTCAACCCGGAGGCGGTCCGCTGGGGGCAGGAGATCCTGGGCCTGCCGATCCACGACAACTGGTGGCAGACGGAGACCGGCGCGATCATGATCGCGAACTTCGCGGCCACCGAGATCAGGCCGGGCTCGATGGGCCGCCCGCTGCCCGGGGTGGAGGCGGGCCTGCTGGAGCGAGGGCCGGACGGGCGGGCCCTGGTGGCGGATGGCCAGGTGAGCGAGATCGAGGTGCCCGGGCGCGAGGGAGAGCTGGCGCTGCGTCCGGGCTGGCCGTCGATGTTCCGTGGTTATCTGAACGCCGAGGAGCGTTACGAGGCATCTTTCGTGGGCGGCTGGTACCTCACCGGCGACGTGGCCCGGCGCGACGAGGACGGCTACTACTGGTTCGTCGGCCGCGCCGACGACGTGATCAAGTCTGCTGGCCACCTGGTCGGGCCGTTCGAGGTGGAGAGCATCTTGATGGAGCATCCGGCGGTCGCCGAGGCGGGGGTGATCGGCCGTCCCGACCCGGTCGCCGGCGAGATCGTCAAGGCGTTCGTCTCCCTCAAACCGGGCTTCGAGCCGGGCTCCGGCCTGGCTCGCGAGATCACTGCCTTCGCTCGAAGGCGACTCGGACCGGCCATCGCGCCCCGCGAGATCGCCTTCGACCAGCACCTCCCCAAGACCCGCAGCGGCAAAGTGATGCGCCGCCTGCTGAAAGCGCGTGAGCTGGGCCTCCCGGAGGGCGACACCTCGGCGCTGGAGGAATCGCGATGAGCCCGCGCCGCACGGCAGCACCGACTGCCTCGCGTGGCAGGACCCGCACGCACAGCCGCGGCGGACCCTCTCCGCAGGCGGCCCACCGCCAAGATCTCCTGCGGGTGATGGTGCGCATCCGGCAGTTCGAGGAGCGCTGCGTCGAGCTCTACAGCGCCGGCGAGGTCCGGGGCTTCGTCCACCTGTGCATCGGCGAGGAGGCCGTCTCCGCGGGCGTCCTCGGTGCACTCGGACCCGAGGACGCGGTGGTCACCACCTACCGCGAGCACGGCCACGCACTGGCCCGCGGCATCCCCGCCGAGTCGGTGTTCGCCGAGATGCTCGGCCGGGTGACCGGCTGCAGCCGCGGCCGCGGCGGTTCCATGCACCTGTTCGACGCGAGTCGGCGGTTCTACGGCGGCCACGGCATCGTGGCGGGCGGCCTGCCGGTCGCCGCCGGGCTGGCCCTCGCCGACCGGATGCGCGGACAGGAACACGTGACCTGCTGCCTGTTCGGCGACGGCGCACTCGCCGAGGGTGAGTTCCACGAGACCGCCAACCTGGCCGCCCTGTGGGACCTCCCCCTGCTGCTCGCCTGCGAGAACAACCTCTACGCCATGGGCACCGCGCTGAACCGCGAGCACGCCCAGACCGACCTGGCCGCACGCGCGGCCTCGTACGGCCTGGTGGCCTGGGAGGTCGACGGCATGGACGTGCTGGCCGTCGAGCGGGCCGCCGGAAGGGCGGCTCGGGCGATCCGGGACGGTGCCGGACCGGTGTTCCTGGAACTGCGCACCTACCGTTTCCGCGCGCACTCCATGTACGACCCGGACCGCTACCGGGACAAGGCGGAGGTCGAACGCTGGAAGGAGCGTGACCCGATCCAGTCGCTCAGCACACGGATGCGGGCCGAGGACGGCCTGGACGACGAGGCGCTCGCTGCGGTGGAGAAAGAGGTCGGGGAGGAGCTGGACACGGCTCTCGACCACGCGCGCCGGGGCGGGACCGAACCGGTGGAGGACCTGCTGCACTTCGTGTACAGCCCGGCTGAGGGGTCGTCATGACCGGTGGCGGGGCCCCTCAGGCCGAGTCGATGAGCTACCGCGAGGCGATGCGGGAAGCGATGCGGGAGGCGCTCGCAGCAGACGACCGGGTCTTCCTGATGGGCGAGGACGTGGGCCGCTATGGCGGGGCCTTCGGTGTCAGCCTGGGTTTGGTGGAGGAGTTCGGTCCCGAGCGGGTCCGGGACACCCCGCTCTCGGAGTCGGGTTTCGTCGGGGCCGGCATCGGCGCGGCGATCGCCGGGCTGCGTCCGATCGTGGAGATCATGACCGTCAACTTCAGCCTGCTCGCATTGGATCAAATTCTGAACAACGCGGCGACGCTGTTGCACATGTCCGGCGGGCAGGTGGCGGTGCCACTGGTGATCCGGATGACCACCGGCGCCGGCCGCCAACTCGCAGCCCAGCACTCCCACAGCCTCGAAGCCTTCTACGCGCACATCCCCGGCATCCGGGTCCTCGCACCCGCCACCGTCGCGGACGCGCGATGGATGCTCGCCCCGGCCCTGGCCGACCCCGACCCCGTGATCGTCTTCGAGCACGGCTCCCTCTACAACGGCACCGACACCACCGCAGACGACCCCGGACCGGTCGACCTCGACAGCGCCGCGGTACGGCGGCCTGGCGCCGACGTCAGCGTCGTGACCTACGGCGGCTCGCTGGGCAAGGCCCTGGCCGCCGCCGACCAGCTCACGGCCCAGAACCAGGTGGACGCAGAGGTGGTGGACCTGCGCACCCTGCGCCCACTCGATGATGCCACCGTCATCGGCTCGGTGCGTCGCACCCACCGCGCGGTGATCGTCGACGAGGGCTGGCGGACCGGCGGCCTGTCCGCCGAGGTCGCGGCACGCATCACCGAGCAGGCGTTCTACGACCTGGACGCGCCGGTGGAGCGGGTGTGCGGCGCCGAGGTGCCGGTGCCGTATGCCGCGCAGCTGGAGCAGGCAGCGCTGCCCCAGGTTCCCGACATCGTGGCGGCAGCGCTTCGGGTGGTGGGCTGAGATGGCCGAGTTCACGATGCCCGCACTCGGCGCCGACATGACGGAGGGCACCCTTCTCGAATGGCTCGTCCACCCCGGTGACCAGGTGCACAAGGGGGACATCGTCGCGGTCGTCGACACCGCCAAGGCCGCGATCGAGGTGGAGTGCTTCGAGAGCGGCGTCGTGGAGCGCCTGCTGGTCGAGCCGGCCGAGACCGTGCCGGTCGGGACGCCGCTGGCCGTGATCAACCCGGTGAGCACTGGCACGCAGCTGTCGGCCCCGGCGGCGCCCGCCGAGCCGACAGCCGCGCGCGCGCCCGCACCGACTCCGCTGGTTCGGCGCCTCGCAGAGGAGCGAGGGGTCGACCTGAGTACCGTGCACGGAACGGGGCCCGGCGGCCGGATCACCCGCGCCGATGTGACGGCCGCCCCGCCGCCCGAGGTCGCGGCTGCGTCGCCGCAGAGCCGGGCGGCGACCGCGCCCCCGGTCGCTGCCGCGCCCGTAGTGCCCCCGCCGGCGAGGACGACAAGCCGGGTCCGGGCGACGCCGATGGCACGGCGCCTGGCCGCCGAGGGCGGGGTCGATCTCGCGGGCGTTCTGGGCACCGGGGCGGACGGTGCGATCCGGGTCGCCGACGTCCGGGCCATGCTGACCGGCTCTGAGATCTCTCCCGCTGCTCAGACCGCTCCCACCGTCGAAGTGTCGCCCACCCCCGGCCGGCACGCTGAGACTGCCGGCCGTTCCGAGGCGATGCGCCGTGCCATCGGCGACCTGATGGCACGCTCCAAGCGCGAGATCCCGCACTACTATCTCTCCACCACCATCGATCTCGGCCCCGCGCTCGTCTGGCTGCGCGAGCAGAACCGCGGGCTCCCGGTCTCCGAGCGCCTGGTACCCGCGGCCATGCTGCTCAAGGCCGCAGCGCGGGCTGCCCGGGAGGTTCCCCAGCTCAACGGCTTCTTCACCGACGGTCGGTTCGTCCCGGCGCCCGAGGTTCACCTCGGGGTCGCGGTCTCACTGCGCGGCGGCGGCCTGGTGGCTCCGGCCATCCACCGCGCCGCCGACCTGCCGCTGGCGGAACTCATGGCCCGGCTCCGGGACCTGGTGGCACGTGCCCGGGCCGGCCGGCTGCGCGGCTCCGAGACCACCGACCCCACCATCACCGTGACCAGCCTCGGCGACCAGGGCGTGGAAGCGGTCTTCGGTGTCATCTACCCGCCGCAGGTCGCCCTCGTTGGCCTGGGCAAGGTGGTCGACCGTCCGTGCGCCGTCGACGGCCTGCTCGGAGTGCGTCCCGTGGTGACGGCGACGTTGTCCGCCGACCACCGGGCCAGCGACGGCGCCACCGGCGCCCGCTACCTGGCAGCCCTCGAACGGCTACTGCGCACACCGGAGGAACTGTGAACCGCGACCAGGCCCTGCTCCTCGTCCAGGAGGCGCTCACCGAGATCGTCCCGGACGCGGACTTCACCACGATCGGACCCGACACCGCCTTCCGGGAAGCCCTCGAACTCGACTCGCTGGACTTCCTGAACCTGGTCGAACGACTGACCGAGCGCGCCGACTGCCGGATCGACGAGGACGACTACCTCCGCCTGACCACCCTGAACAGCGCCGCTGCCTTCCTCGCTGAGCGGACCTGACGTACCCGTGCGGACGCGGAGAGTGGGGGAGTTCCGACTGCGATAGCTTCCGGGCGGCCCGGTCGTCCGCCGGACTTCGGTCATCAGCGCCTCTCCGGGCGGAGACGGCAAGGGCGCCGAGGTCCCCGCTGTCGAGGCGTAGTGCGCAGCCCTCGTGCAGTCCGAGTTCGCGCAGCACGCAGGCGGCGGCCGCGACGTCGGCGACGAGATGGGCCCGCCCAACGAGCACCCCTCCGAGCCCGACAGCCGGTCGGGGTGAGCACCAGCCGGTCGGCCGACCGGGCCACGGCGTCGGTAGCCGTGTCACTGGCGGCTACGCGCCGGAGGCGCTAACGCTCGAAGTGCGAGCGGACACCGGACCGCACTCGGACGGGTCGCCCTCGGATCGGCGCTCGCCCTCGCCGTCCACGGCTTCCTCCTCCGGCCTCACCTGCTGACCTGTGGAGCGACGCGCGACGAGGCCGAGCGCGCGTACCCCGGGGACGAGCCGGTCCCGGACGCGGGCAGCACGTCGACGATGGCCACAACCCTTCCCGCGCCACCGGCGGAGGTGTGGCCGTGGCTGGCGCAGATGGGCTACGACCGCGCGGGCTGGTACAGCTGGAACCGGCTGGACGACGGGCCGAATCGGGCGTGACGGCCACCGGGGCCCGGCCGCGCAGGTGACGGATGGGGGGCACCATGTCGTCGGACGGCGTCACCGCGTCGGGTCGTCGGCGGTACGGATCACGCGGCCGCTGAGTTCGGTCGGCTTGATCCGGACCCACAGGTCCCGCTCACCGCCCGCCCACGGCGACGGCTTGGCCTGTTGTTTCAGGTGTGCCAGCGCCGGCCGGTCGTCGATCCGGTGGGCGTCACCGGTGGCCAGCACGCTCCAGCCGGTGCGCAGCACCTCGTCGATCCGGTCGACCTCGAAGGCGACGCGCTGGCCGACGGTGGCGGCGAGCGGGCCGTCGGCAGCCGTGCGGAAGATCAGTGTCCCGTCCAGCACCCAGTAGTTGACCGGGAGGACGATGGGACCCGTTGCGGTGCCCAGGGCCACCCGGCCGACTCCGTCGGTGGACAGTCGCTCCCAGCACTCGGAACGTGCCAGCTCTTCCAGCACCGGGTGCGCGGCGGCGCTCGTGCGGCCGGGCGGCAGGTCGAGTCCGCCGCCCAGCAACTGCGTGACCGACGTGTCCAGCACGGCGGCCAGCCTGGCCAGTGCTCCCCTCTCGACAGCGGTGGGCGAGGCTTCCAGGTACTCCAGGTACCTCACCGCCATGCCTGCCCGGACTGCGGTCTGTTCCCGGCTGAGTCCCAGCTGCTCACGACGCAGCGCGACTCGCCTGCCGAGGTCACCGGGGTTGCTCGGCATGGCCTGTTCCGGACCGCCGGTGGGTTCCTCGGGCCTGGCCGGCTCGCTCCGCTCCGTCTTCGAGGAGGTGTGCGGTCGGACGGACGGCCGGGGCGCCTGCCTGCTCGGGGCTTGCCGGGTGAAGTGGTGCAGGCGACTATCCGGACCGGGGAAGAACAGGGTGGAGTGCCCGGTGTCCGACCACAGGACTTCCCAGGGCGGTTCGCCGTCCGGCCGGTGCAGCGCGGTCACCTTTCCGTCGCGCCGCGGTACGCCGGGGCGCGTGCCTTCCACGATGACGCGGTCTCCGATGGCGGCTCTCATTGCGGTCTCCCAGGCGGATCTTCGGGTTGGAGCGCGGTGTCGGTCGTGGAGCGGACCACGCCGACCTCTACTCGGCGCTGAGTTAGGTCTCGGGGTCAGCGAGGATCATGCTGCCGGTCGTCGCGCCACCGTCGACGACGAACTCGTGACGTCCAAGGTGTGGAACGTCGTGGGCGGTCCGAGTTCGGCCGCGAGCGACTCACCTTCCTCGCGCAGGACGTCCGCGGTGGTCACTGCCGCGCCCTCTGCTGCGAACCGGCGGGCGCGCGCCGCGCCGGTCCCGCGCGCGCCGCCCGTGACGATCGCGGCCTGCCGTCCAAGCGACCCATGACGGCCTCCTGTTCTCCGATGGCGCTACCACTTCCAGCCTGGGCAGCGGTGACACCAGCCGCACTTCGGACGGCCCGGTCTGCTCGCCGCCGGGCAGAGCGCGACTCGCCTCCCCGCGCCTCCCGGAGGCGCGGCGAGGCGAGTCATCGCGCCGTGTCGGCTCTGCCCGCGGAGCCCGCTCCCGGTGTCGGCGAGCGGCCGGGCGCGCCGGCCGCCCAGCGGCGGCGGACCGCGTCCTCGTGCTCGGCCTGCTCGAGCCCCTGGTCCAGGTGCGCCAGCGCCTCGGCGAGGCGCGGGATCCAGTGCCTGCGCAGGGCGCGGACCCGCCGCCCGGTACGGTCGATCTCGGCCTGGACCAGGCCGGCCGCGGTGCGTGCTGCCGCGTACCCGGCAGCCGTCCGCACCACGGTGCGGTAGGCGGTCTCCGCGTGGGCGAGGGCCGTGTTGGCGGGCGGGGGCTCGGTGGTCGCGCGTGCGGCGTCGGTGCAGACGGCCCTGGACGGGTGGCGAACGCCCATCGACACCGTCCACTCGACGACGACGTCGGCCCGGTCCGCGCCGACCGCCGCCAGCGCCCGATCGCCGCTCAGCAGCAGCCCGCGCAGCAGCCACGTCTCGGCCTCCTGCACCGCCGTGTGCCAGGCCCGCCGGGCGGCCTCCTCCTCGGCCGCCAGCCGTCGGTGGCGCTCGCGCAGGACGGCGAGCTTGCGGTCCAGCAGCTCGGCCCCGCGCAGTGCGACCTCGAGCCGGTGCCGCAGGCGCAGCCGGCCGGCCCGCCCCGATTCGGGGTGCGGTCCTCCGGGGCGTGGTGGGGTCATGCGACACCGTGCCGGTCGAGCAGTTCGGACGGGATCATGGCGAGCTGGCCGCGGGGCAGGGTGCGCAGTACCTCCCAGGCAAGCGCCAGGGAGGCGTCCAGCGGCCGGTTCTCGTCGGGGCGCTGGGCCAGGAAGCCGAGCTGGAAGGCCTCGTCGAGTTCCAGGTACCGCAGGTCGGTGGGGCTGAGGGCGGGGCGGCCGATGAGGTCGGCGAGCTCCCGGACCTGCCGGGCCCGGGCGAGCGCGGCGAGCAGCTGGGCGGCGACGTCGAGATGGTCCTCCCGGGTGCGCCCGGGGCCGGCACCCTTGCGCATCAGGCGGGAGAGCGAGGAGAGCGCGTTCACCGGCGGGTACACGCCGCGGGCGTGGGCCTCGCGGGTGAGGACGATCTGCCCCTCGGTGATGTAACCGGTGAGGTCGGGGACCGGGTGGGTGATGTCGCCGGCGGGCATGGTGAGGACCGGCAGGACGGTGACCGAGCCGGAGCGGTCGCGGATGCGGCCGCAGCGTTCGTACAGCGATGCGAGGTCGCTGTAGAGGTAGCCGGGATAGGCCCGCCGGGCGGGGATCTCGCCCCGTGCGGCGGAGACCTCGCGCAGCGCCTCGGCGTAGGCGGTCATGTCGGTCATCACCACGAGGACGTGCCGCCCGCCGTCGAAGGCCAGGTGCTCGGCGACGGTGAGCGCCAGACGCGGGGTGAGCAGCCGTTCGATCACCGGGTCGTCGGCGGTGTTGAGCAGCAGCACCAGCTCGCCGGCGGCCGAGCGCTCGGCGAGGGCGCCGCGGACGAAGGACGCGTCGGCGTGTGTGAGGCCCATGCCGGCGAAGACGACGCTGAACTCCTCGCCGCCGGCCGTGGACTGCGCGGCGATCTGTACGGCGAGTTCGAGGTGCGGCAGGCCCGCCGCCGAGAAGATGGGCAGCTTCTGCCCCCGTACGAGCGTGGTGAGGACGTCGATGGCACCCACCCCGGTGAGGACGGGCTCGGAGGGGGGCACGCGCCGGACCGGGTTGATCGGGGTACCGCCGACCTCGGCCTCGGCAGCCCCGAACACCGGCGGTCCGCCGTCGATCGGCTCACCTCGCCCGTTGCAGACCCGGCCCAGCCAGCCCGGCCCGACCGGAATGCGCAGCGGGCTGCCCGCGAAGGCGACCCGCACCGCCGTCGGGTCGATGCCCGCGGTGCCCTCCAGCACCTGGAGCACGGCGAGGTCGCGGTCGACCTCCAGGACGAGGCCGTGCCGCCGCTCGCCCGAGCCGAGGGTTATCCGGACGAACTCGTCCCAGCCGACCCCGGTGACCCCGCCCACCACCGCGAGCGGACCGCGCAGTTCGCGGACGTCGGTGTACTCGACCTCGCTCCATCTCACGGCCGTCCCCCTGGTGCCAGCGCCTGCAGGACGGCGTCCCGCCGGGCGGCCACTCCCGCGGCGCTTCGGGGCCCGGTCTCCTCGCGGGCGCGCAGCAGCGGCGTGAAGTCGACGACCTCGACCGCGTCCGCCGGGGTGCCGGATTCCACCAGCTCCCGGCACCGGGCGGCGACCGCGAGAACGGCCTCCACCAGCGCGGCGGTCTTCTCCGGCGCGCAGTATGCGTCCCGCGCGGACAGCGCGCTCTGCTGGAGCAGCCCTTCCCGGACCAGCCGGCCGGCCAGCACGCTGATCCGCTCCTGGTCCGGCAACGCGGTGAGGCCGACCAGCTCGACGAGGTCGGCCAGTCGGTCCGCCTCGGTGAGCAGGGCGGCGACCTGCTCGCGGTGCCGTGCCCAGCTCGGGTCGCCGGAGCGCGCCCGGGCGGTGGAGAGGGCTGCGGCGTCGCGGGAGAAGGAGCCGGCCCAGGAGATCGCCGGATAGTGGCGGGCGTAGGCCAGCTCCCGGTCGAGCGTCCAAAGGCAGCGCACGAAGCGTTCGGTGTGTGCGGTGACCGGTTCGGCGAGGTCCCCGCCCGGCGGTGAGACGGCGCCCAGCACG
Source organism: Kitasatospora sp. NPDC017646 (assembly GCF_044329365.1). Taxonomy (NCBI): domain Bacteria; kingdom Bacillati; phylum Actinomycetota; class Actinomycetes; order Kitasatosporales; family Streptomycetaceae; genus Kitasatospora; species Kitasatospora sp. NPDC017646. The sequence goes on along the minus strand of NZ_JBIRJC010000001.1, from coordinate 598,751 downwards.
GTCACCGTGCCCGGGGCACCCGAAAGGGTACGAACGGCTCCGGCCCGCTCGTAGAAGGCCGCCAGCTCCGAGGCGAGGCGGGCCGGGTAGCCCTCCTCGGCGGGGAGTTCGCCCATCCGGGAGGCGAACTCGCGCAGCGCCTCGGCCCAGCGCGAGGTGGAGTCGGCGATCACCACCACGTCGAGTCCCATGTCGCGGAAGAATTCGGCCACCGTCACGCCAGTGTGGACGCTCGCCTCGCGGGCCATCATCGGCATGTTGGAGGTGTTGGCGACCACGACCGTCCGGTCGGCGAGGCGTCCTCCGGTCCTGGGGTCGTCCAGCTCGGCCAGTTCGGCGATCACGTCGGCCATCTCGTTGCCGCGCTCTCCGCAGCCGACGTAGACGATGACATCGGCGTGGCACCACTTGGCGATCTGCTGGAGCAGGACGGTCTTGCCGGTGCCGAAGCCGCCCGGGACGGCGACCGTGCTGCCCAGGGCCACCGGGAACAGCAGGTCGATCACCCGCTGGCCGGTGTGCAGGGGCTCGACGGCGTCGATCCGCGCGCGCACCCGGCGAGGGGTGCGGACGGGCCACTCGGCAGCCATCCGGACCTCGGTGCCGCCGACCACCGCGAGCACCGCGTCGGCCGGGTAGCGGCCCTCGGGGGCGATCCGCTCCACCGGCCCCGAACAACCGGGCGGCGCCAGAACGCGGAAGGGCACCGCCTGGGTGGTGACCGTCCCGAGCACGCCGCCCTCATCCGTCCGCGCGCCTGGTTCGACGGACGGGACGAAGCGCCAGGTGCGGCCGTCCGCGCGGCTGCCACCGCCGGGGACGAGCCGGTCCCCGGCACCGGCAAGCGGGCGGAGCAGGCCGTCGAAGACACCGCCGAGCAGCCACGGCCCCAGCGCCGCGCGCAGCGGCCCGCCCCGAGGACGGGCCGGATGCCCCGGTGCCAGACCGCCGGTGTACTCGTACGCCTGCACGGTCGCCACCCCACCGCCGATCGCCACCACCTCCCCGGGCAGTTCGGCGTCACCGAGCAGCACCACGTCGTGCATGGCGATGTCACCGGAGCACGCCAGCTCCACCAGCGGACCGGCGACCCGCAGGATCCGGTACGGGGTCACGGCTCCCACAGGGCCTCCGCGTCCGAGCCGATCCGCTCCAGCGCCCGGTCGGTCACGGCGGGCAGGCCGAGATCGACCACCTGCCCCGGGGCCGTCGCCAGGACGCCGCCGTCCGGGTGCCCGACGACCCGGGCATCCGGGCCGAGCAGGGATCGTGCCCGTGCTGCCAGCCGCTCGCCGTACGCCGGGTCCGCCTGGCACAGCTCGCGCAGACGCGCGGTGATGCGCCGGCGAAGCTCCGCATAGGCCGCGCCCCGGGCGGCCAGCTCGGCGTTCCGGGCAGCGCTGCGGGCGCGGGTGAGTTCCTGCCGCGCCGCTGCCCGTCCGTCGGCCGCCCCGTCCTGTCGGGCACGGCCGAGGATCGCTTCGGCCTCGGTCCTGGCGGCCGCGAGTGTCCGGTCGGCGTCCCGGCGCGCCTCGGAGAGGATCACGTCCGCGTCCGCCCGGGCGGTTCGCAGGAGCTCCGCCCGCACCGGGCGCAGTGCGTCGCTCGGCGGTTCGGCGTTCACGGGGGCATCACGACGGTCAGCGGCCGGGCCCCCTCCGCGAGTTCGCGGTTGACCGCCCGCGCCGCGTCCGGTGTGAGGATGACCAGCTCTGCGCCCTCGGGCAGCTCGGCCCAGGCCCGCCGCACCTCCTCGGGCCGCTCGGCGACCAGTACCACCACCCCGGCCAGTGCCAGCCCGGCCACCCGGGTCCGCTCGCCGATGGCAGCCACCGCGCCCACGTCAGGCCTTCCCGATCAGCAGGATCGCCACCACCAGGCCGTACACGGCGATGCCCTCGGCGAGGCCGACGATGACCATAGCCCGTCCGAAGAGCTCCGGGCGCTCGCTCAGCGCGGCGATCGCGGCGGCTCCGGTGTAGGCGACGGCCAGCGACGCCCCGATCGACGCGCCCGCCACCGCGATCGCGGCGCCGATCAGCGCGGCCGACCCGGACCCCGAACTCGCGGCGGCTGCCGGCGCGTCCGCCCGGGCGGTGCTGGTGAGCGCGGTCACCAGCAGGGCGAGCGCGCCGCCGATCAGCAGCACATTGACCCCGAGCAGCCAGCGCACGGCCGCACGGCCGCGCCGACGGGTCAGCAGATGGACGGCGCCGAACGCCGCGGCCAGGACCGGGAGCGCGATCAGCCAGGTGACCACTCAGCTCACCTCCGTACGTCGGACGGGCAGCCGCCAGGGCCGGAACGGCCGGCCCAGGCCCTCGAACACACGCGAGAACAGCTCGTAGAACTCAAGCCGCAGGGCCTGAACCCCGGCCACCAGCCCTTCCAGTGCGAAGGCCAGGGCGTTGCCAGCGACGAACACCAGCACCGCCCCGATCAGCGCCCACGGACCCCGCCCGGCCAGAGCGGCCGTGCCGTGCCACACCACCTGCCCGAGGGCCGCGTGGGTGAGGCCGAATGCGGCGAGCCGCGCGAAGGACACGGTGTTGGCGAGGATTCGCACCAGCACGTCGAAGAGCTGTACCCCGGTCTGCGCCGCGCCGCCCAGCCCACCGCCGGTCGCGGCGGACAGGCCCGTACCGGCCAGCGCCAGCCCGGTGACCGCCAGCGCCGCCCCGGTGACCGCAGCCACCGGTACGTGCAGGTACGCTCCGCCGCCGACCAGGCCCAGGCCGAGGAAGACCGCGAAACCGGCCACCCCGGAGGTCGCGTACAGCGCCCTTGCCGGGCCTCCCTCGCGCCACCTGTTCACCACCCCGGCCGCGTACGCCAGCCCCAGCAGCAGCCCGCCGAGGGAGACGGCTGCCAGCAGCAGCCGCCCGGGCTCGTCCAGCGGATCCAGCCAAAGCACCGGAAGCAGCCCGGTCGGACCGAAGAACTCCCCGTACGCCGCACCCGCCAGCGTGGCGGCCAGCCCGGCGCCGGCCACGAACGGCCACAGCCGGCGGAGCCGCGCGAGCCGCCGGGGGACGCGACCGCGCCACAGCAGCAGCGCGGCCAGCACGAGCAGCAGCCCGTGTCCGGCATCGCCGAACATCAGGCCGAACATCACCACGTAGGCGATCCCGGCCGGCCAGGACGGGTCGAGGTCCGCGTACGGCACCGTGCCGTACGTCGCCACCAGCGGGACGAACGCCCGGTGCACCCGTCCGGCGTCGCGCAGCTGCGTGGGTGGGTCGACCCCGCGAGGCGGGCGCAACGGCAGCACCGCGCCCCCGACCGGGCCCAGCCGCTCGGCCAGGCGCGGCACCTCCGCGGCGGGGCACCAGCCCGCAAGGGCGGACACCTCGCCCTGCCGGACCGCGCTCGCCAGTCGCTCCTCCAGCTCCGCCTCGCCCGCCAGGAGATCACTCCGGTGCTGCCGCTCCAGCGCGTCGAGATCGGGCGGCGCGCCGGACAGGGCGGCGGAGCCGTCCGGCGCGGAGGCGAGCCGCCTCAGCCGTCGGCCCGCCGGTCCAGGCGGCACCTCCTCCACCCGGTCGACCTCCACACAGCCCGCCTCCGCGAGCAGCAGCAGTGTTTCGCGCAGTGCCCCGGTGGGCGCCACGACCGCCACTCGCCGCATCCGGACCGGTGACACCGCCTCAGCCCAGCGCATCGAACGCCTCCGCAGGCCCGCCGCGTTCGGCCAGCACCAGCGCGGCCCGCACCCGCCACACGTCCGCGGACAGCACCGCCACGGCCCCCACCACCGGCGCGAGGCCGAAGTGGGTGCCGCGCAGCAACGCCGCGCCGTCCCGGTCGAGCACCGTCCACCAGCGGGCTTCCGCCCGCCACAGGTCCGCCGCGTCCTCGACTCCGTCCACCACCCAGCGGGCGTCCGGCACCAGGCGACGGCGGAACTCCTCGAACGAGGCAGCCCCGACGGCCCGCGGCCCCAGGAGCGGGGCGGCGCGCCGGGCAGCCGCGGCTGGCAGCGGACGCCCGGTGACGTACCGGTCGCGGGCCGCCAGCAGTGCGGCCCGGCCCGCCGCCCACCGCCGTGCGGGCGGCACCGCCTCGGCGGTCCGGGCGGCGGCCGCGACCCGTAGCGCGGTGGCCACGGACGCCGGGTCCTCGCCACCCGGGTCCAGCCAGGCCGAGGCGGCCAGGGCGGCCCGCAGCTCGGCGGGGCTCCCGGCCTGCGCCAGGCGGCGCCAAGCGGTCGCCAGCGCCCCGAGTCGGTACGGCGGAGGAGGCTCGACTCCGGTGAAGGAGCGCAGCCGGCCCTCGATATTGGCGATCTCGAACCCGCCCGCCAGCACCCGGAGCGCGTTCGCACCGGCGCGCGGCAGCCAGCCGGCCAGTACCCGGAGGTGCCACAGCAGTGTCTCGGAGACCGCTCGCTGCGCCTGGGCAAGGTCGGCGTCCGGGAGAAGGTCCCTACGGTAGGGCGTCGCCGCCAGTTGCCTCAGGGCATCACCGAGCGTGGGGGCGGATGCGAGTTCCCGCGCCCCTTGGAGGCCCAGACAGCGGGAGAGCAGCGCCCGCGCCCGGGTCGCCCCGCCGACCCACCCGGCGCTCACCGGGACCTCCCAGGCTTCTCAGCCTGGGGCAGCGCCTGTGCTGCCGCCCGGTCGACCAGTGCGGGCATCCGTTCCGTAATCCGGCGGCGGACGTCCGTCACCGCCCGATCGGCCGCCGCAAGCAGCCTGCCCGCCTCGGCCTCAGCCGGACGACGCACCGCGGAAGCGGCCTCCGCCCGGACCTGCGGCGCCTGGTCGCGGGCCTCCGCGACGATCTCCTCGGCCCGCTGCGCGGCCATCCGCCGCATGTTCTCGGCCTCTTGTGCGGCTGCGGCACGGATCGCTGCGGCCTCCTCCTGGGCCTGCGTCAGTTCGGCCAGGGACGGCCCCAGTTCGGCGGCCAGCTCCGCCGCGCGGTCCGCAGGGACGCCGGTCGCACTCGCACCCGGCGCTCCGGTCGGGCGGAATCTTGCCAGGAAGTCCCAGAACGTCACCACGCGAGCCCTCCTGCGGGTCGGCCCCCACTCCAGTCTCCACGCGGAGCGGCGGCTGTCATCCGGGACGTACCTTGACGGTGACCTGCCGGGGCAGGACGTCTCCCGGACCGGCCGGCAGCGTGGCTCACTCGGGTGCGGGTGCGGGTACGGTGACGACCGGGCAGTGGGCGCGGTGCAGCAGGCCGTGGGGGACGGAGCCGAGCCGCATTCCGGTGAACCCGCCTCGGCCGCGCCGTCCGACGACGACGGCCAGCGCGTTCTCGGAGGCCTTGGCCAGCTCCTCGACGGGATGTCCGCGTACCACCTGGCGGGTGACGGTGACGCTGGGGTGGTTCGCTGTCTGCTCGGCTACCGCCTCGGATAGCAGGCGGCGGCATTTCTGGAGCGCGTTGACTTCGTCGGTGGACTCCAGGAGCGACGGCTGCCATACCCACAGCGCCCGCAGGTGCGTGTCACGCGCTGCGGCGGTCTCGAAGGCGTGCTCGACGGCGGCGTGGGAGGCCGGGCTGCCGTCGACTCCGACGACGAGGTGCGGCGGCTGCTCGGTGCTGTTTCCGGGTTCCAGTACCACGACCACCGGGCAGGCGGCCTGGGCGCTGACCGGTACGGCCACCGAGTTCGCGCTGAGGAGCTCTTCCAGGCGGCTGAGCCGCCGCGAGCCGAGGACGACCAGGCACGCGTTGTGCGATTCGCGGTACAGCGCCTGGGCGGGCGCGCCCTCCTCCAGGACGGTGGCGATGTGGAGGCCGGGATGCCGACCGGAGACGGAGGCGGCGGCCTCGTCGAGGAGCCGCTGCCCGGCCTTCCGCTGTTTGGAGCCGTCGGTTCCGCGCGGCCCGTGGTGGCCCGGCGGCACCGCGTGGACCAGCCGCAGGGGTGCTTCACGGCGATCGGCTTCGTCGGCGGCCCAGTCCAGGGCCGGCCGCACGCTGTCCCGCACGTCCACACCGACGACGACGGGACGGGACTCTCCAGGGCCGATCATCGCTCCTCCAACCGGAGTCGTACCTTGCCCCCATGGGCACCGTACGGGCACCGGTACCGCCACCGGCAGGGCCGAGTGGCCCCGACCGCGGAGGGCCGGGCGCACCTGGTCGGCCCGCCGTAGACCGCGCCCAGGCGGATGATTCGCGACGCGGCCTGGCTGCGGCCGGGCCTCACACTCCGGCGTCGGTGACGACGGCGTCGGCGGCGAAGCCCAGCAGCAGGCCCAACAGTGCCCACGAAGGTGGGGCCGCCGCCGATGAGGCCGAGCAGCGCGAGGCTGCCCCAGGAGGGTCGCTCGCCTGCTGCGGCCAGCGGGGCGACGATGCCGAAGCCCTCGGTGGCATTGTGCAGGCCGAAACCGGTGATCAACAGGATGGCGAGCGAGAGTTCGTCCTTCGCAGCGGAGTTGCCGATGGCCGGGCCTTCCGCGAGGTTGTGCAGGCCGATGCCGATGGCGATCATCAGGGCGAGGCCGGCGGCCCTGGAGCGGGCCCGGGGAGCCAGTTGTTCGGTCACGGCCGAAGCGCCAGGCCCCTGCGACAACGAGACCCGCGATGCCTGACGGCGGGCGATCCATCGGTCGTAGTAGACCAGGCCCATCAGGCCGACGGCCAGGCCCGAAGTGAGCACCAGGCCGCCGGTGGCGGCGCCGGCCCAGTGGTGGTCGCTGAGTGCGGCGTCGGTCGGTTCCCAGGCGGCCGTCAGGATGTCCCCGAGCAGGAAGAGCAGGAAGAGCAGGATGCCGATGGCGACCGCGTTCAGCGCGGTCCTCAGCCGCGCAGCGGGGCTCTGCAGGCGTCCGATCGGAAGGCCGAGGAAGATGGCGAGGCCGGCGATGGCGCCGAGCAGGGCGATCTGCGGACCGGACATGGTGGGCTCCGAGAAGCGCGAGAGTCAGGGCAGGCTGGATTAAAGGTAAGCCTTACCTAAGAAGTCTGGCTCCGTCTCATCCCGGTCGCAATCCCGGTCCGGGCATGTCGTTCACGGTGTTGCCCGTCGATGGTGTCGGCCGCTGATCGCCGGTCTCTGGCGGCTCCTTGGATAGCGTGGGCAGGGTCAGCCTCGCTGCTAGACGCAGGCGGCGTGAGCACGCCGGGCGGCAGCGAGGCGCAGGCCGAGGACGACGGCGTCGGTGAGAGTGTCGCCGACCAGCAGCACTCGGTGCGCCTGGTCGGCGAGGCCGAGCGCTTCGAGGTGGGTGGCCAGCGGGGCGGCCTTGGTGCCGCCGGAGGGCCCGGTGCGGCCCTCGACCCGGTCGAAGAAGTGCCCGATGCCGGCCTGTTCGACCTCCCGAACGAGGGTCTTGTGCGGGCACAGGGAGAGCAGTGACTGGGTGTGCCCGGCCTCGCGCAGTGCGGTCATCAGCTCGATGGCGCCCTCGCGTACGCGCACCGGCTGGGCGCGCAGGTGGGCGAGGAAGGCGTTGTCGCTGGAGATCCACTCCTGCTCGGTGATCGTCCGTCCGAGCAGGCGGGCGTAGAAGTTGGGGATCGGCGCGGTGTGCTTGGTCCGGTAGGTCTCGTGGTCGACCGTTTCGCCGCCGAGGGCGGGCAGGGTGGCGTTCAGGGCGGAGACGTGGTCGTCGAGGTCGTCCTTGACCGTTCCGTTCCAGTCCCAGACAACGTGCATGCGGGTGGCGGGAGTTGCGGCGGTGAAGAGGGTGGTGTTCATGGCGGTGTCCTTCGGGATGAGCGTGGTGGTCAGGCGGAGAGGCGGTCGTTGAAGCGGTGCAGCAGCCACAGGGCGAGGGAGGCCAGGGCGGTGCCGGCGGCCTGGCCGACGCCTATGCAGGCGATGAGCCAGGCGAACGTCTCCGTGCTCTCGCCTGCGGGGGCGAGGCGGTCGACGGTGAGGAAGGCGGCGGTCAGCAGCGGCGCGAGGAAGGTGCCGGGCAGGACGGCGCCGAGGACGGCGATGGCGCGCGCGGGGTCGGGCAGCAGGGGCAGCCATCCGGTCGCGAAGCCGATGGACGCGGCGACCAGGTGCTTGGCGGGGGCGTCGGGCCAGGCGTGGCGGCCGTAGGCGAGGCCGGCGAGCATGCTGCCGATGGACAGCGCGGCCGGTATCACTCCGGCCAGCCAACCGGCGTGGTGGCGCTCGGCCGTGCTGATCGCCAGGACGTTGACGGCGCCGAGCGCGACGCCGGTGCCGATCAGCGCGGTGAACAGCACCCGTAGGCCCGGCACCCGCAGCGGCCCCGTCCAGCGCACTGCTTCGGTGAACTCGGCCGGCGTCCAGGCGCGGGAGGGGCTGGCGGTGACGACAAGGCCGGTGCCGAGCAGGCCGAGCGCCGCGGTCGCCACCAGGGCGGTGGTCGCCCCGGCGCCGGCGGCGAAGCCGGAGGCCAGCAGGGGACCGGCGACGAACACCAGGCCCTGGGTGCTGCTGTCCAAGGAGAGCGCGGTGCGCTGATGTTCGGGATCGGGCAGAAGGTGCGGCCACAGCGCCCGGAGCCCGGCCTCGAGCGGCGGCGTTGCCAGCCCCGCGACCAGGACGGTCAGCGCGGCGAGCACTGGGTGGCGGGCCGGGCCGGTGCACGGCAGCAGCAGGAACGCCGTGCCCGGCTGGCCGCGATCGTGGCGGGGACGAGGACCTGGGTTTGGCCGTGGCGGTCGATCAGGCGCCCGAGCAGCGGCTGTCCCAGGGCCGAGGCGAGGCCGTAGAGGGCGCCGAGCAGTCCGGCCAGGGCGAGCGGGCCGTGTTCGGCGCGCACCAGCAGCAGGATCACGATCGGCGCCATGCCGGTGGGCAGGCGGCCGATCATGGTGCCGCCCAGCAGACGGGCGACGTGCGGCGAGCCCAGGACAGCGCGGTAGCCGCTGCCCTGGGCTGGGCCGGTGGCGGTGGTGGTGGTGGTGCTCAAGGAGGATGTCCTTCGGTTCTACGGTCGGCGGCGCGCGGGCGTGCCGGGCCGGGGCATGCGCAGGCATGACAGCCCCCTCGGGTGGTGCGGCTGCGGAGAGAAGAGTCCGCGGATTCCGGGATTTGGTACGGCCGGGAAAAAGAGGTAGAAGCCCCCTTACCCGGCATGGCGGCGCGGGCAGCGCGAGAACGGTGGCGCCAGCAACTCCAACGCGCGGGCGGCCTGCTGGGGCAAAACACCGTCGCTGAGAGCAGTGAGCTGGGCCGGGCCGCCGACGCGCATCCGCGTCACCTGTGGCGCACCGTCTTGTCCCCGACGGATGTCGCATGCCGCTTGCCGCCCGCACCACCGAGCTCCCCAGCCCGATCCTTGCCGACCTGACCGGCATGCATCGCCACACCGCGATCCGTTGGGTCGCCTACGCTGACTGGGCCGAGTATCTCGCCGCTCGCGCCGACGATGAGGCCCAGAAGCGGAGGGACGGGACAAGTGACGACGCCAGGACCTGGAGTGGTAGTGCAGCCGGGGCCGATCCGTTCAGAAGCCTGCAAGCCGCAGATCCGACCGCTCTCGCCCCAAGGAAGCCACTCCATGACTCCGCCACCACGGTAACCAAGCTGGGCCGATCTGAACGTCGCCCGAGCCCCGAGACCCACCATGATGAAGGTAGCCGGCATAGGGTGCCTCTCCGTCTTCGGTGGCCTCACCGCCCTTACGATCCTCCGCTACATCGTTGGCCCGCCGCCAAAGGACAAGGCCGAATCGGCTGCGCAAGCCTTCTTCACCCTCGAGCCGGAGGCCACACAGCTTGCGCGGGAGTTCTCAGCGGTAGGCGCTGACGGCGGCCAGGTACAGGCCGCCCACGGCTCCCGCAGTGCCCCCGCCGATCCGGAGAGCCGCACCGGGGCGGGCCCCCTCACGCCACGCGACGAACGCGGCCGCGCACCCGAGGTGGAGCGAGACGGATAGGGCTCCGGGGGTGGCGGCGATGGTGTCGTGGCTGGAGGAACTCGAGCGGCGAGAGGCTGCTGCGCGGGAGAAGGTCGATGAACTGCGGGCTCGGATCAAAGAGTTGACCGGACACCGGGCCGAACAGGAGTCGGTGCTGTCCCAGCTGGAGATCACCCGGGAGACGATGACGGAGATCTTGTCGCCATCAGCGCATGAGGTGACCTGATTGGTGGTCACGCTGGGAGCCTTGCGCTGCCGGACACAGGTCGAAGCGGACGCGGGACTGTGCGCCGCGGGATGCCGTATGCCGCTCGATCGTGCAGATCACATAGATGTAGAGTCCATTAACCTTACTGTGGTGAACGTATTAAGGGAACACCTCACCGGTGCACTGGCCCGGCTGCGTCTGGTGACCAGAGCCAGGGCGGCACTGGTAACGCTGTCGATTCTGGGTACGGCACTCGTCGTGGCACCAGGAGCTTCCCCCGCCGCCGCGGCGCCGTTACGGCAGACGTCAATCATCACCAACAACATCCAGGGCGAGGACGACGCGACGGCCAGCAAGTGGTCCTCGCAGGTCCAGGGCTACGCCAGGTCCGCCGAGATCGTCCTGATCCAGGAAGCCGGGCCCCAGGGCCCGAGCCACGCCACCCAACAGCCGGACGTCACCACCGCGGACGGTGACACCGTCCGGCACTCGACCTGGCAACCGTTCAGCAGCCGGCTGCAGCCCAGCCCGTACCACGTCTTCTTCCTCCAGACCGACGACTACGGCGGCCGGGGCCAAGGCGGCCGGGTGAACCTGGCGACCATCACCCATGACCAGCCCGACGAGGTACGCGTCGTCACCAACCCGAACCAGCGGGGCCGGGCCGCGCTGGGCGTCCGGTTCGGAGACGACTGGTACTTCAACGTGCACGGCCTGTCGGGCGGCGGCGGTGACTCCAACACCCTGCTGACGGCGATCCGCGACTCCGTCCGCTCCTGGGGCGCGCAGTACCGCTGGACGGCCGGCGGCGATTTCAACATCGACCCGCGGACGCTGCAACGCCGCGGCACCTTCCCGATCGGCGCCCGCGTCTACAACTCCGGACTTCCCACCCACCAGAGCGGCAACGAACTGGACTACTTCGTCAGTTCCGACGGGAACGCCGGCGACGCCACCGCGAGCCGTATGAACGGAGGCAGCAGCGACCACTACCCCGTGTGGTGGAACGGCATGCGCGCGGCGGCGGAACCGCCGGAGCTGAAGGTGATGCCGCTGGGCGACTCGACCATCGGCACCGCCGAGAAGATCGGCTACGGCGCCACCCTGGCCGGCTCGCTCTATGCCCTGATCTCGCTTGTCTCCAAAAAGCGGGACGTACCGGTGGACTTCGTCGGCTCCGGCTCTACGGGGCAGAAGGGGGACCCCGCCTACGAGGGCGCTCCCGGCGAGCAGATCAGCGCCATCGCCGAGCGGTCCACGACCGCCCTGCCGAAGTACCGGCCCAACATCGTGACACTGCAGGCCGGCACGTACGACATGCGGGACGGCAAGCAGGACGGCGCCGCGCAGCGGCTGAAGGACCTGGTCGACCAGATCGAGAAGGACAACCCGGGCACGGTCGTGGCACTCGCCACCCTGGGTCCCGCGACCGACCCCGCCGTCCAGGCCCGGATCACCGCCTACAACGCCGAGATCCGTACGATGGTCGGCGCCTGGCAGAGCGCGGGACGGCACGTCGTCCTGGCCGACACCGGCGCCATGACCACCGAGGACCTGTCCGGTGACGGACTGACGCCGAACGACTCCGGCGACAAGAAGATCGCCGAGGCGTTCGAGGACGCCATCCGCTGGGCCCTCGTCATGGACTGGGTCGCGGAACCACGAGCCGGCGACGGGAAGGTGCCACTGAAGGTGATGGTGGTGGGCGATTCGATGAGCCAGGGCTACGAAGGTGACTGGACCTGGCGTTACCGCCTGTGGGAATGGTTCAAGAAGGAGCACATCGACGTCGATTTCGTCGGTCCGTACCAGGGAACCCGTCCTCAGGAATCCCCCAAGCCCCCGCCCGTGCCGCCGTTGCAGGGGGAAGCCCCGCCACCGGCTCAGAGCGCTCCCGTCACCTCGGGCGCGTATGCCCCCGGGGTCGCGAAGGACTTCGACTCCCACCACTTCTCGGTCTGGGGCCGGCAGGCGGCGCAGGACAAAACGCTGATCGCCGAGCAGGTGGCGAAGTACCAGCCCGACCTGCTCCTGGTCGGGCTCGGCTTCAACGACATGGGCTGGTTCGTCAGCGGCCCGGAAGGCACGCTGGACAGTATGCGGACGCTGGTCGACCAGGCCCGCGCCGCCAAACCGGACCTCAACTTCGCCCTGGCCAACGTTCCCCAGCGGACGTCCATCGGCGGCCGGGACGACCTGCCCGTCAACACCACCAAGTACAACAGCATGCTCGCGGCCGCGATCCCGTCGTGGAACAACGACAAGTCCCGCGTTGCCCTGGTCGACTGGGCCGGCAACTACAGCTGCGACACGCATGACTGCCCTGCCGGCTACGACGGGCTGCACCCCAACGCCCTGGGCGAGTACCAGATCGCCCAGGCATTCGTGCGCACCTTGCACAACAGCTACGGTCTCGGCAGCCAGCTGATCGACATCCCCACCCACGTCCCGAACCGGCCGACGCTCGCGCCGGACACGATGGAGATCGACTCCGGCCCGAGCGGCATCACCCTGAACTGGGAGCCGGTCTTCGGCGCCCACGGATACACCGTCCGGCACCGGATCAAGGGCTCCGGCACCTGGAACGAGACACCGGTCAAAGCGGCCCGCTTCGACACCACCTGGACCCTCGACGGCTGGGAGTGGGAATACCAGGTCCGTACCGACAACGGTGAGGACGGGAAGTCCGAGTGGTCCCACACGGTCGGTGGTGTCGCGCACCCGAAAACCGCCGCGGCCCCCAAGGGAATCGTGACCCGGGCCACCGCCACCGGCGTTGACGTGTCCTGGGACGCGGCGACCGGCCCGTACACCGACACGATCGACCGGTACGAGATCATCACCTGGGACAGGGACACCCCCGGCGCGTTCCTCAACAGCACTGCGGTCAGGGGAAATTCGGCGCGCATCGACGGGCTGCGGGAGGGCCACCATTACCTCGTCGCGGTCGCCACCTGGAACGCCGCCGGTGGCGGCATGCCGGGCGTCGCACGATCCGTCACCGTCGGGGCCGGCACACCTCCGGCACCCACCGGTCTGAAGGTCACCTCCACCGACGCCACTACCGTCCAGCTGTCATGGAACGGGTCCGTGTGGGCCGCCGGTTACCGCGTCTGGATCCGTAACGTCAACGACGACAGCGGGTCCAAGCACGACGGCAGCGGGTTCAAGGCCGACGAGTACGTCACCAACGAGACCAGCCGGGGCATCGCCTACCTCGTCCCCGGCGTCTGGAACTACGAATTCTGCGTCACCGCCATCAACGGCGAAGCGGAATCCGGCAAGTCCAACTGCGTGATCGCACCAAAGCCGTCGGCCACAGCCCAGACGCCGGCCCCGACGGACCCGAAGAAGGGCGCACCGCCCCCCGCCCTGATCCAGGCCCCGCGCGCGCTGGTCGGGGCGGCCGGGTAACAGGGGCCGCGCTCCAGTGAGGAGGCGGTGGGTGAACGCCTCACCGCCTCCTCACTCGGGGTGGCACACGTCCGAGACACCCTGGGACTTCGCGTCCCGGCAGCTCGAATCGCCGTGAGATGGAGCTCAGGTCTTGTCGAACCATGGCCGGGGTTCGGCATTGGTGACGACGTTGCGATGGGCATCGAGATCGATCTGGGCAAGACGTGCGTAGTGCTCAACTATGCAGCGGCCAAAGGATTTGGGGGTGGCTCTTTTGGAGTGAGCTCGTCGGTCAGGCCAGGAGTTCGTAGTTGTGCTGGTCGGGCCGGGGGTAGAGGCGTTCGCGTTCTCTGTGGGTGTGGAAGGTCCAGTCCTGCGGGAAGTCGCCGTTGCTGATGACGGCGCGGAGGGTGAGGACGGCTTCCGCGCCGGGGACGCTCCACCGGCTGCCGGTGATGTCGAGCCGGTCGGCCACCAGATGACGTGCTGCTCCCTCGACGATGCCGCTGGCGATCGGCCAGCCGGCATCGAGGGCCTTGTCGTAGTGGACGAAGGCGGCGTTGTTCTCTAGGTAGCGGCAGGCCCTGTCCGCCGCGGCCCGTTGATCTGCGGACAGGCCCAGCCCGTTGGCCTCCGCGCGGATGTCGGCGACGGCGTTAAGGGCGTCGCCGGCCACGATCCGGGCGGCCTTGGCCCCCACCCAGGTCTCGGCGGCGGGATCGGTGGCGGTGTGGAAACACCGCGAGGCTGCCCATAACTTCTCGATCACGCGGACGATGTCGAGGACGACATGGATGGTGACGTTGCGGCGGGCGGCCTCTGCATGGATCAACTCGAGCTGGTGGGCGGCGCCGTCGACCAGGACCACCCAGCACCGGCGGTGCTGCGGGTCACGGGCTTCTGCCTCGTCGAACGCGGCGGGGATGACCTGGTCCGCGTCGTGTTCCACCGAGGCGGTCAGCCACTTCGCACGGGCTGTGGGTCCCTTGCGCGGGGTGCGGCGGTAGCCAAGTCCCCTTGTTGGCGCTACTTCCCCCAGCCAAATTCCGCCGTGTCTGGTCCCCGAAGCCCTTCCTTACGTGCCTGAAAGTCAGAGGCCCGACTCACCTGCGGCTCTTCTTGACAGATGCAGATGAGCCGCGGGACGGGTCCGGTGTCGGGGTGTTGAGGGCAGGCGCCGGCCTGGGGCTGCGGGCGAGCGCCGCCTGGACGCGGGCCGTTTCGCCGATGTCGGGCCGGCGCTGCGGATCGGACGGGGACGTCGCCGTGAGCCAGCGGGCCCGCACCTCGTCGAGCGGGCCGAGGGCGTGTAGCGCATGGCTGATCAACTGACCAGGTGTGAGGCGTCGGTTGTCGGCGTGGGCGGCGATCTGCAGCGCGGCGCCGGCAGCGGTTCGGGTGACGGAGAAGCGCAGGAGCTGCTCGCCGAGCCACTCGGCCGAACCCGCCGCCCCGTCGCGCAGCACGGGTCCGAGCCGCTCCTCGGTGAGCGTGCCGTCCGCCAGCAGGCCGCGCCGTTGCACCTCCCACAGGGCGGTGACCGGGTCGATCGGCTCACCCCGGTGGTGGAGTGCGCCCAGGCAGCGGTAGAGCTGGCCGTGGCCGGGATCGGCGAAGTCCTGGGGACGCAGCCAGTCGAAGACCTCCTCGATCGCTCCGTCCTGGTTCACGAGCAGGGCCAGCAGGAACTGCTCGTCTTTCAGCTGGGCCGCCGCCGGTTCGGCACTGGCAGTGGTGATCGGCAGTGCCCCGGTAGCGACGGCACGGGGCTGGGTCCCCCACCCTGTGGCGAGTTCCTCGAGCACGCCCGCGAGGACGTCGGCTTGGGCGGCGGTGCCCTGGACCTCGGCTTGGCCTGCGTCTTCCTGGGCGACGGCGAGCAGGCGGGCGGCGTGCTCGGCGACGGTGCGGTGGATCGAGCCCTCCAGCACCATGCGCCCGTAGACCGGGGCATGGGCCGGACGGGGACAGGCGGCGATCAAGGTGTGCGAGTACGAGGCGGTGAGCCCGCGCACGTGCTGGCCGGCCTGGGCGAGCGTGTCGGTCAGCCACGCCAGCGGCACCGCGCCCTGGGCGGTGAGCGCCGGGTGGCCGTCGGAGCGGAGCCGGCGCAGTGCCGTGAACAGCGCCTGGTGGGCGGGCCGGTAGAAGTCGCGGGCCTCCAGCCAGTCGAGGTTGCCGAGCTGGCCGGGGTCGAGCAGGACCGCGCCGAGTACAGCCTGCTTTCCCCGAAGCAGCGGATCCATCACCGCTCCCGCTGCTGGGCGCGGAGCTGTTCGACAGCGCGGTCGGCGGCGGCTTTGGCGGAGGCGAAGCGGTCCAGTTCACCGGTGAACGTGGGGTCGGTGGCCAGGATCGAGCCGTCGCCGGTGATCAGCCACCACTGACTGCCCCGGCGGACGACCGGTGCACCGGTGAGCGGCCTCGGACGGCCGCGTCGGGTGGGCGAGTTGTTGTCGGACATGGAGAACTCTTCGGGGAGTTGGGCGGATTCAGCGGCGACGGCGGGCTGGTGTCGCGGTAGCTGGTGCGGGGGCAGGCGCCTCGCTCGAAGGGCACGGCTCTCGCCTGCTCTTCTCCATGGTTGGCCGCGACAGTGGCACGCCCGGCTGGAAGACCCCGTGCTCGGCGCCATCGAATGGCTCGAGGCGACCTGGAGCCCCATCATGAGGCGCGAGCGGGGATGGGCCGGGTGCGGCAACTGCTACGCGCCGGTGTCCGCCAAGCGTGTCAAGGCGGCGACTGCTGCGAAGCGCCCGGCGGTGCGGTGGGACGGCGACCCGCGGGCCTCCGGGCGGGGGTTGCTCTGGCGCCTGCACGCGACGCGCCGGAAGCGCCGAGGTGCCGGGAAGGCCCCGGACTCCTTCATGGTCGCTCGCCGGTGACACACAATCAGCCAACAACGAACATAATCGCACGCACCCCCTGTCGGTGGGTGCCATGTGCCATTACAGTTTCGCCGGCGGCGACAACACCCCTGTTCGGCGCACCATCTCGCCGCGCGTTCGACCCATGCCTGGTGTCACCGACCGTTCGCGCGGGCGAGTTCGCGTGAGACCTCAGGGGCACCCGCACGGGCCTTCGGCGCACCGGAGCCGATGTCCACGCGTGCCTCTTGTTGGATTTTGTTGCAGTCGAGTCGGTGCGGCGTCACCGGCTCAGCGAACGGCGGCATCCCCTCAGAGCCTCCAAATAGCCGCGCACGCAGTGCACCTGCTTCTTCCCCCACTCAACCCTTATGCGCCCCCACGGAGTTGTTTCCATGCGCGTATCACGAAGAGCCGCTGGCCTGCCGAGTGTCCTGCTGACGCTGGCTCTGGCCGCCCCCGGGCTCGTCACCGTCATCGGCGCGACCGTCCTGGCGACGGCAGCCCCGGCCGCCGCCCTGGACAACGGGACCGCCCTCACCCCGCCGATGGGCTGGAACTCCTGGAACTCGCTGGGTACCGGTGTCACCGAGAGCCAGGTCAAGCAGACCATCGACTTCATGGCGGCCAACGGCCTGGTCGCGGCCGGCTACAACACCGTCACCATCGACGACGGCTGGTCCCTCTCGCACCGCAGCGACCAGAGCACCGACCTGGTCAAGAACTCCTACGGCGCGATGCAGCTGTACGACGACAACAACAACCCGGTCTGGGGCACCGACGGCACGGGCAACGACCCCACGTCGGGCCACCTGGTGCCGAACGCCGACTACCCGTCCCAGAGCGTCAACGGCCAGACGGTGAACGGCATCCAGTACCTGACCTGGTACGCGCACAGCAAGGGCATGAAGTTCGGCATCTACAGCACGGACACGTACACCACCTGCCAGGGTCACCCCGGCAGCCTGGGGCACGAGACCACCGACGCGGGCGACTTCGTCGCCTGGGGCGTCGACTACGTCAAGTACGACGACTGCCCCTACGGCCCACAGATCACCGGCCCAGACGGACACAACTACTACACCCAGGGCGAGGGCAAGGAACTCACCCAGTCCATGTACGCCCGGGTGCAGACCTTCCAGAAGGCCCTCGACGCCGCCTCCGCCGCCCAGGGCCGCCCGAAGGTCACCCTCAGCGTCTCCGCGCAGCCCGTGCACAGCGGCGTCCCCTACCTGCTGAACGCCAACGACCCGGCCCGCACCGACCCGGTCATCCTCGCCGCCGGCACCCCGCAGTACAGCGCGCCGGGCTACGCGCCCACCGGTGTGTGGTGCGGGCAGGTCGCCAACCTGTGCCGGATCGGCGGCGACCGCGACAGCGAGATCAGCGGCGTGCTCTACAACGGGCAGCTGCAGACCGCGCTGCAGTACCAGGGCAACGTCCGCCCCGGCAGCTGGAACGACATGGACATGATGTTCACCGGCTGGAACGACCCCTACGGCGTGTACGGCACCACCGACAACAACATCAGCTCCAAGTCGTTCACCGACGACGAGTCCCGCACCGAGATGTCGATCCTCTCGATGATGGCCGCCCCGCTGATCTCCGGCGCCGACCTGCGCAACGTCGCCGACACCCAACACAGCTGGAACGGCGTCAACTGGACCACCGGCATCAACAGCAACAGCCTGGCGATCTACAAGAACGCCGACGTCATCAAGATCGACCAGGACACGCTGGCCAAGCCCGCCACCCTGGTCGGCAGCGCCCCCAACTCACAGACCGCACCCGTGGTCCTCAAGCGCCAACTCGCCGGCGGCGACACCGCCGTCCTGCTCGTCAACCAGGACCCGAACAGCTACCAGAACGTCTTCACCAGCCTCAGCGCCCTCGGCCTGAGCGGCCCCGGCTACTCCTCCAAGGAACTGTGGACCGGCTCCACCGGCAACATCACCGGCAACCTCGGCTCCTGGCTGGCCCCACATGCCGTCGCGATGTACCGGCTCACCCCGCTGCCTGCCACCATCCCGGCCACGATCGTCGGCGACGGCCGCTACCACAGCCTCACCGCAGCCGGCACCAGCGGCCGGGCCCTGGAGGTCTCCGGCACCTGCAGCTCCCAGCTCGGTTCCTCGGCCGACATCAACACCTGGTGGACCGACCACACCTCCGAGCAGTGGACCTTCACCACCAACCCCGACGGCACGGTGCGCATCAGCGACAACTGCTACACCCCCACCCATCAGCACACCGTGCTCGCCGCCGGCACCCAGCCCGGCAACAGCGCCTACCTGCTCAACTACTCGCCCGGCAACCCCTGGCAGGAATGGCGGGTCATGCAGAACACCGCCACCGGCGCACTGACCATCACCAACGTCGCCACCGGTCTCGTCCTGGACACCTCCGGCACCACCGCCGGCTCCACCGTGGTCACCAACACCGCCAACGGCGCCGCCCCCGGCCAGTCCTGGACCCTGCTCTCCTGACCCGAAATCAGCAATACGGCGGTCGCCGGCTCCCGGCACGCCGAGCCTTGGCCGCGCCTTCGCAACGGGCCGCGGCCAAGGCTGCTTCCGACGAGACGCGAACTCGCCCGGCCTAATGCCCCTGTCGAGTCCTGCCACCCGCCCGCGGTGGAAGGAGAGCCAAGAGGCGTTCCCCGGGCTCGGCGGGCTAAGGACTACCCCGGCGCCACCAGAAACTACTGTGAGTCGGCGGACTGTCGTGCGGAGCCGCTCCTCCACCCCGGTGTGATCGTGAGGAACGATGCGCGCCTCCAACGGCCGCCGCTTGCCCGCGCGCCGCCCTGAGAACGTGGGCTGCTGTTCGCCGACCAGCTCCACCGGCGAGGGCCCACAACGTGATCCGTGACGCGTCCGGGGCGCGGCCAAGGGGCCTCACCGCCGTATCGACGTCCACCCCCGCACCGCTCACGGCCAACGACTCCCGCTGCGGCAGCAGAGCCGCTTGAGCATTCAAGGCAGTGCAGCGCGACCGCGTCGAAGCCGGAGAGCATATCGCCGTGGCCAGCGAGTCCAGCCCGGAAGCACCGTCCTGGTTCACGGGGACCCGTCGGGCGGGCTCACCTCCCACCGCCGAGGAGGTGCCGGCGCTGACGGACTTACCGGTCAACACCTTCCTCGCCGGCGACTTCGACGAGGACTGGCGCCCGACCTCGATGGGCGATGCGACCGACACGGTCAGCCTCTGTCGTAATGACAGTCGCTGACGAAGCGTCCGCCCCGGCACGAAGGTCCCCGTTTCCTGATCGGCCTCCCCTGTGGGGGTGGGGCGCCGGTGCTGACACCTGATGTGGATGCCGCCAGGGCACTTCGGACGCGACGACGCTGTCCGCCGTGACCGAGCGTGAAGCGGGCCCCGCACGTCTCCCCGCACCATGTCAGCAGGCGTGCACTGGTGATCAGCCGTTACCCGGGAAGGCTCGTTCGACGGCGTACTTCCACGGCCATTCGACGTACCCGGGCAGCGCGACGCCGGAGGGCGACGAAGTTCTGTGGCGACGATGAGTGACAGTCGGGCGCGTCCGTGCCTTGCGTTCCCATCCGCGGAATCACATCGTCGAGCCACGGCTCGCTGCCGTCCGGCCTGCTTCTCGCAGAGGGCCGGGACGAGGGATCCGGCGGCACAAGGAGGAACCGCACGTGATCGTTCCACGCAGCCCTGGCCGCACGCGCGAGGCGCAGGGCGAGCCGATGGCCCTTCCCCGGCCCAGGGGTGCCCGTCGGCGACAGCGGCTGCTGGCCACCGCCTGCACCCTGTCCCTGGGGATGTCGTTCGCGCTCGTCCCGGCCCTCGCGACGCCGGCCGCCGCGGCCGGTTCCTGCGTGCAGACCGGCAACCTGGTCACCTGCACGTTCGGCTACACGGGGGCGGCGGATTCGTTCACGGTGGCGGCCGGGGTGACCCAGGTGGGCTTCGACGTCAAGGCGGCTTTCGGCGGGGCGGGCGCGGCCGGGGCCGAGGTGACGGGCACGCTGGCCGTCACCCCCGGGCAGGTACTGCAGGTCGATGTCGGCGGGGTGGGCGGCGACGCGACCCTGAGAGGCCCCGGCGGCGATACACCGGGAACCGGCGGATTCAACGGCGGCGGCAACGGCGGACCGGCTACCGACACGGGCGGCCACGCCGGTGGCGGTGGCGGTGGGGCCTCGGACATCCGCTCGGGCGCGTTCGACCTGGCCTCGCGGCTGGTGACGGCCGGCGGCGGAGCCGGGGGAGGCGGCGGAGGCGGGGACAGCGCGGGCGGCGCGGGCGGCCAGTCGGGCGTCGACGGAACCAGCGTCACCGACGGCGGTGGCGGGGGCGGCGGGGCGACTCCCACCACACCCGGCGCCGGCGGCGCCGCCAGCGGCGGCGAGGGCCCTGGGACCGCGGGCGCGCTCGGCACCGGCGGCACCGGCGGCACCGGCGGCAGAGGGTACCCCGGCGCAGGTGGTGGTGGCGGCGTGTACGGCGGCGGTGGTGGCGGCGGATCGTTCGGCACCGGTGCCGGTGCCGGTGCCGGTGCCGGTGGCGGTGGCGGCGGGTCGAGTGCCGCACCGGCCGGCAGCACCTTCACCACCGGCGCGAACACCGGCAACGGCGTCGTCATCCTCACCTACACCCTGCCCAAGGCCAACGTCGCCACCACACTGACCTCCAAGTCGAACCCTTCCAAGGAGGGCAAGCCGGTCACCCTGAAGGACACCGTCTGCCCGTCCCCCAACGGCACCGGCGCACCGACCCCCACCGGTACCGTCACCTTCGCCTCCGACGGCACCCTCCTGGGCACCGCGACGCTGACCCCCGGCGCCAACCAGTGCGCCGTCGCCATGCTCACGCTCAACACCCTGGCCGCCGGCACCCACGTCATCACCGCCACCTACTCGGGTGACGACAACTACCAGTCCAACTGCGGAACCCCCGAGACGCTCATCCAGACCGTCAAGAAGAAGTGCCACGAATGGGACTCGGCCCTGCCCGCCGGCAAGGGCGACGACTGTTGGAAAGACTGAACAACAGCTGAACCGACGCCAGGTCGGTGCCTCGCTGGAACCGGCGCCGACGTATCCCGCGCCCCCGTTCCGGGCGCGGGATGCAGTCCCTGGCGCCACGTGACGGCAATTCCCCTGGCTGGCCATCGGGTCGCCCGCTCAGCAGTACCTTTCGGAGAGCGGGTCCCCCAAGCGGCCGGTGCCCCTTGGTCGCGGGGCGGCCACTACGGAGTGGATCAGCGCCTGCTCGCCCGCGCGGACCCCAGGCCAGCCGGGCCCCCTGCGTGACACCCGGCAGTAGCACCCGGCCCCGCCGAAGCAAGGTCACCGCCCGGTCGCACAGCGCCCGGACCCTCGTCGGAGACCAACACCCGACCGGCCCAGCGTTTGGAGAAGTTCCTGGAGGACTCCGGGATCAAGTTGTCGGTGGTCGTCTCCGACGTGCTGGGCAAGTCGGCGCGGGCCATGCTGGAGGCCCTGGAGGCCGGCGAACGCGACCCGCAGGTGCTGTCCGCGCTCGCGCTGGGCAGCATGCGCGGCAAGATCCCTGTGCTGTCCGAGGCACTGACCGCTCGAACCGGCGGACCGCCCCAGAAGAGGGGTCATGCCTTGAACAGGTCCGTGAGGAAGGTCAAGATCTTCGAACCGTAGACGGCCGCGTACCGGAGGAACGTCCCCGCGCTGCCGGTGTTCTCCACGGTGAAGGAACTCTCGCCGCTCGCGGTGCAGGACTGCGCGTCCTCAAGCTGGTTGTCGAACTGCACCGTGTTGGAGTTGTCCGTCTGCGTGGGGACCGCATAGGCGTCACATACCCCTCCCTTCACCTTGGCAGCACGTGCTCGGGCTCGGGCCGCGTCCTGCTCGCGGGCGGTCTTGATCCGTGCCAACTCGTTTTCGATCGCGGCGAGTTGCTCGGTGCGGCGGGTGGCGTCGCGTTCGGCTTCTGCCGGGTTATGGCAGATGATCCACCGACGGGTGGGGTCGGAGGCCAGGCGGACTTCCTTGACTCGCAGGTTGTCGCGCACGTGCTGGTAGCGGCCCTGGCGGGCGAGGGCTTCGGCGGCCTTGGCGGAGCCGTCGCGCATCTTGATGCCGGCGATGTAGTGGCCGCCGGCGCGGGTCAGGCAGGCCAGGTTCGCCTCGGAGCTGAAGCCGGAGTCGACGACGGTGACCACCCGGCCCAGGCGCCAGGCGTGCATGTCGGCGCGGACCTGCTCGATCACGGTCTGGTCGTTCGTGGAGCCGGGCCAGGCCCAGCAGCGGACCGGGATGCCCTCGCGGGTGACCGCGAGCCCGATGACGATCTGCGGCAGGTCGGGGCGGTGGTCCTTGGAGTGCCCGAACCGGCGAAGCGAGCCGTCCGGGTCGGGGGTGTCGCGTTCGAAGTAGGTGCTGGTGGTATCGAAGAAGACGACGTCGACCTCCAGGTCGAGCAGGTTCGCGGCGGCGAAGAACACCGCTTCCTGCACCGCGGCCTGCGTGTTGTCGTCCACGAGCAGGTCCATCGCCCGGTAGGCGTGCTGCTCGGCGACCTCGCCCGCTGCGGGGATCACCACGTCCGAGGTCGCCCAGTCGACGGCGGCCCGCTTGGAGTCGGGGGCGATGGCGCGGTTGGCGACCAGGGCGAACAGCGCGCGTTCCACGTCGGTGCGGAAGTGACGTGCGTCCAGCACCTTGCCCAGGGCGGTGTCGATGCCCAACAGCTTCCACAAGCCGTCCAGCAGCCAGGTCGCGCCGATCGCCCGGGACGCGGCCACCCCGAGCGGGCCGTCCTCGCTCACGGCGAGCGGCGCGGCGGCGTCCTCGCCACCGTCGCCGAGGTAGCGGTTGAGGGAGGCGACCAGTCGGCGAAGGGAGTCCAGGTCGAGCCGGTCCTCCCGGCCCACGTTCAGCAGTACCTCGGCCTTCGTGGTGCCGTCAGCGCGGCAGTTGGTGGCCAGCTGCACATAGCGAACCACGCTGCCGTCCTTGTTCCGGCGCTAAATCTTCCGCACGTACATGCCCGCAGAATGCCGCATCCACCCAGGTCGCAGCAGTCGAAGACCGGGATTGCACATATCCGCCCACCAACGCGCTCTAGACCACTCGCAGCCCGCTCACCAGCGATGACACCCGATCAGACCCGGACGTGTGCCCGCCAACTGTCGAAGCCGGGGGTCACTATCCGTCCTTGTCGGCAGCTCGGCAGCACTGCCCGCCGGCCTCAGTGCAGCGCGTCGCGACGCGGTGGGTCGACGCCGGGTGGAAGCCTGCCCTTTCCGCGGGCTTCGCCTCCTGGCCCGGAAGCCTGCCCCCGCCGATCCGGCGGAGCCCTCGACCGAGGTGGCGGCTGTCACCTCGGAGGAGGCCTCGCTCCTCATTCGGGGATTTTTGACCATCGCTTGAATGTCTGTTAGCAATTACTGACTTCTTGTCAGTAGCATGTCACAGGGTCAGCCCTGTTCTGCCTTCCCGACCATCACGCCGAAAGTGGCCATCAGCTTGTCCATACGCACCCTCGCGCTGCCCGCGCTCGCCGCATCCGCCCTGCTCACGCTCTACGCTTGCGACCCGACGACGCCGGCAGCCCCTCCAGTCGATCCCACAGCCGCTGCCGCTCAGGCCGCACCCGCCCCGACCGTCGTGAGCCTGCCAGACATCACGCCGGCTCCCACGGGTACCCCGAAGGTGACACCGGCCGCCCCGGCCGCCCCGGCCACCGCAGGCCTGCCAGGCACCACGCCGGCCTCCACGCAGACCCCGAAGGTGACCCTGGTCGCCCCGGCCACCCCGGCCACCCCGGCCACCCCGGCCACCCCGGCCACCCCGGCCACCTCGGCCACCTCGGCCACCTCGGCCACCTCGGTCGCCGCGGGCCCGAAGGCCGACCCGTCCCCGTCGGGGCAGCCCGCTGCGGCCGACACCCCGGACCTCAAGCTGGCCTCCTACAACCAGCAGACCGGCAAAGCCGTCCTCGCCGCCGCCGACACCGCCGCCGGCACCCCCAGTCCGGCAGCCACGGCCGCGGCCACCGCCGCCGTCCGCACCGGTCAGCTGATCGACAGCCCGCCGTCCGCCGCCGCGCCGCGCGGCGCGCTGCTGGCGATCACCGACGTCCAGCCGACCGCAGATGGGAAGGTGGCGGTCAGCACTCGCCCGGCCACCATCTCCGAACTGCTCGGCCAGACCCGGGCCAAGATCCGCACTGCGCTCGACCCGCACAACATCAAGGTCACGCCACAGCTCAAGGACTTCAAGGCCTCCTACGTCCCGAACCCTCACGGCGGCGACGGCGCCGCCTCGGCCGCGCTCAAACTGGACGTGAATGACAGCGTCCCCCTGCCGGGCGGAGCCAAGGCCACCCTCGCCGGCTCGCTCGAACTCGACCCGAGCGTCGACTTCACCTACCAAGGCGGCATTCTCAGCCCCCAACAGGCCAAGGTCGGCTTCGACCTCGGCGCGCACGCCAACTGGCACGTCACCGCCGGCATCAGCGGCTCCACCGGTCCGGTGAAGATCCCGATCGCCAAGCTCACCGCCACCCCCGTGGCCATGGTCGGTCAGGTGCCCGTCGTGATCGTCCTTGACCTCAGCGTCTACGCCGAGGTCTCCGCCGACGGCACCGTCACCGTCGACACCACGCAGTCCTTCGACGGCCAATGGGGCATCCACGCCAACTACACCAAGGCGGGCGGCTGGACCTCCGCCACCGACCCCGGCACCACCACCATCTCCCCGGTCAAGGCCACGTTCTCCGGCCGTGCCAACGTCCGCACCGGCCTGGTCGCCGACGGCTCGGTCGCCCTCTACGACACCCTGGGCGTGAAGGCCACCGTCGAGCCGTACCTGCGGGCCGCGGTGGAGGGCACGGTCAACGTCGACAGCAGCGGCGCCAAGCCGACCGTCGACGGCAAGGCCGGCCTCTACGGCGGTCTGGACGTGAACGGAGCCGTGATGGCCCGCATCGCCATCCTCGGCACCCCGCTCCTGGAGAAGGACCTGCCGTTCCCCATCTACAACCACGAGTGGCCGATCGTGACCCGAGAGGTCGGGAACGCGTCCGAGAGCAACAACCCCACTGCTTCATCAAAGAACTGACGTTGGATCATAACTACAACTCCCCGGGCCGCGCGATTCCGGGCAAACATGTTCAACCGCCTCCACGCCACCATCCAGGAACCCGCCGGAATGAGGTTCCCCCAAGGCCGGGTAGTTAAGGATTTCGGCCGGGGCGCAAGGCAAGGGTCGAGGTACGCCGCAGTGCGCGGAACGCAAGCAACGCGGCCCCGTTGGAGCAGGTGCCGACCAAGACGCCCTGCCCGTGGAGCCGCGTTGTCTGTCCATTCTGCCTCGCTGCCTGGTCCGCCGCGATCGCGGCGGACCCTCGATATCTGACGGCCAATCAGGAAAGTCAGCAAAAAGTCAGCATCAGTACGAGTAGACCCTGCTGTACGCGCGTAAACCTGAGAACGGTTGAACTCTCACGATGTCCGCTCGCTGGTGCGGCACGGGGCTGTGCTCGCTACCTCTTCTGGCTCTGGGCGGTAGCCGCCCTGCTGGCCACGCGCGGCGTCATCGCGCCCGCCGCGCGCACGTTTCCCCGGGTCAGCGCGCATTCCCTCGAGGCTTCAACGGCGTCGACGGCAGCGCCGGAGCAGGCAGGCGCTCCCCGTCGTACCCCTGCACCTCGCCGAAGCGGACCCCCTTCTCCCAGTCTTCTCGTGCTTGTACGATCTCGCTGCTGTCTCGGGCGATGAAGTTCCACCACATGATGATCTGCTCCTCGAAGGGCGTGCCGCCGAGGAGGACGAGGCGGGCGGGGGCGTCGGTGGTGTTGGTGACGGTCAAGGCGGTGGCGCCGGGGGCGAGGTAGCCGAGGTCGCCGCGGTGGAGGGTGGTGTCGGCGAGGCGGACCTCGCCGCGGTCGACCAGGACGCCGTGTTCGAAGGCGGGGTCGACGGCCAGGGTGACGGTGGCGCGCGGGTGGAGGGTGAGTTCGGCGCCGAGGAGCGGCGTGAAGGTCGGCACGGGGGAGGTGCGGCCGGCCAGGGTGCCGAGGAAGACGCGGGCCTCGCCGCCGTCCAGGGCGACGGGCTCGGGGGCGTGGTGGTGGAAGTCGCGTGCGGTGTGGCGGTGTTCGTCGGGCAGGACGACCCAGAGCTGGACGCCGTGCAGCACGGTGGTCGCGGGGGTGGAGACCTCGGAGTGGCAGATGCCGTGGCCGGAGGTCATCAGGTTGAGCTCGCCCGGGCGGACGAAGGCGTGGACGCCGAGGCTGTCCCGGTGCTCGATCTCGCCGGTGAAGAGCCAGCTGACGGTCTGCAGGCCGGTGTGGGGGTGCGGGGCGACGTCCATGCCGCCGGTCAGGGCGACGTCGTCGGGGCCGTAGTGGTCGACGAAGCACCAGGCGCCGATGAGCCGCCGGGAGCCGTGTGGGAGGGTGCGGCGTACGGTCATCGCGCGCGGGCCGCCGAGCGGGACGTCCCGGGCGGACAGGACCTCGACGTACGGCTCCTGCGGCTCCTGCGGTCGGGTGGCGGGGTGCGGCTCGGTCTCGGCGGTGCTCACGGCTGTGGTCCCTCCCATGGTGGATCCCGGTTCATAATAGTTCCAGATTCAACTATTATGGCACGACAGAGTGACGAACGGCAGCGAGCCGATGGTGTCCGTGGGAGTCGAGGAGTTCAGGTGAGTGACGTGACGGTGGTTCCGGCGGAGCGGCGGGTGTTCATCGACAAGCAGAGCCCCAAGGCCTACAAGGCGCTGCTGGCGGCCGCCGAGGCGGCGCGGGCGGTCGCGGCGGAGGCCGGGCTGGACCGGCGGCTGGTGGAGCTGGTCAACCTGCGGGTCTCGCAGATCAACGGCTGCGCCTACTGCCTGAACGTGCACACCCGGGCCGCGCTGCGCGAGGGCGAGTCCACCCAGCGCCTGGGCGTGCTCCCGGCCTGGCGGGACACCGAGCTGTTCACCGCTCGGGAGCGGGCGGCGCTGGCGCTGGCGGAGGCGACCACCGACCCGGCGGACGCGGCCGGGCAGCGGGCCGCCTACGCGCTCGCGCGTGAGGCGCTGACCGAGGAGGAGATCTCGGCGGCGATCTGGGTGGCGATCGCCATCAACTCCTTCAACCGGGTGTCCATCATGAGCAAGCATCCGGTCCGCCCGATTCCGGGGGTGTAGGGCGGGTGGGGCGGCCGTTCGGATCCACCGTTCGGCGTAGTGCCTACGTTGGTGGGAGTGCGATCGGTTCCTTCCGCTGGAAGATGACGGACCGCCGGAAGATGACGGAGTGTCAGGCGTGCGACCAGGCTTTGGTCCGGAGGCGGGCGCGGGCCCGCCGTGGACGAGGGGGTCGCATGGTGTGTCGTACGGTTTCCGCGGTGGCGGCGGCAGTGGTCTGTCTGGCGTCGGCCGCGTCGGCCGCCTCGGCGAGCGCCGTCGAGCAAGGCGGGCGAACGCCGGTCACCACTGTCGCGGACCAGGGCAGGGGCGCTGCCCGGGTGGCGGCCCTGAAGGCGGCGGGGCCGGGGCGGGCGCGGCGATCGCCGAGGTCAGGGACCAGGACGGGGTCTGGCGCGCGGGGACGGGCGTCGCCGACCAGGCCCCGGAGATCCGTCCGTGCGACCTTGCCCGGCTGCTGGTCATCCTCCACGAGGGCGCCACCGCCATGCGCCTCACCGAGGAGGCCCGCGGCGAACTCGCCGAGTTCCCGGAGGACCTGCTCCACCGCGTGGTGGACGGGCTGTTCCACCCGGCCGCCCGGTAGCCCCGTCCGCCGGCGGGGAGCGCCGCGGCGGCGGTGCGCGCCGACCACGGGGCGGCGGAGGCGGAGAATGGCGGGCGTGACAGACATGACGCTCAACCTCTGGCACCAGCCGCTCGGTCCGGGGGCCGCCGAGGTGCTCACCACGGTGTGGGACCGCAACGAGTTGACCGTGCTCATCCTCGCCGAAGGTGCGCTCTCGGAACTACCACCAGGAATCAGCAGGTTGTCGAGGCTGCGCACTCTGGACCTCGGCCACAACCTGTTCACCGAGGTGCCCGCCGAACTCACCGGGCTCACCTGGCTCCGGGACTTCCTCTACCTGCACGACAACCAGCTGACCAGCCTGCCCGAATCGCTCGGGCGGCTCACCCAGCTGCGCTACCTCAACGTCGGCGAGAACCGGCTCACCGAACTCCCGTCCTCCCTCGGGAAGATGGCCCAGCTGGTCGAACTGCGCGCCCAGCACAACCGGCTCACCGCGTTGCCGGAGTCGATCGGCGCGCTCGGGGAGCTGCGTGAACTCTGGTTGCGCGGCAACCGGTTGACCAGTCTGCCGGCCTCCTTCGGGCTGCTGTCCGAACTGCGCGAGCTGGAGCTGCGGGAGAACGCCCTCGCGGAGCTCCCCGTCGTCCTTGCCCGGCTGCCGCGGTTGCGCCGCATCGACCTGCGCAGCAACGAGATCGCCGAGCTGCCCGACTGGCTGGCCGACCCGGCCGCGCTGCCCGCACTGGAGAAGCTCGACCTGCGCTGGAACGACGTACAGGTGTCGGACCGGGTGCGGGAGGCGCTCGCCGAGCGCGGCTGCGTCGTTCTGCGGTAGGACGTTCTGTGGTGAGCCTGGCCGCTGTGAGGCTGCCCGCTGTGGCTGCTCATGAAGATCAACGCGGGCTGCGAAGACCTGATACCGTGGAACGCATGAAGCGCGCTGCACTCGTCACCACGACGCCGGAACAAGTCCCGGCGCGCTGACTGCTGACCAAGTCCGAAGCCCCGGGGCGAGTGCCCCGGGGCTTCGTCGTTCCCGGCTCCACTCGCCCGCGCATCCCGAGTGGAGACCACCCATGAACAAGCAGCTCAAGAACGGCCAGTCCCCGCACGACCACCGCAAGCTCGGCCGCGAGCTGGACCTGTTCGACACCGACCCGCTGATGGGCTCCGGTCTGCCGTACTGGCTGCCCGACGGCGCGGCGATCCGGCACACCCTGGAGGAGTTCATCCGCGGTCGCGAGCGCCGGGCAGGTTACCGCCACGTCTACTCGCCGGTGCTCGGCAAGCGCGAGCTGTACGAGATCTCCGGCCACTGGGACCACTACCGCGACGACATGTTCCCACCCATGGAGCTCGGCTCGGAGGAGATGGTGCTCCGCCCGAGCCTGTGTCCGCACCACGCGCTGATCTTCCGCTCGCGTCCGCACAGCTACCGGGAACTACCGCTGCGGATGGCCGAGTTGGGCGGCATGTACCGCTCCGAGCTGTCCGGTGTGCTCGGCGGGCTGACCAGGGTCCGGGCGATCCAGCTGAACGACGCGCACGTCTTCTGCACCCCCGAGCAGGCCGCCGACGAGGCCGTCGCCGCCCTGGAGCTGATCCGCGAGGCCCACCGCGCGCTCGGCGTCGTGCCGGTCCGTTACCGGCTCTCGCTGCCCGGCGAGGGCGGCAAGTACGTGGCCGATCCGGGACTCTGGCAGCGTGCCACCGCGCTGCTGACCGACGTGCTGGAGCGCTCCGGGGTGCCGTTCGAGGCGGCGGAGGGCGAGGCCGCGTTCTACGGTCCCAAGATCGACGTGCAGATCGCCGACGGCGCCGGGCGCGAGTTCACCCTCTCCACCGTGCAGATCGACTTCCACCAGCCGGAGCGCTTCAACCTGCACTACATCGGCCCGGACGGCGCCAAGCACCGCCCGGTGATGGTGCACCGCAGCGTGATCGGCAGCGTCGAGCGGGTGGTCGCCCACCTGATCGAGCTGTACGGCGGGGCGTTCCCGGCCTGGCTCGCCCCCGCCCAGGTCGTGCTGCTGCCCATCTCCGACGCCGAGCTGCCGCAGGCCGAGCGGCTGCGGCAGCGCTGCCTGGACCTCGGGCTGCGCGCCGAGGTCGCCGGCCCCGAGCACGGCAGCCTCGGCGCCCGGATCCGGGAGGCGCGGCTGGTGCCCTACCAGGCGGTGATCGGCGCCAAGGAGGCCGTGGACGACCGGGTCGCGCTGCGGCTGCGGGACGGCCGCCGGCTGGAACCGGTGCCCGCCGAGGAGGCCTGGTCGCGGATCGGCGCGCTGGTCGCGGACTGCAGCGCCGAGCTGTGGCGGGAGGCCTCCGCCCGGTGAATCGGGAGCATACGTACGACTACTGCGGTGCGCGGTGTGTCGGTGGGGCCGGGGGCGACGGCGGCCCGTCGAGTGGGCGCGGCGGCCGAGTCCGAGGCCGCCGCTGTCCCCAAGGTTCCGGGGGTACCCGTGCGCAGACCGCGCAGGTTCGTCGCTCCCGTCCTCACCGACTGCTCGCCGGGCGCCGACGCGCTCGCCCGCGCCGACCGTCGCGCCCGCGCGGCGCAGCAGCCGGCCGACCGGACACTGCTGCTGGAGGAGCACCAGGACTTCGACGACGCCATGCGCGAGCTGCGGGTCTTCCGCAGCTGAGCGCCCCGGACGCCGCCGGCCGCCGGGGGGGTGGGCCCCCGGCGGCCGGCCTGACCTTCGGGAGCACCTCCGGCGGTCAGTAGGACTGCAGCTCGATCAAGTGGCCCTCGGGATCGCGCAGATGGGCACTGCGCAGGGTGGGGCCCCACTCCGGGCGGTCGGTGGCCGGGGCGACGAGGACGCCGCCGTGTTCGAGGCAGAGGGCGAGCGCCTTGTCCACGTCGCCGACCCGGAGGACCAGCATCGCGGCGTCCTGGGCGGAGGCGGCGGGGCGGCTGGGCAGGCCGTCGGTGCCCAGGGCGGCGGCCATCGCGGCGCGGTCGTAGAGCACCAGGACGGCCTGCTCCTCGACGTCCCAGTTGGCGTACGGGCCCTCGGGCGCGCCCTTGACCAGGTTGGCGCCGGTGAGCGGGGGCAGGACCGCGCGGTAGAAGTCGAAGCACTCGGCGAAGCGGGTGACGAGCAGGCGCGGGTACAGGGCGTCCACGGTCGAACTCCTGGGATCGAAAACAGTGGGTCGAAACCCACTATAGGGAAGGACCCTAGAATGACACCATGGCCTCCGAGACCCCCGCCCCGTCCGACGGACTGCCGCCGACCCTGATGGACCTCAGCACCTTCCTGCTCGCCCGGATCGGGCGGACCGCGCGCGGCCGGCTCGGCGAGCAGCTGGCCGAACGCGGCCTGCGGCTCTGGGACATGGCGGTGCTCGCGGCGCTCGCCGACTTCGGGCCGCAGGCGCAGCGGGACCTGGTGCGGCGGCTGGGCATCGACCCGAGCGACCTCGCGAAGGTCGCCGACCAGCTGGGCGCGGCGGGGTACGTCGAACGCAGTCGGGACCAGGCGGACCGGCGGCGGGTCTCGGTCTCCGTCACCGCGGCCGGGCGGGCGCTGCTGGCCGAACTGGAGGCGCAGGCCCGGGTGGTGCAGGACGAGGTGCTGGCGCCGCTGGACGAGGGGGAGCGGCGGGTGCTGCAAGGGCTGCTGCGGCGGGTGAACGAGGGGATGGCGGAGCGGCGCGGGGCGGTCTGAAGTCAGGCGGCCGGCGGTGCCGGGCGGCGGCCACCCGCGAACTCGCCCGCCCAGCGCGGGAGGTCGAGCACCTTCTCCACCCGGGCGACCAGCGTGCCGGTGCGCTCGGCGTGGATCATCGCGCCGTCGCCCGCGTAGATGCCGACGTGGTGCAGCGGGGCGTCGGGCCGGGAGAAGAACAGCAGGTCGCCGGGGGCGAGGGCGTCGCGTTCGACCGGCGCACTGCGGTTGAACTGGGCGACGGTGTAGTGCCCGAGCTCGACGGTGCCGTGGCTGGCGCGGTACCAGCAGTAGAGGGACAGGCCGCTGCAGTCGAAGCCGACCGTGCTCTCGCCCAGGCAGACACCGTTGAGGTAGCCGTTGTCCGCGTCGCAGAAGCCGAGGCCCGGCCCCAGCCGGTCGCCGCCGCCCCAGGCGTACGGGACGCCGATCTGCGCGGCGGCCACGGCGGCGACCCGCAGACCCAGGGCGGCGGCGGGCTCGGACGGGGGTGCGGCGTGGGCGGGTTGGACCGCGGGGGCGAGCGCCGGGACGAGGCCCGCGCCGAGGGCGAGGCCGAGCACGCGGCGGCGTCGGACTCCAGAGGCCTGGGTGCGGCCGGGCGGTTGGGGCTCCATGGGTGGACTCCCGGGGCTGGTGGCGGCGTTGACCGCGGTGGTGGTCGCCCTGTTGGCGTGGGCGGCCACCAGGATCGCGGTCCGGCGGCTCCGACCGCCATCACCCGCACAGGTGAATCGCGGTCACACGCGCCTTGGCCGGGCCGGGAGTTCCCCGGAAAACGGTTTGACGCTCGTTCGCGAGGGGCCAACGATGGGCGCGAACGTTCGGTCACCATCCATCGGAGGCCCTGATGAGCAATGCCGTCAAGCTGGTCCGCAGCACCCGTCTGACCCCGGCCGTCGACTACGCCTACGCGGCGGTCGCCGACGCCCCGGCCCGCTCGCTCTGGCTCGCCGGCGCCTGCCCGCTGGACGCGGAGGGGCATACGGTCGCCGTCGGTGACTACGAGGGTCAGGCGCACCAGGTCATGCGTAACCTGATAACCGTGCTGGAGGACACGGGCGCGGGGCTCACGGACATCGTCCGGACCACCGTCTACGTGGCCTCGAGCGATCGGGCGGACCTGGTGAAGGTCTGGAACGTGTACCGGGACCACATGGGGGAGCACGACGCCCCCAGCACGCTGCTCGGCGTCACGGTGCTCGGCTACCCGGACCAGCTGGTGGAGGTGGAGGCCGTGGCCGTGCTGCCCTGACGGCGCCGGTGGGTCCCGGCGTTCAGGAGTTCGCGTCGGCGAGCAGGGCGTCCAGCTTCCGGTAGCCATGGACCACGCCGTGCTCCATGCCGCTGGCCAGGATCGCGTCCTGGGCCGCCAGGCTGTCGACCACCGGCAGCACGGTGACGCGGGTGCGGCCCTCGCCGGCGGGTTCGAAGACGGCGGTGTCCAGCGAGACTCCGTCCGGCACGCCCTCGAAGGTGAAGGTCTGGACGAGCCGGGTGGCCGGCCGGACTTCGTGGAAGGAGCCGTAGAAGGCGGCGATCTCCTGGCCCTCGCGGCGCATGGAGTAGCGGTAGTGGCCGCCGGTGCGGCCGTCTCAGTCGTCGATCTTCATGTCGAGGTCGTCGGGGCCGAGCCACAGGGCGACCAGCTGCGGCTCGATCCAGGCCCGGAACACCTGCTCCTGCGGGGCGTCGAACTCGCGGACGATCCGGATGGTGGGCAGCCCCGGGTCCGCTTCGATCCGGGTCTCGTGGCCGGGGGCGGAGGTCATGACGGGGCTCCTTCGGTGTGCTGGGGTCGGTTGGGGTGGGGCTGGATGCCGGCACTCGCAGGATCGGTCGAGCACGGACACGGACACGGGGACGGGGACGGGGACGGGGCTGGGACCGGGTGTACGTCGGTGTCCGGGGCGGTGTCGCTCTCGCCCATTGCCGCGAGCACGGCGTCCAGGTGGCTGAAGCGTGCCTCGGCCTGGCGGCGGTAGCGTTCGATCCAGCTCGTCATCACGTCGAACACCTGCGGCTCCAGGTGGCAGGGCCGCCGTTGGGCGTCCCGGCTGCGGCTGACCCGCCCGGCCGCCGCAGTCGGTTTTTCGAGGCCACGGTGGCCAATAAGAAACCGATCGTTCGGTTTCTTTTAGATGGCGTTCGAGGAAGGAGGTATTCGTCGGCGGATCGCCCAGGAGGTGCGGCTTCCGGCAGCCGGTCGGGAACCTGACAGGCCGTTGGTGGCGCGGAAGGCGCAGGTGGAGGGAGGGATCGATCGGGCTGATGACCCGACATCGTCGTGTTGCCCGTGGGCAGCCCGCAGCTAGGGTACGGGGGGTTTGGTTTTGTTTTCCGGGGCTCAGGGCGGGGTGGTTGCGGTGGTACGGCAGGAACGGGCGCTCCGGACGCGTCGGCTGATCCTGGAGGCCGCGGCGTCGGTCTTCGACGAGTTCGGATACGAGGGCGCCACCATCGGGGAGGTGGTCTCCCGGGCCGGGGTGACGCGCGGTGCGGTGTACTTCCACTTCGCCTCGAAGCGGGATCTCGCGCGAGGTGTCGTCGAGGAGCAGTTCGTCCAGGACGGAGTGCCGGAACGGAACTGCAAACTCCAGGAGTTCGTGGACACCGGGATGGTGGTCGCGCACCTGATGCCGCGTGACCCCCTGCTCAGTGCGGGCGCCCGGCTCTCGCTCGGCCAGGGCGTTTTCGAGGAGTTCGGCGGTGGGGCGATCCCCGGTTGGATCAGCCGGATGGAAGCGCTGCTGACCACCGCCGGCGAGCGCGGCGAACTGCTGCCGCACGTCGTCCCGGCCGACACGGCCTGGCTGATCACCGCCGCCTGGACGGGTGTTCAGATCCAGTCCCAGAAGCTCTGCGGCCGGGCCGACCTGGAACTGCGGGTGTCCGGCCTGTTCCAGCACCTGATGCCGAGCGTCGCGGTGCCCGGCGTGCTCGGTTCGCTGCGGATGGGACCGGACCGCGGCGCCCGGGTGGTCGCCGAGGTCGCGGCGGCCCGGGTGGCGGAGGAGGGCGGCGAAGCGGCGTCGGCGGGGGCGCGGCCGCGGGTCGAGGCGGTCGCGGGCGGGGTCGGCGTGGGCTGACCGCTTCGGCCCGGCCGGCGAGGTTCCGGCCGTAAGAGCCCCTGACCGTTGGTGGGTCGAGCGGGGCGAGGCCTGCTGCGGCGGAATGGCGGACTGGCGGACTGGCGGACGTGCGCGACTTCGGGCACTGGCCGGTATGGGCCACCGGGCGACGGACGGCGGCGAGCACCCGCTCGCCGCCCGCGCGTTCGGCGAGGCACTGGCCCTCCGGCGCGGCGACGGCCTTCGCGGAGGTCCCGATCAGAGGTCAACTCGCCGTCACGGCAGAGGTGTTGGTGAATGTCCCCGGTTCTGCGCGCCGGACCAGCGGATCGAGGCCGACCTGCGGCTCGGCCACCACCGGGTCCTGCCGGCCGAACAGAGCGTCCTGGTCGACCGGCACCGCACCCACGAGAGCCTGCACGGCCAGGACGTGAGCACTCGCGAGTCTGACCGGACCCACCCGGGCTGCCCGCGGCGGACAGGTCGAATGTCAGTGCGGCTCGCCATGATGGCGGTATGAAGGACGCAGCCACCACGGTCATCCCCGCCGCCCTGGCCTCCCCCGAGGCCTACGCCGACGCCGTCGCCACCGCCGTACGGGCCGCCGCGGCGTACTACGCCGACGGCTCCACCCCGCTCGGCGACGACGAGTACGACGCCCTGCTCCGGGCGGTCGAGGCCTACGAGCGCGAGCACCCCGACCAGGTGCTGCCCGAGTCGCCCATCGGCAAGGTGGCCGGCGGCGCGGTCGTCGGCGACGTCCCGCACAGCACGCCGATGCTCTCGCTCGACAACGTCTTCTCCGCCGAGGAGCTGGAGTCCTGGGCCGCCGGGCTGGAGCGCAGGCTCGGCCGGCCGGTCGCCGCCTGGTGCGTCGAACCCAAGCTGGACGGCCTCGCCGTCGCCGCCCGCTACCGGGAGGGCCGCCTGCACCAGGTGCTCACCCGGGGCGACGGCCTGGCCGGGGAGGACATCACCCACGCGGCCGAGGCCGTGCTCGGCCTGCCCGCCAGGCTCGCGGAGGCGCTCGACGTCGAACTGCGCGGCGAGGTGCTGCTCACCCACGAGCAGTTCGAACGGGCCAACGCCGTGCGCACCGCCCACGGCGCCACCCCCTTCGCCCATCCGCGCAGCGGCGCCGCAGGCGCCCTGCGCGCCAAGGACCGCGCCTACCGGGTCGAGCTGACCTTCTTCGGTTACGACGCCCACGGCCTGCCCGGCCTCGGCCACGCCGAACTGCTCACCCGCCTCGCCGAACTCGGCGCCAACACCGCCGCCAGCACCCAGGCCGCGCCCCTTCGCTGCGCCACCCTCGCCGAGGCCGAGCATCGGATCGAGGAGATCGCCGCCCTGCGCGCCGCGCTGCCGTTCGGGATCGACGGCGTCGTGGTCAAGGCGGACGCGGTCGCCGACCAGGAGGCGGCCGGTTCCGGCTCCCGGGCGCCGCGCTGGGCGGTGGCCCGCAAGCTCCAGGCCCAGCACAAGGTCACCCG
This sequence comes from Kitasatospora sp. NPDC017646, assembly GCF_044329365.1. Classification (NCBI taxonomy): domain Bacteria; kingdom Bacillati; phylum Actinomycetota; class Actinomycetes; order Kitasatosporales; family Streptomycetaceae; genus Kitasatospora; species Kitasatospora sp. NPDC017646. Next base: position 562,509 of record NZ_JBIRJC010000001.1, on the reverse strand, counting down.
GCTGCTCGGCGTGGAGTGGAACGTCGGCCGCACCGGCATCATCGCGCCTCGCGCGGTGCTCGGCCCGGTGGTGATCGACGGCGTCACCGTCACCTACGCGACCCTGCACAACCCCGCCGACATCGAGCGCCGCGGGCTGATGATCGGCGACCAGGTCTTCGTCTACCGCGCCGGGGACGTCATCCCGCGGGTGGAGGCGCCGCTGGTCGACGAGCGCACCGGTGCCGAGCAACCGATCGTCTTTCCCGAGGCCTGCCCGCGCTGCGGCGACGCCATCGACCGCGCGGAGCAGCGCTGGCGCTGCGTGCGCGGCCGGGGCTGCCAGGCCGTCGCCTCGGTGATCTACGCGGCCGGGCGCGACCAGCTCGACATCGAGGGCCTCGGCGGCACTCGGGCCGTCCAGCTGGTCGAGTCCGGACTGGTCGCCGACCTCGCCGACTTGTTCACCCTGACCAAGGAGCAGCTGCTCACTCTGGAGCGGATGGGCGACACCAGCGCCGACAACCTGCTCGCCGCCATCGAAGCCGCCCGCAGCCGCCCGCTGAACCGGGTGTTCTGCGCCCTCGGCATCCGGGGCACCGGGCGGACGATGTCGCGCCGGATCGCCGCCCACTTCGGCAGCATGGCCGCGATCCGGGCCGCCGATGCCGTGGCGCTGGCGGGCGTGGACGGCATCGGGGCGGAGAAGGCGGCCGTGATCGTCGCCGAACTGGCTGATGTGGCGGGGCTGTTGGACCGGATGGCGGTGCAGGGGCTGGGGACGCAGGTGTCCGAGCCGGTCGTCGTGGCGGCCGCGGCGGTCCGAGCCGCTGCGACCGCCACGGGCGAGGGCGCTGCGGGCGAGAACGCCGCGGCCGGCGGCGCGGCGGCTGGACCGCCGGCCGGACCGCTGGCCGGACAGAGCGTCGTGGTGACCGGCAGCATGACCGGAGCCCTGGCCGACCTCTCCCGCAACGAGATGAACGAGCTGATCGAGCGCGCGGGCGGAAAGGCCTCCTCCTCGGTGTCCAAGCGCACCAGCCTGCTGGTCGCGGGAGAGAAGGCGGGCTCCAAGCGCGTCAAGGCGGAGGAACTCGGCGTGCCGATCAGCGCCCCCGAGGAGTTCGCCGTCCTGGTGGCCGACTTCCTGGGCTGAGCCACCCGCCGAGCCCGTGGCCGGGACGCACGGCGCGGGTGCCACGGAGGGGTGCCACGGCGGGGGTTCCGCCCGGGGCGTGTGGGGTGGGGCGTGCGCGGGTTAGATCGTGGGTGGCATGGGTGAGGTAGGAGCCGGTGCGGTAAGGTGACCGACGCTGAACACGACCGCGAGCCAGGGAGGTGAGACCCATTACCGGTATGTCCGAGCGGGTGCTCCCGGAGCGCGGCCGTGCGGGCGCACCGCGCGCGTAGCGCGGGCGCACCGACGCGGCGTCGGCCCTGGCGGGAGCCCTGACGGAGTCCTCCGTTCTCCTCCCGTCCTCCCCAAGGGGTCCCCTTTGCCCGTCTTCGCCTCCATCCCTCTCCGTTCCTCGGTCGTCTCCCAACTGCGCTCCGCCGGTTGCGTGTTCGCCGAGGACGAGGCGCGCATCCTGCTCACCGCCGCTGCCACCACCGCCGAACTCGCCGCCATGGTCCGCGCCCGCGCCCAGGGCCGACCGCTCGAACACGTCGTCGGCTGGGCCGAGTTCGCCGGCCTGCGGATCTCCGTCGACCCCGGCGTGTTCGTCCCGCGCCGGCGCAGCGAGTTCCTGGCCGCCGAGGCCGCCCGGCTCGCCGGCCCCGGCGCGGTGGTGGTCGACCTGTGCTGCGGCAGCGGCGCTCTCGGCGCCGCCGTCGCGGCCACGGCCGGGCACCCCGTCGAGCTGTACGCGGCTGACGTGGACCCGAGTGCCGTCCGATGCGCCCGCCGCAACCTGGCCGGGACGGGCGCCCAGGTCTTCGAGGGCGACCTCTTCGCCGCCCTGCCCGACGGGCTGCGCGGCCGGATGGAGGTGCTGATCGCCAACGTCCCGTACGTACCGACGGGCGACATCGAGTTGCTGCCGCCCGAGGCGCGGCTGCACGAGGCCCGGCCCGCGCTGGACGGCGGAGCGGACGGGCTGGACGTGCTGCGCCGGGTGGCCGCGGCGGCGCCGCAGTGGCTGGTGCCCGGTGGGGCGCTGCTGTTCGAGACCAGTGAGCGGCAGGCGGCCGGCGCCCTGGCGGTGGCGCGGGCGGCGGGCCTGACGGCGGCGGTGAGCCGCGAGGAGGAGCTGGACGCCACGGTGGTCACGGCGACCCTGGGCTGACCTGCGGCGGATCCCGCAGGGCTGCCGGTCCGCCGCTGCGGAGGCGGCACCCCGCCGGGCCACCGGCGCCCCGCCCGGCCACCGGACCCCCGTACCGGTGGCCGGACGGCCGTACGGCTCAGAGCTTGGCGCCGTACACGTGGTCGACCGGGACGGTGAGCAGCACCCGGCGGTCGGCGACCATCGCCGCGCGGTACTCCGCCCAGTCGGGGTGCTCCCCGGCGGCCCGGCGGTAGTAGTCCACCAGCGCCTCGACCTCGGGCCCGTTGGGGTCGGTGCCCGGACCGGTGAGGGTGGCGACGCCCTCGGCGGTGGCCCAGGACCGTCCGTCCGGCCCGGTCACCTCCAGGCTGACCCGCGGGTCGCGGCGCAGGTTCGCGGTCTTCGCCAGCCCCTCCCGGGTGGAGATCAGGATGACGTTCGCCTCGCGGTCGTAGAAGGGCAGGACCGGGGAGAGCTGGGGCCGGCCGTCCGCCTTGATGGTGGCGAGGATGCCGAGGCGGCTCTGCGCGAGCAGGGCGTACGGGTCATGAGCAGTGGCGGTCATGCGAGCAATCATCGAGCCTCACACCGGTGTGAAGGTCAAGGCCCGGCAGGCGTGTTGCCACCCGTTGACACCGAAAGGCGGGGATCCGGGGAATCGCCGGTGGCGGGGCAGGGGCGGGTCAGACGGCGGGTCAGGCGGATCCGAGCTTGCGGACGGCCCCGGCGAGCGCCTCGGCCGTCCGCCGCACATCCGCCTCGGTGGTGCGCCAGTTGCTGAACGCGGCGCGCAGGGCGGGCCGGCCGGCGTAGCGGGTGGGAGTGAGGAAGGCCTCGTCGGCGAGCTCGGCGGCGAGGGCGGCGATGCGCTCGGCGGTCCGGTCCTCGGAGAGGGTGAAGCAGACGACGTTGAGGCGGACCGGGGCGAGCAGGTGCAGGCCGTCGATCGCGCCGATCGCCTCGCCGAGCGCGCGGGCGCCGGTGACGCACCGTTCCACGATCTCGCGGTGGCCGGTCCGGCCGTAGGCACGCAGGGTGAACCAGGCGGCCAGGGCGCGCAGCCGGTGGGAGTTCTCCGGCGTGAGGTGCACGAGGTCGGGGTGCTCGCCGATCGGGCCGAGGTAGGCGGCGGCGTTCTGGAAGACCCGGGCCTGGAGGTCGCGGCGGCGGGTGAACTGCACGGCGCTGTCGTAGGGCACGTTGAGCCACTTGTGCAGGTCCACGCAGACCGAGTCGGCGAGGTCCAGTCCTGCCACCAGCTCCGCGTGCTCCGGCGAGAGGGCGGCGAAGGCGCCGAAGGCGGCGTCGACGTGCAGCCAGAATCCGTACCGGTCGCGGAGCGCGGCGATCGCTCGCAGGTCGTCGAAGTCGACGGTGTTGACGGTGCCGGCGTTGGCGACCACGATGCACGGGCCGTCCGCCCGGGCGAGCGCAAGTTCCAGCGCGGCGACGTCCACGGCCTCCCGGCCGGGGAGGGCGGGGACGGTGGTCAACGCGGTGCGGCCGAGGCCCAGCACGGACAGCGCCTTGGAGATGCTCGAGTGCGCACTGCCCGACAGCACCCGGACCCGCCCGAGAGCGGCCACTCCGTCCTCGGCCACGTCCACCCCGAGCCGCTCGCCCAGCCACTCGCGGGCGATCGCCAGGCCCACGGTGTTGGACATGGTGGCGCCGCTGACGAAGGTGCCGCTGTGCGCGGGGGAGAGTCCGAAGAGTTCGCGCAGCCAGCCGACCGTCTCCCGCTCCAGGTGCTGGCCGGCAGGGTCCAGCGAGGAGTTGGAGTTCTGGTCCGCGGTGGCGGTCAGCCAGTCGCCCACCAGCGCGGCCGGGGTCGCCCCGCCCGTCACGAACCCGAAGTAGCGTGGCCCGGCACTGGCCGACAGCCGAGGCTCCCAGCGCTCGCCGAACTCCGCCAGGGCCGCCCGCAGGCCCCCGCCGTCCTCGGTCAGCGGCCCCGACGGCGTCGGCCGGTCGGCCTGCGGCGGGATCACCGGGCGGTCGTCGAGTCGGGTGAGGAAACCGACCGCCCGCTGCCGGGCCTCCTCCAGGAGGGCGGGCAACTGGTCGAGGTCGGCGGCGAGGTCGGGGTGCATGGGTTCTCCGTTGATCGGTTGTCAGGCCGAGGGTAGAGGGGCGCGGCGACCCTGTCGCGGGCCAATCCGCAGCCGGTGGCCTGAGCGGACGGGGGCGTGGGCGTGGCGGGTCCGGGTCGCCGGTTCGTCGGGTCGCCGGTTCCTCGGTCCCTGGCTTCGGGGGTTCGTGGCTTCGTGGCTTCGTCGGGGGAGGCGGCGCGGGGCCGGGGCAGGGCCCCCTCACTGGTGGTCGGAGAGCCGGGGGAGGATTCCTCCGCCGCGGTTCGGGGCACGCGCGATGCGACCGAGGAACCGGCACGAGGAGAGGAGGCAACGGTGAACGACATCGCGCAGGGAGGTGCCGGAGGTGTGCCGCTGCACCACGGCTCCGATGAGGACGGCCGCGACGATCCCCGGGCCCCGGGGACGAACGGCCGGGACGGTGACGGACCGGGCGGCTCCGGTGCGTCGGGGACGTCCGGGCAGGCCCCCGAGGATCCGGTCGAGGACCAGGGGGACGCGACCACCGCGCAACCCGGTCGGGCGCGCCGGCTCGGACCCGACGAGTCGGAGGAGTCGGAGGAGGCGTGATCCGGTCGTCGGACGCGTCCGCCGACGCCTGACGGCGGAAGCCAGGCTCCCGGGGCCGGAGCGCCCCGGGGGCCCGGGCCGCGCTCGCCCCCCGGGGCCGGTCGGTGTACCGGCTGGGTCACATCCGCTGCCGGGGCCTGCGCACCCACCCTCTGACCTGGGGATCTCCGGCCGCGCTGGTGTTCCTCACAGTGCCGGCGGCGCACGGTCCTCCGATCGGTGCGGCAGGGTTTGGCCAGAGCGCACGGCGGTAGACGCGTGCCCGGGGCGGGTGGAGGGAGGACGGCTCCGCCTTCCCGGGGCGGCTTCGAACACCGGGCGGTGTCGGCCGCTCCGTTCCGAGAACCGAGAACCGTCCGGTCGACTTCGGGAGGACCCTGTGATCGTGCCCAGCGTCACGACCCGGCCGTCCGCCGCCCCGGCGGCGCAGCGAGACGGGAGGGTGCGCCGCGACGGCTACGCCCGGCTGAGCGCCGCCGATCTCGGCATCGACACCGAGGTGCTGGCGGCGGGCTTCGCGGGCCTCGCGGACGCCTACCGGGATCTGCCCCCGGATCCGTACGCACGGGGAACCAACCGGTTCCGCCGCTACTCCCACGCCGTCCACCTGCCGTGGACCGGGGAGCTGTCGTACATCCCCGGGGCTCCCGACGACGAGTTCGGCACCGCCACCGAGTACTGGCAGGACGAGCACAACCCCGAGTACCCGCGCATGCGCCGAAGGCTGCCCGACATCCCGACCGCCCTGCACGGCAACCGGCTGCTCGACGCCCTGATCCGCGCCGACCTCGACCGCGCCCTGTGGCTGGAGGACCTGCACCGCGTCCCCGTCTACGTGGGCGTCCACCTGATCGCGCTCGCTGTCCGGGACCGCGAGCAGGTTGCGGTTTCCTCACCGAACTGCCTGCACCAGGACGGCGGTTCACCGACGACGTTCACCTTCGCCCATCTCGTCGGGCGGTACAACGTCGAGGGCGGCGAGAACGTCATCGCCACCCCGGAGAGCGCCGGTCGGCAGCCCGACGACCTGCCCCCCGGGGCCGTCCACGCCCGGTTCGTCCTGACCGAGCCCCTGGACGGGTACGGCGTGCACGACCGGCGGGTCAGCCACTACGTCGGCCCGGTCCGTCTCGGTGACGAGGAGGCCGAGGGGCGGCGCGAGATCCTCATCGTCGGCATCGCGCCGTACGAACTGGGGCTGTAGCCGGCGGCGCCGGTCACGGTTCACGCCGGGGCAGTCGGGCCTGCCGGACCGGCCGGGAGGCCAGGGCGTACACCGCGCCGAGGCAGGAGAGGCCGCCGCAGGCGAGGAAGACCGGGGTGGCGCCCCAGGCGCCGATGGCGGCGCCGACCAGGGGGTAGCTGAGCGGCGCGAAACCGACCATGGTGAGCATCACGACGGAGGTGACCCGGCCGAGGTAGGCGGGATCGGCGGTGGTCTGCACGAGGGCGCCGTCCAGGCTGCCGAAGACGCCCGCGCACAGGCCGGTGAACGCGGCGAGCACGGCGGCCGACCACAGGGCGGGGACCACGCCCATGACGGCCGCCCCGGCACTACCGAGCAGCAGGGTGGTGGCCATGGTGAGGCCGGCCCGGGGCAGCCAGCCGGCGACGGCGAGCAGCGCGGCGCTGGCGGCGGCGCCCGCGCCGAAGCAGGAGACGATCAGGCCGAGGCCGGACGCGCCCCAACCGCGTTCGGCGTTGAGGAGCACCATGCCGACGTTGAGGGTGCCGGTGAGGCCGAGTTCGCAGACGGCGCCGACCAGGACCAGCGGTCCGAGCAGGCGGTGGCGGCGGATGTAGCGCAGACCGTCGAGCAGATCGGCGCGGGCGGTGCGCGATCCGCTGGGCGTGGCCGCCTCGTCGTTGCGCGGATCCGGCGGCCGGATCCGGACCGACAGCAGCAGGGGCAGCGACAGGGCGAACAGCGCGCCCGCGATGGCGAAGGCGACGGCCGGACCGCCGAGGCCCATGGCCAGCCCGCCGATCGGCGGGCCGGCGATCTGGCCCAGGCGCATCGCGAGGGAGCGCAGGCCGGTGACGCGGGCCAGCTGGTCGGCGCTGGTGATCCGGGGCGGAAGGGCGCCGACGGCGGGGACGAACAGCGCGTCGACGGCGCCGAAGACCAGGGCGACCGCGACCAGCAGCCAGAGGGCGGGCGTGGTGAGGGCGATGGCGGCGGCGACGGAGAGGATGAGCAGGCAGCGCAGGGCGTCGCTGCCGAGGATCACCCGGCGCGGGTCGAGGCGGTCCGCGACCACTCCTCCGCCGAGCATCAGCACCGCCCGGGGCAGCGCGCCCGCCGCCATCACCAGCCCGACCTCGGTGGGGCCGGCGGCCCGCTGGGCGGACCAGCCGAGGGCGAGGAAGTAGACGGCGTCGCCGACCAGGGAGGCGGTGTAGGCGGCGAGCCAGCGCAGGACGTTGGCGTCGCGGTGCGCGGGGGAGGCGGGGCGTAGGGAGGGGGTCGTCTCCAATGTGGCCATGAGCGGGCTCCTGGGGATCGGCGGACGCGTCAGGGGCGGAACGGGAAGCCGTACAGGTGGACGGACACGTGCTCGCGGTTCTCGCTGTCGCCGGCCGCCCTGGCCGCCTTGCCGCGCTTTCGCCAGCGGCGGCCCAGGGCCTGCAACTCGTCGTTCAGTTCAGCGAGTTCGGCGGCGGTGAGGTCGAGCAGCCACTCGGAGGTGAAAGCCGCGTCGGTCCACTCCTTGCCCCAGGCGGCGCCCTGGTCCAGGTAGGTGCGGACCTGGGCGGCGCGGCTGTCGACCAGGCCGCGGGTGACCGCGCCGACCGCGGCCGCGCCCTCGGGCGTTCCGGTGAGGTCCGACTCGCGGAAGCCCCAGCCCTCCTCGGAGGCGACCTGCCACCACCGCTCCCGCCCGTCGGCGCTCTGGCTGGTCGCCTCGACGACGAAGCCGAGCTCGGCGAGTTTGCGCAGGTGGTAGCTGACCAGGGACGGCGCCTGGTCGACCTGTTCGGCGAGCTGCGAGGCGGTGGCGGTGCCGGCCGCGTAGAGCAGGCGGTATAGCTGCATCCGCAGGGGGTTGGTGAACGCCTTGAGGCGGGAGAGATCGGTGATCAGGTCCGGCCGGGGGGTTTCGGGCATGCTTCCACGATAGGTGTGAAGGAAAAATTGCGCAATGGAAACTGCGCAATAGAAATTTCGGATCTCGGGGGCCGTCCTGCGACGGCGGAGCCCGACTCGAAGGCTCAGAAGGCCTGTTCGGCAGGTGAGGCGGGCGCACCGGGCGACTCCCGCACGGTGGGTAGCAGGAGGACGGCGAGATTCGCCGTGCTCACCAGGGCGGCGCCCAGCAGCAGCGGAGCCGTGGTCCCGACGGCCGCCGAGACCGGGGCGGCGACGGCGAGACCGAGTGGTCGGGCGGCGAAGGAGATCAGCGTGTCGAACGATCCCACCCGGCCGAGGGCTTCCGGCGGTATGCGGCGCTGCATGGTGGTTTCCCACAGCGGATTGAGAACGCCGACTCCGAACATCCCCGCGAAGTAGGCGGTCGTGACGATCGGGATCGGCAGCAGCAGGGCGAACGCCGTCAGCGGGAGCGCGAAGACCGCGGCGCCCACGGCGACACCGACCAGGGGTTGACGTATCGGCAGCCGGGGGGCGGCGTAGACACCGGCGACCATCCCCACCGTGCCGACCTCCGCGATGACGACCCAGGCGGTGTCTCCGCCCAGGTGACGGACGGTGATCATCGGGGCCAGGGTGAGGAGGAGCCCCGCAGTCAGGTGCCACACGCCGTGTCCGAGGACGTTGGCCAGGAACCAGGGATGGCGGCGGGTCTCGGCCCACCCCTCGCGCAGTTCGCCCAGGAAGGCGCTCCGCTCGGCGCGCTGGAGGCGGTCCGGCCGCAGGCCGCCCAGAGTGGTCGCGGACGCGATGAACAGCGTGCCGGTGAGCAGCGAGGACCACCCGGCCCCCACCAGCAGCATCAGACCGCCGGCGGCTGCGGGAGCCGCGATCTGAGCGAGCCCTTGTGCGGCCCCGAGCCGTGCGTTGGTCCGGAGACGCTCGGGCCCGGCCACCACAGCGGCGACCAGCGTGCGGACCGCTGGTGTCCCGAAAGCCACGGCCGCGCCCGTGAACGCCGACAGAACGGCCAGATCGGGGATCCGCACCCGGCCGCCGAGCAGTTCCGTGCCGATCGCGAGTTGCGCGGCGGCGCGTACCAGGTCCGCCGTGAGCACGACCCGTTGCGGTGGGAAGCGGTCGGCGACCACTCCTGCGACGGGGAGCAGGACGAGCATGGGGACCAGCTCGCAGGACAGTACGAGGCCGAGGTCCACGGCCGAGCCGGTGCGGACGACCGCCAGGGTGAGCGTGGTCGGGATGAGCGCGGTCGCCAGAGCGGCGACGGTGCGCCCAGCCAGTAACCGGCGAATCGGAAAGATCATGCGGCGCACGGTACTTCGTCGGCCTCGGCTCAAGCGTCGGGCGGTGGCGCTTGCAACCCGTCACAACTGCCGAGACCGCTGTTTCCTGGCCGACGGGCGCGTCCGGCCACGACCGTGGCGGTCCGGGCCCGCCCGAGGGTCGGGACGGCGCCGCACTCGGCGTAGTCGACGCGGACGCCGGGCAGGCCTCGGGACCAGGCGGTGGCGATGGGGGTGAGCTGGGCGCGGGGCAGTGGGGTGGGGCCGAGGCCGATCGGGAAGTGCGTGCGGCCGTCGCCCGTGCGGTAGGGCTGGGGCCAGGCGTGGAGGTGGGTGGCGCCGGCGTCCTCCAAGGCGGTGAGCAGGGTGCGGAGCCGGCCGCGGACGGGGCCGGCGGCCTCCTGGTCGGCGCTGATCACGGCCCAGGCGGCGTGCCGGCGGTGCAGTGCGGGCGGGGCGAGCAGGGCGGGCCAGGGGTCGGGGCTCGTGGTGGTGAGTTCCCAGGCGCGGTAGAGCTCTTCGGTGAGCAGGTCGCGGGTGTCCGGTCCGACCTGGGCGGTGCAGCTGCGGACGGGGGCGGAGGGGGTGAGGACGGTCAGCGGGGCGGCGCTCCGGTCGGTGGACTCGTCCGTCGACTCGTCAGTGAGTTCGTGGGCGAGGGAGACCGGCTGACGCCAGTCCCAGGAGGCCCAGGTTTCGGTGAAGCGCTGGAACAGGTCGCCGCCGGTTTCACCGGATGCCGAGAGGACGGTACGGGCGGCGAGCACCGACCAGGCGAGTGAGGGCAGTTGGCCGAACGGCGCACCGTCCAGGCCGCGTGCCCGCGCCCAGGCCTTGACCTGCCGGGCCAGCCGGACGAAGCGGGCGTGTCGCTCCCCGAGCGCCGAGAGGATCGCCTCGGCGTCCGTCACGGCGCTCAGCGCGACGGCAGCCGCCTCGCCCAACTCGGCGCGCCGGGACACCGCTTGGGCCGGGTCGAGCGATCCGGTGAACACCACGGCAAGATCGACGGTCAGTCCGTCCGCCTCCAGCCTCAGCCCCGGCACCCGGGCGCCGCGCACCTCCCGGACCTGCCGGGCCCGAGGCACGGCGGCAGTCACCCGGGCCAGCACCCCGCGAAGATCGGCCGAGCCGGGGAGCGCGGCCACCAGGTCCAGGTCGCCGCCGTCCAACTGGCATCCCAGATGCCGTGAGCCGACGGTGTGGACCACGCCCTCGGGCAGCACCGAGGCGATCCGCCGGGCCAACTCGGCGGCGACGGCGGTGCGTTCGGGCGATTCGGTGTCCGGCGACACCACCGGTTCCTCCGGCAGCACCCGCACCTCGCCCGTCCCGAGCGCGACCACCGCGCGCGGGCGCATCGGCTCGTCGCCCCGGCGGGAGAGCACCACCAGCTCGCCCACCCGGGCGTCCATGGCGTTCAGCCGTGCCGTGCAGTCCGCGGCCACCCGCTGCGGGTCGGCGCTGCGCCCGAGGCTCAGGTGCGGGGTGAAGCCCCCGGCGTGGTCCCGGCAGCGGGGGAAGCGGCGTGCGAGGGCGTGCCGCAGCGCGGCCCAGGGTCCGGGCGTGGCGGCGGCCGGGTCCAGCCAGACGGTGGCGTCCTCGCGGTGGCCGAAGGTGTGCACGCCGTCCAGCCGGGCGGTGAACGGGGCGACCTCGGCGGCGGCAGCGCCGAGCAGCGGCAGGGCACGGTCGAACGCGGACTCCGGGACGAAGCCGAACAGCAGGTTGACGTGCGGGGGCCAGCGCCGCAGCTGGGGGTCGTGGGCCGCGCGCAACTGCTGGATCGGCGGCCACAGTTCCTCGGGCGGCAGCCAGGCGACGGCGGTGCGGGCGGTGGGCGCGGCGTCCAGCGTCCCCGGGGCGGAGGCGCTGCCGGGGGTGAGGTCGACGGCCACGCCGTAGTGGTCGGAGGGGTGGAGCCCGTCGGGACCCGGCCGGTCGCCGAGGAGGGCGGCCGCGGTGGCGCGGGCCCGGTCGGAGCGGTGCAACACGCGGTCGATCCGGCCGGGCCGGCCGGTGAGCGAGGAGACGGCGGCGAGCGGGTTGACGGTCGGGTCGAAGGTGGGGGTGTCGTCGGCCGGGCCGTGCACCTCGGTCCAGGCGTCCCGCAGGCCGAGGGCGGCGGCGGGGCCTGCCGGGCCGGAGCGGGCGTCGTTGAAGTCCCCGAGCAGCAGCAGATCGCCCTCGACGGCGGCCAGTGCCTCGGCCAGCCGGGTGAGTTCGGCCTGACGGCGGGCGGGGCCGTCCGTCGAGTGGTCGCTGCTCAGGTGGACGGCGGCGACGGTCAGCGGCCCGTCCGCGGCCCGGACGGTGACGGCGGTGACGGCCTTGTGCGGGCCGAGCACGTGCCGTCCGGCCTCCAGTACCGGGAGCCGGCTGAGCAGCAGGAGCCCGTACTCGGCCACGTCGCCGCCGGACGGGTCGCCGCCGAGGACGTAGCCGTCGCGGACCCACGGGGTCTCCAGCAACTGGGCGGCCAGGGCCGGTTCGACCTCCTGGAGGGCGATGACGTCGGCGTCGGCGGCCTCCAGTTCGGCGAGCAGCAGCGGCCGGCGGCGGGCGGTGGCGATCCGGTCGGCGTCGTAGCGGTCCCACAGGGTGTTCCAGGTGACCACGCGCAGTGTGTCGTCCGGGCCGGGCACGTCGGTGCGGGCCTCGTGGGGCTGCCAGCCGCCGTCCGGCCGCCAGGCGTACGGGGTGGTGGCGGTGAAGAAGGGTGAGGGCAGGTGGCGCGGTTCGGTGCGGCGCCCGGCTTCGGTGGTGTCCAGGACGTCCACGCCGGTGGTGCGGTCCCACACCACGACGCCGTCGGCCTCGACCCAGCGGACCCGGTGCCAGGGGACCTCGCCGGAGGCGGCGAAGGCCTCCAGCGGGACGCGCTTGGTGCGGTCGTCGCGCTGGCGCACGCCCAGGGTGAACCGGGCCGGGTCGAAACGGGCGTCCCAACGGATGCGCTGGCAGACCTGTTCGATGGGGCGCATCAGTCCTCCTCGGAGTCGAGCGTGCCCGCCGTGTCCTCCACCGTGCCACCCGGCCCGACGTACCAGGTGCGGTGCGCCTGGCCGGGGTGGGGCGGGCTGAAGCGGTGCAGTTGGGCGGTGAGCACCTCGGACGGCACCGGGTGCGGGCGGACGGCGTTGCGGCGAAGCAGCTCCTGCTCGCCGACCAGCAGCACCACCTGGGTGACCAGGGCGTCGCGGCGCCGGGCGACGGCCTGGACGTGGGAGCGCTGCTCGCGGTTGAGCGAGGTGGCGTCCCAGACGGCGGTGGCGGCCGGGTCGGCGAGGGCCGCGTCCAGTCGTGCCAGGCCGGTGCGCAGCACCTCGGGGTTGTTGCGCTGCTCGGCGCGCGAGCCGAGGGCGGCGCGGAGGTCGTCCAGACTGACCCGGGCGGAGACGCCGGGCAGTGCGGCGGCGAAGGTGCTCTTGCCGCTGCCGGACGGGCCGCTCAGGTGGACCAGGCGGGGGAAGCGGCCGTCCCGCCAGCGCCAGGTGGCGGCGACCGCCTCCTCGACGGTGGTGATCCGGCCGAGCGCGTAGGCCTCGCGTGCCTGGGCCCAGCAGCGGTCGGCGGCATCGGGGTCGAGGCCGGCCAGCTCCTCGCGCAGGCCGCTGCGCAGCCAGGCCAGCGGGTCGGCGTCGAGCAGCCCGGCGTCCTCGGCGTACAGGGCGGACCAGGCGACCTGCTCGCGCTCGGCGGGACCGGGGGCGGTGGCCGCGGCCACCGCGTGCAGCACGCCGAGGTCGGCGGCGGCGGCGAGCCGGACCAGGCCGGCGCGACGCTCCTCGTCCGGGTACGGCTGCTGGAGGCCGGTGTGGAGGCCGACCAGGTCGGCGACCCGGCGGGCCAGCGGCAGGCCGAGACGGTCGGCCAGCCTGGGGGCGAGCTGGGGGGAGCACCGGGGTTCGGGCCGGGGTGCGAGCGGGGAGGCGGCCGACGGCCCGCGGGTGATGCGCAGCGCGGTGGCGAGCACGCCGGCCAGCCGGGCGTCGCCGGTGCGGCCGAGCTCGTCCAGCCGGGCGGACACGTCCGCCAACTCCTCAGGTGGGCAGTCGAGTTCGGGCAGTCCCAAGGCCTCGGCCAGCAACGGGAGTTCCGGCAGCGCGCCGGAACGGACGTCCCAGAGGGCGGCGTTCGGGCCACGGCCGTTCTCGACCACGGCGGCGTGCATCCAGTGGGTGTCGGTGCGCACGTGCTGCGGACGGACCCACTTGGCGACCCGGTCGCCGAACTCGGCCCGGGGAAAGCCCCGGACCGTCCGGACGACGTAGCCCTCCTGCCGGTCCAGGTCCAACCGCAGGGCGCGCAGCGCCCGTTCGTCGTACCGGCCGCGCCAGAGCACCCGGGGCGTCGGGATGCCGAGGCGGCGCAGGAAGCGGACGGTGTCGTCCCAGTCCAGGCAGCGGTCCCGGTCGGTCCAGACCGAGAAGCCGTGGAACCAGCTGTCCAGGTCGGCGTACGGGATGGAGTGCCGGGCGAACAGGTTCTCGCCGCAGACCCGCCAGCCGGCCGGGATCCGGGGGCCGACCCGGCTCTGCAGGCCCTTCACCCACGCCCGGGAGGGGTGGTGGGCGGAGTCCAGCGAGCGGGCGTGCAGGCCGTCGGCGTAGAGCGTGGTGTTCTCACCGTCCAGCTTCTCCGTGACGACGACCTCCGCCCCGGCCAGGCCGGAGAGGTCCCCGGTCCGTACGTCGTCCGCCGCAGCCCCTGGTGACCAGGGGAGATGCGGCGTCCGGGGGTAGTGCACACGCATGTCCGGCTCCCTGACGTCCTTGATCCGGCGGACACTGTAGGAGCGGACGGAAGGGACGGGCCACCGAATATCGGACCGCTGCGCGGCTCAGTCGATGCGGTGCTCCCGCCAGAAGGGCGTCAGGTCGACCGAGGTCGCGGCCTGGGCGGCGGCCTTGAAGTCGGCGGTGGTGGAGACTCCGTACCAGTGCGCGCGGGCGTAGTCGTGCAGCAGGGTGGTCATCGTGTCCGGGCCGATCAGTCGGCGCAGTTCGTGCAGGGCGCAGGAGCCGCGGTCGTAGATGACCGGCACGTAGCGGTCCGGGTGGGTGTCCCAGTAGCTCATCGGGCCGGTGAGGCGTTCGTCCGCGGACTGCCAGGGTGTCCTGGCGGTGCAGCCCTCGCCGGTGTCGCCCATGGCGACGGCCATGGAGTACTCGGCGAAGGACTCGTCCAGCCAGGGCGCGCGGTACTGGTCGTCGCCGACGATGCCGTACCACCACTGGTGCGCCAGCTCGTGGATCACGGCGGAGGGCCGGACCCGGTCCAGGACGAAGGCGGGGTACTCCATGCCGGCGAAGTCGAAGCGGTTGTCGAGCACCGTGGCGAGGTCCCCGTACGGGTAGGGGCCGTAGTGGGCGGCGTGGTCGTCGATGGTCCGCAGGGACAGGTCCAGCATCGCCTGGGCGTCCTTCGGGGTGATGTCGGTGACCGAGTAGACGGAGATCCGTACGCCGCCCGCGGAGCGGCCCGCGATGCGGCTGAACGGCCCGGCGGCCCAGGCGAATTCACGGACGTTGCGGGCGCCGATCCGGGTGACCGTACGGCCCGGCTCGCCGGGAGTGTCGACGGCGGTGCCGGTGGCGGGGACCAGCAGGTCGGTGGGGTGGTCCAGGGTGACGGCGAAGTCGGAGCTGAGGCCGAAGAAGGACTCGCCGAGCTCGGAGTACGGGTCCAGGTGCCAGCCCGTCCCGTCGCGGACGGCGAGGACGGGCAGGGCGTTGCCGACGAAGCTGAAGGCGCCGTCGCGGCCGAAGCGGTCGATGCCGTCCGGGACGTCGACGGTGAGGTCGAACTCGACGGTGCCGGAGGCGGCCTGGGGTAGCGGGCGGGGGAGCGGGACGCGCAGGGCGGTGCAGGCGACCTCGTAGCGGTCCGGGGTGGCGCCCGGGGTGCCCTGGGCGCCCCTGTCCTGGACGCCTCCGTCCTGGAGGCCCCTGTCCTGGGCGCCCTGGCCGACGTGCAGGTCGGTCACCCGGACGGACGGGGTCGCGCAGCCGCCGCGGAAGTTGTCCCAGAGCCGCAGGTACACCTCGTTGAGGGGCTCGGGAGAGGCGTTGCTGAAGGCGATCCGCTCGTGGCCGCGCCAGTGCGCACCGGTGGCGTCGCTGCGCAGGTCGACGCTGTACGAGGGGGTGCCGGGGGTGCGCGTCGGGTCGGCGGCAGCGGCGCGATCGGGCGGGGCGGCGCGGTCGGGCGGGGCGGCGGCCACCGTCAGCAGCACGGCGAGGACGGCGAACAGGGGGTGGAGGCGTCGCACGCCGTGGACTCCTGTCGTTGGAAGGGGTAAGCGGGGGTGGTGCCGGGCGGAGAACCGGTCGGTTGCCCGGCGGTCGGCGCGCCGAGCTCGACGGTGAACGCGTTGAGCTTCGCGCATCCGCCGTTCCACCTCCTCGATCGAGGCGCCCACCACCCGGACGTACCCCGAGGTGTGGTCCGAGGCCGGCCGGGCGGCGACCGAGTCGCCGACACCGATCTTGAGAACGGCCTCGACCACCCAGGGGACACGCACCGGCTCCTCCGTCGGAGTGATCCGCCGGACCGTTCCCGCTCCCGGCAGCGGCAGGCTCCCCGCGCACCGGCGTACGGAGCAGTGCAGATCGGGCCGGATGCCCCGGTAGACGTCCAGCGTGGCGCCCAGGACACCGAAGCCGTACGCGCCCGTGGTGGCCGGGATCTCACAGCCGACCGGTTGCGGCGCCGTCTGACGGGTCATCAGCGCCCGTTCGGGCGGCTTCGTCGAACGCCTCAGCGGCGAAGGCCGCCAGGCCCCGCGCACCGTGTTCTCCGTCCTGCGGTGGCACCCACCCTCCGCGGGCACCCGCACCGACCGGCCCCTACACGCTGGGCATCCCCGGACCGGTGGAGGAACTCCTCGAAGCGCAAGTCCTCGACCCGGCAACCGACATCCGGTCCGCAGCTCCGCCCGGTGGGGTTCCGGGGGTGCGGGTGAGGGAAAAGTTTGGCGGGACGCCCGGGAAGTCTTGTATGGTTCGTCGCGAATCATCCAGAGGGGTGGAGGGACCGGCCCTACGAAGCCCCGGCAACTCCCCGTTCGACCCGGCGTCCGAAGTACGCGCCGTGCCGTCCGGGATCAGTGCCAACTCCGGCCTGTCGCCAACGTGGCGCGGGGAAGATGAGGAGACACGGTGCTCTCTGTGCTGTCCTTCGCCCGGGCGCTTCCCGCCCCGGCCCTTTCGCGTACCCGTCTCGTGCCCGGCGCAGGCAATCGGCTGCATTCGCAGGCCTGTCCTCGCTGACCACCCCGCTCCCAACCCACCGGAGCGTCCGTGAGCCCAACCCACCCGGCGCTCACGGGATTCGAGACTGGAGTACCCGTCCATGGAGAACACGAGCGGCGTCGGCGTGCTCGACAAGATCACCTCGATCCTCGGCACCCTGGAGGCCGGTCCGGCCACTCTTGCCGGACTCGTCGACGCCACCGGCCTGGCCCGGCCGACCGCCCACCGGATCGCCGTCGCCCTGGAACACCACCGCCTGCTCGGCAGGGACCTGCAGGGCCGGTTCGTCCTCGGCCCGCGACTCAGCGAGCTCTCCGCCGCCGCCGGTGAGGACCACCTGCTGGCAGCTGCGGGCCCGGTCCTCACCCAGCTGCGCGACCTCACCGGCGAGACCGCCCAGCTCTACCGTCGGCAGGGCGAGGTGCGGATCTGCGTGGCGGCGGCCGAGCGCCTCTTCGGCCTGCGCGACACCGTCCCGGTGGGACTCGCCCTGCCGATGAAGGTCGGGTCCGCGGCGCAGGTGCTACTGGCTTGGGAGGAGCCCGAGCGCCTCCACCGCGGCCTCCAGGGCGCCCGGTTCACCGCCACCGCCCTCAGCGGCGTACGGCGCCGCGGCTGGGCCCAGTCCATCGGCGAACGCGAGCCCGGGGTGGCCTCCGTCTCCGCACCCGTCCGCGGCCCGTCCAACCGGGTCGTGGCGGCCGTGTCCGTCTCGGGCCCGATCGAACGGCTCACCCGCCACCCTGGCGCCCAGCTCTCCCATGCCGTCGTCGAGGCGGCGGCCCGGCTCACCGAAGCACTGCACCGGCCCTGACCGGCCCGTCGCCTCCCGTCAGGTGCCGCTACCCCTCGTCGTCGAGCAGGGCGACGAACCGCGCCAGCGGGTCCCCGGTGAACGGGCGCAGTGCGGGGGCGAGGAGGCGTGCTCCGGGGAACCGAAGGCCGCCGAGGAAGGCGAAGCGGGTGGTGCGGTCGGTCTCCGGGCGGGCCGCCATCCCGCCGAGTACGAGGCGGCTCTGCATCAGGCACCAGCCGGGTGCGAGGTCGATCCCGAACGTGGCCCGGAGCCGGGTGCGGCCGTGGATCCGGGCCTGGAGCGAAGCCGTCCGGAGCGAAGCCGTCCGGAGCGAACCGGAAGGTGCGGAGTGGACGAGCTGCACCCTGCGGACGTCGGGGATCCAGAGCGGCATCGTGCGCCCCAGGTCCTGGGCGAGCGCCCAGACCCGTTCGAACGGCGCGTCGAGGACGGCCTCGCCGATCCGGGCTGCCCCGGGCGCGGTGGCGGCGATCACGTGCAACCGCCGGACCGGGTCGAAGTCGGCGACGGGCCACTGCGGCATCGGGGTGTCGGTCACTGCTGCCACGCCTTTCGGAAGCTGAGTCGGGCCCGGGAGAGCCGGGACTTGACCGTCCCGGGCGCGACCGCGAGCAGCGCCGCGGTCTGTCGCTCGTCCAGCCCTTCCAGGTCGCGCAGCAGCAGCACGGCGCGGTGCTCGGGGGAGAGCCGGGAGAGCACGTCGCGGATGTCCGCGGCGAGTTGGGGGTCACCGGGCGCGGGGACCTCGCCGAGTTCGGCCGGTCGCGAGCGCGCCGCCCGGGTGGCGCACCGCACGGCCTCCCGCACCGCGATCGCACGGACCCAGCCGTACAGAGCTGCGGGGTCCTGGAGTTGGCGCAGTTTGCGGAAGACCACGATGAGCGCCTCCTGGGTCGCGTCGGCGCCGTCGTCCAGCGCGATCGGGCCGCAGAGCCGACGGACGTACGGGGTGATCAGGTCCAGCAGCCGGCCGACCGCGAGTTGGTCGCCGCCCTGGGCGGCCCTCACCAGCTGGGTGAGGTCGGGCGGTGGCTCCTGCATGGTGCTCTCTCCGCTCTTTCTGCTGCTGTCGGTCGTCCCGCCGGCGACCAGGGTCCTCAGGCGGAGGCGCCGAAGCGGCGAAACGTTCCCTGTGGATTTCGCCCCGGTGCAGTGTTCCTCGTCACAGGAACGGATCGGTCGGCGGGGCGCTCCTTCGGGTGTCCGAGCGTCCTGAGACCCCGTGAGGTGACGGCATGAAGTCGACGAAGATCAGCAGCAGGGCCACCGCGGTCGGTGCGGTGCTGGCGGTGGACGGTCTGCTCCACCTCTACTGGGCCACCGGGCGGACCTGGCCGGTGGGCGGCACCGCCCGGCTCTCGCAGCTGGTGCTCAACACGCAGGTGCCGTTCACCCCACAGGGATTGGTGCCGCTCGCGGGGGCGCTCTTCTCGGGCGCGGCGCTGGTGCTGGTCCGGGGCGGGCGGCTGCCGGCCCTGGGCCGCCGACTGTCCGCGCTGCTGCCGCGCTGGGGGAGCCGGGCGGTGGCCTGCGGACTGCTCATCCGCGGCGCGGCCGGACTGGTCTGGGTGACCGGCGTCGGAGCGGACCCGGGCGACACCTTCTACTGGCTCAACCTGCTGCTGTACACGCCGCTGTGCCTGGTGCTCGGGCGGGCGGCCTGGCAGGTGGCGGCTTCGAGTACGGCGCCTGTGGGCACTGCGGCTACGGGCACGGCGTGTGTCGGCACTGCGGCTTCGGACACGGTGATGCGGGCCTGAGCGGCCGGAACCCGGACGGCGCCCCGCTGCTCCGCCTTCAGGAGGCAGGAGCCGCAGGACGCCGTCCGCCCGTCGTCCGGACCGACCGGGTCAGCGCCGCAGGTGCTGGACGGCGCGCGGCGCGGCGACGGGCGCTGCCGCGTGCGCCGCCTGTGCGCTCGGCGCGCCGGTGGCCGGGCTGCGCAGGGTGCCCGGCTGGAAGCGGCCGCTGTACACGTCGGTGGAGTTCAGCGGGTCGGCGCCGCTGGCGGTGACCAGGACCGGGCGGATCTGGTGGCCGTCGTTGATCAGCGACTGGTAGTCGCCGAGGAAGTGCCCTCCGGCGAATGGTGCCCGGAGCCAGTCGAAGACCGGCGAGATCTGCCGCTCGATCGGGCTGCCCTCGCCGCCGCGCGGGAAGCTGAGGAGCCAGGCGGCCGTGGGCAGGGTGGTGGTGTCGGCCGCCGTGAGGTAGCGCAGGTCGTAGTAGCTGACGGCGACGGTGCCGTCGGCGGTCACGGTGATGGACGGGGTGAACGCCGGGGCGCCCGGAGCCTGGTTGATCCGGGTCGGGCCGCTCCACGTCCGGCCGCCGTCGGTGGAGTGCACCAGCTGGATCGCGTCGTACTGGCCGCCGGTGAACTCCGAGCCCTCGTAGGCGAGGTAGAGCTCGCCGGTCTGCGGGTCGATGGCCACGCTCGGCAGTCCGGCGCCGGCCCGGAGGGACTTGCCGGCGTCGGCGGGCGCGTTCGGGTCGACCTCGGGGACGGAGGTGTCGGCGGCGACCCTGACCGGTTGGCTCCAGGTCCGGCCCTGGTCGGTGGAGGTGGCCATGCCGAAGTGCACATCGCTGACGGCGGTGGCGGTCCCGTCGGTGAAGGTGATCCAGTCGAAGAAGTCGTACAGCGTGTCGGTCCGCGGGTCGACCACGATCTGGTTGCCGATGGTCTGGCTGTTCGGCGTCGTGCTGGTGATGACGAAGGGCTTCGCCGGGGACCAGGTGCGGCCGTGGTCACGGGTGACGGAGATGTAGCCCGGTCCGTCGAAGGATGGTGTCGGACCGGTGGTCTGGTCGATCCGGTCCCAGACCTGGTAGGCGACGCCCGGGTGCACCGGGTCGGCGGTGACGGCGTTCTTGTCGTCGGTGATCGCCGGGTCGTTGTCGCCGATCAGCTCGGTGACGTGCTGCCAGCTGCGGCCGCCGTCGGTCGAGGTGGCGGCGGCGACCGCGCTGCGCGGCGTGGTGGCGTCGAAGACCAGGGCGCTGGCGTAGGCGGTGCCGTCCGGCCCGAAGCTGACCCAGCCGTCGGAGGCCCGCTGGTAGGCGAGCCCGCCCGGCGCGCAGTGGGTGAACGGCAGGGCGGTCTGGGTGAAGTGCACGCCGTCCGTGGTGTAGCTCGAACTCAGGCCCCGGGCGCCGCCGTTGGACCAGCGGTCCTGCTGGTAGACGGTGATCGTGTCGGCCGGGTCGAGCGGGTTGGCGGCGGCGTACGGTTCGTCCTCCGCGGACGGGTAGTTGGTGCCGGGACCGTCCGCGGAGAGGTCGCACGTGGCGTACGGGTCGCCGGGCGAGATCACGGCGAGCGGCGGACGAGCCGCATTCGTGCGGTCCGTGCTCCAGTCGGCCGTACTCGCACCGGCCGGTGTGCCGCCCGCGACGGCGGCGAGAACGAGCGCTGCGGTCGTGGTGGCGAGCGACGCTCTGGTGCGGAACTGCATGGAGACCCCCACGGTCGTCGGCGGCAAACTGCCTGGTGTCCTGGGTGGTGCTGCGCTGTTCCGGTACCGAACTTGAGTTGATGTTCGGTCGGCCGCGCGAGTCTATCCAGGCACGGGTGCCGCGCCAACGACCGGGACACGCTTCTTACCGTCTCGACACCACCCGCCTGGCCGACCGGTCGGCGGTACGACAGGCCCACCGGTCTTCGGTACGACCGGCCTTCGGTGCGACCGGCCCACCGGCCTTCGGTGCGGGAGGTCTACCGCGGGCCCTCCCGCAGGGCTGTGGTCGACTGCTCCCAGCCGTGCCACCAGAACAGCCCGCCGTCCCGGCTCGCCTCGGCGGCCAGCGCCGTCAGGTTCGCCCACGGGCCGTCCGGGATGCCGAACTGCGGCATTCCGGCGAGTACTTGGGCCGTCTCGGCGTCGACCGGGACCATGCAGACCAGAGGGAACGGTTCGCCGTCCGCCGTCCGTCCGGTGCCGTGGAGCATCGGATGCAGGGTGATCGGGTCGAGAAGCAGGGCGAGGTCGGCGGCCGGTACTTGCTCCGGTCCGTCCTGCCAGGCGAGGCGTCGGCCGCTCAACTCGGCCTTGGAGACGGCCAGTCCGTCGAGCCTGATGCCCTCCTCCGCGACCCGGAGTTCCACACCGCCCGGCCGGGACGGCAGCCGCAGCCGGTAGTCCCCGTACAGGCACGGGGGAACCTCGGGCACCGCCCGGACGAACGGAACGGTGACGCCGTCCACCTCGAATCCCGTCGGTCCGGCGAGCACCGTCGCGGTGGCGGGCTCGCCGTCGACGGTGACGCTGACCCGCAGGCGCGGGGCCGGGCCCCCGGTGCGCGGAGACACGTCGACGCGCACCCCCTCGCAGCTGTACCCGCCGACCAGGTCGGCGAGTGGCGGGAGCTCCGGCAGCGGGTACTCGGTCAGGCACACGGAGCGGCCTCCGACGGTGCCGACCAGTCGGCGGCGCCCGTCGCGGCCGGACTCCGTCGTCCTCCACTGCTACGACGAGGCGCGGGCGGCGTCACCCCTGTCCTCGGTGGCCTGAACACGGACCCCTCCCGTCGTTCCCGCCCCGGGCCCGCGCGGCCACGCGGATGCTGACCGGCTGCGGGTCACGCCTTCCGTTTGCGCGGCCTTCGTCGTCGCCGACGGTGCGGCCGGTGTTGCGCTGTGCTCCTCCAGCGGGAGCGCACCTCCTGGACGAGCGCCTCCCACTGCTGGAGGACTTCGTCGTCGGGAGGGCGGTCGCCGCGACGGACGCGGCAGAGTTCGTCGTGTACCTCTCGTCCCAGTGTCGCGGATCCGACGATGGCGGTCATCGCACCGAACAGGGTCGTCAGCGTCGCGAAGACCGCGCCCGTCGAGCCGTAGCGGCTGGCGTAGGAGTCGAACACGTAGGGCAAGTAGAAGGTCGTGCCCACCGAGTACACCGCGGTGAGTGCGGCAGCGACGGTACCGAACGGCACCAGGGTCGCGGGGCCGATACGTCTGGCGGACAGGATCCACCCGCTCCAGACCAGGAACGCCCCGGTCAGTGGCGCCACCAGCAGCGCAGCCCACAGACCGTGGCGCCCGCGGTCGAGAGCGAGGTGCAGCGAGACGTTGGCCGCCAGGTAAGCCAGCAGGCCGAGGATCCAGCGCAGGCCGTTCGGGGTGTTGCGCATGCTGAGCGGTCTGAGTTCCCAGGTCTGTTCGAACATCCGCTGCACCGCCCGGCTGAAGCTCAACAGCGAGACCACCAGGAAGACGGCGCTCAGGAGGTCCACGCCGGTGTCCGCGCCGGTGGACGGTGCCAGGACGTCCTGGACGGCCTGGGCCCCGTCACCGGTGAGTCCGTAGCGTTTGACGATGTGGTCGGCCACATCGTCGAGTCCGAGGAGGCCGAGGATCGCGCCGTAGAGGATCGCCAGCGGGACCATGGCCGCCAGCGCGGCGGACGCCAGGGCCATGGCCCGGTCGAAACCGGCCACCTGCTGGAACCGTCTGACAACGCGCAGCACGAAAGCCGGACGCAGCCAGAACGTCATCGCCGCGAGGATGATCTCGCGCTTGTCCCGTGCCGTTCCGACCTCCCACGCTCGCGACGACGATCATGCGAGCCTAGCCGGGCTGGTCCGGGTGAGCCCGGTTCCGACACCACCCTGGAGCACGTGCCGACCGGCTGGACGCACGCGCCGATCGTGCGGGTCCGGTCCGGTTGCGCGGCAGGGACGGGGTGTCAGCCGGGCGGCGTAGGCGAGGCGCCACGACGTCCGCGATCGCGGGCAGTCGGTGACGCGTCTGGCATGCTCGCGTGCGTGGACGGCGACCCCGCGGCGGAGCGTCGGCCGGGTGAACCCCGGTCGGCGCGCGATGCGGCGTTCCTGACGCGCTTCGACGCCGCGATGCAGCTTCCGATCCTGGTCTCGGCCGTTCTGCCGTTCGTGATCGTCCCGCAGTCGAGCGGGGTGGTCGGCGTCGTCGTCGGCATCGCCACCTGGCTGGTGTTCCTGGTCGACTACGTCGTGCACGTCCGTCACGTTCACCGCTTCGGACGCACCAGGCCGGGCTGCCTCGACCTGTTCGTGTTGGTGGCCACCGCACCCTGGTTCCTGCTTCCCGGCGCCTCCACGGGCCGTTTCGCGGTCGTCCTCCGCCTGGCTCGCCTGGCCCGTTTGGTGATGGCCAGCAGAGGAGCCCGGCACCTGTTCGAGCAGCTGGGGCGGGTAGCGGTGGTGGCGATCGGAATCGTGCTGGTGGGTTCGCTGACCACCTACCGCGCCGAGCACGCGGTCAACCCCGAGTTCGCGACGGTGGGCGATGCCCTGTGGTGGGGCATCGTGACCCTCACCACGGTCGGTTACGGCGACATCGTCCCCGAGACGTTGACAGGGCGCTGGGTGGCGGCGGCCATCATGGTCACCGGCATCGCCGTGCTGGGCGTGCTGGCGGGAGCCTTGGCGAGCTTCTTCCGGCTCGACCCGGGTGGGACGGCGTCCGAGGCGACCGGCGGGTCGCCATCGCCCACCGCCACGCCCGACAGTGCCGCCCTGGAGGCGCTGACCGAAGAGGTGGCGGCGTTGCGTCGCCAGGTCGTCGACTTGGCCGAGCGGCTCGCCGTGACTCGCTCGGAACAGCCCCCGGACGGGTTCGGAGACGGCCACTGAGTCATGCCCGCGTGGAGGCCCAGCGGGCCTCTGCCCGGTGAGTCCGAGGACGCGGACCATGCCGTGGGCGGCGCCCTCCCGCCTCAGGCCGACGCCGGCTGGGTCGGCGCGGCCGGGCCCGGTCCGTCCTACCTGCACCCCGGCTCGGGCGGCCCGGAGAACGACTTCACCAACCGCCGCGCCACTTCCGTCTCGGCACCGCGCGGGAGCCTGTCGATCTCGTGCGGCGGCCCCATGTGATCCAGATGACTTATGTCATGACACATGTGTTGTGCAATGTGTCCGATATGAACACTTCGGCGAAGAATTCGACCCTCGTCTTCATCCCCTGCTTCTCCGGCGCTCCGTGGAGCGCCGAGCAGCTCGCCCTCTACGGCGACGCCCCGAAGCGCACGCTGCGCCTGCCCGAAGGCGTCAACGACATCGAGCGCTACGCCGACCACGTCGAGAGCGCGGTCGCGGACCTGGACGACTTCGTGCTGGTCGGCGACTCGTGCGGCGCGAACATCGCGTTGGCGCTCGCCACCCGCCACCCGCCGCCCGCGGGGCCTGTGCGCCCTGGCCCTGTCCGGCGGATTCGCGGCCAACCCGGTCGACTCCAAGCCGTGGAAGGCCCTGATGCGGGCGATCGGCAAGGCCCGCGGCCCGTTCTACCGGCAGCTGACGCTGCGCGCCCACGCCCACCGCCTCGCCTCCCCGCTCGACGGTGAGGGCCAGGTGCCCTGGAGCGAGGCGCGCAGCCGTGAACTGTTCCTCGCCAACACTCCGGCCGGTTCCTTCGGCGCCCGGGTGCAAGCCAGTCTCGACCGCACCGGACGCCGACCACGGCCGCGCCCCGGCCTGGCTCTACGACGCCCGCGGCCCCACCGCCGACACCCCGCTCACGCTCGCCGAAGGCGTCGACCGCCTCGCCCGAGCCGGCCTCACCCACGAGCCCGGCCGGGAGCACCAGGTCGTCCTGATGAACGGACCCCGCCGTCGCCGGCACCTGGTCCTACCTCATCGCCGCCCCCGACCCCCGTGACCTCCACCACACGGAACAGCAGGTCCACCGGACCCTCGCCCTGGCGGGACCGACCTGACCCGCCGCACCCTTTCGGTCGGCCGGCGGCACGCTGCGGTCAGCGGCGCGGCGCGGTCTGGTCAGCGGCTGACGTGCAGGGCGCAGATGTCGTCGCGTCGGGCATCCGGGGTGACGAGCGCCTCGACGAGCCCGTCGAGGAAGGCCGCCGAGTCGAGGTGGGCCGGGGCGGTGCGGGCCAGGCGGGCCAAACCGTCGTCGATGGGCTCGCCCGGGTTCTCGACCAGGCCGTCCGTGTAGAGGAGCAGGTGGTCGCCGGGCAGCAGGTCGAGGGTGGCCGGCTCGTAGCGGGGCGTGTCGGTCGCGCCCAGCAGGATCCCTTCGGGGGCCGGCAGGTAGCGGGCCCGGCCCTGGCGAAGGAGGAGGGGCGGTGGGTGGCCGGCCCGCACCCAGGTCAGTCGGGAGGTGGCGGGCTGGTACACGGCCATGATCATGCTCGCCGTGTTGAAGTTCCGGTCGGGGGTGTGCAGCAGCAGGGTGTTCAAGCTGGCGAGGATCGTCGGCAGGGGCGTGCCCGTGATGGCCATGCCCTTGGCGGTGAAGCGCAGCAGGGCCATGGTCGCCACGGCGTCGAGTCCGTGGCCGGCGACGTCGCCGACGACGAGCAGCGCGTTGCCGTCGGGCAGTTCGATGGCGCTGTACCAGTCTCCGCCCAGGTTGAGCCCTTCCTGGAGGGGCCGGTAGGCGACGTCGACGGTGAGGCCGCTCAGGCGCAGCACCTGCTGGGGCACGGGGAGGAGGGTGTCCTGGAGGCGGGCGGCGAGGTCGCGTTCGGCGGCCAGCAGGCTCTGCTGGGCGAGCGCGTTCTGCTGGTGCTCCAACAGCTGCTGTTCGGCGTGTCTGGCGGCGGTGAGGTCCTGGAACAGGCCGTGGACCTGGACGGGATGGCCGTGGGCGTCCATTTCGGCCTCGGCGACTATCCGCACGTCCCGCACTGCGCCGTGGGGCAGGCTGAGGCGGAAGGTGTTGTCGATCGCTTCGCCGACCTTCAGCAGGCGCCGGACCGCGTCTTCCAGGGCCAGACGGTCCTCGTCGGCGTAGGCGGACAGGTCCTCCAGCGTCATCGGGCCCAGCGACCGGTCCCGCCCGAAGATCGAGTACACCTCGTCGGACCAGGTGATCCCGCCGTGGACCAGGTCCCGGTCCACCCAGCCCATCCGTCCCAGTCGCTGCATGAGCGCCAGCCGTTGCTGTTCGCGTTCGCCGCTGTCCAGGCGCTCCCAGGAGGCGACCAGTCCGCCCTGGCAGGACACGGCGCGCACGCTGTACCGGGACGTGCGCGGGACACCGGCGGCGGTCTCCTCGTAGACCAGCTCGCCTTGATAACCGGTCCTGGTCTCCAGCGCCCGAAGGTAGCCCTGCCACAGGTCGGTGCCGTCCACTCCCGGATACGTCTCCAGGATGCTCAGCCCGACCAGGTCCGGTCCTCGGCGCCCGCCGATGTCGACCGCCTCGGGTGAGGCGGCCACGAATCGAAGATCCTTGACCTCACCGGCGGGCCCGAACTCCGGCTGGAGGAAGACCGCCGAACCGGGAAGGACGGCCAGGACCTCCCGGACCACAGGCACGGCGCCGTCACTGCCTGCCGTAGGGCCACCGCCCGGCCCCGGCGCTGCCGGCTCCTCGTAGTCCACCATGCAACGAGCATGTCACGTCGCCGGTCCACCCAACCACCACGGCGCTGCCCCTGCTGAGAGCGACGGCGGAGGCGCCCCTGAGACGAGGGCGACGGTACCGGTGGGACGAGGCCCGCGGGGCTGCCGGCACTCCTCGCAGAAGCCGCCCGTGCCGCGGCGGGTCCGGATCGGGGCTGGGTGTCAGCGTTGGGCACGGCGGAAGGCGCCCGGGGTCCGGCCGGTCTCGCGGGTGAAGAACTTGCCGACGTTGGTGGGTTCGGTGAAGCCGAGGGCGCGGCCGATCGCGGCGACGGGCAGGTCGGTGTGGGCGAGGAGGCGTTGGGCCTGGAGGGCGACGCGGGCGTCGGCGAGCTGCTTGGCGGTGCGGCCGGTCGCGGCCAGGCAGGCACGGGTGAGGGTGCGGGGGGAGTAGCCGAGGCGGGCGGCGTAGTCCTCGACGGAGCGGGTGGTGGCGAAGGAGCGCTCCAGTTCGCGGCGGAAGGCGAGGTGGAGTCCGCCGCCGGCGCTGGGGCCTCCGGCGGGGTCGGGGAGGCGGGCGCTACCGGCCCGGGGCGGTCATCGGCGGGGTGTCCACCACCCGGAAGGAGATGCCCGCCGCGATCAGCCGGTCGATCAGCGGCCGCCCCATCGCCACCGCCGTGGTCAGCTGCCCGGCCCGGGGCGGCAGGTCGTCGTACGCCAGACAGAGCGCCGACTCCGCCAGCATCTTGGCGGTCTCCTGGTAGCCGGGGTCACCCCCGGACACCTCGGTGAGGACCGTCCGGCCGTCCCGCGCCCGCGCCACGAAGCGGACGGCGAACCAGGACCGCGCCCGCTGCTCCGCACCCGGCCCGTCGCCGGGCTTGCGCAGCCGCCCCACGGCCCGGCGCAGCAGCGGCAGTTGGGCGGCGAGGGCGACCGCCGCCACCGCGGCGACGCCGCCGAGGGCGACCGGCAGCCGTCGCACCGCCGCGTAGTGCGCGTAGCCGAAGTCCGGGCCGTACCCGTCCAGTGCGGCGGCCGAGCGGGACACCACCTGCGGGTCGATCGTGGGCAACGGCAGCGCCCACGCCCGGGCCGCCCGCGAGCGGTGCGGCCGTCCGGCGGGAGTGCGGACCAGCCGTCCCTCCGGCCGGGGCTCCGCCGCGCGGCGAGCCCGGGCGGCCCGGGCCATCGCCCGCGGTCGGGATAGGGCCGTCATCGCCGAGGCGAAGGTGCCGCCGGAGACGGTGCCGCCGGCGCGGACGAAGCCCTCGACCGAGACCCGGGGCGCCGGGCCACCGCGGCGCAGCAACTCCTCGACGGTGAACAGCACTCCGAGGTCGTGCGGCACGGAGTCGAAGCCGCAGGCGTGCACCAGCCGCGCGCCGGTGGCCACCGCCCGCTCGTGGTGCCGGAGGTACATCCGGTCGACGAACTCCGGCTCGCCGGTGAGGTCCACGTAGTCGGTGCCGGTGTCCGCGCAGGCCGCCACCAGCGGCTCGCCGTGCCGCAGGTACGGGCCGACCGTGGAGATCACCACCCGGGCTCCGGCGGCGACGGCACGCAGCGCCTCGCGGTCCGCGGCGTCCGCGACCAGCAGGGGGAGGCCGGCGCAGCGCGGGTCGACCTGCGCGAGCTTCGTCCGGACGGCGGCCAGCCTGCGCCCGTCCCGTCCCGCGAGTGCCCAGCGGCACCCTTCGGGCACGGTCCGGGCCAGGTACTCGGCGGTGAGTCCGCCGGTGAACCCGGTGGCACCGAACAGGACGAGGTCGTACGGGCGAGGCTCGGCCATCCACAGTCCCTACTCGCGGGTCATCGACTGCGCCACGCTAGGAGCCCGGCGTGGCACTGTCAACGCGGCGGAAGGGCCCCGGCCTGCGGGCGCGCCGGGGCCGGGCGCGGGTCAGTGCGCGAGGAAGGACCAGAACACGCCCACCTCGCCGTCGGTCACCGCGATCAGCCCCGGGTCCTCGGACAGGTCGAGGCCGTTGAGGCGGGAGGCGGCCCCGGAAGCCCGCCGCCCCGGGGAGTCGGGCGGCAGGGTTCTTCCGGGCGCCGGCGTCAGATCAAGGGCGTGGCGGCGATGATCGGGGCGCAGCCTCCGGTGAGGGCGCGGTGGCGGCCGTCGTCGGTGATCTCGACCTGCACCGTGCCGTCCTGGTCGGCGTAGACCGGGTGGCCGGCGGGGCCCAGGCGCCCGGTGACGGTCACCGGGATCGTACGGTCGCGTCCCGCGTCGTCGCGCAGGCAGAGCAGGTACCCGCAGCGGGCGTTCGCCGTGGCAGCGAGGTCCGCGGACCGGCCGTGGACGTCGAGCGGGGCGTGGTGGAGGGTCGGAGGCATGGGACCGGGCCTAGGGGTGTTCGTCGTGGTGGCCGCAGAGCCAGGCCATGGCTTCGTAGGCGCCGAGTGCGTAGTCGGGATCGGTCTGTGCCGGTGCTCCGTAGCGGATCTCGACGGCGGCGGCCTGGCACTCGGCCAGGAGTTGGGTCCGGCAGGGGATGGTGTTCCCGACGGCGGCGGCGCGGGTGATGGGCCCGGCTACCTGGGTGCCGAGCGCCCAGCGGTAGGCGTTCATCACGCCGAGCCGGTAGCCGCCGGGGGAGGCAGGGAGGCCGTCGGTCTGCGCCAGCGCGTCGAAGACCTCCTGGAGGGACCGGACCCCCACGGTCCGGACAGCAGTGTGGTCGCCATTCATGTCACGGACGCTACGTCGTTCCGGGCCTTCGTGCAGTCGGGGGATGCCATCCCGACGAATGCCGGACGGTGACCGGGACCCGACGGCCGGTCCTACGGGGAGTTCCGCCCGGCCTCGGACGGCCCACCCCCGGATGTGGGAACGTCGGCGGTGCCCGAGCCTCGACGCATGGGGGCGGCCGTGTGCCGCCCTTCGGGCCGGAGCCCGAGGGCTCGAGGGGGAGACCCGGTCGTACCGGGCGACCGCCCTGGCCGGGTGAGGAGGTGGGCCGTGGACGGCTTGGACGAGGTGGCGGCGGCGCTGTACGCCGTCCCGCCCTCCGAGTTCACCGCCGCCCGGGACCGGGCCGTCGCCGAGGCGAGGAACGCGGGCGACCGGCAGCTCGCGGCCCGGATCAAGGCCCTGCGGCGACCGACGGCGTCGGCGTTCGCGGTCAACCGGCTCGTCCGGGTCCATCCGGAGCAGGTCAGCGCCCTGCTGGAACTCGGAGTGGCGTTGCGGCGGGCCCAGGGCGAGCTGGCCGGGGCCGCGCTGCGTGACCTCTCCGCGCGGCGCCACCATCTCGTGGCCGCCCTCACCGGGCAGGCCCGCGATGCTGCCGCCGACGCGGGGGTGGCGGTCGGCGAGGCGCAGCTGCGGGAGGTGGAGCGGACCCTGCGGGCCGCGCTGGCCGACGCGGACGCGGCGGCCGAGTTCGCCGCCGGGAGCTTGTCCACCGCCCTGGAGGAACCGAGCATCCTGCCCGCCGCGTTCCCGACCGCCCACGAGGCCGCCGATGAGGCCGCCGACGGGGCGGCGGAAGCGGAGGAGCCGGTGAAACCCCGGTCGTCCGCGCGGACGGGCAGACCGGTGCAGGATCGTCAAGGGGTACGAACTGTCGGAGGGCCAGTACGTGGTGGTCGAGCCCAAGGAACTGAGGAGCTCTCACCGGGGAGGGGCCGCACGATCGAGATCAGCGGCTTCGTCGACCTGGCCGACGTGGAGCCGATCTACTTCGACCGGACCTACTACGTCGCGCCCTCGGCACCCGAGCACACGAAGGTCTACCAGCTGCTGACCCGGGCACTCACCCGGTCCAACCGGGCCGGGTTGGCCCTGTTCAGCATGCGGGGCAAGGAGTACCGGTCCGCGAGCTGGTCGAGGCCAAGGCCGAGGGACGGGAGATCGCCGTCTCCAAGGGCGCACCGCCGGAGACCACCGACGTCGTCGACCTCATGGAGGTGCTCCGGCAGAGCCTGGAAACCGCCCGCGGCGGCGAGCGGCCACGCCCACGGGCGTCCCGTCAGGGCGGCCCGGTGCCGAAGCCCGCCGGCGGTGAGGACCCGAAGGAGCTCACCAAGGCTCAACTCTACGAGAGAGCAGCGTAGTTGGACATCCCGCACCGTTCGACCATGAACCGTGAGGAACTCCGGAAGGCCGTCGAGAAGGCCTCCGGCGGACGCACGCCGCCGCATGACCGGAGCCGTTTCCGGGCCGGCAGGTCGGGGAAGGCGCCTGCGCGTCGAGGTCACGGTCACCCGTTGGGAAAGCTGCGGTCATGCAGGATCGAGCACTGGTCACCACACCCGTCGAGCCGCTGCTGCGCGGAGCGCTGGACGTGGAGCACACCGAGCACGGGGTGCTGCCCCAGCGACTGCCCCGCTGGGTGCGTCGGGAGTTCCCGGACGAGTTCCTGACCGCGATGGCGGCGCAGCCCTCCGGGGTGCGGTTGGCCTTCCGCACCCGGGCCCGGACCGTCGAGCTGGAAGTGCGGTGCACCAGGACGAGCTACGTGGGCTTCCCTCCGCGCCCGGCGGCCCACTTCGAGCTGGTCGTCGACGGCCGACTCGCCGGGAGGGCCGCGGCGAGCGGCGGCCACCTGCGGGTGGTCGACCTGACGACCGGGACCGCCGAGCTGCGGCCCGGACCGCCCGGCACCGTCCGGTTCGCCGACCTGCCCGCCGGCGACAAGGACGTCGAACTCTGGCTGCCGTACCAGGAGGTCGCCGAGCTGATCGCGCTGCGCACCGACGCCCCGGTCGAGGCGGCGCCGCAGCGGGGCCGTCGGGTCTGGGTGCACCACGGCAGCTCGATCAGCCACGGCTCCGACGCCGCCGGCCCGACGGGAACCTGGCCGGTGCTGGCCGCGACCGCGGGCGGGGTGGACCTGGTCAACCTCGGCTTCGGCGGCAACGCGCTGCTCGATCCCTTCGTGGCGCGGGTGATCCGGGACACCCCGGCGGACCTGATCAGCGTCAAGCTCGGCATCAACCTGGTCAACACCGACCTGATGCGGCTGCGCGCCTTCACCGCGGCGGTGCACGGCTTCCTCGACACCATCCGGGACGGGCACCCCGAGGTGCCGCTGCTGGTGGTCTCCTCGGTGTTCTGCCCGCTCCACGAGGACACACCGGGCCCGTTGGTCACGGACGTCGCCGACGGACGGCCCCGGTTCCGGGCCGGCGGCGATCCGGCCGAGGTCGCCCTCGGCCGACTGACCCTGGGCGTCATCCGTACGGAGCTGGCCCGGATCACCGGTCGGCGCTCCGCCTGGGACCCGAACCTGCACTACCTGGACGGCCGTGAACTGTACGGCCCGGCCGACCACGACGAGCTACCGCTGCCCGACGGGGTGCATCCGGACCAGCCCGGTCACCGGCGGATCGCCGAACGCTTCGCCGCCCTGGCCTTCGGCCGCGGTGGGCCGTTCGCGCCGTAGGGCGCACGCCGGGGGTGGGTCAGGTGCGGTGCTGGAAGCGGGTCCGCACGGTGCTCACGGCGTTCAGCCGTCCGTCTCCGGTCCGAGGACGGTGGCGTGGAGGACGACCGGCGCCGCGGCGCCGATCCGGGCCGCGCCGTCGGTGTGGCGGCCGGGCCGGGCGTCGGGCTCGCCGTCGACGCCGTCCACGCGCCGCACCCGGCGGTTGTCGGTGTCCGCGATGTACAGCACCCCCGCGGCGTCCACGGCCACCGAACACGGGGACGAGAGCTGCGCGGCCGTGGCCGCACCGCCGTCACCCGCCCCGCCCCTGCTGCCGTCGCCGGCCACCGTGTCGATCAGCACCTCCGGGTCCACCCGTCGGACCCGGTGGTTCACCTCGTCGGCGATGAACAGGTTTCCGTGGGCGTCCACCGCCACCGCGGCCGGGAACCCCAGCCGGGCCGCACCCGCCGCACCGCCGTCCCCTCCGTCGCCGCGCACGCCGTCCCCGGCCACGGTGACCACCACGCCGTCGCCGTCCAGCCGGCGCACCCGGTGGTTGGCGTGATCGGCGATGTACACGTTCCCCGCCGCGTCGACCGCCAGCCCGGAGGGGAAGCCCAGCTGGACCGCCGGCCCACCGTCACCGGCGCTGCCGCCGACACCGCGACCGGCGACCGTCACGATGGCACGGCCCGCCGGAGGCTCCGACGGCGAGGTGGTCGGCCCGGCGCTACGAGCGCTCTTCATGGCGGTCACCAATACCGTCGGATCGGTGCCGGCCGCCGGCAGCCACCCAACGTGGGCGTGCCGTGGAGCCGGGGGAATTCCGGGTGCCGAGTGGCACGTGCCGAGTGGCATGATGGCCGTGATCACTGGGGGGTGTCATGGCGGCGCTGTTCTCACCGCAGTGCCCGGTCGGGCCGCAGGAACGGGCGTGGATAGGCGAGTCGATGGCCTGGCTGACGGCCGAGTTCGGCCGTGGCGTGCTGGACCGGGCGCCCGTCCTGCCGACCGCCGAGTACTTCCCTGGGCCGTATGAGGGCTCCGAGGAGGACATCCGTAGCGTCATCGCCCAGCTCTGCGGATACCTGGACGTGGCGCCCGACCGCTTGACGATCGAGATCGAGCCGGACGACGGCGAGGCCGCCATGGTCGCCGACCTCAGGCTCGCCCAGAAGTCCCGCTACGCCGCAGGGCACTACCGGCGCGAGAACGGGCGACCGGTGATCGCCGTCGACCAGCGCCAGGCCGCCCGTCCGGTCGCCCTGGTCGCCACCATCGCCCACGAGCTGGGGCACGTCCGCCTCCTCGACGAGCAGCGCATCGCCGCCGACCGGCGCGACCACGAGCCGCTCACCGACCTGCTGACGGTCCACTTCGGGCTCGGCATCTTCACCGCCAACTCCGCCTTCGACTTCAGGCAGGACAACCGGGGGTGGTCGTACACGCGGCTCGGGTACCTGAGCGAGCAGATGCTCGGCTACGCACTGGCCTGCTACGCCCACCG
Organism: Kitasatospora sp. NPDC017646; assembly: GCF_044329365.1. Taxonomy (NCBI): domain Bacteria; kingdom Bacillati; phylum Actinomycetota; class Actinomycetes; order Kitasatosporales; family Streptomycetaceae; genus Kitasatospora; species Kitasatospora sp. NPDC017646. The sequence continues at coordinate 528,947 of NZ_JBIRJC010000001.1, read as the reverse complement.
GCGCGGCGAGACCAAGCCCGCCTGGGCCCGCCACCTGACCACCAACCCGCGGGCGTACCTCCGGCAGAGCCTCCGCTACCTGGACCGGAACCCGCCGGGCGAGTGACGGCGCGGGAGGGTGCTGTGGGTCCCGCCGCGCTCGTGCGCGGCCTCGGCGGCAGCCTCCGGCCCGGCCCTCACCGGGACGGCCACCGCCTGGCCGCCGTGATTCCGCCGCCGTGAACGCGCGGCCTTGAACGCGGGTCAGGTGGTTCCCGGGCCGGATCGCGGATCCGTCGGCCGTGGGCCGGTGTAGCTGCCGCGGGCCCGCATCCGTAGCGGCTCCTCGCGGTACTCCTCCACCGCGTGGGCCAGCCAGCCCGGGGTGCGGGCCACCGCGAAGACCACCTCCCCGGCCTCGGCCGGCAGGCCGGCGGCGAGGGCCAGGGCGGCCAGGGCCAGGTCGATGTTGGCCCGCAGGGCCGGGCGCCCGGCCGGGCCGGCCGCCGCCTCGACCTCAGCGACCGCCCTCACCACGGCCGCGCCGCCGTCGAGCCGGCCGACGGCGGCGAGCAGGGCGACCGCCCGGGGGTCGCCCTCCGGGTAGAGCCGGTGGCCGAGGCCGGGGATCGCCCGGCCGGTGCGCAGGTAGTCGGAGACCACCGGTACGGCGCCGTCGGTCAGCACCTCGGCGAGCATCCGGTGCGCCAGCGGGCTGGCCGCGCCGTGCAGCGGACCGTCGGTGGCGCCGAGGCCGGCCGAGACCACCGCGTACGGGTGGGCCCGCGCCGAGGCCGCGACCCGGGCGGCCACCGTGGACACGGCCAGCTCGTGGTCGAGGAGCAGGACCAGGGCGCGGTCCAGGCAGGCCAGTGCCCCGGGTGCGGGCGCGGCGGTGGCGAGTCGGCTCCACAGCCGCGCCGCGAGCGTGGCGCCGGGGCCGGGGTCGGGCGCGGTGCGGGGCAGGGCCTCGACCATTCCGGCGATCAGTGCCGCCCCGGCCGCCAGTACGGTCTGTTCGCGCAGGTCGAAGCGGAGCGGGTCGAGCGCGGCGGCCACGGTGGCGGAGATCCGCAGCCGGTCGGGCAGCCGGATCCCGTCGGGCAGTGCGGCGGCGGCCCGGGTGAGGGCCTCGGCGGTGGCGGGCGGCACCCGCAGTTCCACGGGGGCGTCGGTGCCGAGCCCCCAGAGCCAGGCGACCGCGGCCTCGAAGCCGTGCTCGGCGGCGAGTCGGACGGCGTCCCGGCCGCGGTAGTAGAGCCGGCCGTTCTCGATCAGGGTCAGCTCGGTCCGCACCGTGACCGGTCCACCGGGCCACGGTTCGGCGCCCGACGGTTCGCCGGCCGGCGGGCGCAGCGGGGCGCGGCGGCCGCGGGCGGCCAGTTCGGCCACCTCGCGGGCGTCGAAGGTGCTGCCCTTGCCGCCCGGGGCCCGCTCGCTGCTGAGCTGGCCGCGGCTGGCGTAGGCGTACACCGTCTCCACCTTGACCCCGAGCTGCTCGGCGACCTGCTGGGTGGTCAGGCGTTCGGCCATGGTCTGCCCTCGTCCTCGTGCCGTGTCTTGATGGTGATCCACAGTATTCCACATTGATTTGAATCAACGTTGACAACATGGATCAATGATCGGAGAGTACAGAACGCCAACGGGAACGAACCCCTCAGGAGGACTGCCGCCATGCCGAACACCACCGAGACCGAGGTCCCGCGCGGCCTCAAGGGCGTCGTGGTCACCGAGACCCGACTCAGCGACGTCCGCGGGCTGGAGGGCTTCTACCACTACCGGCAGTACTCGGCGATCGACCTCGCCGAACAGCGCACCCTGGAGGACGTCTGGCACCTGATGCTGCTCGGCGAACTCCCCGCCCCCGCCCGCCGCGCCGCCTTCCTGGCCCGCACGGCGCCACTGCGCCGACTGCCCGACGCGCTGCGCCCACTGCTGCCCGCCCTCGCGGCGAGCACCGCGCACGGCGGCCCGCTCACCGCCCTGGGCGCCGCGCTCTCGATCGCCGCTGCCGACCGCGGCATCCGGCCGCTCTACGACACCGCGCCCGAACAGCGGGTCGAGGACGCCCTGTTCGCCACCGCGCTGGTGCCCACCATCCTCACCGCGCTGCACCGGCTGCAGAACGGCGAGCAGCCGGTGGAGCCGCGCGAGGACCTCGGCCACGCCGCCAACTACCTCTACATGCTGACCGGTGAGGAGCCCGAGCCGGCCAAGGCCCGGGCGATCGAGCAGTACCTGATCTCCACCGTCGACCACGGCTTCAACGCCTCCACCTTCACCGCGCGGGTGATCGCCTCCACCGGCGCCGACCTGGTGGCCTGCCTGGTCGGCGGGCTCGGGGCGCTCTCCGGACCGCTGCACGGCGGCGCGCCCAGCCGGGCGCTGGACACGCTGGACGCGATCGGCACTCCGGAGCGGATCGACGGCTGGATCCGCGAACACGTCCTGGCCGGCGACCGGATCATGGGCTTCGGCCACGCCGTCTACCGCACCGAGGATCCGCGCTCCCGGATGCTGCGCGGGGTCGCGCAGTCCTTCGGCGGCGAGTTGGTCGACCTCGCCGTCCGGGTCGAGGCCAAGGTCGAGGCGATCCTGGCGGAGCTGAAGCCGGGGCGCGAACTCCACACCAACGTGGAGTTCTACGCCGGCGTGGTGATGCACCTGTGCGGCCTGCCCCGGGAGATGTTCACCCCCACCTTCGCCGCGGGCCGGGCGATCGGCTGGAGTGCCAACATCCTGGAGCAGGCCGCCGACTCCAAGATCATCCGTCCGTCGGCCCGCTACACCGGCCCGGCAGCCCCGGCGCCGCTGCCGACGGCCTGAGCGGTCTGCCTGCCCAGGACGCACGGCGGCCACTGGGCGGGTGCCACGGGAGTGACGGCGGGCTGGGCATCGGTGTCGTCGCGCGGACCCGTGGGGTGCGCGGTCTCGACGGGCGGGTCCAGCAGGAGCGGGATCGCGTGGTGCGGGTTCATGTGGTGGTCTCCTCGGAGGGTTCTTGCGAGGTGCGGACGGTCAACGCCCGGGTCCGTTCACGGCGCGGCGGTCGGTCAGGGCGGGGACGAGGGCGCCGAGCATGGCGACACCGGTCAGCGCGAAGGCCCACGGGTAGCCGGTGCCCGCCGCGACCCAGCCGTAGCCGACGGCGCCGACGCCCATGCCCACGTCGTAGGCGACGTTCCACAACGCGCTGACGGTGCCGTACCCGGCGGTCGGCACCCGGGCGTACAGCAGGTTGCTCGTGGCGTTCTGGGCGATGCCGAAGCCGAAGCCGAACACCCCGACGGCGAGGACCACGGCCACCGGGCTGCCGGTCAGCGCCATCAGCACGGTGCCGCCGGCCGACAGCAGCAGGCCGGGCAGCACCAGACCGGCGGGGCCGTGCCGGTCCCCGTGGCGGCCGGCCAGCCAGCGGGCCAGCGTGGACGCGGCGGGCTGGACGAACAGCGCCACGGCGACCAGCTCCGTAGCCGAGGACGGGACGGCGAGCGGCAGGAAGGTGACGACGATCCCGGCCGCGACCGCCGTGACCGCGAACACCACCGTGGGACGGCGCAGTTCGGCCGAACGCAGCCCGGCGACGATGCCGATCGGCTGCCCCGAGGCGCGCAGCCGGTCGGGCAGGGCGGCCACCGAGGGGATCGCGGCCAGCGCCACCACGGTCCCGGCGACGAAGACCACGCCGTAGCCGACGTGCGCGGCGAGCCACACCCCCAGCGGCATCGCCAGGATCGCCGGCGCGCCGCTGACGATGCCGACCACCGCCAGCCCCTCGCCGCGCCGCTCGGCCGGGATGAGCGAGGCGGTCAGCGCGCCGCCCGCCACCACGGTGAAGGCGAAGCCGGCCCCGCGCAGCAGGCAGACCGCGATGATGCACCACAGGCTCCGGGAGAGCAGCAGGGCCAGCGTCGGAGCACCCAGCAGGCCCAGGCCGACCGCCAGGACGGCGCGGTAGCCGTAACGGTTGACCAGGGCGGGCGTGGCCAGCTCGCCCAGCACCGTGGCCAGCATCAGCGCCCCGGTGGCCAGCCCGGCGCTCCCGCCGCCGCCACCGCCCCCGTCGTCGGCCGCGGCGTACGCGGGCACGACGGACAGCAGCAGGCGGAAACCGGTGGAGGCGCCCAGGATCGAGACGAAGCGCAGCATCAACGGCCGCGTCACCAGGGGCGGGCGCGGTACGAGCGCCGGGGGAGTGGAGTCGAGCGTTTCGGTCACGGCAGGACGCTAAGGTCCCAACCGGATCACCGGTAAGATCCGCTTCCATGTCTCCGGAGTGGTCCAGTTCCCCGCCCGAACTACTGCTGGCCGTCGACCGGACCAGCGGCCGGCCGCTGCGCACCCAGCTGGAGCACGGGGTGCGCGAAGCGATCCGCACCGGTCGGCTGCGCGTCGGTGAACGGCTGCCGTCCTCCCGCGAACTCGCCCGTACGCTCGGCCTCTCCCGCGGACTGGTGCAGGAGTGCTACGCACAACTCCAGGCGGAGGGTTACCTGGTGACCCGACCCGGCTCCGCGACCCGGGTCGCGGCCGGCGCCGCGGCACCCGCCGCGCCCGCCCGGCCGGGCGGTGCGAGCTCCCGGCTGCTGGCCGACTTCCGTTGGGGCGTGCCGGACTTGGGATCGTTCCCGGTCCAGGACTGGCTTTGGGCCGTGCGCGAGGCGGCCCGCACCATGCCGGTGGCCGCGTTCGACTACGGCGAGGCGCGCGGCAACGCCGCACTGCGCGAGGTCCTGGCGGGTTACCTCCGCCGGGTCCGCGCCGCGGCGGCCGACCCGGAACACATCGTCGTCTGCAACGGCTACGCCCAGGGCCTCGGTCTCGCCCTGCGCGTGCTCGCCGACGCCGGAGTACGGACCGTGGCCTTCGAGGACCCCGGCTCGTCCGCCACCATCGGTGGGGCGGCGAGCGCGGCCGGCCTGCGGGCGGTCCCGGTGCCCGTCGACGAACACGGCATCGACGTCCGCGCACTGGCCGCCACCGACGCCCGGGCCGTCGTGGTCACCCCGGCCCACCAGTGGCCCACCGGCGTCGCCCTCGCCCCCGAGCGCCGGCTGGCCCTGGTGGAGTGGGCCCGGCAGCGCGACGCGATCCTCATCGAGGACGACTACGACGCCGAGTTCCGCTACGACCGCGAACCCGTCGGCGCACTCCAGGGGCTGGCGCCCGACCGGGTCATCGCGATGGGAACCGTCAGCAAGTCCCTCGCTCCCGCCCTGCGCATCGGCTGGATGCTCTGCCCGCCGGAGCTGGCCGGACCGCTCGCCAGGCAGAAGCACCGCAGCGACCGCGGCACCGCCACCCTCGACCAGCTCGCCCTGGCCCGGTTGATCGAGTCCGGACGCTTCGACCGTCATCTGCGCCGGATGCGCGCCACTTACGCGGCCCGCCGCACCGCCCTGCTCACCGCACTCGCCGAACACGCCCCCGCGATGCCGGTCACCGGCCTGGCCGCGGGCTTCCACGCCGTCGCCCACCTGCCCCGGGGCGCCGACGAACACCACATCGTCACCGCCGCCCGGGAACTCTCCGTCGGGCTCTACGGCATGAGCACCCTGCGCGCCGCTCGCACCGCCGCCACGCCCCCGCAACTCGTCCTCGGTTTCGGCAACGTCGGCGAACGCGCCATCGGCGAGGGCATCGCCGTCGTCGCCGGCCTGCTCGGCGGCCGCGCGGGTTGAAGCCCCTCCGGGTGGCGCGGTGCGGCTGGGCGTGCCTGAGGTGGGTGCCGCCGGGCAGGTCGGCCACGGCTCGTCCGCGGGCCAGGCGTAGGACCTTCCAACGGGGAGCTGTCACGCGGGCCCGGCTCCGCCGGTACGGGGTACGGGCGGACCGTCGTCCGGGCGTGGGCGGCGGGTCGGGGAAAGGCCGAGGTGACGTGCAGCGGACGCGGCGGAGCGACGGCGGCGTCAGCGGAGCGGCGGAGGTCGTAGCCGGGGCGCCAGCTGCGAAATTGCGCGATAGGTCCAGACCTAAATGGTCCAGACCTATTGACCGGCCCCGCCCCGCCTCCTACGATCCGGTCCGGCACAGCCCCACATGTCCCCACCTCACCCACAGCCGGGCGGCACGCCCCCACGCGCCGGTCATCGCCATGGCGCCCGGCGGGAAGGGAGCTCAGCATGTTCCGTCGGAGGCCGCTCACCCCGCGCGCCGATCATCAAGAAGTACGTCGACAACGGGCAGCTGTGGTGGCTGAACATGCAGTACTACAACGGCAGCATGTACGGCTGCTCCGGCGACTCCTACCAGGCCGGCACCGTGCAGGGCTTCACCGCGCAGACCAGCTGCCTGAACAAGGGCCTGACCATCCAGGGCACGACCATCACCGTGCCGTACGACAAGCAGGTGCCCGGCCTGCCGGCCGGAGCTTCGGCGACAACGTCAAGTCGCTGCAGGGGCGTTGACGTTCCGCCGAACCAACGCGGAAGCTCCGTGCGGGACCGCCTCGCGGCCCCGCACGGAGCTCTGTCCAGGACGGTCCGGCCGTCAGCTCAGGGTGGCCCAGTCCTGGGTGTTGGCGTTGCCGGCCGGGTTGACGACCACGGAGGCGCCGGTGCTGACGGCGCTGCTGTCGAGCACGTAGCCGGTCGCCGGGTTGGTGATCGTCAGGGTGCCGCTGCCGTTCTGGGTGACCTGCCACTTCTGGTACGCGTTAACGGAGTTGAAGGCCTGGAGGGTGGCCTGGGCGCCGGCGGTGGCGGGGGCGGTCAGGGTGAGGGGGGTCGGGCAGCTGTCGTAGATCCGGGCCGTGCCGTCCGCGTTCGGGTCCAGCTTCCACTTCTCCGAGGCGCGGGTGGGGTCGTAGGTGTTGAGGTCGGCGACGACGTTGGTGGCGTTGGCGCACTGCCCGGCGTGCTCCAGGGCCAGGCCGCCGCCGTTGGTGAGGCTGTGGTACTGGTTGTCGCCCACGATGCTGGGGCCGTAGTCGATGGTGTGGGCGGCCAGGTAGTTGAGAGCGCTCCCGGTGGTGGAGAGGTTGCCGGCCGGGCGGTCGTTCTTGAAGTAGTCGGCGAAGGTCGACGGGGCGTGCGAGGTCAGCAGGGCGATGGTGCCGTTCCAGCCGCCGTCGACGTTGTTCCACAGGTCGAGCAGCGAGCCGTTCACGTGGCCCTGGACCTGGTCCCCGGTGTTCCAGCCGGAGGTGTAGGTGAACGGGTAGCTGCTGCCGTCGGACCACACGTAGCGGTAGTCGCCGAGCAGGTAGGCGGCCGTCGAGTCGGCGAAGCCCTCGGTCCAGGCGCAACTGCCGGAGCTGACCAGGTTGACGTAGTGCGGGCTGCAGTTGGTGACGGCCGGGAACACGCCGTTGTACAGCCGGTGCATGAAGAAGTGGCCGGACTCGTGGAGCACGGTGTGCTCGGAGTCGGGGTCGGCGGCGGAGAGGTGGACGGTGTTGGAGAGGTCGTAGTACGGGCCGTCGGCCGAGTTGGCGGTCCACCGGACGGTGAGTTCCGTGCAGGCGTTGTTCGCCTCGTGGGAGGACCAGCAGGCCGTGGTGGTGTTGTTGCGGCGCTGGTACAGGAGGTTGACGGTGTCGAAGGCGTGCCAGGCCCGGGCGGTGGCGGCGGGGGGCTTGATCGTTCCCAGGGAGGTGCTGCCGGCGATGTTGCTCTGGGTGGCCGAGTCCAGCGTGTACGGCGTGCTGGTGGTGTCGGCGACCTTCCAGTACTGGCCGCTCTCGGTGCGGAACCGCACCCACATGCTGCTCATCGACGTGGTGGTGGTGGGGGTGTAGCAGAGGTTGAAGGTGCCGTCGGTGGCGTTGGTGAGCTGGTAGTCGGCGGTCAGCTGGCGGGCGGTGTCGGTGACCTTCTCGGCCCCCCACAGCTGGGCGTTCGCGTTGCGGGCCGGCTTGGTCTGGGTGGGCTTCGTCGGGCCGGCTTCGGCCGACTGGTAGTCGTACTGCAGGGTGCCGCTCAGGCAGATGGGGCTGGTCGCCCGGGCGGGCGTCGCCGCCAGCGGAACGGCGGCCGTGGCGGCGAGGAGAGCGGCGACCAGGGCGGCGGAGGTGTGCGGCAGTCGGATCCCGAAGGGCATGGGGGTTTCCTCTCGTGGGAACACGCCTGGGGTGACGGCACGGTTCGGTGACGACCGAGTCCGCAGCCATGATCGAGGCCGGACACCCCCGGGGGTAAGAGCGCGCGGTGGCGTGACGACGAGCCGGTAGTCCGACGGAATCACTTTGGTTGCGAACCCAACGCCGCACGCCCCGAGCGCCGTTGACGCGCCGGTGCACTCCCCGCCGAGGGGCCGTCAGGGGTGCTGCGGGACAGCCGCTTCCCGGTCCGGAAAGGCGGCGAGCAGGGCGAGCCAGAGCTGGAAGCGGTCCTGCATGGACTGCAGCGATCGGCCGGTGAGGCGTTCGATCCGGTCCAGCCGGTAGCGGACGGTGTTGCGGTGGACGTACAGCCGGTCGGCGACCGCCTGCACCGAGCAGTCCGCGGCCAGGTAGGCGTGCAGGGTCGCGACGAGGTCGGCGCGGTTGGCCTCGTCGAACCGGGTGAGCGGGCGCAGCACCTCCGCGGCGAGCTGCTTCAGCGGCAGGTCGGGGCTGGACAGCAGCAGGCGCGGCAGGTTGAGCGGGTCGCCGCCGTGCACCCCGGGGCCCTTGGTCAGGGCCGCCCGGGCCTCGAACCAGCTCCAGCGCAGGCCGTCGACGCCCCGGTGGCAGCCGCCGATCCCGACCGAGGCACGGGTGTCCAGGCTGGACAGGGCGGTGCCGAGCGACCGGGCCAGGTCGTCCACGGGCGCGGACACCGGCAGCACCGCCACCAGGCACCGGTTGACGACGGCGGTGAGCACAGGCTCGGGGGAGCCGGGGCGGCCCGCGGCCGGCCAGGGCAGGCGCGCCAGCCGCCGGTCCGCCTCCCCGCCGCCGTCCTCCGTCCGCTCCCGCTCCGGGACCAGGCTGTCCAGGACGACCCGGTGGGCGGCCCGCGGGTCCAGCCCGAACGCGGCGAGCCTGCGCGCGGCGCCCGCCGGATCGAGCACGTCGCGCACGATGTCCTCCAGGACCTGGCCGACCAGCTCCCGCCGCCCCGCCAGGTGGGCCTGACGGCGTGCCAGTTCCAGGCCGACCAGCCGGACCGCGTACGGCAGCACGTCCGCCGCCGGGCCGACCGAGCGCAGGCAGAGGAACGCCGCGAGCGTCCCGTCGAGCTGCACCGGCAGCCGGAGCGGGCCGTGGCTCACGTCGGGGTCGTCCACGGCCCGGGCCCGGGCCGTCCGCAGCTCCTCGACCAGCGTGCCGGACCGCCCCGGGACCGCGGCGAGGACCACACCGTGGCGGTCGACCACGGCGACCTCCGAGCCGCAGGCCCGCCGCAGCACCCGCAGCAGGGCGGTCAGCCCCTCGCCGCTCAGCAGGGCCTGGACCAACAGGTCGTGCTGGTCGACCAGCCGGCGCTGCGCGCTGTGGTCCTCGGCCGTGACCCGTTCGGCGACCAGCCGGTTCACCGCGATGAACGGCGTCTCGTACGGGACCTCCAGCACCGCCAGGCCCAGCCGCTCGGCCTCGGTCACCGTCGCCCGGGGGACGGTGGTGTGGCTCAGCCCGGTGCCGAAGCCGATCCCCGAGACGCCGGCGGCCGCCACCCGTTGGACGAAGGCGCTCTGGGCGGCGGCGGTGCGCTGCCGCAGGCCGGTGGTGAGGAGCAGCTCGCCGCCCGTCAACCACTCGGTCGGGTCGGCGAGTTCGGTCACCGCGACCCAGCGCACCACGCGTTCGACCCCAGCCGCGCCGGTGCACAGCCGCAGGCGGAGGGCCTCTTCCCGAAGGAGATCGCTCAGTGTCACCGGCATGCGCCGGACTGTAGCGCCGCACAACTCGGCGGCGGAAGACCGTGCAGGCGTCCATAGCCGGATAGGGGCATTTCTCCCTAAGGTTCCGAGAATCCGACCGGAACCGGCCAGCTGTACCTCCCGGCCCGACACCGAGCAGAAAGGCCACCGGAGTTGACGAGCGACGAGCGCCCGCCCCGACCGGACCCGGCCGCCGGCGCCGTCCGGCTCGAAGGGCTGGCGAAGACCTTCGACGGTCATGTCCGCGCGGTCGACGGCGTGGACCTGGAGATCGGCGAGGGCGAGTTCTTCGCGATGCTCGGGCCGTCCGGCTCCGGGAAGACCACCGTGCTGCGCATGATCGCGGGCTTCGAGCGGCCGACCGCCGGCCGGATCCTGCTGGGCGGAGCCGACGTCACCGGGCTCCCGCCGTTCGACCGGGACGTCAACACGGTGTTCCAGGACTACGCGCTGTTCCCGCACATGACGGTCGAACGGAACGTCGGCTACGGCCTGATGGTCCGCCGGGTACCGAAGGCCGAACGGGCGCAGCGGGTGCGCGCGGCGCTCGCCATGGTCCGCCTGGACGGCTTCGAGCGGCGCCGGCCGGCGCAGCTCTCCGGCGGCCAGCGCCAGCGGGTGGCGCTGGCCCGGGCGCTGGTGAACCGGCCGAAGGTGCTGCTGCTGGACGAGCCGCTCGGCGCGCTCGACCTGAAGCTGCGGCACGAGATGCAGGCGGAGCTCAAGCGGATCCAGCGCGAGGTCGGGATCACCTTCGTATTCGTCACCCACGACCAGGACGAGGCCCTGACGATGAGCGACCGGGTGGCGGTGTTCAACGCGGGCCGGATCGAGCAGGTCGGCTCGCCCGCCGAGGTGTACGAGCACCCGGCCACCGCCTTCGTCGCCGGGTTCGTCGGCACCTCCAACCTGCTGGACGGCGAAGTGGCCGAGCAGGTCGTGGGCGAGGCCGGGCTGTTCAGCGTCCGGCCGGAGAGGATCCGGATAGCGCACCCGGACGATCCCGCCGGGCCGGACGAGCTGTCGGTCACCGGGCGGGTCGCCGAGGTGGTCTACGCGGGCGGCCACACCCGCTTCCTGGTGGACCTGGAGGCCGGCGGGCGGCTGACCGCCGTCCGGCACAACCTCGACGAGGGCTCGGCGGACGTCCTGCGCCATCGCGGAACCGACGTCGTCCTGGCCTGGCAGCGCAAGCACACCGTCCGCGTCGGCTCGTAGCCCCGAAGAACCCCCACGAGATCGGAACACCTCGCATGCGCGTCTCCCGGATCGCCCGCACCGCGGCCGCCGCCACCGCCGCCGCCCTGCTCGCCGCAGGGTGCGGCAGCGGTGGCACGGCCGGAACGACCGGCGGCCACGGCGGCCTCAACCCGCCGAAACCGCCGATGCTCCAGTCCCTGGGCCCGGGCGAGGGCCAGGTGAACCTGGTCGCCTGGGCCGGCTACGCCGAGGACGGCTCGGACGACAAGACCGTCGACTGGGTCCATCCCTTCGAGCAGCAGACCGGCTGCAAGGTCAACACGAAGATCGCCGGCACCTCGGACGAGATGGTCTCGCTGATGAAGACCGGACAGTACGACGCCGTCTCGGCCTCCGGCGACGCGACCCTTCGGCTGATCGCGGCAGGAGACGTCGCCCCCGTCAACACCGCCCTGGTCCAGAACTACGCGGACGTCTTCGACGGACTGAAGAACCAGCCGTGGAACTCGGTCAACGGCCAGATGTACGGAATCCCGCACGGCCGCGGCGCCAACCTGCTGATGTACCGCACCGACAAGGTCACCCCGGCCCCGGACTCCTGGAGCGTGGTCTTCGACGGCGCCTCGCCCTACAGCGGCCACGTCACCGCGTACGACTCCCCGATCTACATCGCCGACGCCGCGCTGTACCTGATGAAGACCAGGCCGGAGCTGGGCATCAAGAACCCCTATGCCCTGGACCAGTCCCAACTCAATTCCGCCGTCGACCTGTTGAAGACGCAGCACAAGGCGATCGGCGAGTACTGGAGCGACTTCCAGAAGTCGGAGAACTCCTTCAAGACCGGTGACACCGTGGTCGGCACCACCTGGCAGGTGATCGCCAACATGGCGCAGACCGATCACGCGCCGGTCAAGGCCGTGCTGCCGAAGGAGGGCGCCACCGGCTGGTCGGACACCTGGATGGTGTCGGCGAAGGCCGCGCACCCCGACTGCGCCTACCAGTGGATGAACTGGATCGTCTCACCGACCGCCAACGCCCAGGTCGCCCAGTGGTTCGGCGAGGCCCCGGCCAACGTCAAGGCCTGCGACCGGACCTCGGACAAGAGCTTCTGCGACACCTTCCACGCCGCCGACGAGGCCTACTGGAAGGACGTCCATTACTGGACCACCCCGGTCAAGAGCTGCCTGGACGGCCGGACGGTGGCCTGCACCGACTACGCCGCCTGGACGGCGGCCTGGACCGGGATCAAGGGCTGAGCGGTGACCGTCCCGCCCCGAGTCGAAGGGTGCGCCGGCGCGAGCAGCGCCGGCGCCGGACCAGGAGCGCCGGGAGGCGAGCGGGCGGGTCAGGCCGCCCGGCCCGTGCGGCGGGCGGCCTCCGTCCTGCACCGGCACGCCCGACTACGGCTGGCGCTGCTGCTGTCGGCGCCGATGGCCTGGCTGGTACTCGCCTACCTGGGCTCGCTCGCCGTCCTGCTGCTGTCCGCCTTCTGGGCCGTCGACGACTTCACGTACGACGTCCGACACGTCTGGAACACCGCCAACCTCACCACCGCCCTCACCGAGCCGGTCTACCGGGCGATCGCCCTGCGCACGCTGGGCATCGCCGTCGCGGTCACGGTGATCGACGCCGTGGTGGCCTTCCCGATGGCCTTCTACATGGCCCGGGTCGCCCGGCCGCGCACCCGCGGACTGCTGGTGGTCGCGGTGCTGACCCCGCTCTGGGCCAGCTACCTGGTGAAGGCCTACGCCTGGCGGGTCATCTTCAGCCAGGGCGGCGTACTCGACCGGATGGGCGGCCCGGTGGGGCTCTCCAGCCCCGGGTACGGGACGACGGCGGTGATCGTGGTGCTCGCCTACCTGTGGCTGCCGTACATGATCCTGCCGGTCCACACGGGGCTGGAGAACCTGCCGGCCAATCTGCTCGACGCCTCGGCCGACCTGGGCGCCTCCGCCTGGAGGACCTTCCGCTCGGTGGTCCTCCCGCAGGTGCTGCCCTCGGTGTTCGCCGGATCGGTGTTCACCTTCTCGCTCAGCCTGGGCGACTACATCACCGTGCGGATCGTCGGCGGGAAGACCCAGGTTCTGGGCACCGCGATCGCCGACAACGTGACCCTCGACCTGCCGCTGGCCGCCGCGCTGTCCTGCGTGCCGGTGGCGATGATCGTCGGCTACCTGCTCGCCGTGCGCCGCACCGGCGCCCTGGATTCCCTGTAGGGGGCGCACCGTGATCCTCTCCCGCCGTGCCCGCATCGCGCTGCGCGCGGCGACGGTCGCGGGCCTCGCCGTGGTCTACCTGCCGCTGCTGCTGGTCCTGCTCAACTCGCTGAACCCGGACCGCTCCTTCGCCTGGCCGCCGACCGGGCTCACCACCGAGTGGTGGGTGCGGGCCTGGCAGTCCGACGGTGCCCGCGGCGCCGTGGTCACCTCGCTGAAGGCCGGGGCGGGGGCCACCCTGGTGGCCCTGGTGCTGGGCACCATGACCGCCTTCGCCGTCCAGCGCCACCGGTTCTTCGGCCGGCAGGCGGTGTCGTTCCTGGTGATCCTGCCGATCGCGCTGCCCGGCATCGTCACCGGCATCGCGCTGAACGCCGCGTTCCGGACGGTGCTCGGCCCGGCGGGCATCGGGTTCGGCCTGCTCACCGTGGTCATCGGGCACGCCACCTTCTGCATCGTGGTGGTCTTCAACAACGTCGTCGCCAGGCTGCGCCGGATGTCGCCCTCGGCCGAGGAGGCCTCGGCCGACCTCGGCGCCCACACCTTCCAGACCTTCCGGTACGTCACCTTCCCGGCCGTCCGGTCGGCGCTGCTGGCGGGCGGGCTGCTGGCCTTCGCGCTGTCCTTCGACGAGATCGTGGTGACCACCTTCACGGCCGGGCCGGGCGTCCAGACCCTGCCGGTCTGGATCTACGCGAACCTGGCGCGGCCCAACCAGGCCCCGGTGGTCAACGTGGTGGCCGCGGTGCTGGTGCTGCTCTCGGTGGTCCCGGTGTACCTGGCCCAGCGGCTCTCCGCGGACAGCCCCGGCGGACGGCTGTAGCGGGCGGCCGTGGCGGCGGGCCCGCGGTACGGGACCCGGCACAGCCCGCGCCAACGGCCCTCCGGTGCAGGGGTCGTGGTCGAACCGACCGGTTCCGCCCATGATGAAATGTTGAAACTGCGACGTTTCACTGAATGCGAAAACAGTATTCTGACCGCCATTCAGTGAATGTCGGAGGTCGCCTACCGGACGTTCGATCAGGTGCCCCACCTGCCCGAATCTCGTTCTTAATATTTCCTTACCCCTGGCCGTTGACCTGCGTTCATCAACTCTGCTTTCCTTCATGCCCAGCAGGCAGCCCCCACCGAAAGACAGTCAATTCCGGTTGCCCGGAAGAAACGACCGGATTCGGCTCCCGGTGGAATCCGCCGTCTGCTCCCTTCCCCACAAAGGGATCGTTCGCGGCTCCCCGCCGTACGGGCGATCGGTACGAGAGAGGCACCCCCACCTCATGGGTCACTCCCGCAGAATGCGGCGCGCGAAGTACGCAGCGCTCACCGGCATGGCGTCACTCGCCCTCGCCGCCGCCGGCCTGGCCGGCGCGGCCGGCCCGGCCGCCGCGCAGGACGTCTCCAGCTCCTCCAGCAGCACCGGCAACGAGTTCAACCCCTGGAGCCCGCAGAACGGCCACCCGTACCGCCACGGCGCGGTCCCCGGCAAGCAGCAGCAGGAGCAGTACAAGAAGTGGCTCGCCGCCAAGAACCAGGCGGCGGCCACCGGCCAGGAGACGCTGTCCTACGGCGGCGGTGTCGACGGCATCGGCGTGCAGAGCGGCCACTCCAAGGTCTACCTGGTCTTCTACGGCACCCAGTGGGGCACCCAGACCACCGACGCCAACGGGAACGCCAAGTTCTCCGGCGACTCGGCCGGGGCCGCCGGTGCCACCCAGCAGATGTTCAAGGGCATCGGCACCAACGGCGAGACCTGGTCGGCCGACCTGACCCAGTGGTGCGACGGCCCCAACGTCGCCACCGGCGCGGTCAGCTGCCCGTCCAACGCCAACTTCATCCCGTACCAGAGCGGCGGCGTCCTGTCCGGCGTCTGGTACGACAACGCGGCCGCCTCGCCCTCCCAGGCCACCGGCAACCAGCTGGCCCAGGAGGCCGTCAAGGCCGCCGGCCACTTCGGCAACACCACGGCCGCCGCCAACCGCGACGCGTACTACGTGATCCTGTCGCCGCACGGCACCAACCCGGACGACTACCAGAACCCGACCACCGGGTACTGCGCCTGGCACGACTGGAACGGTGACACCACCCTCAACGGTGGCGCGGCCAGCTCGCCCTACGGCGACATCGCCTTCTCCAACCAGCCGTACAACATCGACCAGGGCTCCACCTGCGGCGTCGGCTTCGTCAACTCGCCCGGCACGCTGGACGGCTACACGATGACCCTCGGCCACGAGTGGCACGAGATGATGTCCGACCAGAACCCGGCCGGCGGCTGGACCAACCACGTGTCCGGCAGCTCGTACAACGGCCAGGAGAACTCGGACGAGTGCGCCTGGATCCAGCCGGGCTCGGCCGGCGGCGCCGCGAACGTCTCCTTCGGCTCCTACGGCACCTTCGCCGAGCAGGCCAGCTGGTCGAACGACACCAACTCCTGCGCGATCTCGCACGCCATCCTGACCCACGGCAACACGGTCACCGTCACCAACCCGGGCAACCAGTCCGGCACCGTCGGCACCGCGGCCAGCCTGCAGATCCACGCCAGTGACTCGGCCTCCGGCCAGACCCTGAGCTACTCGGCCACCGGCCTGCCCACCGGCCTGTCGATCAACTCCTCGACCGGTCTGATCTCCGGCACGCCGACCGCCGCCGGCACCTCCAGCGTGACGGTCACCGCGACCGACACCACCGGCGCCGCGGGCAACACCACCTTCACCTGGACCGAGTCCTCCACCTCGGGCGGCAGCGCCGTCACCAACGGCGGCTTCGAGAACGGCAACGCGACCGGCTGGAGCACCACCGGCAGCGCCTCCGTCC
Organism: Kitasatospora sp. NPDC017646; assembly: GCF_044329365.1. Classification (NCBI taxonomy): domain Bacteria; kingdom Bacillati; phylum Actinomycetota; class Actinomycetes; order Kitasatosporales; family Streptomycetaceae; genus Kitasatospora; species Kitasatospora sp. NPDC017646. The sequence goes on along the minus strand of NZ_JBIRJC010000001.1, from coordinate 512,940 downwards.
TCGGCGCGGCCGCCCACAGCGGCAGCTACGGCCTGCAGCTCGGCTCCAGCAGCCCGAGCACCGACTCCACCGCGGCCCAGACCTTCACCGCACCGGCCGGCTCCAGCACGCTGTCCTTCTGGTACAGCAACACCTGCCCGGACACCGTGACCTACGACTGGGCCACCGCGACCCTGAAGGACAACACCACCGGCACGACCAAGACGGTCCTGGCCAAGACCTGCTCCTCCTCGGCGAGCTGGACCAACCAGAGCGCGACCGTCACCCCCGGTCACTCGTACACGCTCACCCTGAGCAACCACGACGACGACTACGCGGGTGACCCGACCTACACCTACTACGACGACGTGACCGTCTCCTGACGATCGCCTCGGCTTGACGCACCGGGGTGGGCCTCGCGCCCGCCCCGGTGTGTTTCTTCGGTTCCGGGGGGATCCGATCCGGCCTCCGGTGCGTCGAACCGGTACCGCTTCCACCTCTGCACCAAGGAACCACCATGAACCCGAGAAGACCTGCCGCCCTCGCCCTGACCTGCGCCGCCGTCCTGCTGGCCCTGACTGGCTGCGGCTCGAAGGGCGCCTCGACGGCCGCGTCCGCCCCGGCGCCCACCGGCACGGCCGTGACCACCCCGGCCGCCGTGACCGCCGACGAACACGCCAACCACACCACCCTGAAGGTCGCCGTCGGCGCGACCGTCTCGGTCCAACTGCACGGCACCTACTGGTCGGCCGCCACCAGCTCCGCCACCGACGTCCTCGCCCCGGCGGGCTCCCCGACCACCGCGCCGTCCCCCTCCTGCCGCCCGGGCGGCGGCTGCGGCACCACCACCACCTCCTTCGCCGCCCGGACGGCGGGCACGGCGCACCTCACCGCCTCCCGCACCGCCTGCGGGGAGGCCCTCAACTGCTCGCCGGACCAGCGCGGTTACGACGTCACGATCGAGGTCACCGGCTGACAGCAGGCCCCGCCTGTGGCCTGGAACACGCTTGAGCCCGCCCCAGGGGAAGGGTGGAGATTCGTCGCACCAGCCGGACACCGATCCGGACCCGACGGACTCCGAGGAACACCATGTCCACCACCCTTTCCACCTCCTCCTTCTCCTCCTCCTCCGACCAGGACCGCCCGGAACTGCGGCAGGCGATCGAGGAGATCGTCGGGTCCGGCGTCCTCGGCGTGCAGCTGCGGGTGACCGACGCACGGGGGGAGTGGGTCGGCAGCGCCGGGGCCCGGGAGCTGGGCGGCGGCGCCGAGCCGCTGACCGACGGTCACTTCCGCATCGGCAGCAGCACCAAGAGCTTCATCGCCAGCTCGGTGCTGCTGCTGGTGGCGGAGGGCAGGATCGCGCTGGACGCCCCCGCCGCCCACTACCTGCCCGGGTTCGGACTGGACCGGGGGATCACCGTGCGGATGCTGCTGCAGCACACCAGCGGGATCTTCAGCCACACCGGTGAGCTCCTGGAGGACGGGACGGTCGTGCCCGGCATCGCCTGGCAGGGCAAGGCCTGGGTGGACGACCGCTTCCGCACCTACCGGCCCGAGGAGCTGGTCCGGTTGTCGCTGTCCAAGGCGCCGCGGTTCGCGCCGGGGGAGGGCTGGAGCTACTCCAACACCAACTACGTGCTGGCCCGGCTGGTGATCGAGGAGGTCACCGGCCGGTCCTTCGCCGAGGAGCTGCAGCGGCTGATCGTGAGGCCGCTGGGGCTGACCGGCACCGTGGCGCCGGGCGCCTCCCCGGAACTCCCCGAGCCCCACCACCACAGTTACTACCGCTACCAGGACGGCGGGCAGGAGCGGACGCTCGACGTCACCCGGCACAACCCCTCCTGGGTGGCGGCCGGCGGCGACATGATCTCTACCACCCGGGACCTGCACACCTACTTCTCCGCGCTGATGGGCGGCAGGCTCCTGCCCGCCGAGCTGCTGGGCGAGATGCGCACGCCGGAGGCGACCGTCGGCTACGGCCTCGGGGTGTTCGCCCAGGAAGCGGAGGGCGGTACCGTCTACCACCACAACGGCGCCACCATCGGCTCGGCCGCGCTGATGTACGGTTCGGCCGACGGCAGCAGGATCCTGACCGCGGGCCTGAACTACGTGGACGACGCGGAGCTGTCCCTCGCCGCGGCTTTCCAGAAGGCGCAGCAACTGCTCGTCGCCGAGGTGTTCTGCGGCGGGCAGGCCGGTCCGGCGCCGTCGACGGACTGAACGGCGGGCTTCAGGACGGGGTGCGTAGCCGCCGGTCCCGAGCGCACGAGAAGCTGAGCAGATGATGAGCGGAGTCACGATCGGACAGGCGGCGGCATTCCTCGGCGTCTCGGTGAAGACGGTGCGGCACTACCACGAGCACGGGCTGGTCGCCGAGCCGCGGCGCGACGGCTCCGGCTACCGGCGCTACGGCTCGGACGAGCTGCTGCGGCTGGTGCAGGTCCGGACCCTGGCCACCGCCGGGGTGCCGCTGGCCGAGATCGGGCCCCTGCTCGACGCCGACGCCGAGCAGTTCGCCGCCGCCCTCGCCGACGTCGAGCGGAGGCTCGCCGAACGGATCGCCGAACTGGCCGCGCGCCGGGAGAAGCTGCACCGGCTCGCCGAGGGCGACCGGGCGCTGCTGCCCGACCGCGCCTGCGCGATCCTCGACCGGATGCCCGCCCTCGGCTTCGACCCGGACTACGTGGCCGCGCAGCGCGAGGCGCTGGTACTGGCCCGGGTGCTCGTGCCGGACGGCTTCGACGGCTTCCTGACGCAGCTCGAACACCAGCTGGACGACCCCGAGTTCACCGAGCTGGCCAAGCGTGGCTGGGAGGCCGAGAACTGGGAACCGGACGACCCGAGGGTCGAGGAGCTCGCCACCGCCATGGCCGACCGCTACCTCGCCAACCCCGGGCTGCTGGGCGATCCCAGCAGCCTGGAGGCCTGGAGCAGGGCCTCCACCCAGTACCGGCTGATCGACCGGCACCGTGCGGAGCGGGCGCCGGTCTCGGCCCGGCTGACCGCGCTGACCGAGGCCAGGCTCCGGTCCGCCGGTGTGCCGGGCCCGCGCCTGCCACGCCGATGAACCGGAGCCCCCGGGCTCAGGCGCTCGGGGCCCCGCCCTCCACCAACGCGCCGTCCGCCAGCCGCAGCCAGCGGTCGACGCCGATCCCGGCCAGGAACCGTTCGTCGTGGCTGACCACCAGGAAGGCCCCCTGGTAGGAGTTGAGGGCGCCTTCGAGCTGCCCGACGCTGACGAGGTCAAGGTTGTTCGTCGGCTCGTCCAGCAGCAGCAGCTGGGGGGCGGGCTCGGCGCACAGCACGCAGGCCAGGGTGGCGCGCAGCCGCTCGCCGCCGGAGAGGGCCCGGACGGGGAGGTGGGCCCGGGCGCCGCGGAACAGGAAACGGGCGAGCAGGTTCATCCGCTCGGCCTCCGGCCGCTCCGGCGCCGCCGCGGCGAAGTTCTCCGCCACCGTGAGGTCCGGGTCCAGCAGGTCCAGGCGCTGGGAGAGGTAGGCGACCCGGCCGTCGGCGCGCCTGACCTGACCGCCGTCCGGCGCGACGTCCCCGACGAGCAGTCGCAGCAGGGTGGTCTTGCCGGCGCCGTTGGTGCCGAACAGGGCGATCCGTTCCGGACCGCGGACGGTCAGGTCGATGCCGTCCCCGGCGAACAGCGGGGTGCCGTCGCGCAGCACCTGGAGGTGTTCACCGATGAAGAGGTCGCGTCCGGTCGGCACCTTGGTGCCAGACAGGTCCAGGGTGAGGCGCTGTTCGTCGCGCACGGCGCGCCCCGCCTCGTCGAGCCGGGCCTTGGCCTCGTCGACCCGGGCGGCGTGCATCTGGCCGGCCCGCCCGGCGGACTCCTGGGCGCCGCGCTTCATGTTCCCCGCGAAGATGCGGGGCAGCCCGGCGCTCTTGAGGTTGCGGGCGGCGTTGCCGGCCCGGCGTTCGGCGCGTTCGCGGGCCTGCTGCATCTCCCGCTTCTCCCGCCTGAGCTCCTGCTCGGCGTTGCGGACGTTCTTCTCGGCGACCTCCCGCTCGGCCTGCACGGCCTGCTCGTAGGCGGTGAAGTCGCCGCCGTAGACCCGGAGTTCGTGCGGGGCAAGCTCGGCGATCCGGTCCATCCGGTCGAGCAGGGCGCGGTCGTGGCTGACCAGCAGCAGGCAGCCGCCGAAGTCCTCCAGCGCCTCGTACAGCCGGTGGCGGGCGCCGAGGTCGAGGTTGTTGGTGGGTTCGTCGAGCAGCAGGACGTCCGGCCGCTTGAGCAGTTGCGCGGCGAGGCCCAGTTGCACGATCTGGCCGCCGCTGAGGGCCGCCAGCCCGCGGTCGAGGCGCAGGGCGCCGAGGCCGAGGCGTTCGAGCTGGGCGAGGCAGCGCTCCTCGATGTCCCAGTCGTCGCCGATGGTGGTGAAGTGCTCCTCGGCGACGTCGCCGGCCTCCACGGCGTCGATCGCCCGGATCACCTGGGCGACGCCGAGCACCTCGGCGACCGTGAGGTCCGCCGTCAGCGGGAGGTCCTGCGGGAGGTAGGCGGCCGTGCCGGCGACCGTCACCGAGCCCGCGCCCGGGCGCAGTTCACCGGCGATGAGCTTGAGCAGCGTGCTCTTGCCGGAACCGTTGGGCGCGACCAGGCCGGTGCGGCCGGAGCCCACGGTGAAGGAGAGGTCCTGGAAGACAGGAGTGTCGTCGGGCCAGGAGAAGGACAGCTGGGAGGCGACGATGGAGGCGAAGGACATGGGAGCAACCCGGAAGGTGAGCGGGCGGAGACGAGTCCGGCCCGGAGAAGACAGGGGGACTGGGTACGACGAATCCGACCGCTGCACCGGATGCCCCGCACCCGCAACGGCCGTCAAGTCCGGGCTCACCCGGAGATGTCGTCGTCACCCGCCATGTCTGCTGCACTCCTCGGAAGGGGGTTGGTCGTTCGCCAGCGTAGCAGTGCACTTCGCCGGGCGCCGCCCGTTTTTCCGCGCGGGCCGCGAGGTCGAGACCTGCCCGGCGAACGGAACGGCCCCGGCCCGGTGCGGTCCCGCCTCAGAGGCGGTCGGCGTCGACGACGGCCTGGGCGAAGGCCGTCGGCGCCTCCTGGGGGAGGTCGTGGCCGACGCCGGGCAGGGTCCGGTGCTCGTACCGGCCGGTGAACATGGCGCGGTAGCCGGAGCCGTCGCCGGGCGCAGGGGTGAACGGGTCCAGCGCGGCGTCGAGGGTGATGGTCGGCACGCCGATGGTCGGCCTGCGGGCGAGCAGGTGCTCGTCGTGGTCGTAGCGGCGCTCGCCGTCGGCGATGCCGAGCCGCCAGCGGTAGTTGTGGAGGACGACCGCGGCGTAGTCGGGGTTGTCGAAGGCCGCCTCGGTGCGCGCGAAGGTGGCGTCGTCGAAGCTCCAGCCGGGGGAGACCGACTGCCGGACGAAGCGGGTGAGGTCCCGCCGCAGGCCCTTGTCCCGCAGGGCCGTCGCGCCGCGCTCGGTGGCGAAGTAGTACTGGTACCACCAGGTGTGCTCACCGGCCGGTGCGATCGGCTTCAGCTGGGCGGCGCGATCGGTGATGAGGTAGCCGCTGACCGACACCAGGGCCTTGACGCGCTCCGGCCACAGGGCGGCCAGGATGTCGCCGGTGCGCGAGCCCCAGTCGAAGCCGGCCACGACCGCGCGGTCGATCCGCAGCGCGTCCAGCAGGGCGACGGCGTCCCGGGCGACGGCCGCCTGCTGGCCGTTGCGGAAGGTCCGTGGCGAGAGGAAGCGGGTGCTGCCGTGGCCGCGCAGGTAGGGGACGATCACCCGGTAGCCGAGGTCGGCGAGCAGCGGGGCCACGTCCACGAAGCTGTGGATGTCGTACGGCCAGCCGTGCAGGCACAGCACCACCGGGCCGTCGGCCGGGCCGAGTTCGGCGTAGCCGACGTCGAGCAGACCGGCCGTGACCTGTTTCAGCACCGGGAAGGAGGTGTGGGTGCCGGGGGCGATGACGGGCACCACCGGGACCGGGCCGGTGCCGCCCGCGCCCGAGGCGCCCGACGCGGCCGGGACGGGCGCTGCGCCGGCGACACCTCGCAGGCCGGTCAGCGAGAGGGCGGTCGCCCCGGCACCGAACCCCAGGGTCTTGTGGAAGCTACGCCTGTCGATCATGAGATGCCTTCCGGAGGGTCGGGAGCCCGGCCCGGGAACCGGACCGGGCGAAACGTTACTGGTCTGGGCAGTGATGGACGCCGCAACACGGCGGGTCTGCGGCGGAGCCTTCATCGGCGGTGCCGGCCATTGCGCTTCAGGCAGTGACTGGTCAGTATGGTGACGTGATGCACGCCTTTCCCTGCGGGACCCTGCCCCTCGACTTCGTCGGCACGCTGCGCGCACGACGCAACGCCGCGCCGCTGGAGAAGCTGGCCTCGCCCGAGCAACTGGACGCCTGGTTCCTGGAGTCCGGGATGCTCGACAGCGGGCCCGGCGCCGACGAGACCGACCTCGACATCGCCGTGGACCTGCGCGAGGCGATCTACTCCCTGGTCGCCGCCCGGCTCGACGGGCAGCCGATGCCCGCCCGGGCGATCGCCGAGCTGAACCGGCACGCGGCGGGGCTGCCCGTGACGCTGCGGCTGCACCCGGACGGTGCGACCCGGACCGGATCCGTCTCCCAGGGCCTCTCGGCGCTCGCCCGGGAGGCCGTCGAGATCCTCGGCGGCGACGACGCCGCCCTGCTCCGCGAGTGTGCCCGGCCGGAGTGCACCCAGGTCTACCTCGACCGCTCCCGCGGCCACCGGCGCGAGTGGTGCGCCATGCGGACCTGCGGCAACCGGGTCAAGGCCGCCACCTACCGGGCCCGTCAGCACGGCGGTGCCGACGACTGACGCACTCACCGGGCCGACTGACGCTCCTGCCCCCGCCCCGGTCGCTGCCGCGCCCGTCGGGCGGGGGTTCCGTGTCCGTGCGGCCCCGAGGGGCGCGCGGTGGCGTCAGCCGGTCACCGCGGTGGCGTGGATCGTGACCGGGATGTTGCCGCGGGTCGCCTTGGAGTAGGGGCAGATCCGGTGCGCCGCGGCGCCCAGCTCGACGGCCGTCTCCTGGTCCACGCCGCCGAGTTCGAGGTTGAGGACGGCGCTCAGGCCGAACTCCCCGTCGTCGCCGTGGGTCAGGGTCGCCTCGACCGCGATGGAGGTGCTGGTCAGCCGGACCTTACGCTCGGCGGCGGCGCGACGTACGGCGCCCAGGAAGCACGCGCCCCAGGACCGTTCCGGTGTAGCTGACTGCCATGGCTGTCTCTCCTCCTGAGCGCCCGTCCGATGAACTGCCGTTGCAGTCACCGGTCTAACAGGTGACGAGTATGGGCGGACGTTTTTGACGGCGTCAAGCCAGCCGTCCTCGATCGCGCCGAGAAATACCAGTTTTGTCGAGGAATCCACCATCATGGGCTCGGAAAAATCGTAACCATCTTGACGGGTTATCTGATCGAGTCTCACACTCACTCCGGAGAACGCCAGAAGGAGGAGAAGTGATCACCTACGACCAGCTCTTCGTCGCGGGCACCTGGACCGCGCCGAGCGGGACCGAACTGCTGGACATCCGCTCCCCGCACGACGGGACGCTGCTCGGCCGGGCCGCCCAGGCCCGTCCGGCGGACGTGGACCGCGCGGTGGCCTCCGCCCGCGCCTCGTTCGACGGGGGCACCTGGCGCGGGACCCCGCCGCTGGAGCGGGTCGCGGTGCTGCGGCGCTTCGACGCGCTGCGGGAGCAGAACGCGGAGCGGATCGCCGAGCTGATCGCCACCGAGAACGGCTCGGCCGTGTGGTTCACCCGGGCCGGCCAGCCCGGTCTGACCCGTCAGGCCAACGCCTACCTCAAGGCCGCGGAGGAGTTCGACTGGGAGCGGACCCTGGTCCCCTCCGATCCGGCGTCGCCGGTGCGCAGCGTGGTGCGCCGTGAGGCGATCGGTGTCGTGGCGGCCGTGATCCCGTGGAACTCGCCCTTCTCCTCGGCGACTTCGAAGATCCTGCCGGCCCTGCTGGCGGGCAACTCGGTGGTGCTGAAGGTCTCCCCGGAGAACTCGCTCAGCATGGGCTTCCTCGCCGAACTGCTGGAGAAGACCGGGCTGCCCGAGGGGGTGGTGAGCGTCCTGCCCGCCGACCGGGAGACCAGCGAGTACCTGGTCTCCCACCCCGAGGTGGACAAGATCGCCTTCACCGGCTCCACCCGGGCCGGCCGGCGCATCGCCGCGATCGCGGGGGAGCAGCTCAAGCGCGTCAGTCTCGAACTGGGCGGCAAGTCGGCGGCCGTCATCCTGCCCGACGCCGACATCGCCCGGGCGGTACGGGGGTTGAAGTTCTCCTCGCTGCTGAACAACGGCGAGTCCTGCATCGCCCAGACCCGGATCCTGGCGCCCCGCAGCCGCTACGAGGAGGTGCTGGCCGGGCTCAAGGAGCTCGTCGAAGCGCTGAAGGTCGGCGACCCCGCCGACCCGGAGACCTTCATCGGGCCGATGATCCGCCGCGACCAGCAGGAGCAGGTCCGCCGTTACATCGCCCTCGGCATCGAGGAGGGCGCCCGGCTGGTCACCGGCGGCCCGCAGGTCCCGGCCGGCCTCGAACGCGGCAACTACGTCACCCCGACCGTGTTCGCCGACGTCGACAACTCGATGCGGATCGCCCAGGAGGAGATCTTCGGCCCGGTCCTCGTCGTCATCCCCTACGAGGACGAGGACGACGCCGTACGGATCGCCAACGACTCCGAGTACGGCCTGTCCGGCGGCGTCTGGTCCACCAGCGAGGAGCACGCGATGGCGGTCGCCCGCCGCATCCGCACCGGCACGGTCACCGTCAACGGCGCCCCGGTCGGCTTCGACGGCCCCTTCGGCGGCTTCAAGGCCAGCGGCCTCGGCCGCGAGTTCGGCGCGGTCGGCCTCGGTACCTACACCGAGTACAAGACCATCACCGTCTGAGCCCTCGGCAGCCTCCGGCGCGACCGTCAGCTGTTCCGCCGGTGTTCAACCACGCGGTCTCGACTCCGCCCCGTCAACCCCCTACCTTCCCTGGGGGACTGCGAGAAGGAGCCATGGAAGACACGCAACCTGCCGTACGGGCACGTGGATTGACGAAGTGCTTCGGTGACGTCGTGGCGCTCGACCAGGTCGGGCTGGAGCTGGGGCCGGGGCGGATCCACGGGCTGGCCGGGCCGAACGGCGCCGGGAAGACCACGCTGCTGGGGCTGCTGCTCGGGCTGGCCGTCGCCGACGGCGGCGAGCTGGAGGTGCTGGGCAGACCTGTCGGACGGGCGCTCGCGGCGCCGGACGGTGTGGCCGGGTTCGTCGACGGCCCCGGTCCGTACCCGTCGCTGACCGCGCGCCGGAACCTGTCCGCGCTGGCGGCCCTGCGCGGACAGGACACCGGGGCCCGGCGGATCGACGAGGTGCTGGCCGAGGTCGGGCTCACCGACGTCGCCGACGACCGGGTGCGGGGCTTCTCGCTGGGCATGCGCCAGCGGCTCGGACTGGCCGCCGCGCTGCTCACCGAACCGCGCCTGCTGGTGCTCGACGAGCCCTCCAACGGCCTTGACCCGGCGGGCAAGCAGCACGTGCACGGGGTGCTGCGCCGACTCGCGGAGGACGGCGTGACGGTCGTGCTGTCCAGCCACCGGATGGACGACCTGGAGTCGCTCTGCTCCGAGGTGACGATCCTCGCGACCGGGCGGGTGCGCTTCTCCGGTCCGCTGGGCAAGCTGGCCGCCGAGACCCGCGCGCTCGACCACCGGCTGCTCACCTCCGACCTGCGCACCGCGCGGCGGGTCGCCGCCGGAGCGGCCGGGGTGACGGTCGTGGACGGGGACGGCACGTGGCGCGGCACGGAGGCCCTGGTGGTGCGCGCCACCGGTCCGGCCGTCGAGCAGTTGGTGGCTGGACTGGTGCGGGAGGGCGTACGGGTGCGCGAGGTGGCGCCCGTGGTGTCGCCGCTGGAGGCCGCGTACCTCGCCCTCACCGAGGAGCAGCAGGAGGGCGGGCGATGAGCACGGTCACGGCCGGGAAGGCGGCGGCCGGTGCGGCCGCCGGGTCCGCGACGCGCCGGGTGCCGGTGGGCCGGGTGTACCGCTTCGAGCTGGTCAAGCTCGTCTCGCAGTGGCGGGTCCGGCTGCTGGTGCTGGCCTGTTGGGCGCTGCCCGGGCTGTTCACGGCGGCCGTGGCCCAGCAGGGGACGCTGCCCTCCGACACCCTGTTCGGCCGCTGGATGCACGCCACCGGCTGGGCTGGCCCGCTGGTGGTGCTGGGCTTCGCCGGCTCGTGGGCGCTGCCGCTGCTGACCTCGGTGGTCGCGGGCGACGTGTTCGCCGCCGAGGACCGGCTCGGCACGTGGCGGCACCTGCTGGTGGCGGTCCGCTCGCCGCGGCGGATCTTCCTGGCGAAGACCCTGGCGAGCGCGACCGTGCTCGCCCTGCTGGTGGCCGGGCTGGTGGCCTCCGCCACGGTGGGCGGGCTGGCGGCGGTCGGCAACCAGCCGCTGGTCGGCGTCGACGGGCACCAGCTGGCGCCGTCCGACGCGGCCGGGAGCGTCCTGCTGGCGTGGGCCTGCGCGCTGGCGCCCACCCTGGCGCTGGCGGCGCTCGGCCTGCTCGGCTCCGTCATCCTGGGCCGCTCCCCGATGGGGCTGCTTGTCCCCGCGCTGTCCGCGGTCGCGATGCAGCTGCTCCAGATGCTGCCGTTGCCGGTGGCACTGCGCCTCGCGCTGCCCGGCTACGCCTTCGTCTCCTGGGACGGGCTGTTCGCCGACCCGGCGCGACTGGAGGAGCTGCTGATCGCCGTCGCGGTGAGCCTGGTGTGGGCCGTGGTGGCGACCGCCGCGGCCTACCTGCTGTTCCTGCGGCGGGACTTCACCAACGGCAGCGAGGACGGCGGAGGTCGCCGGGCGCTCGTCCTCGGGGTGGCCCCCTTGGCGGGGCTGCTGGCGCTGACCTTCGGGGCGGTCGCGGTGGCCACGCCCTCGACCGGGTCGGGCATCACCCAGGCGAAGGTGCAGCGCACGGTCGCCACCGTGTTCGCGCACCTGTACCGGCTGCAGACCGAGGAGCTCCACCGTCCCGCCGTCACCGAGGCCGACCTGCGGGTCACGGCGGACTGCGGCCGGGGAGACGGCCAGGTCGACCCGGAGGGCCCGGGCAACGACTGGCGCTGCACGGTCACCTGGCACCTGCCCGGAACGGCCGCTCCGGGGACGGCGATCTACCAGCTGGACGTCGCCCCGGACGGGCGGGTGATGGCGGACGGTGACGGTCCGAAGGAAGTGAACGGCTACTTCCTGGTGCACACCGCGACCGGCGACGCGCCCAACCCGCTGTGGCAGTTCGACGGCCGGATCGACCTGCTCGCCTCCGCGACGGGCTGACCGGGCCCGGCACACCGAAGCTCCCCGCGCACCCACGCACCTCCACGCACCCACAACGAAGGGCTGACGCCATGCAGGTAACGCGTCGTCGACGTGTCCAGAAGGAGCGCCCCGTGCTCCCCGGCCGGCGTGCGAGCCGCCGGGCCACCCTGGCCACGGCGTGCATCACGGCGGTGGCCGTGGCCACGGGCACGGCTTTCGCGGCCACCCACCAGTTCGGCACCGACCAGGTCGGCCAGGTCACCGCCGACGGTCAGGTGATCTCCAGCGACCAGTACGTCGCCCCGTTCGGCGACCGGCTGGTCATCAACAACGGCAAGATCATGGGCTCCCGGGTCAGCCCGGACGGCGCCCACCTGGCCGCCTCGCTCGCCGACGGCGACGCCTCGCTGGTCGTGGTGGACCTGAAGACCGGCCAGGTGCAGCAGCGCGCCGGCAAGGCCAAGACAGCCGACCTGAAACTGACCGACGGCTCGGTCGGCCAGGAGGCCCCGGTCTACTCGCCGGACGGCAGGCAGCTGTGGCTGGGCCAGCTCGACGGCTACACCCGGTTCACGGTGAAGGCCGACGGCTCCCTGGCCGACCCGGTGAAGGTGGCGATCCCGGCCAACGGCGACAAGCACGCGCTGGCCTCCGGCGCGGTGTTCTCCGCCGACGGCTCGACGCTGTACGCGGCGGTCAACGGCCAGAACCGGGTGGTCGCGATCAACACGGCCACCGGCGCGCTCGGGCAGAGCTGGACGGTGGGCAACGCGCCGCGCGGCATCGTGCAGGTCGGGAAGAAGCTGTACGTCAGCAACGAGGGCGGGCGCCCCGCCACCCCCGACGACGACACGCTCAACTCCTACGGCACCCAGGTGCCGGCCGACCCGGACACCGGCGCCGCGACCTCGGGCACCGTCAGCGTGATCGACCTCTCCGCCCCGTCCGCCGCCGTGGGCTCGATCGACGTCGGGCTGCACCCGACCGCGGTGTACGCCAAGAACGGGGCGGTCTTCGTCGCCGACACCTCCTCCGACCAGGTGTCGGTCATCGACACCAGGCACGACAAGGTCGTGCAGCGGATCTCCACCAAGCCGTGGCCGGAGGCCTCGGTGGGCTACGAGCCGACGGCGGTGGCGCTCACCGACGACGGCCGGCTGCTGGTCACGCTCGGCCGCGCCAACGCGGTGGCCGTCTACCGCTTCACCAGCGCCCAGGAACCGGTGAGTTACGTCGGCCTGCTGCCCACCGACTACTTCCCGGCCGAGGTCACCACCGTCGGCTCGAAGGTGGTCGTCTCCAACACCCGCGGCATCGACGCCCGGCGCCCCAACTCCACCGGCGCCCACAACACCCACGACACCACCTCCAGTCTGACCCGGTTCACCCTGCCGGGCGACAAGGAGATCCGCTCCCAGACGGACAAGGTCTTCAAGCAGAACGGCTGGACCGAGAACGCGGTCTGGACGGCCGACCGGCACAAGGCGAAGCCCGTACCGGTGCCGGCCCGGATCGGTGACCCGTCACCGATCAAGCACGTCTTCATGATCGTCAAGGAGAACCGGACCTACGACCAGGTCTTCGGCGACATCGGCAAGGGCAACGGAGACCCGAAGCTCGCCCAGTTCGGCGCCAACGTGACGCCCAACCAGCAGGCGCTGGCCAAGCAGTTCGGGCTCTACGACAACACCTACGACATCGGCACCAACTCCGCCGAGGGCCACAACTGGCTGATGCAGGCGGACAACCCGGAGTACACCGAGTCCTCGGCGGGGGAGTACGAGCGCAGCTACGACACCGAGGACGACGCCCTGGGCCACCAGCGCTCGGGCTTCCTGTGGACCGGCGCGCAGGCGGCCGGCCAGGACGTGCGTGACTTCGGCGAGTTCCACCAGTTCCTGACCAAGCCCGACGGCGCGAACTGGCAGAACCTGTACTGCGACGCGAAGAACATGGAGACGACCGGCGACGACACCGCCTACCCGCTCGCCTCCTCCTCGCCGATCCCGTCGCTCAACGACGTGTCGGTGCCCGGCTTCCCCAAGTTCGACCTCGACGTACCCGACCAGTACCGCTACCAGATCTGGAAGCAGGACTTCGAGCAGAACGGCCCGGCGGCGCTCAACATGCTGTGGCTGTCCAGCGACCACACCGGAGGCCCGGCCAGTCCGGCCGCGCAGGTCGCCGACAACGACCTGGCGGTCGGCAGGATCGTCCAGGAGATCTCGCACAGCGAGTACTGGAAGGACTCCGCGATCTTCGTGGTCGAGGACGACTCCCAGGCCGGCCTGGACCACGTGGACGGCCACCGCGCCCCGATCCAGATCATCAGCCCCTGGGCCCAGCACGGCGCCGTGGACAGCCGCTACTACTCGCAGATCACCATGATCCGCACCATCGAGCAGATCCTCGGGATCCACCCGATGAACCAGAAGGACAGCGCGGCCATCCCGATGGCCACGGCCTTCACCGACAAGCCGGACTACACCCCGTTCACCGCGGTGCCCAACCGGACCTCGCTGACCGACGGCCTGAAGACCGCGCCCTCCTGCGGCATCGACGTGCCGGGTGGCGCCCAGGACCGCACCGCGGCGGCGGCGCCGGTGACCGCCGCCCCGCCGGCGGCCGAGCAGGGCGTCGCGGCCCAGTGGGACACCTGGAAGTCCGAGCAGCACCTGACCGGCCCCAACGCCGCCCCGGACCGTGCGAACCCGGCCCAGCTGAACCACCTGACCTGGTACCAGACCCACAACTGGACCACCCCCTACCCGGGCGAGGACAAGATCCACACCCCGGACGAGGTCCCCGGGGCCTCCATCCCCTCCGCCGAGAACGACGGCTGATCCCCGAGGGCCCACGGACGGGCCCCGGTCCGGCTCCGGCCGGCCGGGGCCCGTTCCCTCGCGGGCAGGCGAGGTCCGCGCCTACCCGCGGACCGCCGCGCCCGCCCAGGAGCGGTTGCCGAGCAGGGTCTTGACGTCCGAGGCGAGCCCGTTGTCGGGGTTCACCAGGAAGCCCAGCTCGTAGAGGGTGTTCTTGTCCCAGTTGGTGGTGAGCAGCCGGACCGGGACGTCGCCGGGGTGGTTCTGGAGGGCGAGCTTGAGCTCGGCGACCACCTCGGGGGTGATCCGGGAGGCCGGCACGGTGATCTGGACCGGCGGCTTGGTGCCGAGTTCGGCGGAGGAGACGTCGAGGGTGGTGATCTCCTGGCCGAAGACGCTCAGCGAGCCGTCGCGCTCGTTGAGCCGGCCGCGGACCGAGATCACGTTGTCCTCGATCATCTGGTCGGCCATCAGGTTGTAGGTCGCGGGGAAGAACAGCACCTCCACCGAGCCGTCGCGGTCGGCGAGGGTGATGATCGCCCAGGCGTTGCCGGCCTTGTTGATCCGCCGGTCGACGGCGGTGATCAGGCCGGACAGCCGGACCTCGCCCTCGGAGCGGCCGGAGCCGAGGAGTTCGGCGATCGAGGTGTCGCGGTTCTGGGAGAGGATGTGCTCGGCTCCGTCGAGCGGGTGGCTGGAGACGTACAGCCCGAGCATCTCGCGCTCCAGGGCGAGGAGTTGGCGCCTGGGCCACTCGTTGTCGGTGAGCTGGAAGTCCAGTCCGATGCCGGGCCCGCCGCCGTCGCCGAGGTCGAGGGCGCCGAACAGGTCGTCCTGGCCGATGGCCTGCTGCTTCTTGAGCCCGGTGACGGCGTCGATCGCGCTCTCGTGAACGCTGCTGAGCGAGAGCCGGGTGTGGCCGAGCGAGTCGAAGGCGCCCGCCTTGATCAGGGAGTCGACGGTGCGCTTGTTGCAGACCACCAGCTCGACCTTGTCCAGGAAGTCGGCGAAGGAGGTGTACTTGCCCTTCTCCTCGCGGGTGGCGACCAGCGACTCGATCACCGGCACGCCGACGTTGCGTACCGCCTTGAGGCCGAAGCGGACGTCGCTGCCGACGGCGGTGAAGTCGACCACCGACTCGTTGACGTCGGGGGAGAGGATCTTGATGCCCATCTGCCGGCACTCGGCCAGGTAGACGGCCATCTTGTCCTTGTCGTCGGCGACGGAGGTGAGCAGCGCGGCCATGTACTCGGCCGGGTAGTTGGCCTTGAGGTAGGCGGTCTGGTACGAGACCAGGCCGTACGCGGCGGAGTGCGACTTGTTGAAGGCGTAGCCGGCGAACGGGACCAGGACGTCCCACACCGCCTGGATGGCCTCGTCGGAGTAGCCGCGCTCCTTGCAGCCCGCGTGGAAGGGCACGAACTCCTTCTCCAGCACCTCCTTCTTCTTCTTGCCCATCGCTCGGCGCAGCAGGTCTGCCTGGCCGAGCGAGTAGCCGGCCAGCACCTGGGCGGCGCGCTGGACCTGCTCCTGGTAGACGATCAGGCCGTAGGTGGGGCCGAGGACGTCCTTGAGCGGTTCCTCCAGCTCGGGGTGGATCGGGATGATCTCCTGCTGGGCGTTCTTGCGCAGCGCGTAGTTGGTGTGCGAGTTCATGCCCATCGGGCCGGGCCGGTACAGCGCGGAGACGGCGGAGATGTCGGCGAACTCGGTGGGCTTCATCAGCTTGAGCAGGGCGCGCATGGGGCCGCCGTCGAGCTGGAACACGCCCAGGGTGTCGCCACGGGCCAGCAGTTGGTAGGTGGTGGGGTCGTCGATCGGGATCTTCTCGATGTCGACGTCGACGCCCCGGTTGGCCTTCACGATCTTGATGCAGTGATCGATGATGCCCAGGTTCCGCAGACCCAGGAAGTCCATCTTGATCAGGCCCATGGCTTCGCAGGACGGGTAGTCGAAGCCGGTGATGATGACGCCGTCCTTGTCCCGCATGTGCAGCGGGATCAGGTCGAGCAGCGGCGTGGAGGAGAGGATGACGGCGGCCGCGTGCACACCGGTGCCGCGGATCAGGCCCTCGATGCCCCGCCCGGTGTCGATGATCTTCTTGACGTCCGGTTCGTTCTGGTACAGCGCCCGGATCTCGGTGCCCTCGTTGTACCGGGCGTGCTTCTCGTCGAACAGGTCGGCCAGAGGCACGCCCTTGCCCATGACGTCCGGCGGCATCGCCTTGGTGATCCGGTCGCCCATCGAGAACGGGTAGCCGAGGATGCGGTTGGCGTCCTTGACGGCGGCCTTGGCCTTGATGGTGCCGAAGGTGTTCACCTGGGCCGTGTAGGCGGCGCCGTACTTCTCGGTGACGTAGCGGACCATCTGGTCGCGCTGGCGGTCGTCGAAGTCGATGTCGACGTCTGGCGGGTTGATGCGCTCGGGGTTGAGGAAGCGCTCGAACAGCAGATCGTGCTCCAGCGGGTCCAGCTGGGTGATCCCGGTCAGGTAGGCGACCATCGAGCCCGCCGCCGAGCCGCGGCCCGGGCCGACCGGGATGCCGTTGTCCCGGCCGTACTGGCAGATGTCGGCGACCACGAGGAAGTAGGCGTCGAACCCCATCGGGGTGATCACGCCCATCTCCAGCTCGATCCGGTCCAGCACCTCCTGGCTCGGGTCGTCCCCGTAGCGGTGCTTCAGCCCGACCTCGATCTTCTTGCGCAGGTACGAGGCCTGGGTCTCGCCCTCGGGCACGTCGAACTGGGGCATCCGGTCGACGTAGGTGAAGACCTCCTCGTACGACTCGACCCGCTCGGCGATCGCCAGGGTGTTGTCGCAGGCCTCCGGCAGCTCGCGGAAGAGCTCGCGCATCTCCTCGGCGGTCTTCACGTAGTAGCCGGTGCCCTGGAACTTGAAGCGGTTCGGGTCGTCCTTGTTCTTGCCCACGCCGACGCAGAGCAGGCTGTCGTGGGCGTCGGCCTGGTCGGCGGTGACGTAGTGGGAGTCGTTGGTGGCCAGCAGCGGGATGTTCAGCTGCTTTGCCAGCCGAAGGAGGTCCTCGCGGACGTCGCGCTCGATGTCCAGGCCGTGGTCCATCAGCTCCAGGAAGTAGTTCTCCCTGCCGAAGATGTCCTGGTACGCGCCGGCGGCCTTGACCGCCTCCTCGTACTGGCCCAGCCGCAGCCGGGTCTGCACCTCGCCGGAGGGGCAGCCGGTGGTCGCGATGATGCCGCCGGCGTTCGCGGCGATCAGCTCGCGGTCCATCCGGGGCTTCATGTAGTAGCCCTCCATCGACGCGAGCGAGGAGAGCTTGAAGAGGTTGCGCAGGCCGGTCGCGTTCTGCGCCCACATCGTCATGTGGGTGTAGCGGCCGCCGCCGGAGACGTCCTTGCCGCCCTCGCCGTCGGCGCCGGTCGGGCGCTGGCCGCCGGGCGACCAGAACACCTGCTTCTTCAGGAAGCGCGAGGCCGGGGCGACGTACGCCTCGATGCCGATGATCGGCTTCACACCGGTCTTCGCGGCCGCGTGGAAGAACTCGTACGCGCCGAACATGTTGCCGTGGTCGCTCATCGCGATGGCGGGCATGCCCTGTCTCTCCGCCTCGGCGAACAGCTTGCCGTTCTTCGCCGCCCCGTCCAGCATCGAGTACTCGGTGTGGACGTGCAGGTGCGCGAAGCTGTCGGACACGGCGCTGCTCTCCTCGGTGGGCCCCGGTAGCGGAAGCGGTCCACGCTAGCGGGTCGGCGCGGGCGACGCGCCGGGCGGGGGTGTCCGAACGGGCTGCCGGACCGTCTTGCGGCGGCCCGGCAGCCCAGGGGGAGCCCTCAGGCGCTCGGCCGGGTCTCGGCGAGGCCGGGGATCTCGGCGGCGCTGGCCAGCACGTGGGTCTGCGGGTGCCCGTCGAAGTCGGCGCGGGTGAGCTCCCCGGTCAGCACCCCGACGACCACCCCGGCCCCGGCGTTGCGGCCCGCCTCGACGTCGACCACGGTGTCGCCCGCGGTCAGCACCCGGCGGGTGTCGATGACCCCGGTCTTCTGCATCGCGCGGTGGATCATGTACGGGGCCGGGCGGCCGCGCGGGACCTCGTCCGAGGTGACCACCGCGTCCAGGTTGCCGCCCTCGCCGGTGGACCAGCCGAGCGACTCCAGCAGTGGGTGGGCGACGTCGTCGCTGAAGCCGGTGGTGAGCGCGACCTTGATCCCGCGCCGGCGCAGCTCCGCCAGCGCCTCCTCGACGCCCGGGACGGCCTGCGGGGGAGTGGTCCGGTAGGCCTCGCGCAGGTACTCCGCGAAGGCCGCGTAGCCCTCCTCGACCAGCTCCGGGGTCGGGGTGCCGCCGCCGAGGCGGACCAGCGCGGCGATGGCCTCGCGCTTGTCGGTGCCCATCCAGGTCTGGAGGTCGGCCTCGGCGACGGCCACCCCGTTCCGTTCGACGGCGTTGCGCAGCGCACGGTAGACGGCGCCGGACTCGTTGATGGTGGTCCCGGCCATGTCCAGGGCGGCGAGCTCGATCACTTTGTCAGTCCTCTTCGGTGCGGTAGCGGCCGATGACGGTTCGGCCTTCGACGGTGTTCTCGACGGTGAAGGTGGCCATGGCGGGCAGGTAGCGGTCGTCGGCGTCCTCCAGCGGCACGCCCCGGCCGGAGGTGGTGAGCCGGCGCACCCGCAGCAGAGGTGCCCCCGCGTCGACCCGCAGCAGTTCGGCGTCGCGCGGTTCGGCGGCGACGGCGTCGATGGTGTGCCGGGCGTGGTGCAGGTCGACCTCGCGGCGCAGCAGCTCCTGGTAGACGGAGCCGGTGTCCGGGTCGAAGTCGAACAGAACGCGGCCGACCTCGTGGACGAAGGTGGAGCGCTCCAGCATGGCCGGGACGCCGTCCAGCAGCCGCAGCCGGACGAGTTCGACGACCGGCTCGCCCTCCACCAGGCCCAGCCTGGCCGCCGCCTCCGGGGACGCCCGCCGGCGGGCCACCTCGACGGTGCTCTGCCCGGGCTCGCGGCCGATGCTGCGCGCCCACTGGGTGAAGGACAGGAAGGTGTCGAAGGGCTGGGAGGGCGCGGTGCGACGGGCCACGGGCGGTTTCCCGCGCCCGCCGACCAGGCTGCCCGAGCTGCGCAGCATGGCCAGGGCCTGGCGGACCGGGCCGCGGGAGGTACCGAACTCGGCGCAGAGCTGCGACTCGCTGGGCACCGGCTTGCCCTCGGGCCACTCGCCGGACTCGATGCGGCGCTGGAACTCGGTGCCGAGCCGTTGGTGGAGAGGGAGGTCCGCACTTGTCTTCACAAGTTGACTATGACAGCTCGGAGTGGAACTTCTCAACCCTGTTCCATCTGCGGATTCCTTCGTTCGACCAGTGGATCGTCATGATCGTCCGACGGATGAACAGCCGGTGACTTGTACATACAGGTCTTGACGTCGAGTCCGGGAGCCCGGAAGCTGGGCCCATGAGCAGCAGCACCCCACCCGTGACCTCCCCCACCGCCCCCCGCAGCGACGTGGTGATCGTCGGCGCCGGCATCATCGGCCTCGCCCACGCCTTCGAGGCGCTCGGCAACGGACTCTCCGTCACCGTCCTCGACCGCGACCGCCGGCCGGTCGGCGCCTCGGTCCGCAACTTCGGCCACTGCTGCATCAGCGCCCAGGACGGCGAACTGCTCGCCCTCGCCCAGCGCTCCCGGCCCGGCTGGCTGCGCGCCGCCGAGGCGGTCGGCTTCTGGGCCGCCGAGGCCGGCACCCTGGTGGTCGCCCGGTCGGCGACCGAGGCGGCCGTCCTGGAGGAGCTGCACGCCGAACGCGGCGGCGACGCCGTACGGTTGCGCAGCGCCGCGCAGACGGCCGTGGCGCTCGGCCGGGCGGCCGGCGGGGACGCCGACCTGGTGGGAGGCGCGGTGCTGCCCGCCGACCTGCGGGTCGACCCGCGCGAGGCGGCGCCCGCGCTGGCCGGCTGGGTGGACGAGCAGCCCCGGGGCCGTGTCCTGTGGGGCACCGCCGTCACCGGCGTCGAGCCGGGCACCGTGCACACCACCCGTGGCCCGGTCCACGGCGACCGGATCCTGGTCTGCGTCGGCCACGACCTGGACTACCTGTTCCCGGACGTCGCCGAGGACCACGGGATCCAGCGCTGCAGGCTGACCATGGCGCGGGCCGCCGCCCCGGACGGCTTCCGCACCGAGTCCGCGGTGCTGACCGCCACCTCGATGCTCCGCTACGACGCCTTCACCGCCCGGCCCTCGGCCGCCCGGCTGCGGGAGGAGGTGCTGGGCCACAGCGCGGAGCTGCTGGAGATCGGCGCCAACGTGATGTTCACCCGCCAGCCGGACGGCACCCTGCTGATCGGCGACTCGCACCACTACGACGCCACCACCCCGCCGTTCATCGACGAGCGCACCCACGAGCTGTTGATCGACGCCGTCGCCCGGGTGCTGGGCGTGCCGCGGTTGCGGATCCTGGAGCGCTGGCAGGGCGTCTACGCCAGCAGCCCGCGCGGGCCGCTGCTGGTGCGCGACCTGGCGCCGGGCGTGCGGGCCGTCTCGGTCACCTCGGGGATCGGGATGACGCTGTCCTTCGGCCTCGCGGCGGCCACCTTCGACGGGACGCTCGCGGCCACGGCCTGAGCCGCCGGCCGCCGGGCACGCGCCCTTCCGGCACGTGCCCGGCGGCGCTCGCAAGCGCGGTGGGGTCAGAACGAGGAGTGGGCGAACCAGTGCGCCAGGAGCTCCTCGTCCCCGGAGCGCTCGATGCCGGAGGCGGTGCGGTCGAGCCGCCCGTACAGGAGGAACAGCAGCTCGGCGGCGGTGGCCCGGACGGTGGCGTCGGCATCCGCTCCGGTGCCGGACCGGTCCAGGCCGAAGCCGTCGGGGCGCAGCCGCACCAGCCAGTCGCCCTCGCCGTCGGTGCGGGCGAAACGGATGGTCCGGTTCTCGCTCCGCAGTTCGGCCGTCCCGGGGGCGAAGAAGGCGGCGAAGGGCAGGTTGGTCAGGAACTCGTCCACCCCGTCGGCGGCGAGGGCCGGATCGACCTCCGGCTCCAGGCCGAGCGCGAGTTCGGCGTCCATGCGGTGGACCAGGGTCTCGAACAGCATCCGGCGCACCCAGAACCGGGCGTGCTGGTCGGCGCCCCAGGCCCACATCGGCGCGTCGAGGTCGCCCTCGGCGAAGGCCGCGGCGGCGTGCTCGGCGGCCTCGGCCAGCCAGGCGGGGTACTGCTCGGGCCGCTCGGGCAGCTGCAGGTCGACGTCGCGGCTGCGCGGTGGCTCCTGGATCCGCCGGCGGAGCAGCACGGTGAACCAGCGCTGCACGCTGCCGGTGTGGCGGACCAGGTCGGCCAGCGTCCACCCCGGGCAGCCGGGCACCGGCAGAGCGGGGTCGGCCTGCCGTACGGCGGCGACGAAGCGGGCGGTCTCGGCGGCGACGGCGGTGCCGTGGTCCAGCGGGGTCATGAGGGCTGTCTCCAGTGCTACGGCCACTACGGCTCTTGCGGCGGCGCCGCCGGGGCGCCTCGCACCCGATGGCTGGCGCTCTCAATTTTTCATCAGCTGAAGCAATCGCGACGACGCTAGGCCTGAAAGGTTGAGGCTGTCAAGTAACTCTCGGGTGGCGCGCCGGGCCGGGGGACGTGAGCGGGCGAGGTGGCCGGGCCCGGTGGGGGGCGTTGGGCGGCAGGCCGGACGCCCCGACGGCGGGAGGCCCTGTGGCCGCGGCTACCCGACGGGTGCGGAGCGGATGGAGAGGCCGGGCCGGCGGCGGTGGACGGTCAGGTAGACCAGGCCGTCCTCGCCCGCCGTGACCGACCGTCGTGCGCCGTGCGGCAGCCAGGCCGTGCACCCCGGGGACAGGTCCTGCCGGCCGTTGTCCGTCTCCAGCCGACCGCTCCCGTCGAGCACCTGGACGAGGACGTCGAGGTCCGGCTCCACGTGTCCGGCGACCTCGGCGTTCGCCGGCAGGCGGATGATGTTCGCGTCCAGCTGGCGGCCCTCCTCCTGGAGGCGCCACAGCGCCCCGCCGCGGTCGGCGGGGGCCTGGTGGAGCAGGGACTCCAGGTGGGTGAGCACACCGGGTCCGGGGTCGGACGTCAACGCGGCCTCCTGGGGGCGAGGGGGATCGGCCCGTGGATTCTACGAAGGACCGCGTGCGACCGGGGCGGTCGGCGGGCTCAGTCCGCGGTGAGGAGCCGGGCCAGGGCCGCGTCGATGTCGAGGTGGTCGGACTCGGATCCGGCGGGCACCAGGGCGAAGGAGTCCGAGAGGAACGCCGTGACGAGGTCCTCCGGTGCGCTGACCAGGGCCCCGCCGCCCGGCCCCCGCAGGGTGATCAGGACCTCGCCGGCCGGCCCCGGACGGACCTTCACGTCACCGCTGCCGACAGGGCCGAGCCGACCCTCGTTCAGCAGTTCGCGGCTGAAGTACCAGGACACCCGGGCGTCGTCCCCGGTGCACTGGCACGGAGTCAGCGGGAAGGCCAGGCAGGCCGCGTACGGAAGGCTCGCGTCGAAGCGGAGTTCCGCATCGACCGGGACGTCGGGGGCCGCGCTGTCGGGGAAGGTCACGGGCACCGGGCGCACGGTGGACAACTGCATGGATTCGGTCTCCTGCGATCGCGACGCGCCGGACCGGGAGGACCCGGCGTATCCGGCGCCTACCCGGTGCGTCGACGGGCAGCCGGGGGCGGACGAATCTCCACAATTCCCTTGCATCGCCGGTCCGCACCACCCACCGAGGGGCGTCAACTCCACGTCCGGGCTTTCACTCGAAAGAAGGAAATGGCGGGCCGTCCAGAGCCCTGGACCAGGTCGCGGCGGCCTCCCGTCGGAGGAGTCTGGGGGAGCGGCCGCTCCCGCCGCCCCTCCCGAACGGAGCCCGTACGTGACCAGCCACCGGCCTCTCCGGGCCACCTCCGCACTGCTGCTCTCCGCCGCCCTCGCGGCCTGCTCCGGCTCCGGCTCCGGCGCCGGCACGCCGTCGAACGGCGCGACGAGCCCCCTGCAGAGCAGCACCGTCGCGGCGAGCCCCGCGCAGAGCAGCGCCGCCGAGACGAGCCCCGCGCAGAGCGGCGCCGCCGCCCTCCAGGTCACGATCAAGGGTTTCGCGTTCGCGCCCGCGACCCTCAAGGTGGGCCCCGGTCAGACCGTCACCGTGACGAACCAGGACTCCACCGCCCACACCCTCACCGCTGCGGACAAGTCCTTCGACACCGGGACGATCGCCCCCGGCGCCATCGCGACCTTCACCGCGCCCCGGCAGACCGGTGACCACTCGTACATCTGCACCATCCACCCGTTCATGCACGGCACCATCGCCGTGGGCTGAGCCCGCTCCCCGCCCGGGAACCGGCACACGGTGGTTCACCGGCGGTGCCCGCCACCCGAATCGCCGTACCGTGCGCTGCGGTCCGCCTCCGGCTGCCCGCGTCCGGTGCCCGCCGGCTGCTCGCCCGCTGCGACCCGAACGGCCGAAGCCGGTTCGCGTGCTGCGGGCGGTCCGCCGGGTTCGCGGACCGGCGGCTGGTTCGGATCATTGGTATGACTGGGTTCGAGTCATCCAGTCCGGCTCCCCAACCCCGAGGAGGCATCCTCATGGGCACTGCAACCGCCGCAACCACCGCCACCGACGACCCGGTCTGGTCCGCGACCGTGCCGCTGCCGGTCCCGAGGCCCGGGTCCGCCGGGGCGAGCGGGGCCGAGCTCGCGGTGCCGTCCGGCCACGACCGGGAGGATGTCCGATGAGCGGCCTCCCCGAGGGGATCGAGCGCGGCTTCGCGGCCGCCCGGCAGATCGCCGACGCGGTGCTGCCGGACGGCTACGTGCTCCACCCGCACCACGGCTCCGCGGCGGAGGACCGGCTGCGCTGGCAGTTCGGCGTGCTGGTGCCGCCCGAGTACACCGTGCAGGGCGGCGAACACTCGCACCAGCGCACCGAGTGCGTGATGGAGGCGCGACACGACGACAGGCTGGCGGTCGAGCTGCGCTTCCTGCGGCTCCAGCGGCGCACCGTCGAACGGGCCGGGCACGGCGGCGGGTTCAAGCCGGTGGAGCGGCTGGAACCCGCCGACCGGGCGCTCGTCGAGTGGGACGAGGGCGCTGAGGAGCGGATCGAACTCCTGCTGCCCGTCAAGGAGTTGACCGGAGAGATCGTGCAGCACGGGTTCCGGCTGCCGGGGGTCGGCAGGACGGAGCTGCTGCACGAGCACGGCAGCGTCGTCGGCCGGCTGGTGCGCCGGCGCGAACAGGTCGACGGGCTGGTGCGGTTGGGGGTCGAGGAGCTGCCCGGACCGTACCGGGCGCAGCGACTGACCGTGGAGGTGGAGAACGCCTCCGACTGGACGCCGCGCCGGGGGGCCGGCCGAGCGGAGGCGCTGTCGCGCTCCCTGATCTCCACCCACCTGCTGCTGGGGCTGGAGCACGGCTGCTTCCTGTCGGTCGCCGACCCGCCCGAATGGGCCCGCTCGGCCGTCCACCGGTGCCGCAACGATCGCACCTGGCCCGTGCCGGCCGGACCGGACGGCGGGTGCCAGGTGGTGCTGTCCTCGCCGGTCGTCCTGGAGGACCACCCGCGGATCGCCCCGGAGTGCCTCGCCGCCCTGTACGCCGCCGCCGGGGCCTCGTCGACCTGGCCGGCGCCGTGATCGACCTGGCTGGGGCCCTGCCGCCCGAGGTACCGGCACGGCTGCGCGGCGCCGTCCGCGGCCCGCGCGCGATCACCGGCTGCGGCCCGGACCCGCAACGGCTCTGGTGGGACCGGGGCGGCGACCGCCGGGCCGGCCCCGAGCGCCCGTCGCGGTGCATGCCCTCGGAAACCGATTTCCGTTTCGCCGGGGCCATCGCATAGGGTGATCCCACCGACGCGGGGTGGAGCAGCTCGGTAGCTCGCTGGGCTCATAACCCAGAGGTCGCAGGTTCAAATCCTGTCCCCGCTACCAGCAGGAGCCGGGGTCGACACGATGATCGTGTCGGCCCCGGTTTCTTCGCGTTCCGGGCACCTTGTCGACGTCCGCGGCGGGCGTCCCCGTCGACGCCGACGAATGGACGGGGCGTCACTTCCCCGGCGTGACGGGGCCTTTTGATGAGACCCTGACAGCACATCAGGTTACTTTCAGGTAATTTAACGGTGTCGTCCGGGTGAACGTCCCCGGCCTCCCATGAAGGACTCGTACGTGCTCTCTCGCCAGTTCCGCCGTCCCGGTCGCCGCTCGGCCGGGTCCGCGCTGGCCCTTGTCGCCGTCGTCGGCGTGCTGCCCGTCGCTCCCGCGTTCGCCGATCCGGCCCCTTCGCCGGGGGCGGCGGCGCAGATCGATGCCACCTCGCAGGCCACTCCGCGGGCCACCCCGCACCTGGACGCGGTGGAACAGGCGTTGCGGCAGGTGTCGCCCGGGCTGGAGGGGACGGTGTGGGAGCGTACGGCGGGCAACCGGCTGGACGCGCCGGCCGGGGATCCGGGTGGGTGGCTGCTGCAGACGCCGGGGTGCTGGGGGGATGCCTCCTGCACCGAGCGGGCCGGCACCAAGCGGCTGCTGGACAAGATGCGGGAGAACATCTCCCGCGCGACCCGGACCGTCGACATCTCGACTCTCGCGCCGTTCCCGGACGGTGCGTTCCAGGACGCCATCGTGGACGGCCTCAAGGCGTCGGCGGCCGCCGGGAACGCGCCGCACGTGCGGATCCTGGCCGGGGCCGCGCCGCTGTACAACATCACCGCGCTGCCGTCGAAGTACCGGGACGAGCTGGTGGCCCGGCTCGGGAGCGCCGCCGGGAGCGTGACCGTCGAGGTGGCCTCGATGACCACCGCGAAGACCGCGTTCTCCTGGAACCACTCCAAGTTGCTCGTCGTCGACGGGCAGAGCGTCATCACCGGCGGGATCAACGACTGGAAGGGCGACTACCTCGACACCGCCCACCCGGTCACCGACGTCGACCTGGCGCTGAACGGTCCGGCCGCCGCCTCGGCCGGCGCCTACCTGGACACCCTGTGGGGCTGGACCTGCCGCAACAGCGGTGTCTTCTCGGCCGCCTGGTTCGCCTCCTCCAACGGCGCCGGGTGCACCCCCGACCTGGAGCAGCGCCTCAAGCCGGCGGCCGGGCAGGTGCCCGCCTCCGGCGACCTGCCGGTGATCGCGGTCGGCGGCCTGGGCGTCGGCATCCGCGACGCCGACCCCGCCTCCGGCTACCGTCCGGACCGGGCACCCGCCGCCGGAGACCTCAAGTGCGGCCCGATCGGGCTGCACGACAACACCAACGAGGACCGCGACTACGCGACGGTCAACCCGGAGGAGGCCGCGCTGCGCGCGCTGATCGCGAGCGCCGGCAGCCGGATCGACATCTCCCAGCAGGACGTGACCGGCACCTGCCCGCCGATGCCCCGCTACGACGGGCGGCTCTTCGACCTGCTCGCGGGCAAGCTCGCGGACGGCGTGAAGGTGCGCATCGTGGTCAGCGACCCCGGCAACCGGGGCACCGTCGGCAGCGGCGGCTACTCGCAGATCAAGTCCCTGAACGAGATCAGCGACACCCTGGCCGGTCGCCTCACCGCCCGCCTCGGCGACCCGGGCAAGGCGAAGGCGACGATGTGCCGGAACCTCCAACTCGCGCCGTTCCGCGCCTCCTCGGCACCGACCTGGGCCGACGGCCACCCGTACGCGCTGCACCACAAACTGGTCTCGGTCGACGGGTCCGCCTTCTTCATCGGCTCCAAGAACCTCTACCCGGCCTGGCTGCAGGACTTCGGCTACGTCGTCGAGAACCGCACCGCCGCCGGGCAGCTCGACCGGCAGCTGCTCGCCCCGCAGTGGCAGTACTCGCAGACCGCCGCGACCTTCGACTACAGCCGGGACCTCTGCCAGGGTTGACGGCAGGTCGACGCACGCGGGCCGCCCCGGTGGACCGCCTGCGCCGACCGGCTCAGCATCTACCAGATCACCCTGGCGAACTCGCCGTCCCCGCGGACCCGGGCTTCCACCCGGGCGAACGCTGGACCCCGGCCCTCGTCCTCGACTTCATGGCCGCCCACCACGGCAGCGAACTCCCGCGCCGCACCAGCGAGATCGACCGCCACCTTGGTACGCCGGGGCGGGCCATCGGCTACAAACTGGGCGAACGGGCCTGGCTCCAGGGCCGCGAGGCCGCCCTCCGCCGCCAGGGCCCCGCCTTCGACCTCCGCACCTGGCACACCGCCGTCCTCGCCCAAGGCTCGCTCGGCCTCGACGACCCGGCCGCCCGCCTCGCCGAGGCGTAGCCTGCGGACGGCCGGGCCCGACGGTCCAGCGGACTCGCTCAGCCGGTGCGGGAGCGGTCGTTCGCGGCGGAGTCCGAGAGGCCGGCGCGGAGCAGCTGGTGGCCGAGGTCGATCAGGGCACGGGCGGCGGCGTACTCGTCGCCGATCTCGGGGACGGGCGGGTCGCCGGGGTTGCGGCGGGCGGTGGTGCGGGTCTCCAGAGTGGTGTCGCCGGTGTCGAGGACGGCGTGGACCTTGGTGGTGTCGCCCTCCTCGAAGAGGTCGAGGCGCAGGCTCCACTGCTTGGTGCGCATCGTTGCTGCGGTCTTCGTGCTCATCGTCGAGTCTCCGGTCGGGGCGGGTGCGGTTCTGCGTGATGTGGTCAGACGGTGGTCTCGCGCAGAGCGCTGCGCGAGACCGGGATCAGGAGGTCGACGAGGCGCTCCACGACGTCGCGCAGCAGGTCGTCGACGGTCAGCACGCCGACCGGGCGGCCGTCGTCGAGGACGGGGAGGCGCCGGACGCCGGCGCTGCGGAAGGTGCGGTACGCGGTGTCGAGGTCGTCGCCGGCGTTCACGGTCGCGACCGGGGTGGTCATGAGCTCCACGACCGGCTGTGCCGGGTGGGGACCGTGGGCGAGCCCGCGAACGGTGAGGTCGCGGTCCGTCAGGATGCCCCGCAGTCGGCCGTGGTCGGTGACGAGCACGCAGCCGACCGCCTCCTGCTCCATGACCAGCGCGGCCTCGAAGGCCGTTGTGGTGGGGCCGACGGTGACCGGCGGGGAGGTCATCAGGTCTTCGGCCTTCATGACGGGACCGCCCTTCGGGTCCCATTCAGCGAGACCCTGACGTCCGGCGGGTGGTCGAGCGTGTTCTTGACGGTGCAGTGGCGGACGACCGCGAGCAGGCCGGCCTCCCGTTCGGGCGGCAGGTCGGGGGCGGTGACCTCGATGGACACCGAGGCGATCCGGGCCGGTCGGTCCTGGGCCATGGTGTAGTCCGCGGTGACGTGGAGGCCGTCGCGCCCGAGGCCGTGCCGGTCGAGGTAGCCGCCGGCGTAGTGGGCGGTGCAGGAGGCCAGGGCGGAGGCGCACAGCTCGACCGGGGTCGGCGCGGAGTCCGCGCCGCCCGCGTCGACGGGCTGGTCGACGGCCAGGGCGTGCGAGCGGACGCCGATGGCGTACAGGTCTCCCGCCACCGGATCGACCTCGATCCGCCCGGGGCACGGAGCCCGGGGGTGGTCGACCGCGGCGGCTTGGCGTAGCAGCATCCCGGCCAAGTGCCTGGCCTCGGCGGGGGTGAGCGAGATCCAGACCTGGCCCGTGTCGTACGGTTCGCAGAGCGTGTCGAGGACGACCCGGCCGCTGTCCGGCAGGACCTCCGGGGGGAAGCGGGACACCGCGAGGGTCCGCCCGCAGGCGGTGTGCATCAGCTGCTGGGTGGTGGTGCGGGGCTCGTCGGTCAGCACGGCGGTGCCTCCGGAGGTTCCGGGCCCGGCGGGGCGACCGGGCCTCTGCAGTCCAGCAGACCGCCGCCGGGTGCGGGGCGGCAGGGCCGTTCGGCCCGCCGGTCGGCCCCATCGGCCAGGCCGCCGGGCGTGTCCGGGGCGGGTCCGGCCAGGCCGGAGGACCCGGCGGAGCAGGCCGGGGAGGCCCGTGGGCAAGGGCCCCGCGCCTCCCGTGGCGCCGTGCCCGGTGCGTCACCGTGGAGGCATCCCGACGGGGGAAGGTGAGTTCGATGATCATCCCGGCGATCGCGGAATTCCACATCGGTGACCGCCCACCTCGCACTGCCGGCCCCGGCCGCCCGCTGAACGGCCCGGCCGCCCGCTGAACCCCCGGGATCCGAGGCCGCTCGGCCGGACCGCCCAGGGCCGTTGGGCCCTCGCGGACACCGCCGACCCGGCGGATGCTCGAATCACCGGCGCTCCCCGCCGGGAGCAGGGAGTGAACCACCATGACCACCGAAACCGCCCTCACCACCGCCGATCTGCACCTGCTGGCCGAGGCCGGAGGCCTCGCGCCCTCGCTGCACAACAGTCAGCCCTGGCGCTTCCGCCCCACTCCCGACCTGCTGGGCCTGGAGGTCCACGCCGACCCGGCCCGAGCCGTTCCGGCCGCCGATCCCGACGGCCGGGCGCTGCACATCTCGATCGGTGCCGCCCTGTTCAACCTGCGGGTGGCCGCCGCGCACCTCGGCCGCGAGGCCGCCGTCCGGCTCCTCCCCGCGGGGGAAGGCACCCAGCCGTGCGCCGTGCTCGACCTGTCCGCACCCGCCCGTACGTCGCGGCCCTTCGGTGCCGACCTCTTCCCGGCCCTCGCGCGGCGGCACTCCAGCCGACAGCCGTTCACCAACCGGGACGTTCCCGAGGCGCTCGTCGGCGACCTCATAGAGGCCGCCCGGGAGGAGGGCGTCACCCTCACCCTGCTGGAGGAGCACGGCGTGCGCCGGGTGCTGGCGCTGACCTCCGAGGCCGAGGCCCGGATCGCCGCCGACGTCACCCGCGAGGCCGAGACCCGCAGCTGGCTTCGCCTCGAACCCTCCTTCGACGGCATCCCGCTCGCGGCCCTCGGCTCGCACGACCGCGACGCCCGCGTCCCGATGCGCGGCTTCGCCGGCCACCCGCCGCGCCACACCACTCCGGCCGCACGCTTCGAGGCCCTGCCCCAACTCGCCACCCTCGCCACCCACTTCGACCACCAGGCCGACTGGCTGCGCACCGGACAGGCGATGGAACGCGTCTGGCTGCTCGCCACCGCTCACGGCCTGCGCGCCTCCGTCCTGCACCAGGCCGTCGAGATCCCCGACACCCGCTGGCGCCTGCGCGACCCCGCCGAAGGCCCCGCCCACGTCCAGCTGGTGCTCAGGCTCGGCTACGGCCCGCCCGGTGCCGCCAGCCCGCGCTGCCGGGTGGAGGACGTTCTCGACCCGCCGCAGGCGTAGCGGCGGTCCTGCCGACGGCGACCCTGCGCGTCCCCGGGACCGGCGGGAGTCACGTTCCGCCGAGGGCGGCCTCCTCCAGGTCGAGGTCGCGCTGGAGTGCGCGCAGGGTGGTGTCGCTGATGCGGTGTTCCTCGTAGAGGCGGCGCAGCTCGGTGTTCTGCACGGCGATGACCTCGCGGCGCAGCTGGCGGTGGGCGGCGTCGGCGGTGGTGCCGTCGGGGGTCTCGTGGGCGTGGTCGAGGCGGGCGGTGAGGCCGCGGCGGACGCGGTCGATGGCGGTCTCCGGGATCGCCTCCAACTCGGCCAGGTGCTCGACGTGGTCGAGGGCGGCGCGGTTGAGGGCGTCGCGGGCGTCGTCCTCCTCGCGGGCGGTGTGTTCGGGTTCGAGGGCGAGCCCGGACCGGTTGACCACGGCGGCCAGGGTGAGGCCTTGGACGACCAGGGTGAACACGACGACCGAGGTGGTGAGGACCAGGACGAGCGGACGTCCGGCGAGCGGTGCGCCGCTGTCGGCGAGGAGCGGAATGGAGAGGGCGGCGGCCAGCGGCATGACGCCCCGGGTGCCGGCCCAGGTGACCACTCCGGCGACCCGCCACGACAGCCGGCCGCGAGTGGGTCTGACCGCACGGGTCAGCGGGAGGGTCCACAGCACCCGGACGGCGATGAGCAGGGCGGCCAGGGCGAGCGCCTGCAGCGGCCACCATCCGGTGCCGACGGGCAGGTCGCGGACAAGAGTGGGGAGTTCGAGCCCGACGATGGAGAAGACGACGCTCTCCAGCAGGAACACCACCACGGCGTACACGGCGCCCAGCTGGAGGCGGATGTGGGCGTCGGTGAGGCGGTGACCGGAGCGGCCCAGGAGGACGCCCGCGACCACGACTGAGGTGACGCCGGAGGTGTGGGCGGACTCCGCGAGCACGTACGCCGCGTACGGGGTGACGAGGGCGATCACGGTCTCCAGGACCGGGTCGGTGGTGCGGCGGCGCACCAGCCAAACGAGGCCGGCGACGGCGGCGCCGACCAGGCTGCCGCCTCCGCCGAGCAGCAGGAGCTCCCCGCCTGCGCCGGACAGGTCCACGCTGCCTCCAGAGGCGACGGCGATGCCGACGGCGACCTTGAAGAGGACGAGTGAGGTGGCGTCGTTGAAGAGGCTTTCGGCCTGGACGAGGACCTGGACCCGGCTCGGGAGTGCCAGGCGGCGGCCGAGCGCGGTGACGGCCACCGGGTCGGTGCTGGACAGGACGGCGCCCAGGACGAAGGCCATCGCGGGCGGCAGCCCGGCGAGCGAGACGGCGGCGAAGCCCACGGCGGCGGCGGAGGCGAAGACCAGTCCGAAGGAGAGGATCGTCACCGGCCGCCACACGGCGCGCAGGTCGCGCAGGGACAGCTCCTCGGCGGAGGAGTACAGCAGCGGCGGCAGCACCACCAGGGCGATGGCCTGGGGCGGCACGTGCAGCGCGGGCACTCCGGGTACGAGTGCGACGCCGATGCCGGCCAGCACCAGCAGCGAGGGAGCGGGTATCCGCCACCGTCGGGCGAACGTGGCCACGGTCGTGGCCAGAACCACCAGAACGAGAACGATTCCCACGGCGTGCATCTGCAGAAACGACCCATCGCGACCACCGGGGTCGCTGAAGCCCGATCGCCGCAGTCATCCCCCGAGCCGACCAGACTTCCCGGCACACCAATGGGCATCTTATCGGCTTATTTGCGGGGTGGGCAGGGGTGTCAGACCCGGGAGGTGGAGCCGGGGCAGGTCAGGCGGCCGTAACGCGCGACGCGCCCTTGAGCGAAGCCGTCGCCGACCACGAGGACGCGCGGTTCCGCGGCCGTGGTGATGATCATTCTCCCGATCCGGAGTCGATGACCGCAGGGCCTTCCGGGCGGATGCTGCGGCCGCTGATCCCGGTGGGCCGGATCCGCATCCAGGTGTCCCGGGTGCCGCCCGCCCAGGGGCCGGGGTCGGAGTGCCGCTCGAACCAGCGCACGGCCTCCTCGTCGGAGACGACCGAGACGGTGCCGTTCACCAGCACGCTCCAGCCGGTGGCGAACACCTCGTCCAACTGGTCGACCTCGAAGGCGACTTCGCTGTCCGCAGCGTGGGCGAGGGTGCCGTCCGGTTCGGTGCGGTAGAGGATGGTGGCGTCCAGCACCCGGTAGTTGACGGGCAGCGCCACCAGCCCGCGCGGCGCCGCCAGGATCACCCGTCCGACGCCGCCGGGGCTGAGCCTGGTCCAGCAGGCCGCCGGGTCCAACTCCTCGGTCCGCACCCGGGTGTCGGCCGGGGCCCGGCCCGGCGGCTCCTCGCGCCCGCCGCCGAGCAGGTCGGTGACGGTGGTGCCGAGCGCGTCGGCGAGCCGGGTGAGGGGTGTGACGTCGACCGGGACGGGGTGGGTCTCCAGGTAGGCGACGAATCCGGCGTCCAGGCCGCTGCGCTCGGCCACCAGTTCGCGGGTGAGGCCGAGCCGGGTACGGCGGTGGGCCACCCGGCGGCCGAGGTCGCCCGGGTCGGGCGTGACGGTACGTCCGTCGTTGGTCTTCATGACGATCTCCATGGTCAGGCCGGGGCGCCGTTCGGGACGATCACCAGCGGCACGGTGCAGCGGTGGACCAGGGCGCGGCCGGTGGAGCCGAAGAGCAGGCCGCGGAATCCGCCCAGGCCCCGGCTGCCGATGACCAGGCACCGGGCGCGGGTCGCCACGGCGGCCAGCATCGGAGCGGGGGAGCCGGTGAGCACCTCACGCCGCACCCGGACGTCCGGGTACTTCTTCCGCCAGCCGGCCAGCGACTCGGACAGATCCGTCAGGGACTCCCCGGTCAGCTCGGGCCGGCCCACCTCGGTCGGGCGCCGGACCTCCACGGCCAGCACGTCGGTGCCGCGGATCGACGCCTCCTCGAAGGCGAAGCCGATAGCGGCCCGGGACGCCGGTGAGCCGTCCACGCCGACCACGACCGGCCCGGCGCCGGAGGTGCCGTCGCTGGGTTCGGGGACGAGGGCGAGAGGGCAGTTCAGGTGGCCGGCCAGCGAAGCGCCCTTGGAGGCGATCGGCAGGGCGGAGTGCGCCCCGCTCGACCGGCGGACGCCGAGATCGAGTTGCGCGGCCGCGTCGGCGGCCTCGCGCAGCACTCGCACCGGCCGGCCCTGGGCCAGTTCGGACGTGGTCTCCAGCTCGGGGTGCCGCTCGGCCGCCAGCAGCCGGGCGGTGTCCAGCACCGCTTCCCCGGCGGCCCGCAGCCCGATCGCCCAGGGGTGGTCCGCCCCGTCGGAGGCCCGGTCGGAGGCCCGGTCGACCGGCCACTCCTGCGCGTGCAGCAGCCGCAGCGGCAGATGGCGTTCGGCTGCTTCGTCCGCCGCCCAGCGCACGGCCCAGTGGCTCGCCTCGGACCGGTCGACGCCCACGATCACGGGGCGGCGGGTTTCGAAGCCGTTCATCGCAGACTCCTTCGACGGCCCCGGCCGGCGCCCTCACCGGCTCTGTGCGGAGCCTCGACACCCCCATCGTCGGCCGCCGCCGTCCGTGCGCGGCAGGGCCGGTCGGTCCGGTACGGCGGGCGGGTGGGCCCTGCCGGTCCGGGGTGACCGCTGTGGTGGGCCGGCCTGCCCAGGACGGCCGCGGAGGTCCGACCGTCCCGCCCGGGCGGGCGCCG
This sequence comes from Kitasatospora sp. NPDC017646, assembly GCF_044329365.1. Taxonomy (NCBI): domain Bacteria; kingdom Bacillati; phylum Actinomycetota; class Actinomycetes; order Kitasatosporales; family Streptomycetaceae; genus Kitasatospora; species Kitasatospora sp. NPDC017646. Next base: position 479,048 of record NZ_JBIRJC010000001.1, on the reverse strand, counting down.
GATCACCCGGTCGAGTGATCGGGTTCGGGCGGCACGACGACGACGGGCAGGTGGGCGTGGTGGATGACCTCGGTGCTGGTCGAGCCGAGCGCGAGTCGGCCCCAGAAACCGGCGCCGCGGGTTCCCATCACCAGCATGGTGGCGTCCTGGCTCGCCTCCAGCAGGACCTGGGTGGGCCGGCCGCGCTCGCAGAGGACCTCGACCTCCACGTACGGCTCGCCCGCCTGTCGGCGCAGCTCCTCGACCGAGTCGGCCACCTCGCGGGCGACGGCATCGTGCAGATTTGGCGACGGCACGGCGCCCGCAGTGCTCCAGCCCGTCATGGCACGGCTCGACGGCTCGGGGTGTCCGCCGCCGTAGGCGCAGACGGCGCGCACGGCGACCCCGCGCAGCTGCGCCTCGCGCAGAGCGAAGAGCACGGCCCGGCGGGAGGGCTCCGAACCGTCCGTCCCGACCACGATCGGACCGACGGGACCCGGTGCGGGAGTGGTGTTCACGATGACCTCCTGGATGCGTGACCTGGCTGCGGCGTCGCCGAGCTCAGCGGGCACGGGAGAAAGCGGGGCGCGGGTCCCCGGCTGACTCCCATGATCCCCCGTCCGTCGCGCGGTGGCGGTGCGAGGGGGCGGAGTGCTCCGTCAGCTCGCTGCCTCGGCCGAGGCCACCGAGCGCTTCACGGCGGGGCCGATCATCGGGTTGGCCTCGGTCGGTTCGAAGGGCGCGCCGCCGACCAGCCGGGCGTACTCGTTGGTCTTGAAGTCGCTGGTGCGCACCACCACCGGATCCGGCCAGCGGGAGGCGGCGATCCGGGCCACGCCGTGGGCGAGTCGGTCGACGAAGTAGTCGGTGCGGTCCGGGTAGCCGTACGTCAGCTCGTCCACCAGCCGCCGGTCCTCGGCGGACAGCCGCTCGGGGTGGACCAGAGCCATCGGGTGGACGCGCACCTGGTGGGCGACCACGAACTCGGTACGGGCCAGGCCCACGCCGTCCGTCGGCAGGCGCCACCAGCGGAAGGCCGCGCCGGGGTCGGCCAGGTTGAGCATCACCTGGGTCCGGGTGGCGGGGAGCGAGCCGAGGTCGGTCTCGGTCGCCTCGTACGGAACCCGGCCCGCGTAGACGTGGCCCTCCGCGCCCTCGGCGCAGGAGACCGTGACCTCCCGGCCGTCGGCCAGCACGGCCGTCGCCGAGCCGGTGCCGACCACCGCCGGCACGCCGAGCTCCCGGCTGACGATCGCGGCGTGCGAGGTGCGCCCGCCGTGGTCGGTGACGATCGCGGCGGCCCGCTTCATCAGCGGCTCCCAGTCCGGGTCGGTGATCTCCGTGACCAGCACGGCGCCCTGCGGGAAGCGCTCCAGCCCGACCGGCTCGGCCAGCGCGCGCACCGGTCCGGCGCCGACCGCCTCGCCCACCGCGATGCCGTCCACCAGCCGCTCGCCCGTACCGGTCAGCCGGAAGCGGCGCAGGACCTCGCCGTGCCCTGCTGACCGGCGAAGCTTGCCTCCGGCAGGTCCTCCGCGGTGGCGCTGCTGCGCACCGCGACGTCGGGGTCCGTGTGCCCGGCTCCGCGGGCGAGGTGCCCGTACGCCGCCAGGACGTCCCGGGCGAGCCCGCTGGGCAGCGGAGTGTCCAGCACGGCCGAGCGGATCGCGGCGCCGACCTCGGGCAGCGGGGCGCCCCCGTGCAGCCGGTCGACCTGCTCGGCGATCCGCTCGCGCAGGCCGCCGCTGTCGAGCAGTTCGCGGTAGGCGTCGGCGGTGGTGGCGAAGCCGTCCGGCACCCGCACCCCGGCGGAGCCGAGACCGTTGATCAGCTCGCCGAGCGAGGCGTTCTTGCCGCCGACCAGGCCGACGTCCTCCCGGCCGAGGTCGTGCAAGCGGATGGTACGGCGCATTGGCTGCCTCCGGGCGCGCTCGCGGTGGCCCGGCGCGGGACGCGCCGGGGCCTCCGTCCCTGCCACTGTCCGCCTGGGCGCGCGGTCGCGCCCAGGGGCGGACGCCTCCGGACGCAGGTCCGGTCGGTCGTCCCGGAAGGGCCGATCGGCCCGGTCCGGCAGGCACGAACCGGGGGCCCTACCCGGACGGCCCAGCCGGCGGTCAGGTGTGAGCGAGGGCCTTGCGCACGGCGTGGGCGGCGGTGCCGGGCGCGCGTACCTGCACGAGGACGACCACCGGGTCCGGGGGGCGCTCACCGGGTCCGGCGGCCGTGCTCCGCGGAGATCCGGTGGGCGTGCGCGACCATCTCGGCGGCCGCGTGTTCGCCGGTGGCTGTCATCACGTCCTCCCCCGGACGCCGGACGCCGGACGTCACGGTTGCGGCAGCCGCAGCGGGCTGCGGGCGTCCTCCACCTCCGCCAGCAGCGCGAGGTGGTCCCGGTACTCGGCCCGGTCGATCAGCCCGCCCAGCAGGGCGGCCGTGATGAGCCGCTCGGCCTCCTCCCAGGTGACCGTCGGCGGTGGGTCCGGGCACTCGGCCCGGTCGGTGCGGGCCGGCCGGTGGTGCCGGCCGGCGATCAGCCCGAGGGCCCTGAACAGTGCTGCCATCATGGCCGCCACCTCCTGTCGGATTCCCCGGTGACCAGCCTTCCGGGCGGCTGCCGTCCGGGGCAGTGGCTGAACGCCCTCGGCGGTGGGGCCGATCGGTCCTGGGCCGAGTTCGTCCGGATCCCACCCACGGCGTGCGGGAGCGCTGGGCGGTCAGGTCGGGAGCCGTCCCCGGGGCGGGTCCCCCAGGGCTTCGTCCCGGGCGAACAGCGGCTGCCGCGCGCCCGGGCCGTGGCCGCCGGACCGACTCTCCCGAACGCGGTCAGACCAGCTTCGCGCCCCAGGCGCGGGCGCGGTCGAGCTCGCCGGCGCGGAGCGGGCCGTCGTTGTCCTCCACGATGAAGCCCTCGGGTTCGGCGACCACGTCGTAGTGGTGGCTGGAGAGCCGGCGGGCGATGCCGTGGGCAGCGCCACCGGCCCGGGGCATGTCGACCCGGGTGTCGAACGCGGCGGCGTAGGTGCCGGGTTCGGTCTGCGGCAGGTCGTGGAACCAGGCCCGCAGACCCGGCCCCTCGGCGTTCTCCCGCGCCTCGGCCGCGGCCGCCTCACGGCCCTGCTTGTGCGCCTCGGTGGCGACGGCCATCCGCCGGCTGAGCCCGGAGGACATGCCGTGCATGTGGGTCGGTCCGCCCACCACCAGCAGGTCCGCGGAGCGGGTGGTCTCCGTGCTGGCCTCTGCCACCGGCAGGCAGTCCACGGCGGCCGCCGGGTCGGCCTGGTGGACGCCCTCGGCTATCGCCTCGGCGATCTCGCGGGTGTTGCCGTACATGCTCTCGTACACGATCACGGTGTGCATGGTCTCCACCTTTCGTCACCCCCAGGCTGACCTCGGGAGCACCCGCGTGGCACGGGTCGAACGGCCCGGACCGGGTGGCCGGACGGACCTGCGCCGAGCGTCCCGGGGCAGACCGGGGGTGCGCACTGCGGCATGGCCGCCTGCCGCTCCTGGTGTCGGCCCGCCGCTCCTGGGGAGGGCGCGGGAGGCCCGGCCAGGAGTCCCGCGCCGTCGCCGTTCGTGGTCGGCCGCGTGCGGTGTCCTCAGCCGCGGTGGTGGCGGTGCGGCCACTCGCCGCGGTCACCAGTGGTGATGGTCGTTCCAGGGGCCGATGACGGTGGGGTCGGTGGCGGTCGCGGTGCCGTCGCCGACTCCGCTGACGGTGGCGGTGTCGGTGAGCGTGTCGTCGGCGGCGACACGCCGACGATCGCTCGATGCGATCGCGGCGTCACCTCACGTAGCAGGAGGTGGATCCGGCGATGCGACACGCTTCGACCCGGTACGGCGGGCACCGTCGGCCGCGTGGAAGTTCAGCGTCGGCTCAGCGCCGCGAGGCGGGAACGGTGATGACCGGGCAGTTGGCGCGGTGCAGCAGGCCGTGGGGAACGGAGCCGAGGCGCATGCCGGTGAAGCCGCCGCTGCCGCGGCGACCGACGACCACGGCGAGGGCGTGCTCGGAGGCGATGCCGAGTTCCTCGACCGCGTGGCCGTGCACCAGCTCGTGGGTGACCGTGACGTCGGGATAGCGGTCGTGCCGGCCCGCGGTGCACTCGAAGAGCAGCCGCCGGAGGGCCTGGACGGTGGCGTGGTCGTCGAGGCCGCCGACCGGCGGGCGGTGCCAGACCCGCAGGACGCGCAGGGCGGCCCGCCGCTCGGCGGCCAGGTCGAAGGCGAAGTCGATGGCGGCCTCCGAGGAGGGGCTGCCGTCCACGCCGAGCACGACGTACGGGGGGTCCTGGCTGGTGTGTTCGGGGTCGCGGACGACGGCCACCGGGCAGTGCGCCTGGGCGCTCACCGGGACGGCCACCGAGTAGGCGCTCATCGCCTCCGCGGCCCGGCCGAGTCGACGGGAACCGAGGACGACGAGCGCGGCCTGGCGGGACTCCCGGCACAGGACCGGGGCCGGGAGGCCCTCGGCGAGGTCCGTGGTCAGCGCGAGGGCCGGGTGCCGGTCCCAGGCCACGGCGGCAGCTCGGTCGAGTGCCTGTTCGGCGCGCTCGACCAGGGCCTTGCGGTAGCGGCCGTGGTCGAAGGGGTGGAACTCGCCGTACACCGACGGGACGGCGTGCACCAGCCGCAGCGGCAGGCCACGCCGGGCGGCCTCGTCGGCGGCCCAGGAAGCGGTCATGCTGCCGGTGCCGCGCGCGTCGATGCCGAGGACGACGGTGCGGTTCCCGCTGCGGTGGATCTCGGATGTCATGGCTCCTCCTCGGGTGCGCGGACCGGGCCCCGCCCTCACGCTAGGCAGGCCCGGCTCCCGTCGTGAGGGCCGACCGGCCCTGGGCTCCGCGCCCGTCGGCCCCGTCCGCCGCACCCCCGGTCGGCGGCGCGGGTCGACCCGTCGGGCCCTGGGGCCCGGGTGCCGCCGACGGAAGGCTTGAAGTCGAGCCGAACGGGAAGCCGTACCGGACGAGGAGGTGGCCACGACGGTCCGGATCGAGGTCGTCGCCCGGCCGACCCACCCCCACGAGGCCCCGTCACTGGACCTGCGGACGCCGTCCGGCCGCCGGCTTCCCTACTGAGCCCCGCCGAGCAACCCCGGCCGCGACCGGGCAGCCGCGTCCGGGAGGCGGATTCCTGACGAACAGGTTGAGTGCGGCCCGTGCGGTCGTGCCTCCCGCGGGTAGGACAGGGCCGTCGTCACCTCGTACGGATCGGTGACCAGGGGGCTCGACACGGCGTCAGATCCCTCGCTTGCGGAGCCGGGCCGTCGCGAACCCGACGAGGCCGGCGACGGCGGGCGCGGCGAGGTCGCCCCAGGACAGCGGAACGGTGTCCAGCACCTCGCGCAGGAACGGCAGGTAGAGGGCGGCCGTCCCGAGCGCGGCCGAGGTGAGTACGGCCAACGGCAGGAACGGGTTCGCGCGGGTCAGCAGGCGTTCGCGCAGGCCCAGCACGACACCGAGCTGGGCGGCCAGCAGGGCGAGGAACAGCACGGTCTGCCACGGGCCTTCGCCGCCGTGGGCCCGGAGCGCCGCGCAGAGTGACGCGGCGGCGACCACCAGGCCGAGCAACAGCACGCGCTGCCAGACCCCGGCGCCGAGGATGTGCTGGCGCGGCGGTCGCGGGGGCCGGGCCATCGCGCCGGGGGAGAGCGGTTCCGCGCCCATGGCGACGCCGGTGAGGCCGTGGGTGAGCAGGTTGATCCAGAGGATCTGGCCCGCCCGCAGCGGCAGGGCCAGGCCGAACAGCGGACCGGCCAGCATCACCAGGATCTCGGCCGCGCCGCCGGCGAGCCCGTACACCAGGAAGCGGCGGATGTTGTCGTAGACCCGGCGCCCCTCCGCCACCGCGCCGACCACGGTGGCGAGTTCGTCGTCGGCGAGGACCAGGTCGGCGGCCTGCCGGGCGACCTCGGTGCCGCGCCGGCCCATGGCCACGCCGATGTCCGCCTGCCGCAGGGCCGGGCCGTCGTTGACGCCGTCGCCGGTCATCGCGGTGACGGCGCCACGGGCGCGCCAGGCCTGGACGATGTCGAGCTTGTGCCGGGGGTCGGTGCGGGCGAACACCCGCACCCGGGTGAGGTCGGCGACCTCGGCCGACACCTGCCCGCTCACCACGGCCTCGGGCCCGGCGGACGCCTCCAGCAGCCCGACCCGGACGGCCAGGGCCCGGGCGGTGGCCGGATGGTCGCCGGTGACCAGGACGGGCAGGATGCCGGCCCGGCGGCAGGCGGACAGGGTGGCGGCCGCGGCGGGCTTGGGCGGGTCGGCGAGCGCGGCCAGACCGAGCAGTCGCAGTCCGTGCTCGGCCTCCTGCGGCGGTTCGGGGAGGTGGTCGAGGTGCCGATCGGCCAGGGCGAGCACCCGGTAGCCCTCGGCGGCGAGACCGGCGGACGCGTTCCGCGCGCGCTCCAGCAGCTCCGGGGGCTCTGCCAGGACGTCGGGGTCGAGGACGGCCTCCGGCGCGCCCTTGAGGCAGGCCAGCAGTCCTCCGCCGCCGGGGGTCCGGTGAACGGTGGTCATCCGCTTGCGCAGGCTGTCGAACGGCGCCTCAGCGGCGCGGGGGCAGGCCGCCCGGAGCCGTTCGGGATCCAGCCCGGTCTTGCCGGCGGCCGTCAGCAGGGCGGCCTCGGTGGGATCGCCGAGCGCTGCCCACTGGCCGTCCCCGCCCGTCGGCGGCCGCAGCGCGGCGTCGTTGCACAGCGCGGCGGCGGTGAGCAGCTCTCGCACCTCGTCCTCGGCGGTTCCGTCGAGCGTGATCCCACCGGCCGGTCCGTACCCGATGCCGGTCACGACGGCCGTCGAGTGCGGCGTCCAGAGCCGCTCGACGACCATCCGGCCCTCGGTGAGGGTGCCGGTCTTGTCCGTCGCCAGCACCGAGACCGAGCCGAGCGTCTCCACGGCGGGCAGCCGCCGGACGACGGCGTGCCGGGCCGCCATCCGGCGCGCGCCCAGGGCCAGCGCGAGCGTGACGACCGCGGGCAGCGACTCCGGCACGGCGGCGACCGCCAGGCTGATCGCCGTCACCCCCATCTCGCCCGGCGGCTGGTGCCGCAGCAATCCGAGGACGAAGACCACCGCGCACAGCCCGACCGCCACGGCGGCCAGCACCCGCCCCAGTGCGGCCAACCTCCGCTGGAGCGGGGTGGGTTCGGGCCGGGGCCGCAGCAGCGCGGCGATCCGGCCCAGCGCGCTCTCCGCTCCGGTGGTGGTGACCACGGCGAGCGCCCTGCCCCTCAGCACGACCGTCCCCGCCCGAACCGTCTCGTCCCCCGGTGCACCGGTTCCCACCGTCTTGGCCACCGGCAGGGACTCGCCGGTCAGCATCGACTCGTCGAGGAGCAGGGCCGCCGCCTCGACCAGCCGCGCGTCGGCCGGAACGATGTCGCCCTCGGCGAGGGCCACCACATCGCCCGGAACGATCCCGGTCGAGGGGACCTTGCGCTGCTCGCCGTCGCGCAGCACGCGCGCGGCGGGTGCGGAGAGCCGGGACAGGGCGGCGACGGCGCTCTCCGCCCGGACCTCCTGGACCACTCCCACGGCCGTGTTGACCACGACCACCAGGGCGATGACCACCGCGTCCGGGTGGTCGCCGATGGCCAGCGTCAGGGCGACGGCCGCGAGCAGCACGATGATCAGGGGATCGCGCAGCTGCGCGCCCACCCGGGCCCACAGCGCCACCCGCCGGTCGCCCGCGACCTCGTTGGGGCCGTGCTCGGCGAGCCGACGGGCGGCCTCGGCGGCGCTCAGGCCGCGCGTCGGGCCGCGGGCGGCGACGGCCACGACCTCGGCCCGTCAGTCCGCGAAGAGGCGGGGGTGGGGCGGGACCGCCACGTCCTCGTGCCGGTAGTGGTGGATCCGGGCGTCCGGGCCGGGGAAGTACTCGGTCACCCGGCCGTCGTCGGACCAGCGCACGTCGTACGGCGGGCTGCCGTCCGCGTGGTGCAGGCCGACGATCTCGCCGTCCCTGCGGGCCGCGCCCGGCCGGGTGCCCTGGACGATGATGCGGTCTCCCACGGCGGCTTCCATGCCGTCCTCCCTGGTCCGGTAGCCGGGCCGGGGCGCGCCCCGGCCGTCCGTACTCCCATGGCACCACCGACGGGAAGGCCCGGCAGGGGCCGATCGGTCCTCGGGGCCGGGTCCGCCGGCCCCGGCCGGTCCACCGGGGACGAGTGACCCGCCACGGACTGCCCCTCGGGGCCCCCTACCGGGGCCGTCAGGCCCTCGGCCGACCGGAGTCCGCTCGGGAGACTGATGCACGGGAGCCCCTGCCACCCCGGTACGGAGGAGGCGCGACATGTCCGCCACAGTCACCACGCCCACGCACCCGTCCTCGCACACGTCACTGCGCCGGCACGTCCGCCGGGCGACCGGCCGGGACCACAGCCCGCTCTGCCGCCCGCTCGACCGGGCGTACAGCCGCCTGGTGACGGGGCTGGCGCTGGCGATGCTCGGCACGCTGGTCGTGGCCGCGGTCGCGGCCCTGCTCGTGTTCCGCGCCGAGACGCACACCGCCCAGCAGACCGCTCGGCACCGGCACGTCGTCACGGCGGTCACCACGGGCCCGGCGCTGTCGGTCAACGCGCGCGCGGGCGGGGTGCGGGAGTACGCCCCCGCCCGTTGGGCGTACCCCGTCGGGCCCGGCACCGGGAGCGTGCCCGTGCCGGACGGCACCCTCGCCGGGACGGCCGTCCAGGTCGGAGTGAACGACGCCGGAAACCCCATCGGTGCGCCCAAGTCGGCCGATCTGGTCCTCACCGACGCGGCGCTCGTCGGCTTCGGCACGGTGGCCGTGCTCGGTTTCGGCGCGGAGGGCGTCTTCGCGCTGCGCCGCCACGCGCTGGAGCGGCGGGCGGAGAAGGGCTGGGAGGCCGCCTGGGAGCAGGTGGAGCCGCGTTGGTCCGGGCGGCGGTAGCGACGCGAGGTGCTCCGGGGCTCAGTGATCGCCGAAGAAGATCTCGCGGACCTCGCGGGCGGCGTAGTAGACCAGCACGTAGCCGGCGGCGGGGTCGGCCCACCACCAGCCGAGGGCGCTGTTGAGGACCAGGCCGAGCAGGACCGCCGCGGCGAGCAGGCCGTCGATGAGCGTGACCCGGCCCTCGGTCCTGAGGACGGGGTTGTCCAGGGCGGCGCCGGTGCGCGCCTTGCCGTAGGCCAGGGCGAACATCACGGCGGCGGTGACGGCGGTCCAGGCGATGCCGAGGGGGGAGTGGTGGGGGTGGAAGCCGCTGACCAGGACGACGGTGGACTGTGCGAGAAGGTAGAGGCCGAGAAGCGCGAAGCCGGTCCCGATCAGCTTCAGCGCCCGCTTCTGCCGGTCCTCTCCGGTGCCGGAGAGCTCCCAGACCACGACGGTGGAGGCGCCGATCTCGATCAGGGAGTCCAGGCCGAAGCCGGCCAGCGCGACCGAACGGGCGTTGACCGCGGCGACCGCGAGGACCACGATGCCGATCACGTTCCAGGCCAGGGTGGCGTACTCGAGGGCGAAACCCCTCCGGAGAAGGGTCTGGCGCGAGGTCTCGTTCACGGTGTTCACCGCCGGATTCTCCCAGAGCCGCCCGCGGCCCCGGTGTGCGTCAGAGGTGGAATCGTAGGGTCTCGCCGGGCCGGATCGTCGCCTCGGTGCCGCGCAGGCGGATCCGGACCGGTTCCTGGCGGTCCTCGCGCAGGGTCACCGTGACCGTCCTGCGGTCGACGGCGATCGTCAGGCCCCAGTGGCCCCGGTAGCGCAGGTCCAGTTCCAGGCGGCCGAGGGCGGACGGCAGGCGGGGGTCGAGCCAGAGGGCGTCCTCGCGGACCTCCAGGCCGGTGTAGCAGCGTTGCAGCAGGTCGACCGCGCCCGCCATGGCGCCGAGGTGGACGCCCTCCGCCGTGGTGCCGTGCTGGCTGTCGCGGAGGTCCGCCACCAGGGCGTCGCGGAAGTGGTGCCAGGAGGCGCGGCGGTCGGAGCGGGTGAGCACCCAGGCGTGCACCACGGAGCTCAGCGTCGAGCCGTGCACGGTGCGCCGCAGGTAGTAGTCGGTGGTGCGGTGCAGCAGCTCGTGGCCGGCCGGGTGACCGAGGCGCCGCAGCAGGTCGCGGACCTCGCGGGCGGAGAACAGGAACCAGAGCATGAGCGCGTCGGCCTGTTTGGAGGCCTTGTAGCGGTTGACGGTGTCGCCCTCGGCCTCCAGGATCCGGTCGAGCCGGCGCAGGTCGGGGTAGCGGCGCCGGTAGCCCTCCCAGTCGAGTTCGGCCAGCCGCTCGTACCCGTCGAACTGGCTCAACACGCCGTCGTGGAAGGGGACGTTGAGGTGCCGGCCGACGTCCTGCCAGCGCTCCAGCTCCAGGTCGTCCAGGGCGAGGCGTTCGCGCAGCTCGTCGCGGCGGTAGCCGGGCAGGGCGTCCAGGGCGTCCTGGGCCCGGGCCAGCACCCACGAGGCCAGCACGTTGGTGTAGGCGTTGTCGTCCAGGCCGGGCCGGGCCGCCCAGGGGTAGGCGTCGTGGTACTCGTCGGGGCCGAGCACGCCCCGGACCGACCAGTGCCCGTGGGAGCGGTCGTGGACGGCGGCCGAGGACCAGAAGCGGGCGATCTCCAGCAGCGTCTCGGCTCCCGCCGTGGCCAGGAAGTCACGGTCCCCGGTGGACTGGTAGTACTGCCAGATGTTGTACGCGACGGCCGAGCCGACGTGCCGCTGGAGGTGGCTGTGGTCGGGCAGCCAGCGGCCGGACAGCGGGTTGAGGTGCAGCTGCTGGGACTCCTCCCGGCCGTCGGCGGCGCTCTGCCACGGGTAGGCCGCCCCGCGCAGGCCGAGTTCACGGGCCTGGCGGCGGGCGGCGTCGAGGCGTCGGTGGCGGTAGCGCAGGACCGCACGGGCCAGTTCCGGGAAGCGCAGGTTGAGAAGCCGCAGTACGAAGAGCTCGTCCCAGAACACGTGTCCGCGGTACGCCTCGCCGTGCAGCCCGCGCGCCGGGATGCCGACGTCCAGGTCGACGGAGTGCTCGGAGTACGTCTGCAGGAGGTGGAACAGGTTCAGGTGCAGCGGGCCGGCGCCGTCGAAGTCCGCCTCGATCCGGCAGCGCCGCCACAACTCCGTCCAGCGCAGCGCGTGTTCGGCCAGCAGCTCGTCGAAGCTCCCCGCTTCGGCGGCGAGTTGGCGGGAGGCGCGCAGCGGGGTCTCGATCGCCCGGTCCCGGGAGGTGTGTACCGCGACGGTCTTCGTCACGGTGACGGGGCGGCCCTGTTCGGTGTCCAGGGTGAGGTGGTGGGCCGCCCAGCCCTCGCGGCACTCGGTGCTCACCCGCGCAGCGCGCTCCGTACTCGTCCGGGCGCACAGGGCGATCCGCAACGGGGAGACGGCGGCCTCGGCCTCCAGCCAGAGCAGACCCGTTTCGTCCACCCCCTGACCGGCCGGGACGAGATGGCGCTCGGTGAGCCCCCGGTAGCGCAGGACGCCGGTGTTGGCGACGTCGCCGTCCAGGGCCGAGCGGACCTCCAGCGGGCCGGACCAGTTCTCCGGCGTGAAGGTGCTCTCCAGTACGAGCAGGTGCGGCCGGGCCTGGCTGGCGAGGCGGCGCTGCACCAGGCGGGTCCGCCGCCCCCGCGCATCCACCACCAGCGCGCCTCGGGTCAGCAGGCCCCGGAGCAGGTCCAGTTCCACGGTCTGCTCGGCGGGCGGCCCGGCGAACCACTCGCCGTCCGCCGGACGGAAGGTCAGCGGCAGCCAGTTCGGGCAGTTGACCAGGTCCTCGTTGGTGACCGTCCGCCCGGCGACCGTCGACTCGGCCCTGTCGTAGCAGCCGGCCAGGTAGGTCCCCGGGTAGTGGACGCCGTCCGCGACGGACTCCGGCGCGGCGCCCCTGCTGACCAGGTAGCCGTTGCCGACCGCGCACAGGGCCTCGCGCAGCCCCTCCTCGGCAGGGTAGAAGCCCTGGTAGCGGAGTGTCCACGGGTCCGGCATGTCCGGGTACCCCGCCGGCGGGTCTGCTGCCACGACGCGACCTCCGTGCCGAGTGGCCTGCCTCCAGTCTGCGCACCGCGCCGCCGTGCCGCCCGCTGCCCGGGTCGGCCACCGGACCGCCCGGTGCGCGGGCGAGGAGCCCTGCGCGAGCCGCCGGCCGGCGCCCCCCTCGGCAGGATCCCGGTCGGCGCCGGGGGCTGCGCACCGGGCGGTCGAGCGGCGAGCGGTCCCGTCACCAGCCCGTCCCTCTGCGGGACCCGCCGCAACGCCGTTCGGCGGGCCGGTCGGGGCCGGTCGGCCCTCCCGTCGCGGGCGGCGCGTGCGGAGGCTGGAGGGGTAGCACGGTGACCGCCGAGGAGGCGCCATGTCCACCGTCCACCCGGCACGGAACACCGCCGAGGCCCTGCTGGCCGACGGCACCACCGTCGAACTCCGCCGGCTCGGCCCGGACGACCATCGAGCGGTGCTCGGCCTGCACGCCGAAGGGATGTCCGAGGAGAGCCGCCGGATGCGCTTCTTCGGAGTGAGCCGCAACGCGCCCGCGCAGGCCGCCGACCGGCTCTGCACACCGAGGCCGGGTCTGCTGGCACTCGGAGCCTGGGCGGGGGACGAACTGGTCGGTGAGGCGGACTGCGAGCTGCTGGACCAGCCGCCGGAGACCGCCGAGCTGGCCCTTTCGGTGGCCGACCGCTGGCACGGCCGGGGTGCGGCCACCCTGCTGCTGGAACACCTGGTGCACGCCGCCCGGGCCGCCGGCATCCGCTTCTTCGAGGCCGACACCCTGTTCGGCAACCGGGCCGTGCACCGGGTCTTCGCCGACCTCGGGCTGCCGGTCGAGCGCCGTTACGCCCAGGGCGAGGTCAGGATCCGGGTGCCGTTGGACGACGAGAACGGCGAGCGCTACCGCTCGGCCGTGGACGAACGCGGCCGCCGCGCCGACGTCGCGAGCCTGACGGCGCTGCTGCGCCCCGCCTCGGTGGCGGTGGTCGGGGCGTCCCGTCGGGCGGGCTCGGTCGGGCGGACCGTCCTCGGGAAGATCCGGCGGGGCGGCTTCGCGGGCGAGGTCTGGGCGGTCAACCCGCACGCCGGGGAGATCGACGGCCGGCCCGCGTACCCCTCGGTCCGCGCGCTGCCCGCCGTGCCCGACCTCGCGGTGCTGGCCGTACCGGCGGGAGCCGTCCCCGCGGTGGCCGAGGAGTGCGGGACAGCCGGAGTCCGGGCGCTGGTGGTGCTCACCTCCGGCCTCGGGGCGGAGGAGGCGCGCGGGCTGGTGCGGGCCTGCCGCCGGCACAGCATGCGCCTGGTCGGGCCGAACAGCCTCGGCACGGCCCAGACCGATCCCGCCGTCCGGCTGGACGCCGAGTTCGGCGGTGCCTTCCCGAGGCCGGGCAGCGCGGGAGTGGCGGTGCAGAGCGGCGGCGTGGGGATCGCGCTGCTTCAGCGGCTGGCCTGGCTGGGCATCGGGGTGTCGAGCTTCGTCTCGCTCGGCGACAAGTACGACGTCAGCGGCAACGACCTGTTGCAGTGGTGGGAGGCGGACGGCCGGACCGACCTCGCGCTGCTCCACCTGGAGTCCTTCGGCAATCCGCGCGCCTTCGCCCGTACCGCCCGCCGGGTCACCCGGACCATCCCGGTGCTGACCGTCGACGCCGGGCGCTCCACCGCGGGCCGCCGGGGCGCCGCCTCGCACACCGCGGCCGCCGCCACCCCCACCGTCACCCGGGAGGCGCTGTTCCGCCAGGCCGGCATCACCGCGACCCGCAGCATCGAGGAACTCGTCGAGGTGGCTGCCCTGTTGCACGCCCAGCCGCTGCCGGCCCCGCGCGGCGCGGTCGCCGTGGTGTCCAACGCGGGCGGCATCGGCATCCTGGCCGCCGACGCCTGCGCCGAGGCAGGGCTGGTCCTGCCCGAACTCCCCGCCGAGCTCGCGGACCTGCTCCCGCCCGGTGCCTCCGTCCGCAACCCGGTGGACACCACGGCGGCGGTTCGCTCAACCGAACTCGCGCTGTTCCTGCACGCGTTGGAGCGCGAGGAGGCCGTCGACGCCATTCTGGTGTGCATCGCTCCGACGGCGCTGTGCGAGACCCCGGGCCAGGACCCGGCGCGCGCCCTCCTGGAGGGCCCGGCCCGGCGCCGCGTCCCGATCGCGGCCGTACTGCTCGACCAGCAGGTGCCCGTCCGGTACCGCGGCTGCGCCGACGGCGGCAGTCTCCCGGCCTACTCCGACAGCCTCTCCGCCGCCCGCGCCCTCGCCCACGCCCGGGACCGCGCCCGCTGGCTCGCGGAGCCGTTCTCGCCGCAGGCCGACGCCCCGGACTGCGACCGGGGTGCCGCGCGCAGTGTGGTGGACGGCTACCTCACCGCCCGTCCCGGGGGCGGCTGGCTCGACCCGCTGTCCACCGCCGACCTGATGGAGGCCTACGGGCTGCCGCTGACCACGACCGTCTGGGCCCGCGACGAACACACGGCGGTCGTCGCAGCGAACGGACTGCGCAGCCTCGGGCACGAGGGGAAGGTGGCCCTGAAGGCCTACTGGCCCGGTCAGGTGCACAAGAGTGCCGCGGGCGCGGTGCGCACCGGGCTGGCCGGCGAGTCCGAAGTGCGCGCCGCGTACCGGGAGTTCGCGGGAAGGTTCGGCCCGGACCTGGCCGGAGCGGTGGTCCAGCCGATGGCCGCGCCCGGCGTCGAGCTGCTCGCGGGAGTCGTGCAGGACCAGGTGTTCGGCCCGCTGATCGTCCTCGGCCTGGGCGGCACCGCCGCCGACGTCCTGGCCGACCGGGTGGCCCGGCTCGCCCCGCTGAGCGAACGCGACCTGAGCACCATGATCACCGAACTGCGCAGCGCGCCACTGCTGTTGGGCAACGGCGGGGCGCCGCCCGTCGACCTCGCCGCCGTACGGTCCGTCCTCGCCCGGCTCTCCAGGCTCGCCGACGACTTCCCGGAACTCGTCGAGGCGGAGCTCAACCCCGTCATCCTCCGCCCCGACGGCGCACTCTGCGTGGACGCCCGGGTCCGCCTCGAACGCAGGCCGTCCTTCGACCCCTATCTGCGACGGCTGCGCCGCCCGGCGGCCGTCGAGGGGGAGGAACCACCATGAAGCACAGCATCCTCGACGGCACACCGGCCGACACCTTCCCGGCTGTCGAGCCCGCACGCCCGCCCGTTCGCACCCGGGTCCGCGACTGCATGAGCCACGCTGCCGTCGCCGTCACCCCCGGCACCGACTTCGCCACCATCGCCGCCGTGCTGAGCGCCTCCCGGCGGGGCATCGTGCCCGTGGTGGGCGCCGACGGCACCGTCACCGGTGTGGTCGCCGCGTCCGACCTGCTCGCCGCCCACGCCGAGCAGGACCCGCGGCGGGAACTGCTCGCGCGCGACCTCATGACCGCCCCAGCCGTCGACGTCACCGAGCACACGAGCGTCACCGAAGCGGTGGCCCTGGTCGCCGAGCACTCCCTGCACCACCTGCCCGTCGTGGATGCCGACGGCCGCCTGACCGGCCTGCTGTCCACCCACGACCTGCTCGACGCCCTGCGCCGCGACGACGAGGCCGTCCGCTCCGAGGCGCTCACCCTCGCCCTCACCCCCGGCAGCGGAGTCGTCCCGGCCTCCCTGCACGTCCGCTGCGAACGCGGCCTGCTCTCGATCACCGGCCGCACCCGCACCCGCAGCGCCGCCGCCGCACTCTGCCTCCAGATCGCCCGCATCGACGGACTCAGGGCGCTGGCCGACCACCTCACCTGGGACCTGGACGACATCGATCCGGCGCCCGGCCGCTGACGACGCGGACACCAGGGCTGCGGCGGTGGGCCGATCGGGTGGGGCTCGGCGCAGCACCGACCGGTTGCGTCCGGATCGTCCCGCGGTGGCGGCCGCTGCGTGATAGACGTCGGGGACGCGGCCGCCGCCGCGTGTCCACCCGCAGACCGGCGCCGAGGAGGGCGATGCGCTTGTCGGCCGACCACCGGTCCCCGGCAGCCGGCGCGGAGCCACCGGATCCGGCGGCGCTCGTCCGCACCTCCGGCTACCTGAAGCTGCTGGCGCTGGCGGCCGTCCTCGGGGTGCTGATCTCGGCCGCGGCCTACGGCTTCCTCGCCCTGGTCGCCAGACTGCAGTCGGCGACCTACACGGAGCTGCCGAAGGCGCTGGGCTTCCACGGGACACCGCCCTGGTGGCCGCTGCCGCTGCTCGGCGTCGCCGGGCTGCTGGTCGGCGCGACCGTCCGCCACCTCCCCGGAACCGGCGGGCACGAACCGACCGCGGGTCTGGCGGCCACGGGCGCCCCGAGCGCGATCGAGCTACCGGGAGTGTTCCTCGCCGCGCTGGCCACCCTCGGCCTGGGCGCGGTCCTGGGGCCGGAGGCGCCGCTGATCGCCCTGGGCGGCGGGCTGGCGGTGCTGGCCGTCAAGCGGCCCGGCCGGGACGTCGCCCCGCCGGTCGTCGCCGTCGTCGGGGCCGCCGGTAGCTTCGCGGCCGTCAGCACGCTGCTGGGGTCGCCGCTGCTCGGCGCCTTCCTGCTGATGGAGGCCTCGGGGCTCGGGGGCCCGATGATGGGGACAGTGCTGGTCCCCGGCCTGCTCGCCGCCGGTATCGGTTCCCTGGTCTTCCTCGGTCTCGGCAGCTGGACCGGTCTCGGCACCTACTCCCTGGCGCTGACGAACGTGCCGCACGCGGACCGACCCGACCTCCCGGAGTTCGGCTGGGCGCTGGTGATCGGGGTGGCTGCGGCCCTGTTGGGCGCCGGTATCCGCTGGTTGGCCATCCTGCTCCGGGCGCGGGTCGAGCGGCGCAGGGTGCCCGCGACGGTGGTGACGGGCCTGGTGGTCGCCGGGTGCGCCATCGCGTACGCCGAGGCCACCGGCAAGGGCGCGGACGAGGTGCTCTACTCCGGACAGGGCGCGATGGACCCGCTGCTGACGGGTCATGCGGGCTATTCGGTCGCTGCCCTGGTCCTGCTCGTCGCCTGCAAGGGACTGGCCTACTGCGCCTCGCTCAGCGCCTTCCGGGGCGGGTCGGTGTTCCCGGCGATGTTCGTGGGGGCGGCCGGGGGCACGGCCCTCTCCCACATGACGGGCCTGCCGCTCACCGTCGCGTTCGCGGCGGGGATCGGTGCCATGAGCGTCGCGCTGCTGAGGCTGCCGATGACCTCGGTGCTGCTCGCGACCCTGCTGCTGGGGACCGACGGGCTCACCGTCATGCCGCTGGTGATCGTCTCGGTGGTGGTCGCCTACGTCCTGACACTGCGGATCGGTCCGAGCGGCGCGGGAGCGACCGCCCCCGCGGCTCGGGGCTGAAGGGGACGGAGCACGCGGGCCGGTGCTGCTCGGGGCGTTCGTGCCGGGGACCACGGACCGGGGCGAAGCGACGCCCCGGCCCGTGACAGGTCAGGTACCGAGGATCTTCGCCTTCTGGGCGGCGAACTCGGCCTCGGTCAGCACGCCCTGCTCCTTGAGGGCGCCGAGCTTCTGGAGCTGGGCGATCGTGTCGTCGGTGCTGCTGGGAGCGGCGGCCGGCGGCGGTGACTGGTAGGGAGCCGCCGGTGGCGGTTCCTGGTAGGCGGCGGCCTGTGCGTCCTGCTGGGCCCACCGGCCGGCCTGCCGCCGTGAGACGCGGTTGGAGACGGCCGTCGCCGTCCCCGCGACCACGGCGGTGCGGGCCACTCCTCGAATCAGTCCGGGCACGGGTTCCTCCTTCGGTCGTGCTTCGGTCCGTGCGGGTCGTACGGGCCCGGTCAGACCGGGCTGCCGGCGTCTTCGACGGCTGTCAGAGCCGCCAGGACGTCCTGGAGCGGGATCCGACCGCTGGCGACGAGCTGGGCGCCGGCGCGGCGCAGGGCTCCCACCATCGGAGCGGCCCAGAGGTTCTCGTAGACGAGGACGGCGGCCGAGCTGCCGGGTTCCAGGGCCTTGGCCGCCTCGCTGATGTCGTCATCGCCCAGCAGGCCCGAGGAGGCCCCTTCGAACACGGCGAGGTCGAGCTGCCCGTCGCCGGTCAGATCGGCGAGCTCCAGCGCGGTCAGCGAGCCGTCCGGCTCCTTCCTGACGAAGGTCAGGTCCAGGATCCGGATGATGCGCCGCTCGACCAGGTCCAGGAGCAGGGGCATGCCCTCGCCGGTCAGACGGGTACCGGGGAACTCCACGATCAGGTAGTCGATCGGACCGGTTTCGTTGAACTCCTCGTCAATGGTGTCGCTCATGGCAGCTCCTTGTGCTGTTCGGTGGAATCACCCGGGTACGCCGGGGGCGTACCGCGGGTGCGAGCAGGGACGCGGTCGTCGCCGGTTCGGGTGGCGGGCAGCCGGCGGGTGAAGGGGAAGCCGGCCAGGGTGATGCCGGCGGCGGCCAGAACGGCCACCTTCAGGCCGTTGAGCTGGGCCGTCCGGTACGCCGAGACCACCGCGTCCGCCTCCTCCGGCGGGACCGAGGTCTTGGCGAGGGCGGTGGCGACCTGGTCGGCCGGCACGAAGTTGATCCCCGACTCGATCCTGATGCCGGTCTGTTGGTGGACCGCCTCCGAGATCGCCGGGTCCTTGGCCAGCGCTGCCGTGAAGGCGGCCGCCAGGGCGCCGATCACGATGGCGCCGATCAGCGCGGTGCCCAGGGACGAGCCGAGGTTCTGGGCGGTGTACTGCAGCCCCCCGACCTCGCTTCGGTCGGACTCACCGACACTCGACTGGACGATGTTGCCCAGCTGGGAGGCGAGCAGACCCATGCCGAGGCCGAGCAACGCCATCGCCAGGGCGAAGGACAAGTCGTCGAGTTCGGGCCTGATGGTGCCCAGCAGCCACAGGGTCGCGGCGAAGAGCACCAGCAGGCCGACCCGGACCACCGTCCGCGGGGACGCGAACCTGCCCAGCGCGGGGCCGCTCATCGCCGCCACGAGCATCGTGACCGACACGGGCAGCAGTCTCAGCCCGGTCTGGAAGGCATCCAGTCCGTGCACGACCTGGAGGTAGAGCGGGATCGCGAAGAACAGGCCCAGCAGGATCACGTTCTGACTGAAGAGCATGAGCAGACCGGAGCGCAGGCTCGGGATGCCGAACAGGCTGAACCGCACCAGCGGATTCGCCCGGTGTTCCTCCCAGAGGCGGAAGAGGTGGAGGAGGACGAGGCCGAGAGCGATGACGAAGAGCGTCGGGGAGAAGCCGAACACGGTGAAAGGGGGGTTGCGCGGCTGGAGCCACCCCCACGAACTGCTCTGCAGGACGGCCAGCACCACGAGGGCGAGGCCGGCGACCGACAGCACCACCCCGCCCAGGTCGAGCCGGGGCCGGCTCCCGGGCGCGGGCTGTGGCGCGATCCAGCGGATCAGCAGGAGGATGACCACCACGAGCACGGCCTCACCGGCGAACACCAGACGCCAGGTCAGGTACGTGGTCACCCATCCCCCGAGCAGCGGGCCCACGGCGATCCCGGCACCGGCGAGGCCGCCGATGACCCCGTAGGCGATCGCGCGGTCCCGGCCCCGGTAGGTGCCCGCCACCAGGGCGGCGAGAGCGGGGAGGACCAGTGCGGCCCCGAAGCCCTCGATGACCGACCAGCCGAGCGCCAGCACCCAGAGCGTGGGCGCGACGGCGGTGAGGGCCGATCCCACTCCGTAGACCACGAGACCGCCGGCGAACACCCGGCGGCGCCCGAACATGTCGCCGAGTTTGCCGCCCGTGATCATGAAGGCGGCCATGACCAGCGTGTAGAGGGTGATGACCGCCTGGATCGCCGTCACCTCCGTGTCGAAGTCGGTGACCAGCTGGCTGATCGACACGTTCATCACCGAGGCGTCCAGCACCATGAGGAACTGCGCCATCCCGAGGATGATCAGCGCCCTCCACCGGTTCACGACACCTCCCGAAGGGTTCACACGCCCGCGCGTGCGTCGATCCGGCCGTCGTCGACCGCGGCGGTGAGCGCGGCGTGGTCGGCGCTGGTCCGTTCGGCGTACGCGAGGGCGAAGTCGGCGACAGCGTCGGCGGTCATCGGTTCCACCCGGTCAGTGTCGCCGCGCGCGGACCGCGGCCGCTGCCCCAGGCGGCCAATCGGGTGCGGGCCCGGGACGCCGGTCGCGTGCTTCGGGTGCCGGGGGCGTCACGCCCGCACCTGCGGGTGCGTCGGGTGCGCGGCGATCCTGACGCTCTCCAGGACGCGTGCGATGCCGTGGGCCGTCGCGGCCGTCATGACGAACAGGGCGCTGATGAGGATCCATCCGTCCCTCTCGTCGACGCCGTGGCCGGCGGCTGGTGCGGGGCGGACCGACGCGGGCGCAGGTTGCGGAGCGGGTTGCACCATCTCCTTGGCGATCCCGACGACCCCTGACAGCGCGTGCTTGAGCGCGCCGGCGACGATCATCGACGAACCGATCAGGATCCAGTCGACTCGTCCGAGTTCGGCCGGTCCGAGTGCGACGGTGGGACGCGATGCCTGGTGGCGGATGCCGGGCATTGGTCTCGCCTCCTTGCTGGACGCGGTGGGACGATCCCTCCCTTACGACGTTCGCAGGGCGCGGCCGGAGCGCCATGGGCCGTCCGGCCCACGAGCCGGGGGCCGGTCGTCCGCAGGACTGAGCGTCACGACGCCGCTGCCGTGCGCGGTCGGAGCGTCGAACGAGGCCGTACGGACCAGGGCTGCGGGTCCATGCGGCCCACGACCGGCCGGACGACCCGGTCCTACGGTGGTTCCAGGGCTCCCTCACCGAGGTCCCTCCGTCAGCTGAGCTTCCGAGGCGGTCGCAATGGAAGACGACGACCTACTGCGCACCAGGACCGGGGCGTGTCAGGGCACCGTGTCGGTGGCGTTGGAGGGCGAGCTCGACATCGCCACCGCGCCGCTCGTGATCGACGCCGTCGTCCGGGCTCTCGCGGCCGGCCCGCAACGGCTGGACCTCGACGTCACGGCCCTCACCTTCTGCGACGCCGCCGGTGTGCACACCCTTCTCCAGGTCCGCCGGATGTGCCGCGTCCACCACACCGGGTTCCGGTTGAGCGGCGTCCGGCCGGGGTTCGGGCGGATCCTCGCTCTCCTCCGCCTCACCGACCTCCTGCAGCCCCCACCCGAGCCGGCCGGGGTCCGGGAGGGCGTCGGCCCGACGGATCCCCTCCACGCAGCTTCTCGTCCCTCCCACCTCCCGTTCCCGGCGAGGCGGCCGCTACCGAAGGAGTCCATGTCATGACCGACAGCGCCACCGAGGCGGACCGCACCGCCCGGGCACCCGAACACCGCCCCTTCGCGACCGGGTGGACCGTCTTCGCCGCGATCATGCTGATCGCCGGAGGCACCATGGCGATCTTCGAGGGGATCGCCGGCATCGCCAAGGACAACCTGATAGTCGTCACCCGGCACTACGTGTACTCGATGAACACCACGGGATGGGGATGGATCCACCTGATCCTCGGGATCGTCATCGTGCTGGCGGGCGTGGCGCTGTTCAGCGGCGCCGTCTGGGCCCGGGTCGTCGGCGTCGTCGTCGCCGGGCTCGGAATGATCGCCAACTTCCTGTGGCTGCCCTACTACCCCTACTGGGCGGTCGTCCTGATCGCGATCGACGCCTTCGTCATCTGGGCGCTGTGCGCCGGAACGACCAGGAAGGATCTGACGAGCTCCTGGGAGGAGCGTCCCAAGTCCTGACCGCGACTCCGGGCCCGGCCCCCGGCGATCCCGCCAGGGGCCGGGCCCGCGTCTCGCGGACCTCATTCGTCCACCGGGGCCGGCTCCGGAGTCGCCAGCAGCCGGGCCAGTCGGCCCTGGCACGCCACCACGTACCCGATGCCGATTCCGAGCGTGATGGCCGTGAACACCACGATGAGCCAGCTGAGCAGGGTGAAGACCAGACCGAGGGGGCCGAACTGCGTCACGCTGCGGTCCAGCGAGCGGGGGATGTAGAGCCGCGACGCCCAGGTGAGCGCCGTCAGCGCGGCACTGGTCAGGGCGGCCCCGGGCAGCAGCGGGAGCCAGGGGACACGGCCGCCGAGCAGCAGGTGCTGTGTCCACCACCAGAGCAGAGCGGCCGTGAGCAGGTACAGGAGGATCCCGAGGCCGACGCCCACGCCGAAACCGGACCGCACCTGCCCCTGGACGGTCAGGGCGGTGAGCCACATCAACAGCCAGGCGAGCCACCGCCAGGCCGCGAGGCGTCCCGAGAGATGGGGCAGGTGCCAGCTCCGCTCGCACAGGCGCTGGAGGACGCGGCTGCAACTCGTGGCCGAGAGCAGGGTCACCAGGACTCCGACGGTGCCGAAGGCGTCGGTGGTCTGTGAGCTGCTGGCGTGGAGCACCTGTCTGACCTCGTCGAGTGAGGCGCCGCGCAGCCCAAGGACGGTGCGCAGGGACTCGGAGACGCTGTCGCGCACCTCGTGGGGCATGAAGGCGGCCAGCACGAACAGCACCGGGACGGCGGTCAGGAAGGTCTGCGCCGCGAGGCGGGTGGCGGTGTCCAGAACGTGGATGTGGATCAGCTGTGCCACCAGCCGGCGCGGGAACGGGGCGTCGCGCAGCGTGGCCGTCCGCCCCCGCAGCCAGGTGGATCCGGAGCGGATCCACCTGGCGCGGCGAGGCTGACCACCTTGCTCCGCCACTCCGCTCTCCCTCCGATCGACGCTGGCACTCCGGCCGCCGCTGCGGTTCGTCGCCGGCGCGAGGACCCCGGATTCCGTCCAAGACTGGGCGACGGGAGGGTGCGGGGCATCTCCGGCGGACTGCCGTTCAGCGCAACGGCCCACACGCCCGTCCGCCACAGGCGTGCCGCTCCTTGCCCGGACGGCCCACCTCGGGCGCCCCTGCCGCCGTCCGGCCGTGCGGACTCGCCGCCCTGGGCCGACCCGGCCCCCGGCGGGGACCGTACGGCCCTGTCAGGCGGCTTCCGGCGGGCGGACAGTGGAGGCGGGACCATCCGAGGAGGAGAGGACGATGCAGCACCGCAGCGTCAGCGACGTGATGACCCGTGAGGTCGTCACCGCCCGGCCCGACACACCGTTCAAGGAGGTTGCCGCGCTGTTCCACCGCAACGACATCACCGCCATCCCGGTGATCGACGACCAGGGGCGGCCGATCGGCATGGTGTCCGAGGCCGACCTGCTCCGCAAGGAGGCAGTCCTGCCCGACCCCGAGGGTCGCTTCCCGGGGCGCTGGCTGGGCGCCGAGGACCGCGCCCGCGCCGAGGCGGAGACGGCCGGCGGGCTGATGACCAGTCCCGCCGTCACGGCCCGCCCGGGCTGGTCGGTGCCGGAGGCCGCCCGTGCGATGGACAAGCACAGGATCAAGCGGTTGCCCGTGGTGGACGAGGTCGGCCGTCTGGTCGGCATCGTCAGCCGCCGGGACCTGCTGGAGGTCTTCCTGCGGCACGACGCGGCCATCCGCGACGAGATCGACCACGACGTGCTCGGCCAGACCCTCTGGCTCGCCCCCGGCGACGTCCGGGTCGGCGTCAGCGAGGGCGTCGTCACGCTGAACGGGCGGCTGCCACGCCGCAGCCTGATCCCGATCGCCGAGCAGCTCTGCCGCGCCGTGGACGGCGTGGTCGCGGTGCACGCCGCCCTCGACTGGACCGAGGACGACACCGAGCCGCAACTGGAACACCCCCGCGCCTACCGCGCCGCGTCCTAGGAGGCCGCCGTGACCAGCACACCCAGCACCGTCGCGGATGTGATGACCCACGCGGTGGTCGCCGTCGGCCGCGACGCGGACTTCCGGGAGGTCGCCGAGACCCTGCAGCGCTGGCGGGTGAGCGCAGTGCCCGTTCTGACCGGCGACGGACGGGTGGTCGGGGTGGTCTCCGAGGCCGATCTGCTCACCGCCCGTGACGGTGACGGCGAGCGCGCCGACGCCCTGACGGCCGGGCGGATGATGTCCGTCCCGGCGGTCACCGTGCACCCCGACAGCCCGCTCAACGAGGCCGCCCGGGCGATGGCCCGGGGCCACTTCAAGCGGCTCCCGGTCGTGGACGAGGAGGACTACCTGGTCGGCATCGTCAGCCGGGGCGACCTGCTGAAGGTCTACCTCGGCGACGACCGCGAACTCGCCGACCGGGTCCGCTTCGAGCTCGTCGCCACCCTCGGCCCGAGCGCCGCCGTGGACACCGACGTCCGCTCCGAGAACGGCCGGATCACCCTGACCGGCGGCCTGCCGGACACGGTCTCCGCCGGCATCCTGGAGCGCCTGGTGCGTTCCGTGCCCGGCGTGGTCGGCGTCGAACTCCGGCTCGCCGCCGCAGCCTGACGGGGCCCGAACCGTGCTGGTGCTCGCCGCTGTCGACGGCTCCCCGGCGAGCCTGGCCGCCGCCCGCTGGGCCGCCGACGAAGCGGTCCGGCGCGGCGCCCCGCTCCGGTTGGCGTACGCCTGGCCCCGGCCGCAGCACGCCGCGCCGGGACTGCCCGGCGTGAGCGAGGCGCGCGGCCGGGCGCTCGGTATGCTCGCCGACGCCGCCGAGCGGGTGCGGAGGAACAGCCCCGGCCTGGAAGTCGACACCGCCCTGCTGGACCGGCATGCGCCCTGCGGGATCACGGCCGCGGCGGACTCGGCCGAACTGCTGGTGCTCGGCTCCTCCGCGCCGCACGGCCCACTCGGCTCGGTCGGGCTCGCCGTCGCGGCCCGCGCGGTCTGTCCCGTCGTCCTGGTCCCCGCCCCACCGGATCCGACCGGCCCGCCCCGGGAGGTGGTCGTGGGCATCGATGCCCGCGACCCCGCCGGAGCGGCGCTCGTCTTCGCCCGGCGTTCCGCTGCGGTCCGCGGCGTTCCGCTGCGGGTCGTCCATGCCTGGATGCCGGACCGGCAGCTCCTCTCCGCCGCCGAATCGGCAGCCTCCGCGGCGGCGGGCGAAAGCGCGCTCGCCGAGCTGCTGGCCCGCGCCCCGGAGCCCCCCGCCGTCGTCGACGTCCGGCGCGCCCGCGCCGCCGACGCCCTGGCGGACGCCGCCCGCTCCGCCGACCTGCTCGTCCTCGGCCGCACCGGGCACCGCCTCGGCCCGGTCACCCGGGCGGTGATCCACCGGTCCGGGTGCCCGGTCGCCGTCGTCCCGCGCGGCTGACCCGGTGCGCCCGGCGGCGCGAACGCGCAGAATCGGTGGTGTCACCGCCGGCGCATCCCAGGGAGCAGGCCATGGACACGTCCCAGCCCGTACGGGTGTTCCTGCTGGACGACCACGAGGTGGTGCGCCGCGGCGTCCGCGACCTCCTGGAGGCCGAGGAGGACATCGAGGTCATCGGTGAGGCCGCCAGCTGTGCCCAGGCCCTCGCCCGGGTGCCCGCGCTGCGCCCGGACGTCGCCGTGCTGGACGTACGGCTCCCGGACGGCGACGGCGTGAGCGTCTGCCGGGACCTGCGGGACAGGATGCCCGAACTGGTCTGCCTGATGCTGACCTCGTACGACGACGACGACGCCCTGCTCGACGCGATCATGGCCGGCGCGGCCGGCTACGTCCTGAAGCAGGTCAAGGGCACCGAACTGGTCGGCGCCGTCCGCACGGTGGCCTCCGGCCAGTCCATGCTCGACCCGGCCACCACCCGCAAGCTGATGGAGAGCCTGCGCCACCACGAGGAGAGCGAGACGGACGCCGCGCTCGCCGGGCTCACCCCGCGTGAGCGCGAGATCCTCGCGCTGGTGGGGGAGGGCAAGACCAACCGGCAGATCGGCCGGGAGCTGTTCCTCGCCGAGAAGACCGTGAAGAACCACGTCTCCCGGCTGCTCGCCAAGCTGGGCGTGGAGCGCCGCCTCCAGGCGGCCGTACTCGCCGCCCACGCCGACGAGCCCGCCGAGCCGCACCACCCGCGCCGGGTTTGAGTCGACAGGGCCCGGAGACAGAGCCGAACGGCCCAAGCGCCCCGCCGGAGCCCGGTCGCACGGTGGAAGTGGTTCACCGGCATGACCGAGGAGACGGCGATGAGGTACTGGAACGATCACGGTGCGAACGGCTGGGGCACCGACCTGACGACCGTGGGCACGCCGCTCCCGCGGGACACCTCGCGCCGGTGCGCCGAGCCGTCCGTCTCCGGCTGACACCGATCCGGGAGGCCGCCATGCCCGCCCTCGCCCTCGACGCCGCCGGCCTGGAGAAGCTCGTCTCCGCCGCGGTCGCCGCACCCTCGATCCACAACAGCCAGCCCTGGCGCTTCCACCTCCAGCCGGACACTTCCACCCTGGACGTCCGGGCCGACCGCAGCCGCGCCGTCCCGGCCGCCGACCCCGAGGGCCGGGCGCTGCACATCTCCGTCGGCGCGGCCGTCCTCAACCTGCGGGTCGCCGCCCGCCACCTCGGCTGGGCGCCCGAAGTGCGGCTGCTGCCCGACCCGGCCGAACCGGACCTCTTCGCGGCCGTCCGACTGGACGGCGCGGCCACCGCGCCCGTCCCAGGCGCCGAGCGGCTGTACGAGGCGATCTGGCGCCGGCACTCCATCCGCACACCGTTCACCGACGAGCCGGTCCCCCCGGCCGTCCTCGACGAACTGGTCGCGGCCGCCCGCGCCGAGGACACCACTCTCCAGCTGCCCGACCACGCGGAGGCCGCCCGGCTGCTCCACCTCACCGCCGAGGCCGAGCGCCGCAACACCACCGACGAGGCCCAGCGCGCCGAGAGCCGCAGCTGGATCCGCACCGGGGACTCCCCGCCCTACGGCATCCCGGTCACCGCGCTCGGCCCCCAGGACCAGGCCGGCCACCTGCCCATGCGGGACTTCTCCGCCCTGCGCGCCGCCGAGCACCAGGCCCCCGCGTCGTTCGAGCACGAGCCGCGCATCGCGGTCCTGACCACCGAGCGCGACACCCCCGCGGACTGGCTGCGCTCCGGCCTCGCCCTGCAGCACGTCCTGCTCGTCGCCACCGTCCACGGCGTCCGCGCCTCCCTGCTGCACCAGGCCATGGAGTGGCCCTACCTGCGCTGGGAGGCCCGCGACCCGCACCGGGGCCCCGGCTACGTCCAGATCCTGATCCGCCTCGGCTACGGTCCCGAGGGCGCCCCGACACCGCGCCTCAAGGCCGGGGACGTGCTGGACGAGGAGGACTAGGGTCTGTCCCGGGCGGCCTCAGGACTCCGGTAGGGGCACCCGCCAGACCAGCTCGGTACCGCCCCCGGGGCGGGTGCGGGCGGTGAAGGTGCCGCCCAGGGCGGCGGCCCGGTCGGCGAGGTTGGTGAGCCCGCTGCGGCGGCCGCCCTCGGGGAGTCCGACGCCGTCGTCGGTGACCGTGACGGTCAGGTCCTCCCCGGCGGAGACCGCGGCATCGACGGCGTGGGCCCGGGCGTGGCGGGCGGCGTTGGCGAGGGCCTCCTCCAGGACCGCGACGGCCGCGTCCGCGATCTCGGCGGGTACGGTGGCGTCCAGCAGGCCGGTCATCCGCAGCGCGGGGGTGAAGCCGATGGAGCGCGAGGCCCGGTCGACGACGTCGACGAGGCGGGCGCGCAGACCGTTCGCCGCCGGGCCGGACTCGCGCAGCCGCAGGCCGAAGATGGTGGCGCGGATGGTGCGCGCGGTTTCGTCCAGGTCGTCGATCGCCCGCAGGACGCGGTCGGTCGCCTCGGGGTGCTCGATGAAGCGGGTGGCGCCCTGGAGGGTCATCCCGGTGGCGAACAGCCGCTGGATGGCCAGGTCGTGCAGGTCACGGGCGATCCGGTCGCGTTCCTTCAGCAGCGCCACCTGTTCGGAGTCCCGGCGGCGCTCCGCGAGCTCCATCGCCACCGCCGCCTGTCCGGCGAAGCCCATCAGCGGCCCGGACTCGCCCTCCTCGAACAGCGGCGCGCCGGCCGCCCTGACCAGCAGCAGCACGCCGCGGACGCCGCGCTCGGCGGTGCCGACGGGCACTGCGACCGCCGGGCCCAGGCCCTGCCAGCGCGGTGGTCCGGCCGTGATCCGCGGGTCCTTCTGGACGTCCGGACTCACCACCAGGCCTCCGGTGCGGAAGGCCGCGCCCATGAACGAGCCCTCGACCGACAGCACCAGACCGCGGTGCTGGTCCGCCCCGAGCCCGACGGCGATCCGCATCTCCAGTTCCCGGGTGTCCGGCAGCGGCACGGCGACGACGGCGAGGTCCGCGCCGGCGATCTCGGTGGCCCGGGAGAGCAGCAGGTCCAGCACCTCCTGCTCGGCGCTGCCCGACAGCAGGGTGCTGGTGACCTCGGCGCTGGCCTCCAGCCAGCGCTGCCGCTGCCGGGCCCGGTCGTAGAGCCGGGCGTTGTCGATCGCCACCCCGGCGGCGACGGCGAGCGTGGCGAGCACCGACTCGTCCTCCTCGTCGAAGTCGCCGCCGCCGCGCTTCTCGGTCAGGTAGAGGTTGCCGAACACCTTGTCCCGGATCCGGATCGGCACCCCCAGGAAGCTGTTCATCGGAGGGTGGTTCGCCGGGAACCCGTAGGAGGCCGGGTGGTCCGAGATCCGGGTGAGGCGCAGCGGCTCGGGGTGGCGGATCAGCTCGCCCAGGATGCCGTGGCCGGAGGGCAGGTCGCCGATCAGCTTGACCCGTTCGTCCTCGATGCCGACGGGGATGAACTGGGACAGCCGTTGGCCCTCGCCGATCACTCCCAGGGCGCCGTACTCGGCGTCCACCAGGGTGACCGCCGCCTCCACGATGTGATGGAGGGCCTGGGACAGCTCCAGGTCGCGCCCGACCGCCAGCACCGCCTCCAGCAGGCTGTGGACGCGGTCGCGCGTGCCCCGGGCGGCGTCCAGCCGGGCCTGGAGCTCCTCCAGGAGCTCGTCCAGGCGCAGCTTCGGCACGGTGGCCGAACTCTCCGGTTCGCTGGCCAAGGAAACCCTCCACGGCTTGCCCGCTGCCACTGACCAGCGTAGGCCCGCGAGCCGTGCTCCGCCGGGCGCCGGAGGGGACCATCGGCCCATCGGCCGGGCCCCACCGGGCCCCTGCCGTCGGCGCGCCGGCGGCGGACGCTGGAAGGGTGAGCGGAACCGGCCCGGCTCCGCCGCCCGAGAGGAGTGATCAGGGCATGAAGGCGCTCACCTACCACGGACCCGGCCGCCGCACCTGGGGTGACGTCCCCGACCCGGTCGTACGTGACCCGGAGGACGCCGTCGTCCGGGTCGACGCGGTCACCATCTGCGGCACCGACCTGCACATCCTCAAGGGCGACGTCCCGGAGGTGGAACAGGGCCGGATCCTGGGCCACGAGGCGGTCGGCACGGTCACCGAGGCCGGCTCGGGCGTGCGCACCGTCACGGCCGGGGACCGCGTCCTGGTCTCCTGCATCTCCGCCTGCGGCCGCTGCACCTACTGCCGTGGTTCGAGCTACGGGCAGTGCACCGGCGGTGGCGGCTGGATCCTCGGCCACCTGATCGACGGCTGCCAGGCCGAGCACGTCCGCACCCCCTTCGCGGACACGTCCCTGTACAGGCTGCCCGACGGCGTCGGCGACGAGGACGCCCTGCTGCTGGCCGACATCCTGCCCACCTCGTACGAGGTCGGCGTGCGTAACGGCGCGGTCGGCCCGGGCGACACCGTCGCGATCGTCGGCGCCGGGCCGATCGGGCTCGCCGCGGTCCTCACCGCCCGTCTGTACAGCCCGTCCCGGATCGTCGCCGTCGACTTGGCCCGGGCCCGTCTCGACGCCGCCAAGCGCTTCGGCGCCGACATCACGCTGACCGTGGCCGAGGCCACCCCGGAGGCCGTCCGCGAGCTGACCCGGGACGGGCTCGGCGTGGACGTCGCGATCGAGGCGGTCGGTGTGCCCGAGTCCTTCGAGCTGTGCACCCGTCTGGTCCGCCCGGGCGGCCGGGTCGCCAACGTGGGCGTGCACGGCAAGCCGGCGGTGCTCCATCTGGAGGACCTCTGGATCCGCGACGTCACCATCACCACCGGGCTGGTCGACACCGACAGCACCCCGCTGCTGCTCGACCTGCTGGCCGCCGGCCGACTGGAGGTCGGCGGGCTGGTCACCCACCGCTTCGGGCTCGACGAGATGCAGGACGCGTACGACGTCTTCGCCGACGCGGCCGACACCGGAGCCCTCAAGGTCGCGCTGTTCCGGACGTGACCTCCCGTGCGTGCAGGAGCCGCAACCATGACCGAACACACCGAACCCGAAGCCATCGCCCGCCGGATCGCCCAGCGCTGCGACCAACTCGGCCTGAGCGAAGGGATGCTGGCGTACCAGACCCACATGTCGCCGGCCTACCTGCGGCAACTCCTGCGCACCGGACCGGAGTTCGACGAGGAAGCCTTCCTCCGGATCGCCACCGCGCTCGGCACGCCCTGGCCGGAACTGCTCACCGGCCACCGCCCCGACGCCCCGCCCGGACAGGCCGACGTCGGCCCGCGACCGCTGCTGCTCCACCTGACGGGGCCGCAGTGCTGGGAACTGCTCGGCACCCACGGCGTCGGCCGGATCGGTTTGCCCGGGCGAGCGGCACCGGTCGTGCTCCCGGTGAACTACGCGGTCGACGCCCGGACCGTCGTCTACCGGACTTCCCCCCGGGGCGCCGCCGCGCCCGCCGAGGGCTCGCCCGCCTCCTTCCAGGTCGACCACATCGACGACCACCGCAGCCGGGGCTGGAGCGTCCTCATCCTCGGAGAGGCCCACCGCATCGACGACCCGGAGGAGGAGCGGCGGCTCTCCGCTCTGCCGGGCGCCACGCCGTGGGCGGGCGGCGCCCGTCCGCTGTGGGTCCGCATCAGTGCGAGCGAGATCGCCGGCCGCCGGATCGGCACGGGGTGACGACGCCTCCTGCCGACCCGGATGCGGGGGGCCGCCGAACAGGCCCTACGGGGGCAGCAGCACCGCGACCCCGGTCACCCGGTCCGCGGCGAGGTCGGCGAGCGCGGTGTCCGCCTGCCGCAGTGGGTAGCGGTTGACGCGCACCACCGGGCGGGTCCGCGCGGCTTCCGCCAGGAAGGCGTGGCCGTCGTCCCGGGTGTTGGCGGTGACGCTGCGCAGGGTGCGTTCCTGGAAGAGGTGGCGCCGGTAGTCGAGCGGGGGGATGTCGCTGAGGTGGATGCCGGCGACGACGAGGGTGGCGCCGCGGTCCAGCGCGGTCAGGGCGACCGGTACCAGTTCGCCTGCCGGGGCGAAGAGGATGGCGGCGTCCAGCGGCTCCGGGGCGGGGTCGTACGAGTCGCCGGCGAAGGCGGCGCCGAGCTCCAGGGCCAGCCGGCGAGCCGCCGCGCCCCGGGTGAACACGGCCACCCGGGAGCCGCGGGCGAGGGCGATCTGGGCGGTGAGGTGGGCGGAGGCGCCGAAGCCGTAGACGCCCAGGAGGCCGCCGGGCGGCAGGTCGGCCCGTTCCAGGGCGCGGTAGCCGATGATGCCCGCGCACAGGAGTGGGGCGAGTTCCTCGGCGGGCGGGCCCTCGGGCAGCCGGTAGGCGAAGCGGGCGTCGGCGGTCACATGGCCGGCGTAGCCGCCGTGCCGGTCCCAGCCGGTGTAGCGCGAGTGCGGGCAGAGGTTCTCCCGCCCGCTTCGGCAGTACGCACAGCTGCCGCAGGTCCGGGCCAGCCAGGCCACCCCGGCCCGGTCCCCGGTCGCGAAGTCCTCGACGGCGGAGCCCACCGCCCGCACCCGCCCGACCACCTCGTGCCCGGGCGTGCACCTGGGCGCCCTGGGGGAGAGGTCCCCCTCCGCCAGGTGCAGGTCGGTGCGGCACACCCCGCAGGCCTCCACCTCCACCAGGATCTCCCCGGGCCCCGGCTCGGGGA
This sequence comes from Kitasatospora sp. NPDC017646, assembly GCF_044329365.1. Classification (NCBI taxonomy): domain Bacteria; kingdom Bacillati; phylum Actinomycetota; class Actinomycetes; order Kitasatosporales; family Streptomycetaceae; genus Kitasatospora; species Kitasatospora sp. NPDC017646. Next base: position 447,518 of record NZ_JBIRJC010000001.1, on the reverse strand, counting down.
CCGGCCGCCGCTCCCACTCCAACGGTCCCGGGCCCGCGCCACCCACCGGACCCGGCCGCGCCACCACCCACGCGCCGGTCTCGCCCGGTGCCGGTCGCATCGTGTCCATTGCCGACTCCCGCCGTCCGCGGACGCAAGACTGCCCCTACCAGCCTGCGCCCGGGACGGGCTCGGTGCGAGACCGAGCGCGGGGCCCGAGCGAGGTCGGGTCACACCCCCGAGACGTGGGCGAGTTGGCCGACCGCGGCCGTGACCGCCATGGCGAGGCCGCCGCCGATCACGACGCGCACGGTCGGGCGCAGCAGGGTGGTGCCGGCGGCGCGGGCGGCGAGGACGCCCGCCAGGGCGAGGCCGCAGAGGGTCACGGCCACGATCAGCCACAGCCGCGCGGTGGTGGATCCGGCGAGCAGGCCGAGGAAGGGCACGAGGCCGCCGCCGAGGAAGCTGGCGGCGGAGGCGAGCGCGGCCTGGAGGGGGTTGGCGGCGGTGTGTTCGCTGTGGCCGAGTTCGTCGCGCAGGTGGGCCTGGAGCGGGTCGGCCTCGTGCAGGGCCTCCGCGACCTGCCGGGCGAGGGCGCTCGGAACGCCGCGGCTCTCGTAGATGGCGGTGAGTTCGGCGAGTTCGGCCTCCGGTGCCTCGGTGAGCTCGCGGGCCTCCTTGGCCCGGTCGGCCGTCTCGACGTCGACCTGGGAGCTGACGGAGACGTACTCGCCGGCGGCCATCGCCATCGCGCCGGCGGAGAGGCCGGCCAGTCCGCCGGTGACGACGGTGGAGGTGCTCGCCCCGCTGGCGGCCAGGCCGACCATGAGGCTGGCGACCGAGACCAGGCCGTCGTTGGCGCCCAGGACGGCCGCGCGCAGCCAGCCGGCCCGGGAGGCGGCGTGGCTTTCCCGGTGGGGGGCGAGCCTGTCGAAGAAGGTCATGGGATCCGGTCCTCCGTCCAGTTCAAGATCAGTTTCATCCGGGGGCGGCCGGCTGTCGCTCCGACGCCGCCGTTGGGGGCAGGTCGTGGGTCACCTTCGTCGCGTGGTGACAACGTCGGGCTGAACCGGACAGTCCCTCTTGGCCGACGGCCGGATTGCCGAAGCGCTGATGGGACACCGGTCTGCCAGTACGGCGGGGTCAGGCGTGGGAGCATGATCGGATGACTGCGAGTTCCCACGAGCTGTACGAGCTGCACCGGGTGTCGACGCCGGTTCTGGAGATCGCCCACCACCGGACCGGCGAGCGCCGCCGGAAGGCCGGTGCTCCGGTGATCCTGCTTCACGGCTTTCCCTACGACGTCCGGGCCTACGACGAGGTGGCGCGGTTGCTCGCCGAGGCCGGCCGGGAGGTGCTGGTGCCGTACCTGCGCGGCTACGGGCCGACCCGGTTCCTGGACGAGGGGACGATGCGCAGCGGCCAGCAGGCCGCGCTCGCACAGGACCTGGCGGAGTTCATGGACGCGCTGGGGATCGAGCGGGCGGTGGTCGCCGGTTACGACTGGGGCGGGCGGGCGGCGTGTGCGGCGGCGGCGCTGTGGCCGGAGCGGATCCACGGCCTGGTCGCGGCGGGCGGCTACACCGTCCAGGACATCGCCCGCGCGATGGAGCCCGCCGTGCCGGCGGCGGAGCGCAACCTCTGGTACCAGTACTACTTCCATTCCGAGCGGGGCCGCCAGGGGCTGGAGCAGAATCGCGAGGAGCTGTGCGGGCTGCTCTGGCGGCTCTGGTCCCCGACCTGGCCGCAGGCCGGGGAGGCCTTCGCCGCCTCGGCTGCCAGCCTGCACAACCCGGACTTCGTGGACGTCGCGATCCACTCCTACCGCCACCGCTTCGGCCTGGTCGAAGGCGACCCGCGCTACCAGGAACTGGAGGAGGCGCTGGCCGGTCGGCCGTCCGTCGCGGCCCCGACGGTGGTGCTGGTCGGAGAGGAGAACGGCGTGATCCCCGCCGCGGACCAGACCGGCACCGAGCGGTTCACCGGCCCGTGCGAGGTGCGGACCCTGTCCGGCGTGGGGCACAACGTTCCGCAGGAGGCGCCGGAGGCCTTCGCCGAGGCGGTGCTGAGCCTGGGATGAGGCGCGGGGCCACCGCGTGCCGGCGGCCCCGCGCCTCGGTCAGTACGCCTAGCCGTGGGTGACGCACTTGTTGGCGCTGTTGGACCACAGGCCCTGGAGGTCGAAGGTGCCGGTGCTCAGGGTGACGTAGGCGTCCAGGTTCTCGCACTCGTCGCCGATCTCCCCGCCGCCGCCGTTCCAGCCGATGCTGGGCCAGAAGTCGGTGACGGTCTCGGCGTACTCGTGGGTCTCGGTGGACTCGATGCCGGAGAGCATCCGGCCGTCGGTGAAGGTGGTGCAGGCGCCCGCTCCCATGTCCGGGATGTACGGCAGGTTGGTGTAGGCCAGCGTGCCGTACGAGCTGCTGGTCTTGTCGTGCCAGGCGCAGAAGCCGGAGTTGGGGAAGCCGTCCGGGTGGGTGCCGGTGGGTGAGAGCACCACGTACTGGGCGTTGAGGTTGGGGGCCTGGGTGGTGTTGCCGAAGTGGGCGGCGGCCTTGCCGGCCTCGGCGCCGAGCTGGGTGGCGGTCGCGCTGCCGGGCGCGGCGGCGGAGTTGTCGAACCAGACGCCGGCCAGCGGGGAGGTGGCCGGGTGCTGGACGTGGACGCCCTTGGTGCCGCAGGTGGTGGTGCCCTTGGCGACGCCCTCGCAGTACTGGTCGAGGATGGTGCCCCAGGTGTCCTGACTGCCGTAGAGGCCCTTGAACATGTTCTGCATGTCGGCCGCCACCCCGGCCGGGTCGGAGGACCACTGGCTGCCCCAGAAGACCAGGTACACCTTCGGGGTGGGGGACACCACGCCCTGGGTCCCGGCGGAGCGGACCGAGAGGGTGTTGTTGGTGGTCGCGGCCGTGTGCCGGGCTGTGCCGGGGTGGAGCGGCTTGGCCCCGAAGTGGGCCGCCGCCGGGGCGGGTTGCGCCTCGGCTCCGGTGGCCAGCGCGGTGGTGCCGAGGGCGGCCAGGGCCAGCGCGGTGAGGGTGTGCGCGGCGGCCTTGAGCGGTGTGCGCATGCGTCTGCTCCCGAGTGTGAGGGTGTGGGAGGTTTGTCCGTGCTCGTCGAGCCCGGACACCTCATCAACTCGGGTGCGGTGCCGTCCAGATGGAGGACGCGACCGCGCGAAGCCTTTGCCGTGCTCATACCAAGTCCTTGTCGCTGGACCGGCGGTGGAACCGGTTCGATGGTTCCGGCGGTTGGCACTACGATGCGCAGCGACGTTTTCCGGCCGATCGACGGGGGATCCGAATCCGGCTTCCCGCTGGTCGGCCCGGTGCCGCCGCTGGAGACGGCCGAGCGGATCGCCGCCAACGGCGTGCACCGGCTGGGCTTCTACGGCGGGCTGGACCACATCCTCCCGCAGGCGGAGTGGCAGGAGGCCGAGCGGCGGCTGACCGACGCGAAGGTCGGGCACGAGCTGGTCACCTACCCGGGCGCCCGGTACGGCTTCGCGGCCGACCGCCCGGAGGACCACGACGCCGCCGCGACCGCCGACGCCTGGCGGCGCGTCCACCAGGCGCTGGCCGAGCGGCTGTAGTCCTCGCGGCACCGAACCGCCCTGGGGGACCAGTCCGTTGAAAGCATCGAGCGTGCCCCGACGCCAGGCGCCGGGGCACGCTCGGGGCGGCCGTCAGTGGAGGACGTCCAGAGTGTTGGTCGCGTTGTCGACGAAGTAGACGGCGTCCCGGTCCAGGTCCACCGCGAGGCCGAACAGGGCGCCGGCGCCGGGCGGGTTGCCGCTGCTGTCGAGCGTCCGGACCGCGACCTGGTCGCCCGCCGGGGTGGTCTCGACGATGTTGCCGTCCCCGGCGTTCACCGTGAGGATGTCGCCGCCGGGGGCGATGGCGAGGCCGAGCGGGGCGTTGAGGTGGGTGTCGCTGGTGACCACCGTGCCGGTGAAGGCGTCGCTTTCGCGGTGGAGGGCGTCGGGGATCGCGGTGATCCGGTTGCCGACGGTGTCCGCCACGTAAAGGATGTCGTCGTGGCCGAGGCCGACGCCGGTCGGGCCGACCACCAGCGCGTTGGGGTCGGTCCGTTCGCCGAAGCCGGAGCCGATCACGGTGGTCGCGATCCGCCGCGGCGGCTGGTCACCCTGCCGGCACAGGGTGATCCGCAGCACCGTGCCCTGGTCGACCTCGGCGCCGCCACCGGCCACCGTGCCGTTGAGCACGTTGGTGACGAACAACTCGTCGCGGTCGCCGTGGCTGACGGCCGTCATGTCCCACGGGCCGTTGATGCCGTCCCCGGCGATGGTCTCCCGGACCGTGCCGTTGCTGTCCAGCACCAGCAGGCAGCCGGCCTGAGCGGTGGCGGAGGTGCCGTCCGCGGTGGGCAGGCTGCCGACCACGACCCAGCCGCCGGGCAGGACGGTCAGGGCGGTGGTGAGCCCGACCCCGCCGGGGCAGGGGCCGGGCAGGTGCGCCGGGTCGATCCGGGCGAACAGGCTGGTGGTGCCGTCCGGGCTCACCTGCACCAGGGTGGTGCCGGTGCCCTGCTGGTTCAGGTTGTCGTTGAAGTTGCTGACCAGGACGTTGCCGCGGTGCAGCCGGCCCTCGCTGTGCCGGATGGTGAACGTGCCGTACGGGTTGACGTCCCCGTTGCCCGGCACGGTGGAGGCGATCTGGGTGATGGTGTGCAGCGGGCCGAGGAAGGGGGCCCGGGCGTCGGCCCCGCCGGAGGCGGTGGCACCGAACAGCAGCGTGGCGGTGGCGGCGACGCCGACCCGCGCCCAGTGCCTGGTCCGGAGGCCGCGCGCGACCGGCGGACACGAAGAGTGAGGTTTCATGACTCCACGTTAGGTCGCTGACGGAGCATCCCGCACGGAAGCCTGGGCCGATGGTGGGTCGTGGACGACCGTGACCGACGGGGCGCCGGGTCGGCCGGCGGTGGCGCGCGGGCCGTGCCGACGCAACAGGACGGCCGCCTCCCGGTCGGTGACCTCGTGGAACTCGCCGTACCAGGGCCCGGCGGCGTGCGCGTAGAGCGGCAGGTGGAGGCAGACCAGGGCGTCGACGTCCCGGCGCAGCTCGTCGGCGAGCCGGGCGTCGCACAGCGGCGCCGCGAGGAGCAGCCGGTCGGGGCGGTCGTCGAGCAGGGCGCGGACGGCGGTGCGCGCGGTGAGGGCGTCGGTCAGGCCGTCGGAGACCAGGACGACGGTGCGCCCCTGGACGCACAACGGTGCCCGGCCGCCCCGGTAGAGCGCCTCGCGGCGGCGCACCTCGGCGCGTTCGCGCTTGACGCTCTCGCCGACCTCGGCGGGGGTGACGCCGAGGACCTTGAGCGATTCGCGGTCGAAGAGCGGCGGGTCGCCGTCGGCGATCGCCCCGACCGGGCGGTCGTAGCCGGGTACGGTCAGCTGCCGGACCACGGTGGCGTCGAGCGGGGCGTCCAGCGTCGCGGCGACCACCGCCGCGACCGGAAGCCCGCCGGGGGCCAGGCCGAGCACGACCAGCCGGCCGTCGGACCGGTCGCCGACGCACCGCAGGAGCGCCTGGGCGAGTTGGTGTCCGGCGGCGCTTCGGTCGAGGAATCTCACGGGCATGTCCTTCTCCTGGCTCGGCCGGCCGCGCGCCGCGGTCCCGCCGGGTCACGCCGCGCTCCGCGTGGTTCGTGCGGCGAGGACGGTGGTCCTGCCCGCCGGGACGGCCCGGCACCGGCGCGGCGACAGGCGGTGGGGAGCCGGTACTCCTCGTCCCGGTGGCGGTGCGGGCGATGACGGTCCTCGGCCCGCGGGCGCGGTCCCTCGTTCGGGTCCCGAGGTCAGTGGTTGGGGTCGGCGGCGCTGATGCCGGCGAGCGCCGAGTCGGGGTCCCGCTCCCTCGCGAGGTCGCCGATCGAGACCACACCCACTGCCCGTCCGTCGTCGAGCACCGGCAGGCGGCGCAGGGCGTGCCGGCGCATCAGCTCGACGGCCCGCTCGACGTCGTCGTCCGGGGCGACGGAGGCCAGTTCTGAGCTGCACCCGTCGCCGACGTTCGTACCGTCCGGGTCCCTGCCGGCGGCGAGCACCCGGACCACCAGGTCCCGGTCGGTGACCAGACCGCACAGCCGGCCGTCGCCCGACACGTCGTCCGAGACCAGGACGTCCCCGACGGCGGTGGCGCGCATCCAGCGGGCGGCGTCGCGCACCGAGGCCAGCCGTGGGACGGTGATCGGGGCGGCCGTCGTGATCTCCTTGATCTTCCGGGTCATCGCGTCCTCCAGGACGATCGGGTACACAGCCCCGCCGGGGCCCCCGCGACGGCGCGTCTGCCCGGCGGCGGACCGGGGAAACCAGCGGTACGGGCCGGCGGGACCAGCTTCGGCGAGCCCGGAATCCCACTTGTTTGACCCGCCGCCGCCGGGCATACGCAGGGGTGGGACACGCGGACCGGCGGGTCGGTGCGCGCGTACGGCGGCAGGCCCGCGAGTCGGAGAGCAGCGATCGGAAACGGCCATGAACGACCACGACCAGGAATCCACTTCGTCAGCCCCGTCGACGGGCACGGCCCTGCTGCTGCGCCCGGTGGAGTCGGTCGCCTTCGCCGTGCGGCGCGTGCCGGGCGTCGGGACCGTCAGCGGGATGGTCGACGGCGTGCTGGACACCGTCGGCCTCGTGTCGCCCCGGGCCCGCCGGATCGCCGCCTACACCGGCGCCGGGCTGCTCGGAGCGCTGGGCGCGGTCGAGTGGCCGGTGGCCGCGGCCGGCGCCGCCGCCGTCTGGCTGACCCAGGCGCGGCCCGTGGGCGCTGCCGGGGCCGCCCCCTCGCCTGCCCGGGCGGGTGGGCCCGCAGGGAAAACCGGTCCGACCGGTCCGACCGGACCGACCGAACCGACCGAACCGACCGAACCGGCTGTACCGGCTGTACCGGCAGAATCCGCCGAACCGGACAGGACGGTGGAGCCGAGCAAACCGAAGGCCCCGTCGGCGGGCAGCACGCCGGCCGCGGTGCCCATGTCGAAGGCCTCGCGGCCGGGCGCCAAGGCGCCGAGCCGACCCGGTACGTCCGCCGGGTCCGCCGGGTCGTCCCGGCGGAAGCCGGCTGACGCGGCCGATCGGGGCTGAGCCGTGGTGCTACGCAGACTGGCCCGACTACCGGCGATGGGCCTCGGGCTGACCGTGGCCGTGCCGGTGGTCCTCGCGCGCTCCGCCGTGCCCACAGCCCGCGCCGCCGCCCGGGTGGCCGTCGAGGCCGGGCGCGTCGGAGCCCGCACCACCGTCCGCACCGCCACGTCGGCCACCGGGACGGCGACCCGGGTGGGCCGGGTCGCCCGGAGCGCGGCCGAGGCGGGTACGGGCTACTGGCACGCGGGCTCGCGGATCCAGCTGCCGCTGCGCCCCCGGGCCGCCGGTACGGCGCACAACGTCGAGGCGGCGGCCCGGAAGGTGGCGCTCGGACTGGCCGCGAGGCCGGACGTGATCGCCGCCTACTGGGACGGCGGCCTCGCCCGGCTGGTGGTGCAGCTGACCCAGGACGCGGCCACCGACCGCGTGGTGGAGCGGGCCACCGAACTCGCCGCCGGACAGCGACTGGAGCGGGTGGACCAGGACGTCCTGGAATCCGTGCACCCCGGACGGTCCGGCAGCATCCGCGAGCAGGCGATCGCCCTGGGCTGCGACGGAGTGGGCCTCGCCACGGCCGTGGCGGCGCACGCGGTCCCGCTGGGCACCGGGCCCCGGCTGGCCACCGCGCTGGTCTCCCTGGTCCGCGAGGACCCGGACGTCCGCGCACTGCTGCGCCGCCGGTTCGGTGACACCGGCTCCGACCTGGTGATGGCGGCGGTGGGCGCCGCGGCGTACGGCGTCGGACAGTCGCCCACCGCGCTGGCCCTGGACGCGCTGCTGCGGACGGGCCGGCTGATGGAGACGATCGCGGGCGCCGCCGCCTTCGACGCCGCGCACGACACGGTCTGTGCGCAGGGGCGGCTGAGCGTGGCGGCCGCGGGAACCGCCCGGCCCGCGCTGCGGCCGCTGCCGGGCGAGGAGTTCGCGGACCAGGCGGTCGGCAGCACCCTGCTCGGCACGGCCGCGGCGCTGCTGTTCACCCGCAACGTGGCGGAGGCCGCCGAGGGCCTGGTGGCGGGCAACCCGAAGGCCGCGCGCTACGGCCCGGCCGCGTTCACCAGCGCGCTGGGCACCGCTCTCGCCCGCGAGGGTGTCCTGGTCCGCAGCCTGGAGCGGCTGCGCCGGCTGGAGCTGGTGGACACCGTGGTACTGCACCCCGACTCGCTGCGCGGCACGGGCAGGACGGTCCTGGAGGTCCACCCCACCGTGCCCGACTGGGACCACGACCGGCTCTGGCAGGCCGCCGTCGCGGCCCTGGAGCGGCCCGAGGCGGAACTCCGGCTGCGGCCGGTGCCGGACCAGTCCGAGCAGCCGGACGCCGGGACGGGCCTGCTGGTCGCGGCCGCCGGGGGCGTGGACGTCGGCACGGTCCTGGTCGGACGCGAGATCGCCCCGGTCGCCGAGGCCGCGCTGGACGCCGCCCGCCGTGCCGGACTGCACGTCGTGGTGGCCGATGACGGAACGCTCGGCGACTTCGGTACGCTGGCGGACCGACTCCTCGGCGCGGAGCGCTCGTTGGCCGACCAGGTGCGCGAACTCCAGCGCGCGGGACGGGTGGTGCTCACCGTCGCCCGCGTTCCGGCGGGTGAGGGCGCCGAGTTGACGGACTGTGCCCGCGAACTGCTCGGCGGACTGCTGCGCGGCGACCTCGCGGTCGCGGTCACCGACGCGGACAGCGCGGTGGTGTGGGGCGCCGACCTCCTGCTGCTGAACGGGCTCGACCCCGTCTGGCGGCTGCTGACCGCGATCCCCGCCGCCCGCACCGTCGCCCGCCACTCCAAGATCCTCGCCGAGGCGAGCGCCGCCCTGTCCGGCCTCCTGGTCGTCACCCGGGGCCGGCGGCCGCATAGCACCCTGCCGGTCGCCGCCCGGCTCTCGCCCGTGAACGTGGCGACCGTCGCGGCCCTGGTCTCGGCCTGGCGGGCCGCCCTGCGGGTCGGCATCCGCAGCGCGCCCCATCCGCCGCCGCGCGTCCCCTGGCACGCGCTCGCGCCCAAGGAGGCTGTGGCCCGGCTCAAGGCCGTCCGCCGCCCGGCGCGTCCCGACGGGCCGTGGGTCCGGCAACTGTTCACCGCCTACCCGTCGCTGCGCCGGGCGGGCCGGCTGGTCGGCGCGGTGCGTGCGGAACTCGACGATCCCCTGACGCCGGTCCTGCTCGTCGGGGCGACCGCCTCCGCCCTGCTGGGATCGACCGTGGACGCGGCGTTGGTCGCCGGAGCCCTGACGATGAACGCGCTGATCGGTGCCTTCCAGCGGCTGCGGTCCGAACGTGCGCTGTCGGCACTCGAAGTGACGCAGCACCAGCAGGCCACCGTGGTCGACGGCGAGCGGACCCGGAGGATCGGCGCCGCCCAGCTGAGGCCCGGTCAGGTGATCGAGCTGAGCACCGGCGAGGTGGTGCCCGCCGACGCCCGGCTGATCGAACTGGACGAGCTCGAAGTGGACGAGTCCGCGCTGACCGGTGAGTCCCTCCCGGTCACGAAGCAGCTGGCCGCCACCCCCGAGGCGACGGTCGCCGACCGCCGCTGCATGGTCTTCGAGGGCACCACCGTGGTGGCCGGGCACGCCCGGGCCGCCGTCGTCGGCACCGGGGAGGACACCGAGGCCGGACGGGCCGCGCACCTCGCCGCCCGCACCCCACCCGCCGGGGGAGTCCAGGCCCGGCTGCGCGAACTGACCGACCGCAGCCTGCCGTTCACCCTGCTCGGCGGGGCCGCCGTCGCGGGTCTGGCGGTACTGCGCGGGCACCCGGTGCGCGAGGCCGTCCGGGGCGGGCTGGCCGTCGCGGTGGCCGCCGTGCCGGAGGGCCTGCCGCTGGTGGCCACGGTCGCCCAGCTGGCCGCCGCCCGCAGGCTCAGCAGCCAGGGCGTGCTGGTCCGCACCCCGCGCGCCCTGGAGGCGCTCGGCCGGATGGACACCGTCTGCTTCGACAAGACCGGCACCCTGACCGAGAACCGGCTGCGGGTGACCCGCGTCGCCATGGCCGACGGCGCCCGCTACCCGGCCGACGATCCCGCGGCCGTCACCGTCCTGCGGACGGCGGCCCGCGCCTGCCCGCCGGCCGACGACGGCAGGACCGTGCACGCCCACTCCACCGACGAGGCGGTGCTCGCCGCCGCGCCGGACGACTTCGGCTGGACCCCCGCCCAGACGCTGCCCTTCGAGGCCAGCCGCGGCTACGCCGCCGCCACCGGGACGGAGGAGGACGGCCGGGCCCTGCTGGTGGTGAAGGGCGCGCCCGAAGCCGTGCTGCCGGCCTGCGGTGGCGCCGGGGAGGACGGGGACGCGACCGTGGCGGCCCTGGGCGCGGACGGCCTGCGAGTCCTCGCCGTCGCGCTGCGACCGCTCGCCGACGGTGACGAGGAGGCGCTCGACCGGCCGTTGGAGGGCCTGGAGCTGGCGGGCTTCGTCGCGCTGGCCGACACCCCGCGCCCCGGATCCGCGGCGCTCATCGAGGGTCTGCGCCGGACCGGCGTGCGGCCCGTCATGCTCACCGGCGACCACCCGGCCACGGCCCGCGCGGTCGCCCTCGCCCTCGGCTGGCCCGAGGACCTGCCCCTGGCCACCGGCGACGAGCTGGCCGGCCTCGACCGCACCGGCCGCGTCCGAGTGCTCGGCGACTGCGACGTGGTCGCCCGGGTCGCCCCCGAGCAGAAGGTGCTGGTGGTCGAGGCACTTCGGGAATCGGGACGGGTGGTGGCGATGGTCGGGGACGGCGCCAACGACGCCGCCGCCATCCGCACCGCCGACATCGGGATCGGGATCGCCGCCCGCGGCTCGGCGGCCGCCCGCAACGCGGCCGACCTGGTGATCACCGACGACGAACTGACCGTGCTGACCGACGCGGTGGACGAGGGCCGGGCGCTGTGGCGCAGCGTCGCGGACGCGATCACCATCTTGATCGGCGGCAACGCCGGCGAGATCGGCTTCTCCCTGCTCGGCACCCTGCTGTCCGGACGCGCCCCGATGTCCACCCGGCAGATCCTGCTGGTCAACCTGCTCACCGACATGTTCCCGGCGATGGCCGTCGCGGTCACCCCGCGGGACGACCCGCCGGACGGGGAGACCACCCGGCGGGTGGGCACGGCCGCGCTGGACGCCCCGCTCGCCCGGCAGATCCGGCACCGCGGCCTGGTGACCGCCCTCGGCGCGACGACCGCCTGGCTCATCGGCAGCGCCACCCCCGGCTCGGCCCGGCGCACCAGCACGATGGCCCTGTGCGGCGTGGTCGGCGCCCAGCTGGCCCAGACCCTGACCGGGCGGGCCCGCAGCCCGCTGGTGCTGGCGACGGTGCTGGGCTCCGCGGCCGCGCTCGCGGTGATCGTGCAGACGCCGGGCGTCAGCCGGTTCTTCGGCTGCACCCCGCTCGGCCCGGTGGCCTGGGCGGGCGTGGCGGCCTCGGTCGTCGTGGCCGTGGCCGCGCCACCGCTGATCCCGCAGGTCGAGCGCCTCCTGGTGGTGGCGCTGGCCCGGGCGGTGGCGGCCGCCCGGGGCAAGAGGTCCTGACGGGCCCGAACGACCGGGTCGGACCGAGCGCGTCCGCGCCCGGTCGTGGCGCCTACCCGACCCCGGCGTCGGCGCACCCGAGCCGCAGTCGGACCGCCAGCTGCGGGCCCTGCTCCTCCCGGCCCTGCTCCTCCACCCGGCAGAGCGCGGCGAGCGCCCGCAGCATCGTCCCGACGTGCTCGGGCGCGCCGAGCAGTTCCGCCGTGGCCTCGCCGGTCAGGGCGGGCCGTCGCGGCGGCGGCGCAGCGGCGCTCTCAACGTCGAAGGACTGCGAGGCGCTCACCGCCGGGCCCGGTACGGGGATCGCCTCGGTGCCCTCGGGCCCGGCTTCGGCGACCGTCCAGGTGCCCTCCGGGGTCAGGGTGGGCGGTACGTCCCACACGTTGCCGATGCGCGTCCGGCCACGGCCGGTGTGCGTGGGGAAGGCCGCCTCCAGGGCGTCGAGGACGGCCTCCGAGACCTCCGGTGCGCCGTCCGTCAGGCGCACGAGGACATGGCCGGCGAGCAGGGGCAGGCCCATGGCTACCTCGCTTCCTCCGTGGGTCGCGTCCGATGACCGGGGACGCACGGCACGCCGCCGGGTCTTCCCATGACCCGAACATAGCGCCGCTGCCCGACGGCCGCCGCCAGGGGCGGCCTGGCCCCGTCCGTCAGCCGATCAGGCCGAGGCGCGGCCCACCCCGGTCGTGCAGCCGCCGCAGGAAGCCGAGTACCCCGGCGGACCCGCCGGCCCAGGTGGCGCTCGGCCGGGTGAGACCCGGGTCCGGAAACACCGGGCGGGCCGGGGAGCCGCCGCTGCGGCTGAGGATGACGGCCGCGACGGTGCCGGCGGCGTCCCAGAACTCCTCGGCGCCGGAGGAGCCGGGGGAGACCGAGGAGCCGTACGCGACGGCGGTGTCCACCAGGAAGTCGCCGACGCCGGCCAGCCCGCAGCACTGGCCGACCAGCGGCATCCGCGGCGCGAGCACGGCGCAGGTGCGGGCGGCCCGGCCGGCGAGGGCCAGGTACCCGGGTTCGCCCAGCCGGTCCGCGGCCCGGACGAGCACCGCGCCGACCCCGGCCAGTCCCCGGCACCAGGAGCCGTAGCGGCGGGTGGCCCCCCGGGCGGTGGCCCGGGTGAGGAGCTCCGGGGTGACGGCGGCGAGCCGCGCGCAGGCCTGCTCGGCCCGGCGCAGGTCGGCCGGATCGCCGGTCGAACTCCCGTACTCCAGCAGGAAGTAGGCGACCCCGGCGTCGCCGTGCGCCAGCCCCTCGCGCAGGGCGGCCCTGCCGACCGTGTCGGCGCCGGCGGGCGAGAGCCGGGCCCGGCCGGTGGCCAGCATCCGGGCGCACTCGGCGGCGACGGCGAGGTGCCGGTCACGGTCCGCCGGGGAGTGCCGGGCGAGCAACAGACGGCCGACGCCGATTCCGGCGACGCCCTCGATCAGGTCCGCCTCCGGCGGTCCGCCGTCGGGCCCCCGCGTCGGCAGGGCGTCGACCCCGCTGGGAGCCGCCCCGCCCGTGCCGATGCCGGCCTCGGCGAGGAACAGTTGGACGCCGGTACGGCCCGAGTAGAAGCCCGGTGACAGGCTGCGGGACTGGTCCGCCGTCCACCGAGCCAGCGCGTCGACGGCCTCGGACACCCCGGGCCGGTGGCGGTGGTGGAGGAGCTCCAGGCCCAGGCCCGCGCTCCCGCCGTAGACGTCGACCGGTGCCGGGACGGCCGCGCGTGCGGCGAGCACCGGGTCGGCGATCCGCCGGGCCTCGGCGGCGCAGTACGCGGTGGTGTGCTCGATGATCTCCCCGAGCAGGTCGGCGTCGACCCGCGGCCGCACGGGCTCCCGGGACTGCGCCGAGGGTTTCCCGGTGCGCAGCCGGTTCGCCCCGGCGGTCCGGACGGCCGGATCGGTGCTCGTCAACTCGGCTATCAGCTGGCGGAGTTGCCGGTTCTCCTCGCCGGGAAGCGCCCAGGCCAGCCCGGCCAGGGTGCGGTCCCGGTTGACGGCGGCGTCGGCGTCGACGACGACCGGGTCCAGGCCGGTGGCGGCGAAGCCGAGGGTCGCGCCCAGCGCGTAGTAGTCGTCGGCGGGCTCGGCCGGCTGCCCGACCGGGCGCCGCACCGGCTCGCTGTAGCCGGGCGTCGCGCCGTCCGGGGCGGCGCCGTCCAGTGCGCTGATCCCGAAGTCGACCAGCCGGCACCGGCCGTCGGCGTCGAGCGCCACGTTGTCGGGCTTCAGGTCGCGGACGACCACGTCCCGGCGGTGGATGCCGTCCAGGAGCCGGAGAAGCCGGGCGGCCAGCCCGGCGAGCCGGCCGGCGTCGTAGGGGCCGTGCTCCTGCACTTCCCGCCGCAGGTCGCGGTCGCCGCAGCTGCTCATCACCAGGTACTCGTCCGAGCGGTGCCGGAAGGAGTCGAGCGCCCGGGGCACCCCGGGGAGGCCGTCGAGCGCGGCGAGGACCGCCCGCTCGTTGCGCAGCCGGTCCCGGGCGTCCGCCCCGGACTCGTCCTCGGCCACGAAGGCCCGCGCCTGCTTGACCACCACCGGCAGCCCGGTGCTCAGGTCGACCGCCCGGTAGACGTTGCCCTGCGGCTTGCGCGCGATGCCGGTGGTGACCCGGTAGCGTCCGCCGCCGAGTCCGGGGGAGGCCCGTGCCCGGGCAGCCCGCGCCGTCCCGGCCGCCCGCTGCTCGAACGGGTCCTCGGCCCACGGCGGACAGCGGTAGGAACCGGCCGCCAGTCCGTCGAAGACCCGGCCGTCCGGGCCGACCATGACGGATTCCAGCCGCCCGCCGCGGCCGGTCCGGTAGTCGCCGGTGAAGGGCCCGTAGCGGTAGTGGACCGGCGCGTCCGGATCGACCCGCCGATCGCTCACCACCGGCGGCCCCTCGCGCCCGCGTAGCACCTCGACCAGCTCCTCCGCGAGCGCGACCACCGTGCCGGGCGCCGGATACACCGTGATCGCCTTCCCGACCAGAGCCGCGCCGCGCACCCCGGAATTGAGCTCCCGCAGGACCTCCGGACCGGTCGCCCACTTGGCGTGGCAGACGTACCGCAGCAGGACCGGCCGGACGAGCCCGGTCACGGCGGCCAACTCACCGGGCCGTGCCGAGACGTGCAGCTTCCAACCGTGTTCCACCGCCGGCATCCGCGGATCGTTCAGGTACGACCAGGTGTCATCGGACCACCCGTGGCGGCCGGCGGCGGAACCGGTCAACGTCAGGAGTTGAAGTCGCAGGCGAGCCGGGTGGTCGCCGTCACCCACGGGTCGGCCAGGCACGCCGTGGCCTCGCGGTCGGCGCGGTCGTCGTCCTCGAACACGATGGTCTCGTCATCGACCAGCAGCGGACCCGCGTCGCGGATCTCTTCGATCATGGTTCCGGGCATGGGAAACCTCCAGATCTCGTGGTGCCTCCGGCGATGGTGCGGGCCGCGCGCCCTGCAACTGACGAAGTGGGCCGGGATCCCGAACCACGAAGGTAGGGAGGAACGTTCCGCCTGACAAGGGGTCAGGACGCATCAACTCCACTTCGCGAGCACATTCGTGGAGGAACCGTAAACGCGCGGCTCCGACGCGGACCGCCCTCAGCCCCCCGGGGCGAGGTAACGACGGCCCGGTATCTGTTCGAAGATCAGGTTGGTGCGGGTCTGGGCCACCGCGGGGTGGGTGGTGAGGTGGTCCACGACGAAGTCGCGCAGTGCCTCGGGGCCGGCGACGCCGACGTGCAGCAGGTAGTCGTCCGATCCGGCCATGTGGAAGACGGCCAGCACGCCGGGCAGGTCGGGGGCGGTGCTGCGGAAGCTCTCGTTCTGCTCGCGGGTGTGGGCGCGCAGCCGTACCGAGATCATCGCCTGGAGCGGCAGCCCGATCGCGGCCGGGTCGAGTTCGGCCCGGAAACCGCGGATGATGCCGCGCTCCTGGAGCGCCCGGACGCGGGCCAGGCAGGTGGAGGGGGCGATGCCGACGGCGGCCGCGAGGGCGTTGTTCGGGAGGCGGGCGTTGTCGGCCAGGGCGCGGACGATCGCCCGGTCCACGTCGTCGAGCGGCGCCCGCCGGGCCTGCGGATTGTTCGGCATGCCTGCCAGGATTCCAGCCCGTTCCGCAGATCCGCAAACCTGGTGGGGTCTCGACCGAATGTTCTTCGGAGAGGCTTCCCCGGAGCGCCCGAAAGTTCCATCCTTACCGACGGTCCTCACCGACGGTTCTCGTCGACGTCGACGTCGACGAGAACCGTCGTCTCCCTCAGCACCCCTCAGCACCCCGGAGCGCCCCGCCCATGAGCCCGACCGCCTTCACCCTCACCGAGACCGCGACCGCCGTCGACCCCGGTCCGGAGCTGGACGGCGGTGACTTCACCCTCCCCGAGGGCGGCCTGGACGACGACCGGCGGCTGCGCGCCCTCGACGCCGTGGACGAGTACCTGACCCGCAAGCGCAAGCACCTGGTCGGCTACCAGGCCACCCAGGACATGCAGGGCACCGCGCTGGACCTCGCCCGGTTCATGCCGAACAACATCAACAACCTCGGCGACCCGTTCCAGAGCGGCGGCTACAAGCCCAACACCAAGGTCGTCGAGCGGGCCGTGCTCGACTACTACGCCAGGCTCTGGCACGCCGAGCGCCCGCACGACCCGGCCGACCCGGAGTCGTACTGGGGCTACATGCTGTCCATGGGCTCGACCGAGGGCAACATGTACGCCCTCTGGAACGCCCGGGACTACCTGAGCGGCAAGGCGCTGATCCAGCCGCCGGCCGCGCCCTTCGACGGGGTGCGCTACGTCAAGGCCGACCCCGACCGGCGGAACCCGAACGCCCACCACCCGGTGGCCTTCTACTCCGAGGACACCCACTACTCCTTCGCCAAGGCCGTCGCCGTCCTCGGCGTGGAGACCTTCCACGCCGTCGGCCTGGAGAAGTACGCCGACGAGTGCCCGCTGGTCGACCCGGTGACCGGCCTGCGCACCTGGCCCACCGAGGTGCCCTCCCGCCCGGGCCCGTCCGGCCTGTCCTGGGACGGCCCCGGCGAGATAGACGTCGACGCCCTCGCCGTGCTGGTCGAGTTCTTCGCCGCCAAGGGCCACCCGGTCTTCGTCAACCTCAACCTCGGCAGCACCTTCAAGGGCGCCCACGACGACGTCCGCGCGGTCTGCGAGCGCCTCCTGCCGATCTTCGAGCGGCACGGGCTGGTGCGGCGCGAGGTGGTCTACGGCAGCTGCCCGCAGACCGGCCGCCCGCTGGTGGACGTGCGCCGCGGCTTCTGGATCCACGTGGACGGCGCACTCGGCGCCGGCTACGCCCCGTTCCTGCGGCTGGCCGCCCAGGACCCCGACGCGTACGGCTGGACACCCGAGGCGGAGCTGCCCGAGTTCGACTTCGGCCTGCGGCTGCCCACCGCCGGCCACGGCGAGGTCGACATGGTCTCCTCGATCGCGATGAGCGGCCACAAGTGGGCCGGCGCGCCGTGGCCGTGCGGCATCTACATGACCAAGGTGAAGTACCAGATCTCCCCGCCGTCCCAGCCGGACTACATCGGAGCCCCGGACACCACCTTCGCCGGCTCGCGCAACGGCTTCTCCCCGCTGATCCTCTGGGACCACCTGTCCCGGTACTCCTACCGGGACCAGGTGGAGCGGATCCGCGAGGCCCAGGAGCTCGCCGCCTACCTGGAGCGGCGGCTGACCGCCATGGAGCGCGAACTCGGCGTCGAGCTCTGGCCGGCCCGGACCCCGGGCGCCGTCACCGTACGGTTCCGCAAGCCGAGCCCGGAGCTGGTCGCCAAGTGGTCGCTGTCCTCCCAGGACGTGCTGATGGTGCCCGGCGACGAGGCCACCCGGCGCAGCTACGTGCACGTCTTCGTGATGCCCTCGGTCGACCGGGCCAAGCTGGACGCCCTGCTGGCCGACCTCGCCGAGGACCCGGCGATCCTGGGCGCTTCCTAGGGGCGGGTCAGAGGTTGGTCAGCTGGTCGCCCTCGGCGTCCTGGAGCACGTGGTCGACGCAGACCGCGAGGATGACCAGGACCAGGGCGTCCTGCTGGCTCATCACGTCCACGGCGTAGGTGTCGCGGACGGTGAACCAGCGGCGGGACACGTGCGCCAGGGTGGTGCCCTCGTGGCGGATGTCGAACTCGCGGTCCCACAGGTTGCCGTTGATCCTCAGCTTGCGGCCGTCGCCGAGGCGGACCTTGAAGCGGTCGCCGAAGAGCTTGAACAGCTTCTTGCTGACCTTCGCGGTCGGCTGCCCCTCCTGCTTGATCAGCAGGGTGTGGTGGAACGTGAAGGCCATGCGGACGATGCTCGCGACATGCTCGCCGCGGGTGTCGACCAGGGCGAAGGTGCGGCGCAGCCGGAAGAACTTCCGGTTCACGCGGTAGAGCTTCTCCCGCTGCTCGGTCTCGATCCAGGCCTCCTCGTGGAAGGCGAACATGCGGTCGCGGACCAGGTAACGCACAGTGGTTCCCCCGTGGTGGACCCGCCGGCCCCCGTGGCGCGGCGCGGCCCAGAGCGTAGCGGCTGGTCAGCGCGGGGGAGGGGCGGGGGGCGGTGCTTTTACCGGTCCGCGACATTCCGACGGCCCGGCGGTGACACCGGGCCGTCTTCCGTGGGTCTCCTCGGGGCGCCTTCCCGGGGAGCCCCGGGGGTCCTAGGCGATGCCCTGCCCGTCGATGTCGGCCCCCCACTCGTCCTCGCCGGTGGCGCCGACGCAGTAGCCGCCACCCTGGACGGTGCCGCCGTTCTCCTGGCACTGCTCGGTGGTGACGTCGCTCGGCAGGGCCCGGGCCGGGGCGGAGCCGGCGAGGACGAGCACGGCGGTGATGGCGAAGGGGACGGCCAGACGGGCCAGCGATGAAATGATCATGTGCCTTACGACAGCACGTGTCCGGGACGGTGGCGAGCCGGACGCGTCCGTTCGCGGGCAACGGAGCGTCAGCGCGGGCCGACGGCCTCCGGGGGCCAGGTGCCGGCGGCGAGGACGCCGAGGGCGTAGGCGCGGGCGACCAGGGCGGTGCGGTTGGGCAGCTGCCAGCGGCGGGAGAGACGGGTGAGGTGGTAGTTGACGCCGTCCGTGGTGAGGCCGACCTCCTTGGCGATCCGGGCGGTGGTGGCGCCACGGGCGGCCGCGGTGAGGATGCGGGCCTCGATCGGGCTGACCTCGGCGCCCGGGCCGGGTGACGGCGGGACGGGCGGGGCGGCGGGCTCGGCGAGGGTACGCAGTGAGATCAGCAGGTTCGGGGTCTCCTCCGGGGAGTCGCTGATCAGCTCGACGGTCATCTCGCCCTGCCGCTCGCGGCCGTCGGCGGGCGTCCAGGAGACCCGGGCCGGGTACTGCGAGCGGCGGTGCAGGCGGACGGCCTCGGTGAGCGCCTGGAGGGTGGCGCGGTCATGGAGGGTGAAGAACTCCAGGATCCGCTGGTGGCGCAACTGCCCCGGCAGCCGGCCGAACTCGGCGGCCATCGCGCGGTTGACGATCAGGATCCGCCCGCCGTACTCGCAGACGGCGATGGGCAGGGGCACGTGGTCCATGAGCCGCAGGACACGGTTGCGCCAGATCACCGCCGGGTCCTGCCTGGTCACGGGTGCGGGGCGGCCCTCGATCGGTCGCATGCGTCGTTCTCCTCCTGCCGCACCGGGCCAAAACTGATGGGGCGTAGACAAGTCTCCGGACGGTGCGAGTACTACACAATCATGTAGTGATCACTGTCGGGCGGCGGTCCGGGGGGCCCAGAGTGGAGGAACCGAGAAGTTTTCCGCCGTGGGAGGGACCCACCGATGACCGACACCACGACCGAAGCCGTAGCCGGGGCCAGCACCAGGACCGCCACCGAGGGCCCGACCGTCCCCGCGGTGGACATCTCCGCGCTGCCGCCGGTCAGCGTTCCGGTGCTGCGGACCATGGAGCTGGCCAGAGAGCACGGCCCGGTCTTCGTCCAGCGCCTGCACGGCCGGGAGATCCTGGTGGTCAGCAGCCTGGAGCTGGTCGAGGAACTGGCCGACGAGGAGCGCTTCACCAAGGCGGTCGGCCCGGCGCTGGAGAACGTCCGCGAGTTCACCGGGGACGGCCTGTTCACCGCCTACAACGACGAGCCGAACTGGGCCAGGGCGCACGACATCCTGATGCCCGCCTTCGCGCTCGGCTCGATGCGCACCTACCACCCGGTGATGCTGAAGGTGGCCCGCCGGGTGATCGAGGCCTGGGACCGCCGCGCGGCCGCCGGGCTGACGGTGGACGTGCCCGGCGACATGACCCGGATGACCCTGGACACCATCGGACTGGCCGGATTCGGCTTCGACTTCGGCTCCTTCGAGCGGGACGAGCCCCACCCCTTCGTCGAGGCGATGGTGCGCTGCCTGGACTGGGCGATGACCCGGCTGACCCGCAACCCGGAAGTCGACCACAGCGAGCGCGACGCCGCCTTCCGCCGGGACGCCGACTACCTGGCCGGCGTGGTGGACGAGGTGATCGCCGCCCGGGCGGAGAACGGCGCCGAGGCCGGACCGGCCGAGGACCTGCTCGGCCTGATGCTCGGCGCGGTGCACCCGGTCGACGGCACCCGGCTGGACATCGAGAACATCCGCAACCAGGTGATCACCTTCCTGATCGCCGGCCACGAGACCACCTCGGGCGCGCTGTCCTTCGCGCTGCACTACCTGGCCAAGCACCCCTCCGAACTCCGCCGGGTCCAGGAGGAGGTGGATGCGCTCTGGGGCGACCAGGCCGACCCGGAGCCCTCGTACGAGGACGTCGGTCGGCTGCGCCACACCCGCCAGGTGCTCAACGAGGCGCTGCGGCTGTGGCCGACGGCACCGCAGTTCAGCCGGGAGGCGCGCGCGGAGACCCTGCTCGGCGGCCGGATCCCGGTCCGTCCGGGCACGCCGATCTTCGTCCTGACCCCGATGCTGCACCGCGACCCGGCCTGGGGCGACAACCCGGAGCTGTTCGACTCCTCCCGGTTCGACCCCGAGTGCGAGGCGGCCCGCTCGCCGCACGCCTTCAAGCCCTTCGGCACCGGCGAACGCGCTTGCATCGGGCGGCAGTTCGCGCTGCACGAGGCGACCATGCTGCTGGGCATGCTGGTCCACCGCTACCGGCTGATCGACCACGCCGACTACCGGCTGACCCTCAAGCAGACGCTCACCATCAAGCCCGACGGGTTCACCCTCGCCCTCGCCCCGCGCACCCCCGCACCGCTGGCCCGGCCCGTCCTGCCGGCCCAGTCGGTCCGGCCGGTGCGGGCCGAGGGCGCGGCCGAGCGCTCGGAGCGCCCCGGCCGGGTCCGCCAGGGCACCGGCCTGCTGCTCCTGCACGGCTCCAACTACGGAGCCTGCCGCGACTTCAGCCGCCAACTCGCCGAAGCCGCAGCCGAACTGGGCTGCGGCACCGAGACCGCCCCGCTGGACGCGTACGCCGACGGCCTGCCCACCGACCGCCCGGTGGTGATCACCGCCGCCTCGTACAACGGCCAACCGACCGACGACGCGGCCGAGTTCTTCCGCCGCCTGGCCGAGGCCCCGGACGGCGCGGCCGACGGGGTCGAGTACGCGGTGCTCGGCATCGGCGACCGCACCTACGCCGCCACCTACCAGCGCATCCCCACCCTGGTCGACGACCGGCTCGCCGCCCTCGGCGGTACCCGGCTGCTCGCCCGCGCCGAGGCCGACGCCTCCGGCGATCTGGCCGGCACGGTACGGGAGTTCACCGAGGCCCTCGGCGACCTCCTGCTGGCGCGCTACGGCGACGCCGAGGCCGCGGCCGTCCAGCGGGAGGAGGCCGGGTACACCGTGACCGAGCTGACCGGCGGACCGCTGCACGCGCTCGCCGCCCGGCACGGCATGAGCGAGCTGACCGTCACCGCCGTCGGCAGCCTGACCGATCCCGACTACCACCGGGTGAAGCGGCTCGT
This sequence comes from Kitasatospora sp. NPDC017646, assembly GCF_044329365.1. Lineage (NCBI taxonomy): Bacteria > Bacillati > Actinomycetota > Actinomycetes > Kitasatosporales > Streptomycetaceae > Kitasatospora > Kitasatospora sp. NPDC017646. The sequence continues at coordinate 426,059 of NZ_JBIRJC010000001.1, read as the reverse complement.
CCGCCTCGCGCTGCCCGCGGGCGCCGACTACCGGACCGCCGACCACCTGACCGTGCTCCCGGCCAACGACCCGGCCCTGGTCGAGCGAGCCGCCAAGCTGCTCGGCGCGGACCTCGACACGGTGCTCAGCATCGTCGCCCACCGCCGCACCGGCCTCGCCGTCGACCGCCCGCTGACCGTACGGGAACTGCTCACCCACCACGTCGAGTTGCAGGACCGCCCCACCGCCGAGCAGCGCGCCGCGCTGGCTGCGCTCAACCCCTGCCCGCCCGAGCAGGCCGCGCTGCGGGCGCTGCCCGCGGACGACCCGCGCACCCTGTTCGACCTGGTCGAGGACCACCCGGCCCTGCGGGAGTCGCTCAGCTGGCCGGTGCTGCTGGAACTGCTGCCGCCGATCCGGCCCCGGCACTACTCGATCTCCTCCTCGCCGGCCGGCGCCGCGCTCCCGGCCGGGGGCGTACGGGAGGTCGACCTGATGGTCTCCGTGCTCAGCGCCCCGGCCCGTTCGGGCCGGGGCACCTTCCGGGGCACCGGCTCCGGCTACCTCGCCCGGGTGGGCGTCGGCGACACCGTGCTGGCCCGGGTCCAGCCCTGCCGGGAGGCGTTCCGGATCGGCCACCGCACCCCGGTGATCATGATCGCGGCGGGGACCGGCCTGGCGCCCTTCCGCGGTGCCGTCGCCGACCGCCGGGCGCTGCTCGCCCCGACCACCGAGGGTGAGGGGCTCGCTCCTGCGCTGTTGTACTTCGGCTGCGACGCCCCGGAGGCGGACTACCTGCACCGGGCCGAGCTGGAGGAGGCCGAGCGGGCCGGCGCCGTCTCGATGCGGCCCGCCTTCAGCGAGCGGCCCCAGGACGGGCGGCGGTTCGTCCAGGACCGGATCGCGGCCGAGGCCTCGGAGGTCTGGGCGCTGCTGGAGGCCGGGGCCGAGGTGTACGTGTGCGGCGACGGTGCCCGGATGGCGCCCGGCGTGCGGGAGGCCTTCCGGGCGCTCTACCGGGAGCGCACGCCGGGGGCTGACGAGCAGCGGGCCCAGGACTGGCTGCAGGGACTGATCGAGGCCGGCCGCTACGTCGAGGACGTGTACGCGGGCTGAGGGCCGTCCACCGAAGCGCGGCCACCGAAGTGCGGCCGTTGAGGTGCGGCCGCTGAGGTGTGGCGACTGGAGAACGGCCGCCCGCCCGCTGCTCGACCGGGGCAGCGGGCGGGCGGTCGGCGCGTCAGTGGATGGTGACGTCGTACCTGTTGAGCGCCGGCTTCACCGGTTGGTAGAAGGCCGTGCCGCCCTCGGTGCCTATTCGGGACGAGCGTCCTGACCCGGTGTCGGTGGGGCGGCGAGGTTCGGATGACCGGGTGGGCCGTGCGGCTGATCCGCCTCAACCCGCCACGGCGGGTCGCAGCACGGCGTCGATCCGCGCGCCCACGGCCAGCAGCTCCCGGTCGGCCGTCCGGGGGCCGGTGAGCTGGAGGCCGACGGGGGCGGAGGCGGTGACGGGGAGGGGAAGCGTCAGCGAGGGCAGTCCCGCGGTGGCCGCGGGTGAGGTGTTGCGGATCAGGGTGTGGAAGGTCGGCACGTCCCGGCCGTTGAGGGGCAGCGAGTCCTCGTGCCGGTGGAGCGGCCGGGCGCACACCGGGACGCTGGGGCTCAGGATCGCGTCCAGGCCGTTCGCCGTGAACAGCCCGGTGTAGGCCGCCTGGAGGGCGCGGCGCTCCGCGAGGGCCCGGTGCAGGGCGGCGGGCCCCGGGTACCCGGGGCCGGTGGGCAGCGCGGTGGCCTTCAGGATCTCCCCGATGGCCGGGTCCCCGGCCGCGTCGAGGACCTCGGCGGGGGTGAGCCCGGTGCGGTGCTCGTCCAGGTAGCGGCCGAGGGCGGCGGCGAACTCGCCGAAGACGAGCGGGAACCCGATCCGGGCGTCGCACTCCGCCAGGTGGGCGGTGTCCACCGCGACCCACTGGGCCCCGGCCGCGGTGAGGCGGTCGACGGCCGCCTCCCAGGCGGTGCGGACCGGGCCCTCCAGGTCCTCGGTGAACACGTGCCGCGGCAGGCCCAGCCGGAGCGGGCGGCCCCGGTCCCCGGGCCGTGCGGTCTCCCCGGTGACGACGGCGTCCAGTGCCGTGAGACGGCCCAGGGTGCGGGCCATCAGCCCGGGGGTGTCCCGGGTGGCGGACAGCGGGGTGATCCCCGCCGAGGGGTAGCGCCCGGAGGTGGGACGCAGGCCGTAGACCCCGTTGAGCGCGGCCGGGATGGTGACGGAACCGCCGGTGTCGGTGCCGAGCCCGGCCTCCGCGACCCCCGCCGCCACCGCGGCGGCCGTACCGCCGCTGCTGCCTCCCGCGAACAGGGCCGGGTCGGCGGCGTTGCCGACGGCGCCGAAGGTGTGGTTGCACGAGGTCGCGCCCATGGAGAGCTCGTGCATGTTCGCCTTGCCGAGGACCACCGCTCCCGCCGGACGCAGCGCCGCGACGACGGGCGCGTCGGCGTCGGGGACGAAGCCGGTGAGCGCGGGAGTGCCCGCGGTGTTGGGCAGGCCCGCGACATGGATGTTGTCCTTGACGACGAGGCACCACGGCGCCGGCCCGCCGCCCCGGGCGTCACGGCGGGCCGCCTCCGCGAGTGCCCCCTCGGCGTCCAGCGTGATGAACGCGTTGAGGTGCTCGGCGGCCGCGGCCCGCTCCAGTGCCGCCGACACGACCTCGTGGGCGAGGCCCCGGCCCGTGGTCTCCGGCTCGGCCATGGGGGGCTCCTTCGTGCTGGTTCCGGTCCTGGGCCGGGACTCGTACGGTTGAGTCCGACCGGCCGCAGTGCCTTGCACGGTCGAGCGTGTGCCGACGAGCGCAGGGCCGGTCAAGCAGCCTATCCGGTCGAGACGTTGTGAGGCAGCACGTGTCGGATGCTCAACTGCCGTTCGCCGGTTACCGGCCCGTGCCGGACCGCCGCCCGCTACCCGTCACGGCGGAGCTCGGCGAAGCGTCCGCCGCCGAGGTCGGCAGGCTGGCCGCCCTCCATGCGCGGGTGCGGGGCGGAGGGGCCGCGCAGTGGGCCGAGCGGATCGGCCGGACGATCGCCAGGCGCCGGGCCGGGCCGGAAGTACCCGGTGGCCTCGAGTAGTCGACGGTAGAAGTAGCTCTCCGCCCACAGGAACGGCGCCTCGCCCCAGGGCCTGCCCCACACGCGGCCGCCCCGCTCCCGCCACCGGGCGGCGTCCGGGGTGTCCTCGCCCGGCGGCTCCAGCAGGCCGGTGGTCCTCTCCACGAGCAGCCGCTCGGCCGCGGCCCGCTCGGCCGGGCCGTACGGCAGCGCGTCGAGGACCCGCCGGATGAGCTCGGGGTGGCGCTCGTGGAAGACGGCCCAGGGGAAGGAACCGGGGACGTCACTGCGGATCACGGGTGCGTTCGGCACGGTGGCGCCTCTCACCGGGAGCTGGCGGCGGGCCGAGGTCCCGGTCGCCGCCGGCCGCAGCCGAGACTAGACGATCACCGGGGCAGGAGCGGGCGGAGGGAGGACGGAAGGAAAAAGTGTTATCCGCCCGCCCGCCGGGCGGTCTCCTGGGCGTGGGAGCGAACGCGTGAGGCCGCGCCAAGAGGGTGTGCGGCCGGCACGCGGGGTTCGAGATGGGGCGCTCCGCGCGGGGACGGTAGTCTCCGGTCGCGTTCGTTCCCACGGCGTCCGGCCGGATCGTCCCGTTCGTCCGGCGTCGCCCGGCGGTCCGCACGCATTCCCCCACGGCGGCGGACCGTCGGGCCCACGGCCCGTCAGCCGCGTCGGAGACGCCAGATCTGCTCCTCGCCGGTCTCGGCGGGGGCGAGCGCCTCGGCGGGGCGGCGTCGGTACTCGGTGAAGCCGAGCCGGGCCGGGACGGCGGCGCTGGCGAGGTTGGCCGGGTCGTGCACGATCTCGACGAAGTCCACGCCGGGGAGCCGGAAGGCCTGTTCGGCCAGCGCCCGGGCCGTGCGGGTGGCGATGCCGCGGCCGGTGGCGGCGGGATGCAGCCAGTAGCCGATCTCCCGGCCGTTCTCCTCGGTGTCCTCACGGCGGAACAGCCCGCAGGCGCCGACGATCGCACCGTCCAGCAGGATCGCGTAGGTGAAGTCCTTCCCGCTCTCCCACAGCTCCGCCCGTTCCGCCAGGAACGCGGCGGTCTTGGCCTCGCTGTGCTCGGCGACCCACGGCATCCACGGCCGCAGGTGCTCCAGCGACTCCTCGATGACCCGGAAGAACTCGGGGAAGTCCGCTTCGCCGCGGAAACGGCGCAGCGTCACCTCACCCAGGGCGATTTCCTGCTCTGCTGGCTCCATCCAGGGAGGATCTCCGCTACCCCGCCGCCTGCGCAACGGGATTGCGGCGCTTCCGCAGCAGGTGGACCAGGGCGCCGAGGCCGGCCGTGGCACCGGAGAGGACGAGCAGCGAGGCGTCGGCGGAGCCGACCATCGCGAGGTCGAACCGCGGGTTCTCGGCCTCCGCGGTGAACTCCGGGTCCACCAGGCCGTCCGGGTCCTCGGTGACGCTGACCTGCTCGCCCGCCGAGTCGCCGGAGCCGCAGCGGACGGACCGGATGCGGCCCGGGGCTTCGTCGTACCGTACGGAGCAGGTGTAGCTCGTGCCCTTGCCGTGGGTCACTTTGACGTCGGTGACGGTGCCCGGGTGGATCGTGCCGCGCATGGAGAGCACGGTGGACTGGGCGGTGTTCAGGCTCAGCAGCGGGACGGCGATCATCGGGGCGATCGTCAGGAGCAGTGCCACGACCCGCAGCGCCCCCGACTGGCACAGGCACGCCAGGGCGTAGATCAGCCCGATCGCCCCGGTGAGGACCATGGCCAGCGACGGGAGCAAGAACCACGCGCCGAACGCGCCGAGCGCCCCGCCGACCGGGAGCAGCACGGCGGCGGCCGGGATCCACAGGGCCGTCAGCAGCGGCCGTCGCGGCCACGGCGTGTCGTTCTTCCCGGCCTTCCCGGCGCGGCGTTCCCGGTGGCGCTGCTGCCCCGGCCGGGACGTCTCGTAGTGCGTCATGGCGGCAGATCCTGCCAGCTCGGACCGGGGACGGACGGGGCGGGGGCGGATCCTTTGCCGTGCCGGACGGCTTGTGGAGGCCGGCGGTAGGAGCGGTGGAAGTTTCCGATGTCGCCCGTCGCCGACGGCTGCGCCTTCTCCGCGCGCCCGACGCCCGACGGCGACGACGGGGTGCGTCGGCCGCAGCTGGGGATCGACCCGACCGGCGCCCACGAACTCCTCGATCCGGTCTCCGCGTTCCATGCCATGCTGATCCCGGCGGAGTGGAAGGGGGCGTGGAGCGGATGCGGGTCCTGCTGCTGGACGCGGCGCCGGGGGAGCTGCTCGATCGTGAGCTGGAACGCCTGGTCTCGCACGGGCTGGCCGTCACGCTGAACCTGCGGCGGGTGGAGGACCGGGCGGGGGTGGCGCACCGATGGGCGGACCGGGTCGAGTTCACCGACGTCGACCTGTTCGACGAGGAGGCGCTGATCGAGGAGGTGGGACGGGGCGGGCAGGGGTACCAAGCGCTCAAGTCCCGTGCCGGCGTCCCGCTGCGGGCCGCACTCCTCGCGGCGGCGACCGACCGTGCGCTGGCCCACCGCCTGCGCGTGATCGGACGGGCCGGGGCGGGCACCGACCACGTCGACCTGGCCGCCGCCGCCCGGCACGGGGTCGCCGTCACCCACACCCCGGGCTCCAACGCGAACGCCGTCGCGGAATTCGCCCTCGCCCAGCTGCTCGCCCTGACCCGCACCATCGCCCCGTACAACGATGCCGCGCACCAAGGCCGTTGGAGTGCGCCGACGGCCCCTGCGGTCGAACTGTCCGACCTCACCCTGGGCATCGTCGGGCTGGGGCGCATCGGTCTGGCGCTGGCGGAACGGGCCACGGCGCTGGGCATGACCGTCCAGGGCTACGCGCGGCGCCCCACCTACGCGCCGGTGCGCCGGGTCGGATCCCTCGACGCCCTGCTCGCCACCAGCGACGTGGTGTCGCTGCACCTCCCGCTCACCCCGGACACCGCAGGGCTGATCGGCCGGGCGGAACTCGCGCGGATGCGGCCCGGGGCGGTCCTGCTGAACACCTCCCGGGGCGGCATCGTCGACGAACAGGCCCTCGCCGACGCCCTGCGCGACCCGGCCCGGCCACCGGCCGCCGCGGCCGTCGACACCTTCGCCCACGAGCACGCCGCCTTCGCCTCACCGCTCCTCGGCCTGCCCAACGCCCTACTCACCCCGCACGTCGCCGGGATGACAAGGAGTGCCATGGCCGAGGCGGCACTGCGCTGCGCGGACCACGTCGCGGCCCTGCTCGCCGGCCGTCCGGACGGCATTCCGGTGGTGACCTGAGGACGCAGGAGCGCATCCACGGTAGGTCCAACGGCCGGGCGGACGAGGATCGTTCCCGCTGGGGATGTGACGTTCGGCCCAGCCCGTCGGCCTGTCGCCGGCACCCCTGACCGGCCCATACTCCAGAACCTCACGAACCAACGAGGCGGAGGAGCACGATGAGCGCAGCGGCGGCGGCAGGAACCTGGAAGCTCGGCGACCTGGAGGTGAACCGCATCGGGTACGGGGCGATGCGGCTGACCGGCAACGGCATGATGGGCAACTCCGACGGCACGCCGATCGACCGCGCCGCCGCAGTGCGGTTGCTGCACAGCGCGTTCGAGCAGGGCGTCAACCACGTCGACACGGCTTCGTTCTACTTCTCGCCCCGGCGCTCCGCGAACGAGCTGATCAACCGGGCCCTGGCGTCCTGGAACGACGACGTCGTCGTGGTGACCAAGGTCGGTCCATGGCGTGACCCCTCCGGTGAGTGGTACACGATGGCCCGTCCCGACCAGCTGCGCGGTCAGGTCGAGGAGAACCTGCGCCAGCTCGGCCGGGACCACCTGGACGTCGTGAACCTGCGCCGCAACGGCGTCGACATGGCGTCGATCGCCGAGCACTTCGGCGCCCTCGCCGAGCTGCGAGAGGCGGGCCTGGTCCGGCACCTCGGGCTCTCCAACGTCAGGCCGGAGCACGTCGCCGAGGCCCGGGCGATCGCGCCCGTCGTCTGCGTGCAGAACTCCTACGGCCTGGACTGGCGCCGCGCCGACGGGAGCGGAATCGTGGACCTGTGCCGGGAGCAGGGCACCGCCTTCGTCCCGTACTTCGCCATCGCCGGTCTGCGGCGGGAGGCGGCCGCCGTCCGGGAACGGGACGCGCGGGTCCACACGGTCGCCCGGGCCCACGGCGCGACACCCGCCCAGGTGCGGCTCGCCTGGACCCTCCACCGCGGCCCGCACGTGCTGGCCATCCCCGGCACCACCGATCCCGCCCACCTCGCCGAGAACATCGCCGCCGGCGCCCTCCGCCTCACCCAGGAGGAGCTGACCCTCCTCGACGGGCCGGGCGCCGCGGGCAGCTGAACGCCCGTCCAGCGCACCGGATCCTGCTCCGTGGGCCGTCAGGGCGGGGCCGCCCCGGCCTGACGCAACCGCGCGGCGACCTGACGCCCCGTCGCGCGTCGAGCGCGAATCGGTACGCCTGCGTCACGATCGGTCGGCTGTCCCCCATGTGGGCCGTCATGGTCGTGGCTCGCCGAAGTCCTTGATTGGCAAGAGCAGTTGGGCGGAATGTGATGGCGCTACGTCCGTGTTCCGGGCAGGGTGCCGGCTATGCCGAGGAAGAATCTGCTCTTCGTGACCCTGACCGGACACGGGCACATCAACCCGATGCTGCCGCTGGTCGAGGAACTCGTACGGCGCGGGCACCAGGTGGTGTACGCCACCGGCGCAGCGCATGCCGCCGCCGTCTCCGGTGCCGGTGCGCGCTGGTTGGAACTGCCGTCGCCGCCGCCGTTCACCCCGCCGGCGACGATCGGCCCGGCGGCCGTGGCCGGCTGGTTGCGTCACTACTTCGCGGCGCTGAGCGCGACGTACCCGGTGCTGCGGAAGCACTGTGCGTCGGAGGGGGCGGACGCGATCTGTTACGACACGACGAACTGGCCGGGCCGGATCGCCGCCCGGAGCCTCGGCATTCCAGGGGTGCAGTGCTTCCCCGACCTCGCCTCCAACGAGACGTACTCGCTGGACCGGCAGTTGACTGAGGGGATCGACGCCGACGATCCGGCGCTCGCCTCGCTCGCCGACGACTGCGCGGCCTTCGCCGCCGAGTACGGCGTCCCGCTCGGTCCCGACGACACCATGACGGTGACTGACGGGCTCAACCTGGTGTTCGTGCCCCGGGAGTTCCAGCCGGCCGTCGACAGCTTCGACGCCCGGTTCCACTTCCTCGGCCCGTCGATGGGATCGCGCGAGCAGGCCGAGCAGTGGTCGCCGCGCGATCCGGACGCGCCGCTGCTGTACGTGTCATCGGGCACCGTGGTCGACGGTCACCCGGACTTCTACCGTGCCTGCGTGGCGGCCGTGGCCGACCGGCCGTGGCAGGTGGCGCTGAGCACGGGCGGTGCGGCCCGCGCCGGGCTGGGCGCCGCCCCCGACCGGGTGGAGGTGCGGTCGCGGTTCCCGCAGCTGGCGGTGCTCCGCCGGGCCACCGCGTTCGTGTCCCACGCCGGGATGAACTCGGTGATGGAGGCGCTGACCTACGGGGTCGGCATCGTCGCCGTCCCCCGGACACCCGAGCAGGACGCCAATGCCGGGCGTCTGGTGGAACTCGGGCTGGGCGAGCGCCTGGACGACGCCGACACGGCGAACCCCGAGGCACTGAGGGTGGCGATCGACCGGGTCACCTCGGATCCGGCGGTGCGCGCCGATCTGGCGGAGATGCGCCGGGCCGTCCGGCGGGGTGGGGGAGCGGCCCGGGGCGCCGACCTGATCGAGGGTCACCTCCGGTAGCCGCCCACCGGGCGTCGACCGGAGGGCGACGTGCACGCGGGGGCAGCCGTTCGAGGATGCGTTCCACCCCGCTGGTGGCCGTGAGGTCGGGGAACTCCTGTTTGCCGGTGGGCGCGAAGCGGGCAGACCTGCTCGGCGGCGTGCTGAAGGGATGCCCACGAATGGACCGACCCACCCGCCTGCCCGCCACCGAGGAGCCCGCATGAACCCGCTGACCCGCCGCCACTTCCTCGCCGCCTCCGCGCTCGCCACGGCCGGCCCCCTGGCAGCCCCGGCGGGCGGATCCGGCACGACGCCGTCACCCCCTCGCTCAGCAACAAGTGGTTCAACGGCGCCTGGGCCTGGGACACGTGGAAACAGGCCGTCGGCACCGCCCTGTTCGCCCCCGGCCTCGCCGCCGACCAGATCCGGGCCATGTTCGACCACCAGATCCCCACCGACTCCCCGGACCGCCCGCAGGACGCCGGGATGATCCCCGACTGCGTCTTCTACAACGACCCGAGCACCGGGGGCGGCAACTGGAACGAACGCAACTCCAAACCCCCGCTGGCCGCCTGGGCGGTCTGGGAGGTCTACCGGCACAGCGGCGACCGCGCCTTCCTGCGCGAACTGCTCCCCAAGCTCACCGCCTACCAGGGCTGGTGGTACCGGACCCGGGACCACCTCGGTGAGGGCCTGTGCGAGTACGGCGCCACCGTCGACCCGGCCAACGCCGCCCCCGAGGACTGCCGCCAGGCGGCCGCCTGGGAGTCCGGCATGGACAACGCCCCGCGCTTCGACACCGCCGGCGTGGTCCCCAACCGGGACGCCCGGGGAACGCTGCTCGGCTGGTCGCTCACCCAGCGCTCCGTCGACCGCCGGTACGTACGCGCCCTGCTGCTCGACCCGGCGGAGTTCGGCACCTCGATGCCCTTCCTGACCGTCGCCCGCAGCTCGGCCTCCTTCGATCCGGCCGGCTACTGGCGCGGTCCGGCCTGGCTCGACCAGACCTACTTCGCGATCGAGGGCCTGCGCCGCCACGGCTGGACCCAGGACGCCCGCCAGGCCGTGGAGCGCCTGCTCGCCACCGCCGAGGGGCTCGGCTCCGACGGGCCGGTGCGGGAGAACTACGACCCGCTGACCGGCCGGGGCCGCAACTCCACCAACTTCAGCTGGGCCGCCGCGCTGCTGCTCCCGCTGCTGCGCCTGTGACCACTTTGGCGACCGGCCGCCTGACCAGGCATGATCGGGGCATGGTCGAACGAGTCATTGCAGCGTGTGACGGAGCAGCCAAGGGCAACCCGGGTCCGGCGGCCTGGGCCTACGTGGTGGCGGACGGCGCCGGGGTGCCCCAGCGCTGGGAGGCCGGGCCGCTCGGGCACAGCACCAACAACATCGGCGAGCTGACGGCGCTTCAGCAACTGCTGTCCGCCACCGACCCCGCCGTTCCGCTGGAGGTGCGGCTCGACAGCACCTACACCCGCGACTCGGTCACCAAGTGGCTCAAGGGCTGGAAGCGCAACGGCTGGAAGACGGCCGCGGGCAAGCCGGTGGCCAACCGTGAACTGATCCAGCGGATCGACGAACTCCTGGAGGGCCGGGACGTCACCTTCGTGTACGTCCCCGCCCACCAGGTCGACGGCGACCCGCTGAACGCCGTCGCCGACAAGGCCGCCAGCGACGCCGCCCGCACCCAGCAGGCCGCTGCCGGCACGGCCGCCGACCTGCCGGTGCCCGACCCGGCCGCGGCCGCGAAGGCGCCGAAGGCCCCCAGGGCGCGCAGCGCCGGTTCCGCCACCACGAGCACCGCCAAGCGCGGCGGTGGCTCCCGCACCCTGAACGCCCGCTTCTCAGGCACCTGCCCGTGCAGCCGCCCGTACGCCAAGGGCGACAAGATCACCAAGGTGGGCAGCAGCTGGGGCCACCCGGAGTGCGCCGCCGCCCACGCCTGAGCCACACGGTTTTTTGACCCCTCCTTTAGTCGATCGGGCCGAGAACACGACCCCCGCGGCCGGTTCTCGCCCCCGATCCGTCAACCGGCCCTGGCCGGCCACCCCTTGGACGACCCGGAGTCGGCCCCGCGTGCCGAGGGCCGCACCGACGGCGGCCGCGGGGAGGGTGGGGGAGGGGGTAGCGCCGGCTTCCCAAGCCGCCCCTGGACGCTCCGTGTGCCGACTCGGCCCCGCCGGGCCGCGACCCGGCGGGGCGCCGAGGACCACGGGGACGGGGGTGCTCGAAGTGTCATCACCACCTGCTAACCTCAGCCGATTTCCCGCCGCACCGAGTCGGCGGACACGACGGGGTAAGAGGTACAGAAGACATGGCATTCCTCCGGGCCAAGCAGAAGGCCCAGGTCATCGAGAAGCTCTCGCAGGTGGCGCCTCCGGGCGAGACCTTCATCGCCTGCGTGCACGCGGAGAGCGGGCCCAGCCCGTGGCTCGCCGCCGCGCTCGGTGAGATTCCGCTCGTCGGCCTGATCATCGTGCTGACCCGCAGGTACTACTTCCTGACGCTCACCAACAGCCACGTGGTGATCAACTCGGCCAACCGCTGGAACAACCGCCCCGGCGACGTCGTCGCGGCCTTCCCGCGGCACGCCTTCCCGGTCAACCGGGTCAAGCGGGCGAGCATCTGGAGCTCGATGTACATCCAGCTGCCGGGCAACAGCAGCCCGACGCGCCTGAACATCCACCGCATCTGGCGTGCCGAGATGGACCAGCTGAGCGCCGCCTTCCCGCCCGGGTCGATCGACCCGAGCTCGCAGCCGTTCGACACCCCGCAGGGCCAGGGCTACCCCATGCCGGGCCAGCCGATGCCGGGGCAGCCCATGCCGGGCCAGCCGATGCCCGGGCAGCCCGGGATCCCGCAGCAGCAGGGCTTCGGTGCGCCGCAGGGCCAGCCGTACCCGCCGCAGCAGCCCTACCCCGCCCCGCACGCTGCCCCGCAGGGTCAGCCGTACCCGGCGCCGCAGGCCTACCCGCCGGCCCAGCCGTACCCGCCGCAGCCGGGCGCCCAGGTGCCGCCGCAGGCCCAGCCGTACCCGCCGCAGGTCCCGAACGTGCCCTATCCGGGCCAGCCGGGCCAGCAGGGATACCCGGGCCAGCGCTGACCACGGTCCCGGCCCCGGCTCCCCAACCGGGGGGCCGGGGCCGACGCCTTCTCGATCACCTGCGGTGACCGTGCGGTGGTCGTACGTGGCCCCATCGGGCTCGGCGCGCTGGGAGCTGCGGACTCTGCCAGGCTGAGAGGGAAGCTACCTCGACCGAGGAGGCCCGCACCCATGTCAGCGCAGAAACCCGGGCCGTCCGGGAGGCGGGCCCGCGTTGCCGCGCTCCGGGCCGCGGAGGTCCGCCACGCGCGGGCCCGGAGGTGGCTGGTGGGCGGCCTGATCGGCCTGCTCGTGCTCGTCGTGATCGGCGGGATCGCCGTCGTGATCGCCACCAACCAGGACTCCACCGCGCCCAGCGGCGTACCGGCGCACCCGCGGACCACCGCCGAGGGCCGGACCACCCCGCCGCCCTGGGACGCACCCGCAGACGTCGCCGCGGCCGTGAAGGCCGCCGGCCTGCCGATGCTCGGCGCCGAGGGCACGGCCCTGCACATCCACACCCACCTCGACGTGTACGCCGACGGGCGGGCCGTGACGGTGCCCGCGCTGGTCGGCATCGACGAGAGCGCCCAGAAGATCAGCCCGCTGCACACCCACGACACCACCGGCGTCATCCACGTCGAGTCGCCGGTGAGCGCCGACTTCAGCCTGGGCCAGTTCCTGACCGAATGGCAGGTCTCCACCTCCGCCGACCACCTCGGCGGACTGCACACCGACGCCACCCACACCCTGACGACGTACGTCAACGGCAAGGCGGTGGCGGGAGACCCGGCGGCGATCCCGCTCAACGCCCACGACGAGATCGCCCTGGTCTACGGCACGGCCGCCGAGAACGCCGCCGTCACGGTGCCGAGCGGCTACAACTGGCCGGCCGGACTGTAGCGCGGCGCCGACGGTCCCCGTCGGACGGGCGCGTGGCGTCGGGTGATCCACCTCGCCGCTCGTCGGCGGTCGCCGACGGCGCCGCCGTCCTCGCACTCCCCGGTCCCCAGCCGCTCGGTCCGTCGCCGCGCCCGCCCGCGAACGCCTCGGGGTTCAGGCCAGCTCGCGCATCCGGCGGACCGGGCTGGCCAGCAGGATCGCCGGGCTCGCCACGCTGACGGTCGCGACCAGCAGCAGCGCGGTTCGCGGTCCCCAGGCCGCCGCGGCGGCGCCAGCGGCGAGGGCGCCGACCGGGATGGCGCCCCAGGAGACGAAACGGACCGTGGCCATCACCCGGGAGAGCAGTTCCGGCGGGGTCTGGGTCTGCCGGTGGGTGCGGGTCACGATGCTGGTGACCACGACCCCGGCCGAGAACCCGGCGTTGCCGAGGGCGAAGACCAGGGCGCCCCAGCCCGATCCGGCCGCCGGGAGCAGCAGGGCGAAGAGGGTGGAGACCACGGCCGCCCAGCGCAGCGCGGGGCCGCCGCCGAAGCGGGACACCAGGCGGGGCGTGGCGGCCGCGCCCAGCAGGCTGCCGAGGCCGCCGGTGGCCATCAGGGCGCCCACGGCGGCGGCCGGGGCGTCGAGGGTGCGGACCAGGAAGACCGGGGTGAGCGTCATCAGGCCGCCGCAGACGAAGTTCACGGCAGTGGCGTCGGCGACGCAGGGCCGGATCACCGGGTGCCGGGCGACGAACCGCCAGCCCTCGCGGATCTGCTCGCGCATCCCGGCGCCGCCGGTCGGCCGGGCGGCCGACTGCCCGGCCGGCGGGAGACTGCCGAGCAGCGCCGCCGAGGCCAGGTAGCTGACCGAGTCCAGCAGCATGGAGGCCGCGCCGCCGAAGAGCTGCACCAGCACGCCGCCCAGGGAGGGTCCGGCCAGGTCGGTGGCCGCGATGCTGCCGGAGACCAGGCTGTTGCGGGCGGTCAGCTGCTCCTTGGGTACGACGGTGGGCAGGAAGGTGGAGTTGCCGACGTCGAAGAGCACGCCGGCGAATCCGACCAGCAGCGCCACCACGACGAGTTGCGCCAGCCCCAGCACCCCGAGGGCGGCCGCCAGCGGGACGGAGGCGACGGCGCCCGCGCGGACCAGGTCCATCGCGACCTGGGTGCCGCGCAGCGGGAGGCGCTGGACCAGGACGCCGGCCGGCAGTCCGATCAGCAACCAGGCGACGTAGGCGGCGCCGGTGATCAGGCCGACCTCGAAGGCCGAGGCGTGCAGGGTGACGACCGCGATCAGCGGCAGCGCCACCGTGGTCACCTGGTCGCCGAGCCGACTCACCGTCGAGGCCGTCCAGTAGCGCCAGAAGGCCGCCGCCGCCCCGCCGCCTCGGCGTCGGCGGGGCCTTACCGCGTAAGTCGTTCCCGTCGTGCCCACCGTCTCCGTCACGTCCACCCCTTCGTCACCGGTCCGGGCGACCGAGTAAGTTCCCTTTGGGAACTCACTATAATGGTTGATCATGCGGCACACGGAAGCGGCTGACCCCGACTGCGCGATCTCCCAGGCCCTGGCGGTGGTCGGGGACACCTGGACCCTGCTCCTGATCAGGGACGTCGCCGGTGGCACCCACCAGTTCGACGCCCTGCAGAACGGACTCGGCATCAGTCGCAAGGTGCTCACCGAACGCCTCAAGGCGCTGGTCGCCGACGGCGTGCTGGAGAAGCGGCTCTACCACCCCCACCCGCCGCGCTACGAGTACCACCTGACGGACCGGGGCCGCGGCCTGCTGCCCGTACTGGTCGCCCTGCAGGACTGGGGCGGACGCTACGTCCTGGGCGACGGCACGCTCACCGGTACCAGCGCCCCCGACTCCGCCGAGACCCGCCGGGTGCTGGCACTCACCGGTCACCGGCTGCCCGTCCTCGAACTCGACGCCGCCTCCGGCGGACGCGCCGACCCGGTCGCCGCGGACCGCGCCTGGACGGTGCTCTACTGCTACCCGGGCGCCTACGCCCCGGGCGGCCTGGACTACCCGCCCGGCTGGGGAGAGGTCCCCGGCGCGCCCGGCTGCACCCTGGAGTCCTGCACCTACCGCGACCGGATGGGCGAGTTCGCCGCCCGCGACACCGCCGTCCACGGCGTCAGCACCCAACGCCCGGACCAGCTGGCGGCGTTCGGCGAACACGCGCGGATCCCGTTCCCGCTGCTCTCCGACGCCGGGCTCGAACTCGCGGCCGCCCTGCGGCTGCCCACCTTCCGCGCCGCCGGCGTCGAGCGCCTCAAGCGGCTCACCCTGGTCCTCGACGCCGACCGCACCGTCCGTGGCGCCCTCTACCCGGTCACCGACCCGGCGGGCTCGGTCGAGGACGCCCTCGCCCTGCTCGACGGCCTGCGGGGCGGGTGACGACGGGTGCGGCCCCGGCCCGGCCGGGGCGCATCCGCTCAACCGCTCCGCAGGCCGTCGAGCGGTCAGGCCGGCAGGCGGTGACGGACCGCGCGACCGCGGCCACCTGCCGGCGCTCCGATCACCGGCCACCGGCTCCGCGCGTTCGCGTCCCTCAGGGCACGGCGCGCGGAGCCCGGTGCCTACCGGCCGCCCCGCCCGCGCAGGGAGCGGCGCGCCGCACCGAAGGTGAGCGCGGCCCAGAGGACGGCCGCCGCGCCCGTGACGTAGACCCCGGCGCCGCGGAAGGACAGGTCGTCGTCCAGGGTGACCGGCGGCGCCCAGCCGTCCGGGTCGGCCAGCACGGTGGTGGTCCGGCCGACGGAGCCGCCCGAGCAGCCCGTGCCCCCGATGGTGCCGTGCGGCAGCGGTTGGCCGTCCTCGCGCCGGATGCCGCAGGTCCAGCTCACCTTGCCCATCCTGTCCTTGCCGCTGTGGGCCGAGGTGACCACGACCCGGGTGGCCACCCCGCGGTGGGCGATCAGCTGGGCGCGCAGGGCGGCCGTGGGGATCACCAGGAGCAGCACGCCGAGGAGGACGGCCGGCCAGATCACCCACCCCGTGCTGCGGATCATCATCAGGCCGACGACGGCCGCCATCAGCACCAGGACGGCGAGGACGGTGCCGGGGGCCTGGTAGTCCGGATCGGTGGCGAGCGCGAGCAGCCCGACGATCAGCAGCGGCGCGAGCAGCCCGACCAGGAGCGCCGTGCGGCGCACCGTGCGCGGCGCGAGCCGGACGTCCTTGCCGGGCCGCCGCCGGGCGGCCTTCGGCGGTCGGCTGACGCCCGCGGCGAGCGGTCTCTTCTGCTTCTTGTTCGGCCGCTTGGCCATGCTGCCCCCGTTTTCGGTGGTTCCGTTCGTGCTCGCGACAGTGTGACGCCAGCCCCGTAGCCGGGGAAGGGCGGGGTGCCGCCGTAGCCGCGGCGCCGGCTCGCCGTCTTCTCAACCTCTTTGCGCGCTGGGTACATTGATCCGCGTGTGGGTGGTGGACGGGTTCCTCCTGGTCGGGGCGACGATCCTGGCCGGCCTCTCCGCGGCGCTCGCCTCGGGGTGCCGCGCCGACCGGGCGCTGCGCCGCGAGGGCGTCTGCGTGGTCGGCCG
This sequence comes from Kitasatospora sp. NPDC017646, assembly GCF_044329365.1. Lineage (NCBI taxonomy): Bacteria > Bacillati > Actinomycetota > Actinomycetes > Kitasatosporales > Streptomycetaceae > Kitasatospora > Kitasatospora sp. NPDC017646. The sequence goes on along the minus strand of NZ_JBIRJC010000001.1, from coordinate 409,730 downwards.
GGTGCGGAAGGTGCGCCGGTACACCACCCCGGAGGGCCACGACCGCCACCGGGTGACCATCGAGTACGGCCTGCCGGACGGGCGGACGGTCGAGCTGGTGCGGCACGACGAGCGCCCCGAGGGCGGCCGGTACCAGGAGGGGGGCGAGGTGACCGTGCTGTACCACCCGTCCCGCCCCGGGCGCGGGTTGGCGGTCCATCCGGTGCGCCGGTGCCCGCCGCCGCCGGGACCGGTCGGGCTCGCGCTGCTGTCCTCGGCCTGTGCGGTGGGCGCGGCCGGCCTGGTCGTGCTGCTGTTCTGACACCCCGTCGGCGGTGCGGAGCGCGGGTGAGGGCGTGCGCGCGCCGGGGCGTGTGGGGCGCATCACAGCTCCCCGGGCCGTTCGGACTCCTACGATCGTGATCGCGGACGCCCGCCACGAGCCCGGCGCCCGCCCGTACCACCGCGATCCGGCCCGAGGAGAAGCGCACCTTGACCACCCCCACCGCCGCGCCCGACAGCTACTACCAGCGCACCGGCGAGCACGGCTACAAGCCGACCGGCCACGCGCAGGGCGCCTGGCACCCCGACGAGCAGCACTTCAGCCCGGTGGGCGGCCTGATCGCCCACGCGATCGACCGCCACCGGGCCGGCCGCCCCGGCGACGGCCTCGCCCTGGCCCGGATCAGCTTCGACATACTCGGCCTGATCGCCCTGGACGAGCTGGAGGTCACGGTGGAGACCCTCCGCCCCGGCCGCACCATCGAGTTGGTGGAGGCGGTGGCCTCGGTCGGCGGCCGGGCCGTGGTCCGGGCCCGGGCCTGGTTCCTGGCCGAGCAGGACACCTCCGCCGTCGCCGGCACCCACGACGAACGGCTGCCCGCGCCGGAGGAGTTCGAGCCGTGGGCGATGAACGAGCAGTGGGGCGGCGGTTACATCGCCTCGGTCGAGGTGCGCCGCCGCTCCACCGCCCCCGGCCGCGCCGCCGCCTGGCTGTCCACCCCGCTGGAACTCGTCGCGGGGGAGCCCAGCAGCCCGCACGCGGCCTTCATCGCCCTGGTCGACACCGCCAACGGCATCGCCGTCCGGGAGCAGCCCACCGCGTGGATGTTCCCCAACACCGATCTGACCATCCACTTCCACCGCCGCCCCGACGGCCGCTGGACCGGACTGGACACCAGCGTCAGCTTCGGCCCGTCCGGCCACGGCGTCACCAGCACGGTGCTGCACGACGTCCACGGCCCGGTCGGCCGGGCCGAGCAGATCCTCACCGTCCGCCCGATGCCCGGAAGTTGACCCCCGCCGACAGACCGGCGGCGCCACCCCTTGCCCCGGGGCGGCGCCGCCGCGGCGGGCGTCCGGCGGTACCGGCTCAGCCCGGCAGCGAGTCCATGAAGGAACTCACCGAGAACACCGCCTTGCCCGGCCCGGCCGGCCCGTAGCCGGGCGGGGAGGAGAGGCCGAACTCCTCCAGGGCGGCGCGGTAGGTCCGCAGCAGCCGGATGTGGTACTCCAGCGGCGCGCCCTGCGGATTGGCCTTGCCCAGCGGGGTGGTGGGCTCGGGGCACCAGGTGGTGAAGCGCGGCACCACGCCGTGGGACATGAAGAAGCGCAGCCCCTCCCGGGTGGAGGCGATCGCCTCGTCGACCGTGGTGAAGCCGAAGGGCTCGGCCATCTCCACGCCCGCCACGAAGTTGGGGATCACGTTCTCCGCGCCGAACACCTCGGTGGAGTCGAGGATCCGGCGGTGCCACTCGTCCCGGCCGACGTAGCGCTCCTTGCCGGGGCAGTAGAGCTCGAACAGCCGCTTGTCCCACACCTCGAAGTTGGGGTGGTAGATCTTCACGCCGTAGTCGTGGAAGCGCTGGACGTCGTCGCGCGGCAGGGCCTGGGCGACCACCTTGCCGATCCAGCGGTCGGGGAAGCGCTCCTCGATGGCCTTGGCGTACTGGCCGTAGAAGTCGGCCTCGTCCCTCCCGCCGACCTGTGAGGTGATCGCGCCACCGGTGAGGGTGTACGCCCGGGAGGAACGGGCGGTGTCGTGCCGGTCGATGATCTCCAGCGCCTCCAGCACCTCCTCGACCGGCTTGACTCCGGTGTACGGGCGGCCGGCGGCCTTGTGCTGGCGCCAGTTGTGGTTGATGTCGCAGTACTGGCACTCCTCCTTGGCGCCGAAGTACTGGCAGACCCGGAACACCGTGAGGTAGATCAGGTAGCCCCACTGGATGGTCGGGGCGACCTCCATCACCGACTTCCCGTTGGCCAGGGTGTGCCGGTAGTAGTCGGGCATGGGCGGCAGGCCGACGTCGGCGATCCGGGCGCCGTCCAGGTAGAGGCCGAGCGAGCCGTCCTCGCCCGGCCGGACCCGGTACGGCGAGTCCGGGTTCACCCGCACCGACACGACCGTGCGGCGCAGCCCGTACGGCCCGCCGGTCAGCACGACCTCCTCCGGCGGCCGGTTCAGCGCGGCGGCGCCGAGCTCGGGCAGGGTGCGGTGGTCGAAGGAGAAGATGAAGTACGACTTCGGCTTGACCTCGCCGCCCCCGTCGGCGCCGGTGCTGCCGCTGAGGGCGGAGTCGTCGAAGGCCATGCCGCCGCGCAGCAGGTCCTCCTTGATCACGGCCTCCCGGGGCACGTCGGGGAAGCGCTCCATGAGGTCCTCGACGACTGCGGTCCTGCTGCGGTCCTGGCTCTCCATGCGCTGCTCTTCCTTCCTGGCCCCGTTCCTCGCACGGCGCTGCCCCCATTCTTCTCCCCCTTACGCAGGTGGAACGGACAGGCCCGCCCGCCCGGTGGCAGGGGCCGGCCACCGGGCGGGAACGGTGGAGGCCGGCCGGGTCGGTCCGCGGCATGCGACGCCGCCGGAGGGACCGGGACACGGGGAGCCCACCGGGTTGACGCGGTGCCGTGGCACGGCGGGCCGACCGGTTCGGGAGCGCAGCGCCGAACGGCGGGGTGGGCCGATGCATGCCAGGGGCGCGTCCAAACGCGGTCAGCATGAACGTTCACCCTATCGGGTGTAGAAGATCGTCCGTGGCGATCCGGAACGGGCTCTCGCGCCTACGGTTGGGAAGCGAGCGAGACGGGGCCCGCGGAGTGGAGTTCCCCATCGCGAAGGGCGGTATGACGACCCGTCACACCATGCGATCCCTCTCAGAGGAGGCTCCATGCCCATGTGCACCAGAACGGCCGCCCCGGCCGGTCCCGCACCCGCCCCGGCGGTGGGCCCATGAGCTCCCCGGCGATCGAACGGATCCTCCGCGGGCCGACCGGACTGGGCACCTCCGGGCTGCAGTTGAGGCCGCAGGCCCCGGCGCCGGAGGCTGCCCGGCCGGCGGTTCAGGCACCGGAGGTCCCCGGCCCCGACGGTCCGGCTCCCGAGGCCGTGGCGACGGAGACGGCGGTGACCGAGACCACGGTGGTCGAGGTCGTGACGCCGGAGGCCGTCGCGGCCAGGACGGCGACACTCGGGGCGGCGCTCCCGGACGTCCAGGCGTCGTCCCTGCCCGTGCCCTCCCTCCCCGCCGCGCTGACGGCCGCTGCGCCGCGCGCACCCCAGGCCACCGGGGCGCCGGCCGGTGGGAAGCCGAAGCTCGGCGACCCGATCCCCGGCCTCTACCACCACCCGATCGCCGAGCCCGATCCGGTCCGGGTGGAGGCGCTCAGCGTGAAGCTCAAGGCCTGGGCGGTCGACGAGATCGAACTCTTCCCGCCGGAGTGGGAGAAGGACTTCGACGGGTTCTCCACCGGGCGCTACATGGTGGCCTGCCACCCCGACGCGCCCAGCATCGACCGCCTGATGCTCGCGGCCCGGCTGATGGTCGCCGAGAACGCGGTGGACGACTGCTACTGCGAGGACCTCGGCGGCTCGCCGATCGGCCTGGGCAGCCGCCTGCTGCTCGCCCACACCGCGCTGGACCCGCTGCACACCACCCCGGAGTACCACCCGGCCTGGGAGGCCTCGCTCTCCGAGGACGCGCCCCGGCGTTCCTACCGCTCGGCGATGAACTACTTCGTCCGTGCCTCCACGCCCTCCCAGGCGGACCGCTTCCGGCACGACATGGCGCGGCTGCACATGGGGTACCTGGCCGAGGCCGCGTGGGCCGAGACCGACCACGTCCCGGAGGTGTGGGAGTACCTGGCGATGCGCCAGTTCAACAACTTCCGCCCCTGCCCGACGATCACCGACACCGTGGGCGGCTACGAGCTGCCCGTCGAGCTGCACGCGCTGCCCGCCGTGCAGCGGGTGATCGCCCTGGCGGGCAACGCGACCACGATCGTCAACGACCTGTACTCGTACACCAAGGAGCTCTCCAGCCCCGGGCTCCACCTGAACCTCCCGGTGGTGATCTCCGAGCGCGAGGGCGTGTCGCGCAAGGAGGGCTACCTGAAGGCGGTCGAGGTGCACAACGACCTGATGCACGCCTTCGAGGCCGAGTCGGCCGCGCTGGCGCTCGCCTGCCCGGTGCCGACCCTGGTCCGGTTCCTGCGCGGGGTGGCCGCGTGGCTCGACGGCAACCACTACTGGCACCAGACCAACACCCACCGTTACAGCTTGCCCGACTTCTGGTGACCGCCAGGCCCGGAAGTCACCCATTTTCCGATAACCACCCGTGAGAATCCTGGAGCTGACCCCCATGTCCCTGACCGACGACATCACCACCCCTGGCAGCGTCATCCCCGGCCCGGCAACTCCCTACCAGGGCGACATCGCGCGCTACTGGGACCACGAGGCACGCCCGGTCAACCTGCGCCTGGGCGACGTCGACGGCCTCTACCACCACCACTACGGCATCGGCGAGATCGACCAGGCTGCGATCGGCGACCCGGCCGACAGCGAGCGCGAGAAGAAGGTCATCGCCGAGCTGCACCGCCTGGAGTCCGCCCAGGCCGACGTGCTGCTCGACCACCTCGGCGACATCAGGACCGATTCCACGCTGCTCGACGCGGGGTGCGGCCGCGGCGGCTCGATGGTCATGGCCCACCAGCGCTTCGGCTGCCGGGTCGAGGGCCTGACCCTCTCCACCCAGCAGGCCGACTTCGGCAACAAGCGCGCCGCCGAGCTGGGCATCGGCGCGTTCGTCCGCTCCCGGGTCGCCAACATGCTGGACATGCCCCTGGAGAACGGCTCGGTCGCGGGCTCCTGGAACAACGAGTCCAGCATGTACGTCGACCTGCACGACCTGTTCGCCGAGCACTCCCGGGTGCTGGCGGTCGGCGGCCGGTACGTGACCATCACCGGCTGCTGGAACCCGAAGTACGGTCAGCCGTCGAAGTGGGTCTCGCAGATCAACGCGCACTTCGAGTGCAACATCCACTCCCGTCGCGAGTACCTGCGGGCGATGGCCGACAACCGCCTGGTGCCGCAGGCCGTCATCGACCTGACCCCGGACACCCTGCCCTACTGGGAGCTGCGCAACACCACCTCGCTGGTCACCGGCATCGAGGAGGCGTTCATCGAGTCCTACAAGGACGGCTCCTTCCAGTACGTGCTGATCGCCGCCGACCGGGTCTGACCGGATGCCGGACAGACGGGCGGCCCCCCGCGCGGATGCTGGGAGGCCGCCCGTCCGTCGTCACGGGTGCCCGTCGGTCGTCACCGGTGCCCGTCGGCCGTCACGCCGTGCGGGGGCGGGTGAAGGTGAGGTGGGTGACGCCGCTCGGGCTGGCCACCACCTCGGTGTCGAAGCGCTGCTCCAGCCCTTCGAGCCCGGCCCAGAGCGACTCGCCCCGCCCGAGCACCACCGGCACCACGACCACGTGCAGGTGGTCGATCAGGTCGGCCTCCAGGAAGGCGCGGACGGTGCGCGGGCCACCGCCGATCCGGACGTCCTTGCCGCCGGCCGCCTCCCGGGCCTGCCGCAGGGCCTCCTCGGGGGTGGCGTCGATGAAGTGGAAGACCGTCCCGCCCTCCATCTCCAGGCTGGGTCGCGGGTGGTGGGTGAGCACGAAGACCGGTGTGTGGAACGGCGGGTTCGGCCCCCACCAGCCCTTCCACTCCTCGTCCTGCCAGGGCCCGCGCTGCGGGCCGAACTTGTTGCGGCCCATGATCTCCGCGCCGATGTCGTCGCCCCAGGTGCGGGCCATCGCGTCGTCCACCCCGGTGCCGCCGCTCCCCTGGCCGTGCATCCGCCGGAAGGTGCGGGTGCCGAAGAACCACCTGTGCAGCCGGTCGGTGGCGTGCCCGAAGGGACTCTCCAGGCTCTGGCCCTCGCCGGTGCCGTAGCCGTCGAGGGAGATCGAGAAGTTGTGGACCCGGACCAGGGACATGGTGCTGCCTCCACTGCTCTTCGCTGTCTGCGGCCGCAAGCGGCCGTCCGCCACTCCACCGCTTCCGGCCGTCCGCTCGCGGGCCACGCTAGCGTCCGGGTCGGACATCCTGACGTTCCGTCACCACAAGGGCGTGGCGACCGTCCGGGGGGAGGCCCGGGGTAGGGGTGGTGAAACCGTCACGCTATTGTCGTGCCTTCTTCACGAGGCGCACGCCCGGCCGGGCGATGCTGCCTCCGGCGGCGCGCACGGGCGGCCGCCACGACCGATCCCGGGGGGACGATTCCGATGACCGCACGCCGTATGACCTCAGGCCGCACCCTGGCCGGCCTCCTGGCCGCCGGTCTGCTCGCCGGCGCCGCCGTCCTGGTGCCGACCGCGGCCACGGCCGCCGCCGACACCGGCACCGGCGACCTGCCGTTCGGCTCGGCCACCACCGTCGGCCTGCACAACACCTACGACCCGGCCGCCTACCAGTACCTCGCCCAGAGCCTGGACACCGGCACCGGCATGATCGAGCTCGACCTCTGGACGGACGTCATCACCAAGGAGTGGAAGGTCAGCCACTCCAACCCGCTCGGCAACTCCAACAACTGCACCGCCGCCGCCACCCCGGACCAGCTCTACGGGGGCGGCACCAACAAGAACCTGGAGCACTGCCTCGACGACGTCCGGGTCTGGCTCGGCGCCCACCCGGGAGCCGGGCCGCTGGTGGTCAAGCTGGAGCTGAAGGGCGGGTTCGCGGCCAACATGGGGATGGGCCCGGACCAGCTCGACGCACTGATCGCCGCGCACCTCGGCGACGCGGTGCTGCGCCCGGCCGACCTGCTGGCCAAGCCCGGTGGCGGCTCGTACGCCACCGTCGACGAGGCGGTGCGGGCGGGCAACTGGCCGAGCCGCTCGGCCCTCGCCGGGCGGGTGCTGCTCTACGCGATCCCGGGGACGGTCGAGGAGAACAACCCCTTCGACACCCTGCACACCGACGTCGAGTACGGGCGGCACCTGCGCGACCTGGCCGCGGCCGGCCGGATCGGCCAGGCCCAGCTGTTCCCGGCCGTGCACGGCGCGGCGGCCGGCGACCCGCGCAGCAAGTACACCGGCGCGGACGCCGGGATCCGCCCCTGGTTCGTGGTCTTCGACGGCGACGCCGCCTCCTACCTCAACGGTGTCGACACCGCCTGGTACGACCGCTCGCACTACCTGGTGGTGATGACGGACGCCCAGAACGTCGCGCCGCAGATCAGCGCCACCGACCCGACCGTCGACCAGGCACGGGCCCGGACCGAGCAGCTGGCCCGGGCGCACGCCAGCATCGTGTCCAGCGACTGGCGCAAGCTCGCGGCGGTGCAGTCCCTGGTGCTGCCCCGCGGCTGACGCCTCCGGGGCCCGCTCCGACCCGGCTGCCGGCCACCGCCGATCATCGATGGCGGCCGGCAGCCGGTGGCCTGTCGGCCGGTGGTCGGTGGTCGGCGCTGGACGGGTCAAGTCATTGGCGGGTACGGGGAGTTGACCGGAGATGAAGACTCCGTACGGGGCTTCCGGGGAGCTCCGGGGCTCGCCATCCTGGTTGGCATGACCCGAACTCTACGCGCGTGGAAGTCCCGCGCCGTCGCCGTCGCCGTCCTCTCCCTGGCCACCCTCGCGCCCGTCGCCGTCGCCGTCGCCGCCGAGGCGCACGCCGCGGTGAGCGGCAAGGTGTGCGTCTCCGCCCTGCCGTCCCAGGCCCGGACGACCCTCGGACTGATCGCCAAGGGTGGGCCGTTCCCGTACCGCCAGGACGGGGTGGTGTTCACCAACAAGGAGGGCGTGCTGCCCTCCCAGCGGTCCGGCTACTACCACGAGTACACCGTGGTGACCCCCGGTGCGCCGACCCGCGGCACCCGCCGGATCGTCACCGGCCAGCGCTACCACGAGGACTACTACACCGGCGACCACTACGCGACCTTCCGCCTGATCGACTTCGGCTGCTGACGGCCCCCGCCGCCTTCCGGGCCCCGGCCGCCGGTACCCACCGCGTGCCGGGGCCCACTCCCGTACCGGGCCCCGAGCGGCCCGGCGGCCAGGCGCGGCAGCCGGGCGCGGTAGCCGGACGCGGTAGGGTCGGCGCTGCCCAGCCCGTTCGAGCCGGAGGAACCCGTGCCGCAGATCCTGGTCGACCACTCGGTTGAACTCGCCCTCGACCGGGCCGGACTGGCCGCCGAGCTGCACAAGGCGGTCACCGAGGCGATCGACACCACCGTGTCGGAGTGCAAGACCCTGTTCCGCCCGGCCCCGGACCACATCGTCGGCGACGGCACGAGCGGCGAGGCCGTGGTGCTGGTGGAGGTCAAGATCCTGGCCGGCCGGACCACCGCCCAGCGCGCCGAACTGACCGCCCGGGTACTGGAGGTGCTGGGCGCGCACGTCGCGGTCCCCGCCGCGATCGGCGTCCAGGTCACCGAACTCGACCGCGACACCTACCGCTTCGTCCACCACCCCGGCCGCTGACGGCGACGACTGACGGTCGCCGAACCGCCGCTGACCTCCCGAACGCCCGGCCCGCCGCCCCCGGCCTCGGCTACCGTCCGGGCGGCGACGGGGTGCATCGACGTGGTCCCGTAGACCCTCCGGAGTCAGCAGAAGGCCAGCATCGGACCCGGGAGTCCGAGCAGCCACGGCCACTGTGGACCTGCACCGCGGTACGGGAACGCTCTTCAAGGAGTGCGACCCCCCCGTGCCGCGGTGGCCCATGTGCCCGCACGCGTACACGATCCGCTGCTCCAGGCTCGCGTGGCCGAGGTCGACGGGGCTTGGCCTGTTCCGGTGACGTGGCCGGATGAAAAGCGTCTGGGTGGCGCGCCGGTCCATCTGGCGACCGCGCAAGGTGCTTCCGTTGGAATTCCGCGCTGCGGCGGCTCGGCTGCCAGCCCCGAGCGTGTCAGTCGGCCGAATGCTCCATGCCTGAATGCTCCATGCCCGTCATGCGCATGCCCATCGGCGGTACCCCCCGATCCGACGAAGGAGAGATCATGGTCACAGGAAATGCCGACGATTCCCGGGGGATGTCGTCCGCGCAGCTCCTCAGGGGGCAGAAGGCCCTGGTGACCGGTGCCAACTCAGGCATCGGCTTGGCGACCGCTCTCGCCTTGGGCCGGGCCGGAGCGGATGTCGTGGTCAACTACGTGGTCGGTGCGGACGAGGCCGAGAAGGTCGTCGAGCAGATCGAGGGCTTCGGGGTCCGTGCCTATGCCCATGAAGCCGACGTGTCCAACGAGGAGCAGGTGGTGGGCATGGTCGACCGGATGGTGAGGGACTTCGGCACCATCGACATCATGGTGGCCAATGCCGGCCTCCAGCGGGACGCGCCGGCAACGGAAATGACGCTCGCCCAATGGCAGAAAGTCATCGACGTCAACCTCACCGGACAGTTCCTGTGCGCACGGGCGGCCGCCATTGAGTTCATGCGGCGCGGGGTCGTCCCGGAGGTCTCACGGTCGGCCGGCAAGATCATCTGCATGAGCTCGGTCCACCAAATCGTGCCCTGGGCCGGTCACGTCAACTACGCCTCCTCCAAAGGCGGTGTGGGCATGCTGATGCAGACCCTCGCCCAGGAGTTGGCTCCGAAGCGCATCCGGGTGAACGCGGTCGCGCCCGGCGCGATCCGCACCCCCATCAACAAGGACGCCTGGGAGACCCCGCAGGCCGAGGCCGAACTGCTCAAGCTGATCCCGTACCGCCGTGTCGGCGACCCGGAGGACATCGCCAACGCCGTCGTCGCCGTCGCCTCCGATCTGCTCGACTACGTCGTCGGTACCACCCTGTACGTCGATGGCGGGATGACGCTCTTCCCCGGCTTCGCGACGGGCGGCTGAATGCTGATGGAGGACCACGTCACGCCCCGCCGGGTGGTGATCATCGGGGGCGGCTTCGCCGGCCTGTTCGCCGCCCGTGCCCTGCGACGCGCACCGGTCGCGGTCACCGTGGTCGACCGCCGGGCCCACCACTTGTTCCAGCCGCTGCTGTACCAGTGCGCGGCCGGGATCCTGTCGGAGGGCCAGATCGCGCAGCCGCTGCGTGCGGTCCTGCGCCGCCGCCCGAATGTGAGCTGCCTGCTCGCCGAGGCCATCGACGTGGACCCGCGTGCCAATGTCGTGTACGCGCGACGGCCCGACGGTGGCGCACTCGAGCTGCCCTACGACGATCTGATCGTCGCTGTCGGCATGCGCCAGTCCTACTTCGGACACGATGAGTTCGCCGAGCACGCGCCTGGTATGAAGACCCTGAAAGACGCCCTCGACATCCGCCGCAGGCTCTACCAGGCCTTCGAGATGGCCGAAACGGCCACCGATCCCGAGGAACGACGGCAGTGGCTCACCTTCGCACTCGTCGGAGGCGGGCCGACCGGTGTGGAACTCGCCGGACAGATCAGGGAGATCGCCGGTCACACCCTCGACCGGGAGTTCCGCACGATCGACTCCACCGAGGCCCGGGTGCTGCTCTTCGAGGGGTCCGACAAGGTGTTGCGCACCTTCGGCCCGCACCTCGCCGACCGTGCGGCCCGGACCCTGCGGCACCTCGGTGTGGAGATCCACCTGGGCACGGTGGTCACCGCCGTCGACGCGGACGGGCTGATCGTGAAGGACCGGAGCGGCGCGAGCACCCGGTTCCCGGCGCGTACGGTGCTGTGGACGGCTGGTGTCGAGGCGCCACCCATTGCCGCGGCGTTGGCCCGGGCCACCGGGGCGACCCAGGACCGGGCCGGCCGCATCGCGGTCCAGCCCGACCTGACCCTCGAGGCGTACCCGAACATCCGCGTCACGGGTGACGTCATGGACCTCAACCGGCTTCCCGGACTGGCCGAGGTCGCCATGCAGACGGGTGCGTACGCCGGCCGTGCCGTGCGCCATTCGGTCGAGGCGCGGAAGAAGCAGCCCAGGCCCTTCAGGTACGTGGACCTGGGAAGTGCCGCCTACATCTGCCGCGGGAAGGCCGTTGTGAAGATCGGCCGGATCCACCTGTCGGGCCTGGCGGGCTGGCTGGTCTGGCTCCTCGTCCATCTCGCCTTCCTCACCGGATTCCGCAGCAGGCTGGGCGCGGTGCTGAGCTGGGCCGTCACCTTCGCCTCGGGCTCGCGGCGCGAACGCGCCTTCGCGATGTCCGACCGGGATCCCTCCCCGGAGCCCCTCGCCGGTACGAGGGCACCCGCCACCTCAGCCTGACGTCGCCCGGCCGGTGCGGGCCGCCTGTTCCTCCGTGGTTCCTCCACAGCCCCCTGCGTGCAGGGAAGACAACCGAGGCGCACATGCTCAGCATCGCCGTCCATCTGGCGAACACACCTCCTCAACTCCTCCCGGCCCGTGAGCAGATGGCCTTCACCCTGGCGGCGCACATCCTGCTGGTGCCGTTCGGAGTCGCGCTGCCGTTCATCACGGTGCTGATGCACTACCGTGCGCTGCGGCGCAACGATCCCGTGGCCCTTCTCCTCGCTCGGCGGTGGTCCGCGGTGATGGCGGCGCAGTTCGCCATCGGCATCATCACCGGCACCGTACTGTCCATGGAGTTCGGCCTGCTGTGGCCGGGGATGATGGGGCGATGGGGCGACGTCTTCGGCCTCGGCTTCGGCGTGGAGGCTTGGGCGTTCTTCCTCGAGGCCGTCCTGATCGCGGTCTACCTCTACGGCTGGCGCCGGCTCAAGCCGTGGACGCACTGGTGGCTGGCCGTGCCGCTACCGCTGACCGCGGTGCTGGGGGCGTTCGGCATCATCGCGGCCAACTCCTGGATGAACACCCCCCAGGGCTTCACTCTGGACTCCCAGGGCAGACCCGTCGACGTCGATGTGCGACAGGCGATCTTCACGCCGATGTTCGGGCCCCAGTACTGGCACTTCGTGGTGGCGATGTTCATGACCGCCGGTTATGTGGTCGCCGGCGTGTACGCGGTCGGCTGGCTGCGCGGACGACGCGACCGCTATCACAAGCTCGGATTCACCCTCCCGTTCACCGTCGCGGCGGTTCTCACGCCCGTCCAGTTCTTCCTGGGTGACTCCGCCGCTCGCGCCGTCTTCCACAAGCAGCCGGTCAAGTTCTCCGCCATGGAGATCGTCTGGAACACCGACACGCACGTGCCCGAGTACGTGTTCGGGCGGCTGAACAGCGACGGGACCGTCTCCGAGGGCATCAGGATCCCCCAACTGGACTCCATCCTCGCCGGGTTCAGGCCCAGCACCCGGGTGACCGGCCTGACCGCCGTGCCGGCAGCCGACCGCCCCACGGCCACGCAGGCGACCATCGTGCACTGGGCCTTCGACATCATGGCCGGGATCGGCAGCGTGCTGATCCTGCTCGCACTCTGGTACGCCTGGATCTGGTGGCGGCACCGGGATCTGCCGCTGAACCGCTGGTTCTTCTCCTGCGCCGCGCTCGCGGGAGCCGCGTGCCTGGTCACGGTGGAGTGCGGGTGGATCACCACGGAGGTCGGCCGCCAACCCTGGATCGTCTACTTCAACATGCGCGTGTCAGAGGCCGTCACCTCCACCCGGGCGGCCGGAATCTGGACCATGCTCGGCATCGTCATCGTCGTCTACGCACTCGTGTTCGCGGCCTTCCTGGCGGTCGTCCTGAAGATGCGCACGCGCTGGCGCACCGCCGACGAGGGCACGGCGATGCGGGGGGCGCTCGATCCCGAGGCCGACACGCCGTACGGGCCCAGAAGGGAGCCGCTACCCGAGGAAGTCGGGGCAGCGCCCCGCGGCGGGTCCGGCACGACCTCCGGTGGCGCCCGGTGATGGCCGACCTCATCGCCTGGCTGCTGGTGGTCGCCATCGCCGCCTACGCCTGCGCCGGGGGCACCGACTACGGCGCGGGCTTCTGGGACCTGCTGGCCGGCGGCGCCGAGCGCGGCAAGAGGCCCCGCTGGCTGATCGACCACGCCATGGCACCGGTGTGGGAGGTCAACAACGTCTGGCTGGTCTTCGTCCTGGTCATCATGTGGACCGGCTTCCCCATGATGTTCCAGGCGGTCTTCGCCGCACTGTGGCTGCCGCTCGCCCTCGCAGCCATCGGTCAGGTGCTCCGCGGCGCCGGATTCGCCCTGCGCAAGCCGACCCGCCGACTGGCTCAACGGCGTGTCTACGGTGCGGCGTTCGCGATCTCGTCGCTTCTCACGCCTTTCTTCCTCGGCGCGGTGCTCGGCGGCATCGCCTCCGGACGGGTGGCGGTGGGCACCCCCGCCTCCGCGGACGCCTGGGCCAACCCGACCTCGCTCCTGGCGGGCCTGCTGGCCATCGCGGCCGCCGCCTTCCTCGGCGCGGTGTTCCTGTGTTCCGACGCCCGGAGGTTCGGGGCGGACGACCTCGTCGACTACTTCCGCCTGCGGGCGTGGCTCGCCTTCGCGGCTCTCGTCGTCCTGGCTCTCATCGCCCTGCCCGTGACCCGGGACGACGCACGGTACGTCTGGGACGGTCTCACCGGCGGCCTCGGACTGCTGATGTCGATCCTGGCCGCGGTCTGCGGCCTGGCCACGGTCCTGTTCCTGGTTCGCCGTTTCTACGGCTGGTCCCGCTACACGGCGGTGGCGACCATCGCGCTGGCCGTGCTGGCCTGGGGCTTCGCACAGCGTCCCTACCTACTGCCCACTTCGTTGACGGTGTCCCGGGCCGCAGGTGCCGCGCACAGCCTGCGGTGGCTGGGGATCGTGACGCTCATCGCGGTCGTGTTCGTCGGCCCGGCGCTGGTACTGGTCTACCGGCTCGACACGAAGGGCCGATTGGAAGAACTCACCGATGCCGACACCTCGGCTGCGGGAACGCCCGGGGACCACCTGTAGCGCGGTCCCGGGCACCTCACCTCGGTCAGCTCAGCCGCTCGATCGCCGAGCCGGCGGGGTCCGTGCCGAAGCGGACGGTGCCGGCCTGGTGCGCTGTGGCCCCGATGGGCATGCCCTTGTGCAGGTAGATGCTGTGCGACAGCAGGCGGTGTTCGTGCATCCCCAGGTGCCCGAGCATCTTCTCCAGTTTGTGCCGGAGACGCTTGAGCCCGGCGACGTTGTTCTTCTCGTCCAGCGCGAGACGGATGCCGTCGTCCTCGCCGAGGGTGACCCGGCTCTCGGCCAGCGGGAGGTCCTCCCCGCACAGCCAGAAGTCGACTGCGTGGTGCGCGAGCATCTCGAACGGCATGTCGGGGGAGACCGCGCCGGCCCAGCGTGGTGCCTCGCCGTGGATCTGGTCGGCGTCGGACTTGCCGAGCATCAGTGTGCCGCCGCCCGCGCCGGTGCCGATGACGATCACGTCGTAGTGCTGCTCGTCGGCCATGCGAAGATCCGTTCTGGAGAAGATCGGCCGGCCGGATCCAGCGCCTCCCGAAGGTCCCCGGTGGAGTGCCGTGCCGACCCGTCCCACCCCCTCGTGCTCCGTCTTCGTGCCTCGGGCGTCCCGGGCGGCGGCGACCGGGAAGGACGGCGCTGGAACGTGATCCCCTCGGAGGTGGGAACACGGTGCCTGCGTCCTGGCTCTCGGCCACGGCAGTGTGTGCCGGGGCTCACCCGCCGCACGTGACTGGTCGGGAGCCTGCCCCGCCCGCCTCACGATGGGCCGATCATCTACGAGTCGGATACGTTGTGACGGGGGACGCTCGTACCTCTGTGGAGCATTCATGGATCGCTACCCGCCTATCGCCGATCACGGGCTGGTCGGGAACCTCCAGACTGCCGCCCTCATCTCGTCGAAGGGTGTGCTGGACTGGTTCGCGGCCCCCCGCTTGGACTCGCCCAGCGTCTTCGCCGCTCTGCTGGACCATGACCGCGGCGGGTACTTCCGGCTGGCGGCGGTCGAGCACAACCCCACCTACCGGCAGCTGTACTACCCCGACACCGCCGTGCTGGTCACCCGCTTCATGTCGGAAGACGGCGTGGGCGAGGTGGTCGACTGGATGCCGCCCCACACCGGCACCGCACCAGCGGACCGCCACACCCTGATCCGGGTGATCCGCGCAGTTCGCGGCACCGTACGGTTCGCCCTGGACTGCTGCCCGCGCTTCGACTACGGGCGGGCCGCCCACGAGCTGACCGTCGACGGACAGGACGCCGCGTTCGACGCGCCCGGGGCCGTACTGCACCTCCGCGCCCTGTTCCCGCTCCACCGCAAGGGCGACGACGTCCACGGCACCGTCACGCTCCGGGCCGGCGAGTCCTCCGGAGCGGTGATCACTTTCTGCGCGCCCGGTGGTGACGCGCCGTCGGCGCCGACCGTCGACGGGCTCGAGGAGGACCTGTGGCGGGCGGTGGACTTCTGGCAGGACTGGGTCCGCAGGTCGACGTACCGCGGACGTTGGCCCGACATGGTGCGCCGCTCCGCCATCACGCTCAAGCTCCTGACCTACGCCCCGACCGGCGCGCTGGTGGCTGCTGCCACGATGGGACTGCCGGAGCAGGTCGGAGGCGAACGCAACTGGGACTACCGGTTCACCTGGGTCCGTGACGCCTCCCTCTCCGTGCGCGCCCTGCTCGACATCGGGCTCACCGAGGAGGCGCAGGCGTTCACCGGCTGGCTCGTCGAACGCCTGCACGAACGGCTCGGCAGTCCGGGCGAGCGCCTGCAGATCATGTACCGGGTGGACGGTGACGCGCAGTTGTCCGAGGAGATCCTCGAACATTTCGAGGGCTACCGCGGCTCCTATCCCGTGCGTGCCGGGAACGCGGCCATGGACCAGCTGCAGCTGGACATCTACGGAGAGGCCTTCTACGCCCTGGCGGAAGCCCGGGCGGTCGGCGTCCAGGCGGGTTATGACAGCTGGAAGGCGGCCGCACGCACGCTGGACTGGCTCTGTGACAACTGGGACCGGGCGGACGAGGGCATCTGGGAGACCCGGGGTGGGCGCAAGAGCTTCATATACAGCCGCGTCATGACCTGGGCCGCCTTCGACCAGGGCCTGCGTCTGGCCGCGGAGTTCAGCCGCCCCGCCGACGTCGTCCGCTGGCGTGAGACGCGCGACGCGGTTCTGGAGCAGGTGATGACGCAGGGCTGGAGCGAGAAGGAGCAGGCCCTCGTCCAGCACTACGACGAGGACGTCCTGGACGCGTCCCTGCTGCTGATCCCCCGTGTCGGCATGCTGGCTCCGAAGGATCCGCGGTGGCTGTCGACCCTGGACGCGATCGACCGCAAGCTGGTCTCGGACAGCCTGGTCTACCGGTACGACCCGGCCGCCTCACCCGACGGCCTGCGCGGGTCGGAGGGTACTTTCAGCCTCTGCTCCTTCCTGTACGTCGACGCCCTCGCCCGCGCCGGGCGGCTGCGTCAAGCACGGTACGCGTTCGAGAAGATGCTCACCTACGCCAACCACGTCGGGCTGTTCGCCGAGGAGATCGGGCCGACCGGCGAGCCACTGGGCAACTTCCCGCAGGCGTTCACCCACCTAGCGCTGATCATGGCCGCCTGCTCGCTCGACGACGCCCTGGACCAGGAGGTCCGGCGCTGAGCCGGGTGCCTGCGCGCCACCGGAAGGACGAGACCATGGACGGCTCCCTGCCCGGCGCCGGGGGTCCGCGGCTGGGCCGGGCCGCCTTCGAGGAACTTCGCCGACGTGTGACCGGCCTGGCGCCACCGGGGCGGCCCATGCGCGGCGCACTGGAGTTCATCACGGCAGCGCACGTCCTCGCCGCTGCGGCAGAGGTGCGGACCGGACGCCACGTGAGCCTGGCGGCGCCTGTGGCGACGGACCGCGTGCCGGGGAATCCGGACCCCGCCCGGCACCCCATGACCGGCGCCACCGCGGGCCGGATGCACGGCCGGGGACTGGAATTCGCCCGGGACCGGGTCGAGATGAACGTGCACGGCGATGTCGACAGCCACCTCGACGCCCTGTGCCACGTCGTGTACGACGGCACCCTGTACGGGGGCGTGTCCGCCGCCACGCTGACCGAAACCGGGGCCGGTGCGCTGTCGGTCACCGCGGCCGAGAGCGAGATCGTGGGCAGGGGCGTCCTGCTCGACTACCTGCAGTTCGAGGAACTGGTACCGCTGTGCGCGGCCGAGGGGCGCTGGTCGTTCCTGAGTGTGGTCGCCCCGCCCGGTGAGCTCGGGCGGACTCACCAGCCGCACGTGGATCAGGTCCATCGGAGTGCTCTCTGCTCAAGGTCCGGGCGGATCGGCCGCGCCCACGGTTCACCCCTCCGCCCGGCACCCCGCAGCGGAACGCTCCGGCGCCGGACGCAGCAACACCTCGACGTCCCCGGGCCTCGGGTCCGGGACCTGGCGGCGGGTCACCGGAGCCAGCGATCCGTCGGTCCTGATCCGGAACAGCAGCCGGGATCCCTCGGGAACCGCCGCGTCGGCAGGTCCGGCCGTGATCGTCGCCCCGGCCGCGTGCCGCCGGACGAGCTCGGCCCTGCTCAGTGCGGGGTCGAAGAGGACATCCCCACCGGTGAACGGGGCGACCGCGCCGCGGCTGCCCGCGGCCGGTCCGGTGCGGTAGACGCGGGCCGGCGAGCCGCCCCGCACGATCGTGGCCGCCAGGGCGTTGAAGTCGTCCTCGTCGGTGAGCAGCAGGACCGCCGTGATCCCTGCCAGCTCGGCCCCCTCTCCCGCCGCGGCGGCGAGCAGCTCGCCCGGCGCAAGCTCCAGACCGGCCCGCTGGATCCGGTGGCGCTCCTCTTCGGCGCCCGCCCACATCAGGACGTCGATGCCGGCGTGGGCGAAGGCCCTGCCGAGGTCGACCGCCCAGGGGGTGCCGCCCACCAGCAGCGGTCGGGAACGGGCAGCTCTGCGCACCCGGAGCCGACTCGCCACCGGTGTCGCGGTGAACGCGTAAAGCACGACGGTGCCCACGATGACGAGGAAGGTGATCGGCAGGATCTTGTCCGCTCCGGTCACCCCCTCGTGGGCGAGGGAGGCCGAGAAGGTCGAGGCGGTCGACGCGGCGACGATGCCGCGCGGGTCCATCCAGCCGATGAAGGCCCGCTCACCGCGGGGCAGGTCGGTGCGCAGCGTGGACACTGCGGCCACGACGGGGCGCACGACGACAACGAGGAGAGCGATGAAGCCCAGCGTGGGCAGGACCAGGTGACGGAGCGAGGCCGGAGTGATCGAGGCGGAGATGGAGACGAACAGGACCCCGAGGATCAGCTGGACCAGGTTCTCGAAGAACGGGCTGCGGGCCGGGAGATCCAGATCGCGCATGTTCCCCACGCTGACGCCCATGACGACGGCCGCCAGCAGGCCCGAGTCGTCCCGGACCGCGTCGCACACGGCCGCGACTCCCACCAGCACCGCCAGCTGCGCCGAGGTGCCGAGGAGCTCGGGGAGCCGCAGTCTGCCCAGCAGCAGCCAGAGGGCCAGCGAGCCGATGACGCCTCCGGCCAGACCCGTTCCGATGCTGGTCAGCAACGAGGCTGCCTGGTGCGCGGGCCCGCTCCGGGTGCTCGCGCTGACGGCGTGGAAGACGAGAGCGCCCAGGATCCCGCCCACCGGGTCGATCAGCGAGCCCTCCCAGACCAGGATGCGCTGGAGTCGTTCCACGGGCCGCACGAACCCCAGCAGCGGGCCGACGACCGTAGGGCCGGAGACGACCAGGATCGCTCCCAGCATGACCGCGCTACGGTGCGGCAGTCCGAAGCACAGCTCGGCGAAGGCGAGGCCGGCCCCCCAGGTGATGGGCACCCCCAACCAGAGCAGCCGCATCACGACGCGCCGGGTGTGACCCTGAAGCCGTCCCAGGTCGAGTCCGGTGCCGGCGTCGTAGAGGATCACCGCCACGGCCAGCGAGACCAGGGGTGTGAACGCGGGCCCGATCAGGCGTACCGGGTCCACCACGCCGGTCAGGGCGCCGGTCACGAAGCCGGCAGGCAGCAGCAGCACCAGCGCCGGGATGCGCAGACGGTCGGCCAGCACCTGGCAGCCGACGGCGAGCACCAGCGTCAGACCGAGGCCCAACAGGATCTGCTCCTGGGTCACCTTCGCCCCCGCCCGGCCGGTGAGCGGTGCGGCAGAGCCGCCCGGTTCGAATCGGCGCCCGCCGCCTGGATGTCGGAGAAGCCGGACAGCAACCGAGCAGACCGCGCACCCGGGAGAGAACTCGGCTCCCGTGCGAGCCTCGCCCACCGGGCGCAGCGGCCGACGGAGCCGCGGCCGACCGGAAGGGGGGCGAGGACTCCGAGTAGCAGTGCCGCCGAACGGAGCACCCCTGTCAGCAGGAGTTCGGAGCTCATCGGAGCGTCATTCGGATCCGGAAGGGTCTCCGAGTTGATCACTTCCGGAGGCTATCGGCTCTCCCCGCTTCCCAGCGGAGCCACGCCGACGCCCCGGTCCGCCGACGGCGGGGCGGACGGGGCGGTCCCGGCGCAAGCCGAGATCGTCGAGCACCTGAGGACCGCGTGGTCGACAGGGTGCGGTGGTGCCCTCCTCGACGAACTGATCGACGGCCTGGACCACGCGGACATCCGGTGGGGCCGCGAACCACGGACGGCCGGAACACCGGGCACGCGAGCGGGTGCCGGTGGCTCTGCGTGACCATTTCGGGCTGGCGACCGAGGGTCCGCCGGCGGGCGGCGGCTGCTTGACTGGCGGCTTCGGGCCGGGGCGGGAGGATGGAGTGAACCGACGCCGTCGTCGCACCCCGGGGTGGGCGTCGGCGGGAGGAGGTGGCCGGATGGAGACCGGGCAGGCGACTCCGTCGGGTGCCGCCCAGCAGGGCCGCGATCCCGCGATGGAGCCGAGTGGGCTGCTGGACGTACTGGGCGTCGCCGCGGTGGTACTGAACGCGCAGGGGCGGATCGTGCTGTGGAGCCCGCAGGCCGAGGACCTGTTCGGCTACCGGGCGGCCGAGGCCCTCGGGCGTCCCGCCGCCCAGGTGCTGGTCGACGAGCAGCACCTGGAGCTGGTGCTGTCGCTGTTCGCAAAGGTGATGGCCGGTGGCGGGGCGTGGGCCGGGGTCTTCCCGGTGCGGCACAAGGACGGATCCACGCTGCTGGCCGAGTTCCGCAACATGCGCCTGGAGGACGAGAACGGCCAGTACTACGCGCTCGGCCTGGCCACCGACCAGGCCACGCTGCGCCGCCTGGAACGGGACCTCGCGCTGTCCCTGCGCCTGGTGGAGCAGTCCCCGATCGGCCTCTCGGTGATGGACACCGACCTGCGCTACGTCCTGATCAACCCGGCGCTGGAGCGCGTCAACGGCCTGCCGGCCACCGAGTGCCTGGGCCGCACCGTTCGTGAGGCGCTGCCCTTCCTGGACGTCGACGCGATCGAGGCGGCGATGCGGCAGGTGCTGGCCACCGGAACCCCGCTGCTGGACCAGTTCACCACGGGCCGCACCCACGCCGACCCGGGGAGCGAACATGCCTGGTCCGCCTCCTTCTACCGCCTGGAGGACCCCGCCCACCGCGTGATCGGCGTCGCCGTCACGGTCATCGACGTCACCGAGCAACACCGGGCCTCCACCGCCGCGGCCGCGGCCCGCCGACGCCTCACCGTGGTCGCCGAGGCCTCCGAACGCATCGGCACCACCCTCGACCTCGAAACCACCACCCGCGAACTCGCCGACGTCCTCGTCCCGGAGTTCGCCGACATCGCCGCGGTCGACATCCTGGAAGGCGTCCTCACCGACAGCCTGCCCCCGACCGGCACGGACGACCCGGTCCTGATCCGGGCCCTCGCCGTCAAAGCCGCCTACCCCACACCCGCCGCCGACGCCGCCGACCCCGTCGGCCAGATCGCCCGCTACGACGCCACCCGCCTGATCACCCGCTGCGTCCGCACCGGCCGCCCCATCCTGCTGGCCCACGTCACCGACGGGGACCTGCCGCGCATCGCCCGCGACGACCGAGCCGCCGAACTGCTGAGGCAGGCCCGGGTCCACTCCTACCTGGCCGTACCGCTGCGTGCCCGGGGCCAGGTCCTGGGCGCTCTCGACCTCAAGCGCGCCCGCAACGACCAGCCCTTCGACCACGACGACCTGGTACTCGCCGGTGAACTCGCGGCCCGTGCCGCCGTCGCCATCGACAACGCCCGCTGGTACCAGCGCCAGCGCCACGCCGCCCTCGCCCTCCAGCGTCACCTGCTGCCCGGCCCGCCCCCGCAACCACCCGGGCTGGAAGTCGCCTACCGCTACCAGCCGACGGCGAGCGTCGGCGAGGTCGGCGGCGATTGGTTCGACGTCATCCCCTTGGGTGACGACATGACGGCTCTGGTGGTCGGGGACGTCATGGGCAGCGGCATCAACGCCGCCGCCACCATGGGTCAACTCCGCACCGCCGCAAGGACCCTGGCCGGTCTCGGCCTGGCGCCCGCCGCCGTCCTCAGCCATCTCGACCGGATCGCCGCCGACCTCGGCGAGTCCATCGCCACCTGCGTCTACGCCGTGCACGACCCCCGTCGGCGCCGTGGTCGCATCGCCAGCGCCGGCCACCTGCCCCCGGTCCACACCCGCCCTGGGCGTCCGCCGGTGCTCCTCGAACTACCCACCGGCGCACCCCTCGGCGTCGGCGGCGTCGCCTTCCGGGACTCCGTCCTCGACCTCGCGGTCGACGACGAACTCGTCCTCTACACGGACGGGTTGGTGGAGACCCGCGACCACGACATCGACACCCGCCTCGCGGCCCTCACCGACCTGCTGGGCCGGCCCCGCCGTTCGCCGGAGGAGACCTGCGACCTCCTCCTCGGCGGCCTGCACCACCAGAGCGGACACGACGACATCGCCCTGCTCGTCGCCCGCGCCAGGGCCCTGCCGCGCGCGGACGCGAATGCGCGTACGCGCGGCACACCCGGTACGTGACGGACGCGCAAGTCAGCCTCTGACACCGCCCGCGGTTCGAGTCCGCGACTTTCTGGCCGGCATGCCAGGGCAGGGTGCTGTGGATCTCGATGGGCAGGAGCGGCAGGCCGGCGGCCTGGCGGAGGTGGGCGATGATGCGCTCGGGAGGGAAGTCCTGGGCGCGCTCCCCGCGGTCGGGGCGGTAAGGGACCTGGAAGATCCACCTGTGCTCCCCGTCCACGGGCAGCAGCGCGCCCTGGGCCTGGGAGCCTTCCGGGTAGCAGACGGTGAAGCGGCGGCCGCGGCGACGGCTCGGGCGAGGTCAGGCCCGGCAGTGAACAGCACGTTGAGGTTGTGGAAGAGCGCTCCCCGTCCGGAGCAGCCGATGCCTGGGCGCTGCCTCGCCCCTCGGACGACCACTCGGCTGCGGATCACCGTCGGCTTCCTACGGGGTCCGGGTCACGGTACGGCCCGCCCGCGCGGCGGCGGCCGCGAACGCGCTCGCGTCGAGCACCGCCGCACCGCCCGGGTCGTTGTTGAAGTACACGTAGACCTCGGCCGAGTCCGCCCAGCCGTCGGCGATCCGGCCCACCCAGCCGGCCAGTGCCTGCCGCCCGTACCGGGGCCAGGGCCGGGCCCGACCGGCGTGGCAGCGCAGATAGCCCCACTCGCAGGTCCGCCACAGCGGGGTGACCGGGCGTGACCCCCGATCCGCCCAGCACAGGGCGGCGGCCCGGTCGGTCAGCACCGCACGGATCTCCGGCGTCCACCAGGACGGGTGCCTCGGCTCGACGGCGACCCGCACGCCCGCCGGGAAGGCGGCCAGACAGCGGTCCAGCAGCTCGGCGTCCGCGCGCAGCGTGGGCGGCAGCTGGAGCAGCACCGGGCCGAGCCGCTCCCCGAGCCCCCGCGCCGCCGTGAGCAGCCGCTGGACCGGCTCGGCCGGCTCGTGCAGGCGCTTGATGTGGGTGAGGTAGCGGCTGGCCTTCACCGCGAACACGAAACCCTCCGGGGTCCGGGCGCGCCAGTCGGCGAAGGTGTCCGCCGAGGGCAAGCGGTAGAAGGCGGCATTGCTCTCCACCGTGGCGAACCGCTCGGCGTACTCCTCCAGCCAGCGCCGCTTGGGTGTCCCCTCCCGGTAGAGCCCGCCGCGCCAGTCGTCGTACTGCCAACCCGAGGTACCGACGATCAACGACATGCTTCCAGGAAACACCCGTCTGCCGGGCGAAGGCGTCCGCCCCGTCCTCCGGGCCCGCGGCCTGGTCGGACCGCCGCCGAGGGTCCGAAGCCCGGTCGGCTGACCGCGCGTGGTGGCGGCGGCCAGTCGGCCGGGCCGGCCGTCCTGGTCCCAGTGGCCCTGGTCCCGGCGGTCCTGGTCTCAGCCGAGCGGCTTGTCGAGGACCGCCTTGGCGTGGCTGAAGGTGTCGATGGAGTACTCGCCGTGGTAGCGGCCCATGCCGCTCTCGCCGACCCCGCCGAACGGCAGCTCGGGGACCGCCAGGTGCGACACGGGCAGGCCGAAGACGAGCGCACCGGATGAGGTCTCCTCGGCCAGCCGCTGCTTGGTGCGGTCGGAGCCGGTGAAGGCGTACAGGGCGAGCGGCTTGTCGCGCTCGTTGATGAAGTCGATCGCCGCGTCGAGGTCGGGCACGGTGATGATCGGCAGGATCGGTCCGAAGATCTCCTCCCGCATCACCGGAGCCGCGGGCGGGACATCGGCGAGCACCGTGGGTGCGAGGTAGCGGGTCGTGCGGTCGTGGTCGCCGCCGGTGACGACCCGCCCCTCGGAGAGCAGGGCGGTGAGCCGGTCGAAGTGGCGCTCGTTGACGATCCTCCCGTACTCGGGGTCGCCGGCCGGGTCGTCGCCGTGGGCCGCGCGGACGGCGGCGGCCAGTTCGGCTTCGAGTGCGGCGGCGGTGTCGCCGACGGCCAGCACGTAGTCGGGGGCGACGCAGGTCTGGCCGGCGTTGAGGAACTTGCCCCGGGCGATCCGCTGCGCGGTCACGGCCAGGTCGACGCCGGGCTCGACCACGACGGGGCTCTTGCCGCCGAGTTCGAGGGTGACCGGGGTGAGGTGCTCGGCGGCGGCCGCCATGACGATCCGCCCCACCGCGCCGTTGCCGGTGTAGAAGATGTGGTCGAAGCGCTGCTCCAGCAGCGCGGTGGTCTCCGGGACGGCGCCCTCCACCACGGCGACCGCCTGCCGGTCGAGGTAGCGGGGCAGCAGGCGGGCGATGGCCGCCGAGGTCGCCGGGGCCAGCTCGCTGGGCTTGACCACGGCGGTGTTGCCTGCCGCCAGGGCGCCCACCAGCGGTGCCAGGGCCAGCTGCAGCGGGTAGTTCCACGGGGCGACGATCAGCACCACGCCGAGCGGGTCGCGGACCACCCGGGCCTCGGCCGGGAGGAAGGCGTCGGGTACGGCGGCCGGCTTGGGGTGCAGCCACTCCTCCAGGTGGCGCACCGTGTGATCGAGCTCGTTGAGGGTGAAGGCCACCTCGGTGCGGTACGCCTCGGCGGCGCCCTTGCCCAGGTCGGCCTTGAGGGCGGCCAGGAACGCCTCCGACTGCTCGGTGAGCAGCGCGCGCAGCGCGCCCAGCTGGTCGAGGCGCCAGGCGAGCGGCTTGGTGCGCCCGGACCGGAAGGTGGCGCGCAGCCGCTTGACGACGGTGCCGGCGTCGGTGGCGAGGGCCTCGACGAGCCGGTGGGCCAGCTCAGCGGAGGAGGCCGGGTTCTGCCCGGTGTACAGGTTGCGGTCGATGACGGTGTGCGGGGTGAACGGGGCGGCTTCGGCGAAGTCGGCGCCCAGTTCGACCAGACGGTCCTGGACCAGCCACTTGGCCCGGTCGGCCAGGCCGACCGCGGTCTCCTCGGCGTTGGTGAAGGCGGTCATCCGGTAGCCGGCGAAGGGCCAGCTGCCGTCCTCGCGGTGCGCGGCGAGCAGCGCGGCGGGTGCGTGGCAGACCACGCCGAGCGGCCGGCCCGAGTCGAGGGCGCGGGTGAGGATCCGGCCGGACGCCTCGTTGACCGCGAGGTCCTCCATGGGGCCGTGGCCGCCGGGGTAGAAGACCAGGTCGTAGGCGTCCGGGTCGATCTCCTCCAGCGTGGCGGGGCTGGTGAGCGAGTCCCGGACGGAGTCGAGGTACGCGGCGATGGCGTCGGCCCGCTCCTGGCCGCCGTTGGCCGCGGCGGTCAGGCTGCCGCGGTCGACGGTGGCCGCGACACCGCCGGGCGTGGCGATGGTGATCTCGTAGCCGGCTTCGCGGAAGACGCGGTGCGGCTCGGCGAGCTCCTCGGCCCAGTAGCCGGTCGGGTGGGTGGTGCCGTCGGCGAGGGTCCAGTGGGTGGCGCCGGTGACGACGAAGAGGGCGGAGGTCATGGTGGTGCTCCAGGATGAGTTGAGGGCTTCGATGGTTGACGACCTCAAGTAACGCAACGACGGTAGACCTCGAAGGTTGAGGATGTCAACCAATCCCGCCTACACTCGATCCATGACCAGCGTCACCCCGCCCACCGCGCCCACGTCCATCGAGCTGATGGACCAGCTGGCCCGGGCCGCGGCCGCGTACTACCGGAGCTTCGCCACCGTGGCGGCGGCCCGCGGCCTCACCCTGATGCAGGGCAAGATGCTGAGCGTGCTCCGGCGTCCGATGCCCATGCGGACCCTCGCCGACCTGCTCGCCTGCGACGCCTCCAACGTCACCGGCATCGTCGACCGGCTGGAGGCGCACGGCCTGGTCCGCCGAGAGGTCGATCCCGCTGACCGGCGGATCAAGAGGGTGACCCTGACGGAGGAGGGTGAGCGGACCGTCCACCAGATCCGCGCCGAGCTGCTGGCCAGCCTGAGCGGGCTGGACGACCTGGGCGAGCACGACCGGCGCACCTTCCAGCGCCTGCTGAGCGGGCTCTTCCCCGCCGGCGCCGACCAGCCGGACCTGCCGGTCCCTCCAGCCGGCTGATGGACATCGGGTGACTCCACGCCTCTGATCACGTGCGGTGCGTTTTCGGGCGACGGTCCCGCGTCGGGGCGGACGGGCGGGGGAAGAAGACCCGCAGGGATCGGTTTCGAGTGCCTTCGCGGAGGACCGATGCGCCGGAACGGACGGGACTCCTTGTTCGCGCTGCTCAGCCGGGACTGGTCGGGTGTTCCGGTCGCCGCGCTGATGGTGGGCGCGGGTGGGGGGCTGGTCGGGGCGGGGGCGCCCTGGGCGGTGGCACTCGGTGTTCTGGTGACGGCTGCCGGTGTGCTGCTGGGGGCGGGAGCACTGCGGCACCTGGTGCTGGTGGCCCGGGAGGCGCGG
Organism: Kitasatospora sp. NPDC017646; assembly: GCF_044329365.1. NCBI lineage: Bacteria > Bacillati > Actinomycetota > Actinomycetes > Kitasatosporales > Streptomycetaceae > Kitasatospora > Kitasatospora sp. NPDC017646. Next base: position 383,464 of record NZ_JBIRJC010000001.1, on the reverse strand, counting down.
GTGAATCCGCCGCCGGGGCGGCTGGTGGACGTGGGGGGCCACCGGATGCACGTCCTGGGCGAGGGCGACGCCCGGGGTGGGCCGACGGTGGTCTGGATGCCCGGCGGGCACGCCCCGGGTGAGGAGTTCCGGGACCTGCACAGGATGCTGTCGGCCCGGACCCGGTCGGTGCTGGTCGACCGCCCGGGGACGGGCTGGAGCGATGTCGGGCCCTTCCCGCGGACGACGGCCGTCGAGGCGGAGGAGCTGTCGGCAGCGCTGGAGGCGGCGGGGGAGCGGCCCCCCTTCGTGTTCGTCGGGCACTCCTTCGGCGGATTGCTGGTCGCGAACGTGGCCAGGCGCCGGCCGGATCTGGTGGCCGGGCTGGTGCTGCTGGATCCGACGCCTCCGGAGGTCATCGCGTTCGCGCCGCGCAACCGGCAGCTCCCGGGGATGCGTCGCGGCTTCCTGCTGACGGCAGTGCGGCAGTTGTTCGGGGCCCACAGCGGCCGGGGCGGGCGCACCGGGTACCTGTGCGCCGCCGCGTCGGCCTTCGAGGAGCTCACGCCGTCCGGCCTGGCGGAGGTGGGCTGGGAGACCGTGGTGTACGACGGGGATCTCGGAGACCTGCCGTTGGTGCTGGTGATACCGCGGGACCTCATCGGCGGTGAGGCGGTGCTGGCGGGCGCCCGGGACGCGGCGGAGGCCGAGCGGATCAGCCGGTTCTACCTCCGGGCCCGGGTGCGGTACCTGGCGGCGTCTACGGCCTCCCGTCTGGTGCACGCGCCGGAGGGGACGGGCCACGACTTCCCCCACGAGGCGCCCGGGTTCGTGGTCGGCGTGGTCGGGGACCTGGTGCGGGAGCTGCGGGTGATCACCCCATGACCGTCCGTGCGGCGCCCGGCCGGACCGGGCGGCGGCGGGAGAAGGACCCCAGGTCCACGACGTTGCCGGTGTGCTCGCAGCGGTGGCGGACCGGGTCGCCGTCGTGGTCGTGGCCGGCCTCGACCAGGTCGACCAGGGCCGCCAGGTAGCGGCCGACCAGCGGGGCGTTCTTGAACTGGTTGCCGCTGGTGCCCATGGCGACGTAGTAGCCGGCCAGTGCGGTGCGGTCGTAGATCGGGGTCCAGTCGTCCGCGACGTCGTACACCCCGGCGGTTCCGAGGGGCCGGTTGGGCACCCCGATCGCGGGGAAGCGGCGGGCCGCCCTGGTCACCTGGGCCCGGAAGCGTCGGGTGGTGGGGCGGGGGTCGGCGGCGTCCGGGTCGTCGATCCACTCGGGCGGGTCGCAGCCCGGCTGGGTGCCGCCGATCAGGAGGTGGCCGCCGGGGGCCGTCCGCAGGTAGGTGCCGAGGTCGAGGTCGGCGACGACGGGCGCGTACCCGCTCGGCGCGGGGACCTGGTGGACCTCCTCGCGCAACGGGCGCACGCCGACGGTGAAGTCGCTGCCGACGCCCGCCAGCCGGTTGAGGCCGCCGGACCACGGACCGGCGGCGTTGACCACGACCGGTGCGGCGATCCGGCCTCCGTCGGCCAGGCGGACGCCCGCCACCCGGCCCGCGTGCCGGTCGACGGTGACCACGGCCCGGTGGAACAGGAAGCGGGCGCCCAGCTCGCCGGCCGCGTCGGCGAGGTTCTGGGCGGCGAGCTGCGGGTCGTCGACGAACCCGGCGTCCGGGGTGAACAGCGCGCCGAGCTCGCCGGTCGGCCCGGCGAAGAAGGCCTCGTCGTCCACCCGCTTCGGCGGCCAGTACCGCCCGGGGTCGATCCCGGGCAGGTGCCGGCGCAGCGCGGCGGCGTCCCACCGCTCGTACGGGACGCCGGCGCGGTCGAACAGGGCGGTGACGTCGGCGGGGTCGGCCGCGGGGGAGTCGAGCAGCACGGCGCCGGTGCGGTGGAAGGCCGCGAGCGGGCGGCGGCCGGTGAGCCGCAGGTGCTCGGGCCACGACCTCCAGAGGTGCTGGGACTCCCAGGCCGTGGCGACGCCGTCGAAGGTGGAGTAGTTGAACCGGACGATCGCGCTGGAGGCACTGGTGGAGCCGTGGCCGGGCGCGCCCGCCTTGTCCACGACGACCACCCGGCGTCCGGTGCGGGCGAGTTCGAGGGCGACGGCGGAACCGATCACCCCGGCTCCGACCACCACCGCGTCCGGCGGGGGTGCGGTCATGGCGGGTCCTCCTCGGGCGGGCGGGTGCGCAGGCGCGGCACGGAGTCGAGCAGCGCTCTGGTGTACGGGTGCTGCGGGGCGCGTAGCAGGGTGCGGGTGGCGGCGGTCTCGACGATCCGGCCGTGCCGCATGACGGCCACCGTGTCGGAGACGTGGCAGACCGCGGGCAGGTTGTGGCCGATGAACAGCATCGACAGGCCCAGCCGCTGCTGGAGTTCGCGGATCGTGTTGAGCAAGGCCGCCTGCACCGAGACGTCGAGGGCCGAGGTGATCTCGTCGGCGATCAGCAGGCCCGGGCCGACGGCCAGGGCGCGGGCGACGGCGACCCGCTGGCGCTGGCCGCCGGAGAGCTGCCGCGGCAGCCGGTCCGCGTACCGGGGGTCCAGGCCGACGAGGCCGAGGAGTTCGGTGACGCGCTCGCCACGGGCCGGGCGGTCGAGCCGGTGGAAGGCGGTGGCCGCCTCGACCAGGGTCTGGCGGACCGTCATCCGGGGGTCGAGCGCGGTGTCCGGATCCTGGAGGACGACCTGCACCAGGCGGCCGAGCCGGCGCCGGTCGCGGACGGTACGGACCCGGACCTCCCGGCCGTCCACCAGGACCCGGCCCCCGTGCACCGGGGCGAGGCCGACGACCGCGCGGGCCAGGCTGGACTTGCCCGACCCGGACTCGCCGACCAGCCCGAGCGTGCTGCCGGACGGGACGTCCAGCGAGACGCCGTCCACGGCGGTGACCGGGCCGCGCGGGCCGTGGTGTCGGACGGTGAGGTCACGCAGCCGGAGGGCGGTCATGACGGGACCGCCGCGACGGTGACCGGCGCCGGGTTCCAGCAGGCGACCCGGTGCACCGCGTCGAGGCCGTCCAGCGGCGGGGCCTGCTCGGCGCAGCGGTCCAGGCGGCGCGGGCAGCGGGGTTCGAAGGGGCAGCCGGGGGCGGGCGTGAGCGGGTCGGGCGGTGCGCCCTCCACCGCCGGCAGTGGCCGGTCCCGGTCCGCGGCGAGGTCGGGCACCGAGGCGACCAGGGCCCGGGTGTAGGGGTGCCGGGCGCCGGTGGTGAGGCGGTCGGCGGGCAGGGTCTCGACCAGGGCGCCCGCGTACATCACCAGGACGCGTTCGCAGAACTCGCCGACGAGCGCGATGTCGTGGCTGATGAACAGGATCGCGGCGGAGGTCTCCCGCCGGATCTCGGACAGCAGTCGGGTGATCTGCCGCTGCACGGTGACGTCGAGTGCGGTGGTCGGCTCGTCGGCGATGATCAGCCCGGGCCGCACCATCAGCCCGGCGGCGATCATGACCCGCTGACGCTGGCCGCCGGAGAGCTGGTGGGGGCGCGAGCGCAGCAGCGAGGGGGGAAGGGCGACCCGGCGCAGTGCCTCGGCGGCCTGCGCGGCGGCCTGGGCGCGGCTCGCGCCGCGGTGGGCCCGGACGGCCTCGGTGAGCTGGGTGGCGATCCGCAGGGACGGGTTGAGTGCGGAGGCCGGGTTCTGGAAGACCATCGCCAGGCCGGTCGCGAGGTGGCGGTCGCGCTGGGCGGGCGTCAGGGTGGCGAGGTCGGCGCCGAGCAGGCGCAGGGTGCGCCGGGAGGCCCGGGCCCGCTCGGGCAGCAGGTCGGCGATGGCGAGCGCGGTGAGCGACTTGCCCGAGCCGGACTCGCCGACCAGTCCGACGATCTCGGCTGGCCGCAGTGCGAGGCTCACCCCGCGGACCGGCCGGACCGGCCCGTCCGGAGTGGGGAGTTCGACGCTGAGGTCCTCGACCTGGAGCACCAGGCCGTCCTCGGCCGGCCCGCTCGGCGCGGGCGGCCGGGCGGGCGTGCGGACCGCCGGGCCGCGCCGGGCGGCGTGGCCGGCCAGGACCTCGCCGAGCAGTTGGAAGGCCAGGGCGGCGTAGAGGATCGCCAGGCCCGGGGCGAGCGCGGGCAGCGGTTCGGCGTAGATCCGCTCCAGACCCTGGTTGAGCAGCTGCCCCCAGTCGTAGCCGGGCGGCTGGACGCCCAGACCGAGGAAGCTCAGCCCGGAGAGCGCGACCAGGGCCGTGCCCGCGGCGGTGGTGGCGGCCAGCAGCAGCGGCTCGGCGATGTTGGGCAGGACGTGCCGCCACAGCAGCCGGTGCCGGCGCAGGCCGAGGACCCGGGCCGCGGCCAGGTGGTCGGTGCCGGCGACCGCGGCGGCGAGCGTCTGGGCGAGCCGGGCGAAGCCGGGGACGCCCGCGACGGCGAGGGCCAGCACGGCCCCGCCGGTGCCCGCGCCGAACACGACCGCGAGGACGAGCGCGACCAGCAGCGCGGGGAAGGCCAGCAGCAGGCTGATCAGCGAGCTGAGCAGCCGCCGGCTCCGGCGGCCGACGACGGCGGTGGCCGAGCCGAGCAGCACGCCGCCGGTGGCACCGAGCAGGGTGGCGGCCAGTGCGGGCAGCAGGGAGGGCCGGGTGGCGGTCAGGACCCGGGCGAGCACGTCCCGGCCGAGGTCGTCGGTGCCGAACGGGTGGGCCGCGGACGGGCCCCGCAGCACCGCCGAGGGGTCGGGGCGGTCGGCCGCGGTGCCCCACAGCAGCGGGGCGGCCAGCGCGAGCACGACCAGTGAGACCAGCATGACCGCCGAGATCCAGGCCATCGGCGAGCGGAGGTACCCGCGGGGAATGGACATCTCAGCTCTCCCGGATCACCGAACGGGGGTCCAGCACCGCCAGCAGCACGTCGACCAGGAGGCCGGAGAGCAGCACGGCGGTGCCCAGCACCAGCACCATCGCCTGGATCACCGGGTAGTCCTGGGCCACCACGGACTGGGCCATCGCCGATCCGATGCCGGGCCAGGCGAACACCTTCTCGACCAGTACGGTGCCGGCGATCATGGCGGGCAGCAGGCTCCCGGCCACGGTGAGCGCGGCGGTGGCCGTGTTGGGCGCCGCGTGCCGCAGGTAGCGGCGGGCCGGGGACAGCCGTTTGCTCCGGGCGGTGCGCAGGTAGTCCTCGCCCAGCACCCTGAGGGCCTCGACCCGGACGATGCGCAGCAGCACGGCCGTCGGCGCGAGGGCGAGTGCCAGGACCGGCAGGACGAAGGACTCGGCGCCCGCCGCGCCGGCCACCGGCAGCAGCTGGAGACCGACGGCCAGCAGGGCGGTGAGCCCGGCGGCCAGGACGAAGTCCGGCACCCCGGCCAGACCGGCGGTGACCACGGTGAACGCGAGCTCGCTGCGAGGGTGCCGGCCGTCGCGGGTGCGGACGGCGGCGAGCAGGCCGCCGGGCAGGGCGACGGCGAGGGTGAGCAGGAAGGCCAGGCCGGCGATCTCCAGGGTGGCGGGCAACCGGGTGCGGACCAGCTCCGCGACCGGTGTACCGGTGACCAGGGAAGTGCCGAGGTCGCCGTGCACCAGGCCGTCGAGGTAGTGCCGGTACTGGGCCGGGAAGGGCGCGTCCAGGCCGAGTTGGTGCCGGCGGGCGGCCACCAGGTCGGGGGCGGCGTCGACGCCGAGGGCGGCGCGGACCGGGTCGCCGGGGACGAGCCGGACCATCGCGAAGGAGGCGGTGAGCACGACCGCGAGGGAGACCAGCAGCCGGGCGGTGCGGCGGGCCAGGAAGGCCGTCCACGGGTTTCGCAGCAGGCGGGGTGCGGACACCGCGGGCTCCCGGTTCACCGGTGCAGCCGGATGCTGGTGGGGACGAGCCCGCCGCCGAAGGTGGTGGCGAAGGTGGCGCGGTAGCCGTACACGGTGCTCCGGCCGTCGGCGATCGGCAGGGCGTCGGCCGAGCGCAGCAGGGCGGCGGCGGCCCGGTTCCAGGTGCCGCAGCCGGTGGTGTCGGGTTCCCGGAGCGCCTGGGCGACCAGGGCGTCGTACGCGGGGTTGGTGACGGCCGCGAAGTTGAGACCCCGCGCGGGGGTCGGGCCGGAGAAGAAGGGGATGAAGCCGACCGGCAGGGCGAAGCCGGGGGTGCTGCCGACCACGACGTCGAAGTCGGCGGTCTGGTACATGGCGTTGACGAGGGCGGGCAGGCTCTCGGTGACCAGTTCGACGTCCGCGCCGAGTTCCGTCCAGGTCCGCGCCATCAGCTCGGCGGTGGGTGGGAGGGTCGGGCCGAGATCCGGACTGGTGATCAGGCGCAGCCGGAGCGGGTGGCCGTCCTTGCCGAGCGGGCCACCGTCGCCACGGGTCTGGCCGGCGGCGCGCAGGGCATCCGCCGCGTCCCGGGTGGGCAGGTTGGCGGTGGCGAGGTCAGCGTGGCAGACGGCCCCCTCGGCGCCGAAGTCGGTGGCGGGCCGGCCGGTGCCGCCGACGGCGACGTTGGCGAGGCCCTGGCGGTCGAGCGCGGCCACCAGGGCTCGGCGCACCGCCGGGTCGGCGAGGGCCCGGCCGGGGCGCTGGTTGAAGAAGGTCAGCCCGACCACGGTCGGCACGTCGGCGGTGGTGAGGCCGTGTCCGTCGAGCCGGGAGCGGTCGGGCCCGTTCACGCTCGCGATGTCGACGCCGCCGGTGAGCAGCAGGTTCGCGGTGGTCGACGCCTGGGGCACCACCGAGAGGACGATCCGGGCCGGCAGGCCCGGCTCCGCGGTGGTCGCCCCGGCCGGGCCCCACGTGTAACCGGCGCGGACGGTGAACTCGTAGGGCCCGCCCGGGTGGTAGCGGGTGAGCACGTACGGGCCGGTGCCCCGGGTGGTGCGCTCCAGCGCCTCGGGCCGGTCGAGGCCGGCCGGGCAGACGATCGGCAGCAGCCCGAGGGTGCGGGTGAGGAACGGGAAGGGCGCGGCGGTGGTGGCCGACACGGTGCCGGCGCCGTCGTCGGCGCTCGCGGTGAACGCGACGTTCGGCAGGACGGTCCGGGCTCCGGCGAGCTGGTGGGCCGGGTCACCCGCGTAGGTGAGCGCCCGGGCCACCGCGGATGCGGTGAGCGGGGTGCCGTCGGAGCAGCTGATTCCGGGGCGGAGGGTGAAGGTGGCCGTGGTGGTGGTGGCCTGCCAGGCGGAGGCCAGGCCGGAGACCACGGTGCCGTCGGGGGCGAGGTTGACCAGCGAGTCGTAGGCGTAGCGGGACTGACTGGCCCCGAAGGCCGAGTACGGGTCGAAGCTCGGCGTCTCGCTGGACTCGGCGATCCGGACCGTCCCGTGCTCCACCAGAGGCGTGGTGGTGGAGGAGGTGGCGACGCCGCCGCAGCCGGTCAGCGCGAGGGACGCGGCGGTGAGGGCGGCCGCCAGGGCGACCGGCGGGGTGCGTCGGGACATGGCGTCATGGTGCCACCGGGTCTTGGCCGTGGCGAGTCAACTCACCTGGTCGGCAAGCGCGTTCGAAGGGCCGGATCGCCCTGTCGGCCCGGCCGGGAGCGGTGGCGGCGGCCGGGCGGGGCGATCATGATTCACCCTTTCGAGGGGTGTCACGGTCCGCGCGTCCTGGACCGGGCCGCCCGGCGGTCGGTCGTCGCCAGGATGGTGGCATGAGGACGAACGAACCGGGCCGGGCGATCGGCCGTCTGGCGGACCGCTACTGGGAGTTCCTGCTGGCGCGTGACCCGATGCTGAGGGTCCGCCAGGGGCTTCCGGTCGAGACGCTGCCGAGCGCGTCGCTCGCCGAAGCCGAGGAGCGCGCGCGCTTCGCCGAGGGGGTGCTCGCCGAGGTGCGGGCGCTCGACGGCGCGGAGTTGCCCGGTGCCGACGCCGATACCGCCGCCTTCCTGGTCGGACTGGCCGAGGAGGAGCTGCGCGCACACCGCCACTACTGGCTGACGTCCGCTGCCACGCCGTACCGGCTGTTCCCGCTGTCGCTGTACACCGACGCGGTGCTGCGCGCCTTCCGCTTCACCGGACCGCCGGACGTCGAGCGGTACTTGGCGCTGGTGCGGGAGCTGGCCGGGGTGGTCGGCTCGATCTGCGACAAGTGCGTGGGGCAGGCGGTGCGCGGGTTCCGGGTGCCGTCCCCGGCGCTGGCCGGAGCCCGCGCCGCCGTCAACGGCCTGCGGGAGTCGGTGGCCCGGAGGGTCGAGGTGGGGGACGACCGGCTCGGCGCCCTCGGGCCGGCCGGGCGCGGGCAGCTCCGGGACGGCGTGGGGCGGTTGGTGGAGAGCGAGTTGGCGCCGGCGTTCGACCGGCTGCTCGCCGTCCTCGACGCCCCGGCCCATGTGCGCGGGGCGCCGCAGGAGGTCGGCTGGGCGCGGTACGAGGGCGGCGAGGAGGCCTACCGGGACTTCGTCCGGACCCACACCGGCGGCGACACCGCGCCCGAGCGCCTGCACCAGCTCGGCCGGGAGCAGTGCGGCGAACTGGCCGAGCGGATGCGGGAGGTGCGCGCGGCCCTCGGATTCCACGGCTCCGAGGCCGAGTTCCACGAGCGGCTGCGGATCGAGCCCCGGCTGTACGCCCGGACCCCCGACGAGGTCGAGGCCCGCTACCGGGGCCACCTCGACCGGCTGGCGCCGGTGTTGCCGCGCTGGTTCGCGGTGCTGCCGCAGGCGCCGTACGGGCTGGCCCGGCTGGACCCGGCGCTGGAGCCGGGGATGACCTTCGGGTACTACGAGGCGCCGACCGCGGCCGAGCCGGTGGGGCGCTACCGCTACAACGGCGCCGACCTGGAGCGGCGTTCCCTGCTCGGCTCGGCCTCGCTGATCTACCACGAGCTCGCGCCGGGCCACCACTTCCACCTCGCCCGCCAGGCCGAGAACCGCGCCCTGCCGCGACTGCGCCGCGAGGTGGCCGAGTCCGGCGCGTACAACGAGGGCTGGGCCGAGTACGCGGCCGGCCTCGGCTGGGAGATGGGCCTCTACGAGGACCCGTGGGACGCCTACGGGCGGCTAGCCCAGGAGCGCTTCACCGCGCAGCGCCTCGTCGTCGACACCGGGCTCAACCTAGGAACGATGAGCCTGGAGCAGGCGCGGGAGTTCATGCGCGCCAACTCCACCGAGGCGGACGGCCAGATCGCCTCGGACCTGCTGCGCTACTCGACGGATCTGCCCGGACAGGCGCTCTCCTACCGGGCCGGCTTCCTGGAGTTCGGCCGGCTGCGGGCCGAGGCGCAGGCGCGGCTGGGGGCCGGGTTCGAGGTGCGGGCCTTCCACGAGGCGGTGCTGGGGGGCGGGGCGTTGCCGTTCCAGGGGCTGCGGCGGAGGGTGGTGCGGGAACTCGGCATTCATTGATATCGACAATCAGGAAATCGCATCACGCGGCGTCCGGGGTGTGCTGCAATTCCAGGTCGCGCGAGAAGGTCATGAACACTCGCACGAGTGAACCTCCCGGGAGGCGTTTGGATCCGGCGGACATGGTTCGAGTACGGTGGCCGCGAGATCGGGCGGCGCGTGCCGGTGTCCGGGAATTCGATTCGGTAAGTGAATCCCGGATTCCGAGGTGGAATGCTTCCGTCCGCCCGCTGCGCTCTGCTCCGATGTGCGAAGTGCCCGGGTTCCCTGTCATACGTATGCGTAGAGAGGATGGAGCATCATGCCGCCCGTAGTACCGCCCTTCCTGGTCGGCCTCATCGTCGCCCCCCTGGCCAAGCGTCTGCTGAAGCCGCTGGTGCGCGGAGTCGTCAAGACGTCCGTCGGCATCGCGATGGAGGTGAAGAAGGCGGCTCACGAGGCCGGGGAGAACATCCACGACCTCGCCGCCGAAGTGGCCGCCGACATGGTGGCCGCCCAGATCGCCTCCGGCGACGCGGGAAGCCGCTCCGGTGACGGCCAGCACGCCACCGGAAACGGCGCCTCCAGTGGCGCCAAGGACGAGGCCGCCGACCGCACCGAAGGGGACGCGAGGGCCGCAAAGATCCGCGCGGCCGCCGGCGCCGGCAAGGCGAACTGACGGCCCGTCCGGAACCACGGCCGCCGCCGGGCGCGCAATGCCGATCGACTTCGGCGCAATGCGCCCGGCGGCGGCCGACCGGAGGCCGTTCGGCCGCAGTGATTCGCCGTTCAGAATTCCCCGCTCCGTCGCCGTGATCCGTCCTGTCGTGACGGTTCTTCGTGACCTCTGTAAATCAGGTGATCGTACACATGCCATCGCTACTGGGTGCCGCGGCCGGAATCCGCTCAGTGGAATTGGACGCGAGCCCGCGCTCGGTCATTCCGGGCCGCCAGCGCTGGGACGTCAAGCTGGTGCTCGGACGGCCCCGGACGGCCGAGGCCCTCGCCGCCGCGCTGCGCCGCATTCCCGGGATCACCGCGGCACAGGCCAATCCGGTCACCGGCGGGGTGCTCGTCCGGCACGATGCGCGGGTGCGCGCCGCGGACGTCGGCCGGATCGTCCGCCGAGCCGTCGCCCTGGTCGCGCAGGACCCGACCGGAGCGGCACGCCCGGCACCGGCCCGGCCGGTCGCCGCCCCGGCCCCGCGGACGGACCGGGGCGTGGTGGTGCGACCGGTGCTCGCCGTCGGCGGCGGGGTCGCGGCCGGGATCGCCCTGATCCGCGGGTCGGCGCTGAGCCGGCAGCTGGTGGCGGTGGGCGGGGTGGCCGCCGCGACCGGGGCCGTCCTCCGGAAGGCCTGGCACCGAACGGTCGACGCGACCCCGGACCGCGCGGAGGAGGATGCCGGACGCCACCCCCTGCGGGAGATCGTCGGCCCGCACCGGCGGCGGCTCCACCGGGCCGGTGCGCTCTCGGTCGCCTGCCAGATCTCGGAGATGGCGCTCGGTACCTTCCTCGGCTGGACCGGGCTGGTCCTCATCAAGGGCGAGGCCGCGCCGTTGGCCCGCCTCGGCCTCACCACGGCTTCGGCCCAACTCTGGGGCCTGGCAGGACTGGTGGCCGCCTCCTGCGCCGCCGTCGCGGGCCTCTCGTACGCCTCGAACCTCCAGTGGCGCCGGCTCGGCCAGGACATCGAGCACGACTGGCGCAGCCGCACCTACCGGCACGTCCAGCACCTCGAACTGGGGCACCTGGAGGGCGAGCGAACCAGCCGGTTGGCCGGCGCGCTCACCGATGACGTCGGCCAACTGGGCGCCTTCTTCGCCGGCCCGGCCAACGACGTGCTCCAGCTCGGCACCAGCCTGGCCCTCCTGGTGCCGGCCTTCCTGCTGCTGGCCCCGCAGATCGCCTGGATCGCCTTCCTGCCGATCCCGGTCATCGCCTGGCTGTCGCTGCGCCACCAGGACAAGGCCGCGGCCGACTACGCCGTCACCGGCGAGCGCCGGGCCAGGCTGGGCAGCCAGGTGATCAACTCGCTGGAAGCCGGCGCCACCGTCAAGAGCTTCTGCACCGAGGACTACGAGGCCGGACGCGTCGAGGAGCTGAGCCAGGCGGTCCGGGAGAGCAGCCGGAAGACCGACCGGAGCACGGTCCGCCACGCCGAGACCGTCCGGGCCTGCACCACCGCATCGATGGCCGGCACCCTGCTGATCGGCGGCCGGTCGGTGCTCAAGGGCACCCTGCGCTTCGAGGTGTTCAGCCCGCTGATCGGGCTGCCCCAGATGCTGCTGATGCGGATGAGCCGGCTCGGCGGCATCGTCGACCAGTACCAGCGCACCCTGGCCTCCTACGACCGGGTCCAGCGGCTGCGCGTCCTGCCCGCCGAGGCCGACGGCAGCGACGGGACGCTCGACCCCGCCGAGGTGCGGGGCGAGATCGTCCTCGACGGGGTCACCTTCGCCTACCCCGGCCGGCCGGCGGCACTGGAGGACCTCTCGCTGACCATCCCGGCCGGGCAGGTGACCGCGTTGGTGGGCGCCACCGGCTCCGGGAAGACGACGATCGCCAGACTGCTGATGCGCTTCCAGGACGCGGAGTCCGGCAGCGTGCTGCTCGACGGGCAGGACGTCCGGGACCTGCGGCGGCACGACCTGCGCCACGCCGTCGGCTTCGTCGCCCAGGACCCGTTCCTCTTCGACGGCAGCATCGCCGACAACATCCGCTACGGCAGCTTCGGAGCCCCGGACGAGGCCGTGGTCCAGGCCGCCACCATGGCCGAGGCGCACACCTTCATCGCGACCCTGCCGGACGGCTACGACACCCTGATCGGAGAGCGCGGCGCCGCGCTCTCCGGCGGCCAGCGGCAGCGGATCGCCCTGGCGCGCGCGATCCTCAAGGACCCGCCGGTCGTCATCCTCGACGAGGCCACCTCCGCCGTGGACAACGAGACCGAAGCCGCCATCCAGCGCACGCTCCGGGTCTTCGCGACCGACCGGACGATGGTCGTCATCGCCCACCGGCTCTCCACGGTCCGCCACGCCGACCGGATCTACGTCCTGGACAAGGGGGGCGTCGTCGCCGAACAGGGCACCCACGACGAACTCCTCGCCCAGCACGGACTCTACGCATCCCTCTGGCAGCTCCAGGCCGGCGAACTCGCCGCCTGACCGCAGCGGCCGCGCCCGCCCGCCGGCCGACCGCGTGACGACACCGCGGTCGGCGCGGGCCGCGTGGCCTGCCACCACGCCTGCCCACACTCCCGGAGGTACCCCCATGTCCCGTCGCGACGGTGACGCCCTTCCCCTGACCGCGGCCCAGCGCGAGATCTGGCTCGCCGAGCAGCGCTCCCGGACGCCGATCCCGGGCTACCGCGTCGGCGAGTGCCTGGAGATCCACGGCCCGGTGGACCGGGGGCTCTTCGAGACCGCGCTGCGCCGGGTCGTCGACGAGGTCGACGCCCTGCACGTGACCTTCGTCGACGACGGCGAGGGCCCGCGCCAGGTCCTCCGGGAGAGCTGGGACTGGGCTCCGGCGTACCTCGACCTGAGCGGGGAGCCCGACCCCCGGGCGGCGGCCGTGGAGTGGATGGAACGGGACCTGCTGCGCCCGCTGGACCTCGCCCGCGACCCGCTGTTCGGCCATGCGCTGGTCAAGGCGTCGCCGACGCGGTACCTCTGGTACCTGAACTACCACCACGTGGTGCTGGACGCGATCAGCAGCTCCATGCTCCGCCAGCGGGTCGGCGACGTGTACTCGGCGCTCGCCGAGGGCGGCGCCGTGCCGCCCTGCCCGTTCGGCTCGCTGCGGGACCTGGTCGACAGCGACGCCGCCTACCGCGCGTCCGCCGACTTCGCCGCCGACCGGGCCCACTGGACCGAGCGCTTCGCCGACCTGCCCGCTCCGACCCGGCTCGGCGCCCCCTCCGCGACCGACCCGCACCGCGCCCTCCGGCTGGCCGGGGAGCGGGCACTGCGGCGGCCGGACGCCCTGCGGGCGGCGGCGGGACGTGCCGGCGTCCGGTGGTCGCGGCTGGTGGTCGCGGCGACGGCGCTCTACGCCCACCGGCTGACCGGCAACCCGGACGTGGTCCTCGCGCTGCCCGTCACCGCCCGTCGGGGCGCCGACCGCGACCTGACGGCCGTGCCGGGCACGATGTCCAACGTGGTGCCGCTGCGGCTGACGGTGCGGCCGGACATGCCGTGGCGCGAACTCGTGGCCCAGGCGGCGCGCGAGGTCGAGACGGCCGTCGCGCACGAGCGCTACCGCAGCGAGGACCTGCTGCGGGACCTCGGCGCTCCCGGCGGCATCGGCACGGCGTTCCCGCTGATCGTCAACATCATGGCCTTCAACTCGCGGCCGAGCTTCGCCGGGCACCCGGCCTCCGTGCACCACTTCGTGTCCGGCTCGACCACCGACCTCGCCGTCTGGGTCTTCGACTACCGCGACGGCAACCCGCCGCTGCTCCGGCTGCACGGCTCGCCGGAGGCGTACGGCGACGACGACCTCGCCGCCCACCAGCAGCGGCTGCTGGGCCTGCTGGACACCCTCGCGGACTTCGACCAGGACGAGCCGGTGGGCCGGATCGACCTGCTCACCGCCGAGGAGCACCGCGAGCTGGCGCAGCTCGGCACGGGGCCGGTGGCGGAGGTTCCGGCCGCGAGCCTGCCGGAGCTGTTCCGGGAACACGTGCGGGCGACCCCGGACCTGGTCGCGCTGGTCTGCGGGGACGTCTCGCTGACGTACGCGCAGCTGGACGTGCGGGCCAACCGGCTGGCGCACGCCCTGATCGCCCGGGGAGCGGGGCCGGAGCGGCCGGTGGCGGTGGCCCTGCCACGGTCCGCCGAGCTGGTGGTGGCGATCCTCGCGGTGCTGAAGACCGGCGCGGCGTACGTCCCGGTCGACCCGGAGTACCCGGCCGCCCGGATCGCCCACCTGCTCGACGACGCCCGCCCGGTGCTGGTGGTCACGGACTCCCGGAGCGACGGGCGGCTGCCCGCAGCGCCGCCCGTCGAACGGCTGGTGCTCGACGCCCCGGAGACGGCCGCCCTGCTGGCGGACCGCCCGGCGGCCGACCCGGGGGTCGCCGTAGACCCGGGCCACCCGGCGTACGTCATCCACACCTCCGGCTCCACCGGACGGCCCAAGGGTGTGCTGCCGACCCACGGCGGCCTGCTCAACCTGCTCGCCCACCTCCGGCAGGTGCACCTCCCGCCGCCGGGGCACGGGCGGCGGCACCGGGTGGCCCTGACCACCTCGGTGTCCTTCGACGCCTCGTGGAACCAGCTGCTCGCCCTCTTCGCGGGCCACGAGCTGCACGTCCTGGACCACGCGACCTGGACCGACCCGGACGCCTTCGTCGGCCACGCGGCGCGCTGCCGACTGGACTACGTCGAAGCGACCCCGTCCTACCTGCGGGTGCTGGTCGCCCACGGGCTCCTGAGCGGCCCGCAGGGGCCCCCGGCGCTGGTCGCGGCGGGCGGCGAGGCGGTCCCGGAGCAGCTGTGGGGACAGCTGCGGGCGGCCGGGGGGGCGTCCTGCCTCAACCTCTACGGGCCGTCCGAGTGCACCGTCAACCCGGTGATCGCGTCCGTGGGTTCGAGTCCGGTCCCGGTCATCGGCCGGCCCGCCACCAACGTCCGGCTGTACGTGCTCGACGGTGCCCTGCGCCGGCTGCCGGCCGGTGCGCCGGGCGAGCTGTACATCGCCGGAAGGTGCCTCGCCCGCGGCTATCTGAACCGACCGGCGCCGACGGCGGGGCGGTTCGTGGCGGACCCGTTCGGTCCGGCCGGTTCGCGGATGTACCGCACCGGCGACCTGGTGCGGTGGGGCACGGACGGGAACCTGGAGTTCCTCGGCCGCACGGACGACCAGGTGAAGATCCGCGGCTTCCGGGTGGAGCCCGGTGAGATCGAGGCCGTCCTCGCCGGGCACCCGCAGGTCGCCCGGGCCGCCGTCGTGGTGCGCACCGAGGAGGAGCCCCGCCTGGTCGCGTACGCGGTTCCCGAGCCGGGCGCCACGGTGACCGGCAGCGTCCTTCGCGACCACCTGCGCGAACGACTGCCCCAGCACATGGTGCCGTCGGCGTACGTGCTGCTGGACGCGCTGCCGCTGACCCCGAACGGCAAGCTCGACCGGCAGGCCCTCCCGGAACCCGACCGGCGGCCCACGGGACCCGGCCGCGCTCCGCGCACCGCGACCGAGCACCTGCTCGCCGGACTGTTCGCCGAGGTGCTCGGTGCTCCCCGGGTCGGCGCCGACGACGACTTCTTCGACCTCGGCGGGCACTCGCTGCTGGCCACCCGGCTGGTCGCCCGGGCCCGGTCGGTGCTGGGAGTCGAACTGAGGCTGCGCGACCTCTTCGACGCGCCGACGGTGGCGGAGCTGGCGGCGGCGGTGGACGTCGCGGGTCGTGCGCGTCCGGCGCTGGAGCGGCGCGAGCGGCCGCGGACCGTCCCGCTGTCCTTCGCACAGCGCCGGTTGTGGTTCCTGCACCGCATGGAGGGCCCGAGCGCCACCTACAACATCCCGCTGGCCCTGCGGCTGTCCGGGACCCTCGACCATCGGGCCCTGGAGACCGCCCTGGGGGACCTGGTCGAGCGGCACGAGAGCCTGCGCACCGTCTTCCCGACGGTCGACGGCGTGCCGTGCCAGCGGGTGCTGGACCCGGAGGAGGCCCGGCCGCGGCTGCGGGTCACCGAACTCGGCGAGCGCGACCTGCCGGACCGGCTCGCGCGGGCGGCCCGGTACGGCTTCCGACTGGCCGGGGAACCGCCGCTGCACGCCGAGCTCTTCCGGCTGGCCGACGAGGAGCACGTGCTGCTGCTGGTGGTGCACCACATCGCCGGCGACGGCTGGTCGACGGGCCCGCTCTCGCGGGACCTGACGACCGCCTACGCGGCACGCGCCGAGGGCTCGAAGCCGGAATGGTCACCCCTGCCGGTCCAGTACGCCGACTACGCCCTCTGGCAGCGGGAACTGCTCGGCGACGGCTCGGACCCGGACAGCCTGCTGAGCGGCCAACTCGCCTACTGGAAGAAGCGGTTGGCCGACCTCCCGGAGCAGGTCGAGCTGCCCTTCGACCGGCCCAGGCCGACCGCGATGTCCTACCGGGGCGCCCACCTGCCGGTGCGGATCGACGCCGGACTGCACCAGGGACTGCGGGCTCTCGCCCGCGACGGCGGCGCCAGCCTGTTCATGGTGCTCCAGGCCGGGCTGGCCGCCCTGCTGGGCAAGCTCGGCGCCGGCACCGACGTCCCGATCGGCACCCCGATCGCCGGACGCACCGACGAGGCCCTGGACGAGCTGGTCGGATTCTTCGTCAACACCCTGGTGCTGCGCACCGACCTCTCCGGTGACCCGTCGTTCACCGAACTGCTCGGCCGGGTGCGCGCCGGCGCGCTCGCCGCGTACGCGCACCAGGACGTGCCGTTCGAGCACCTGGTGGAGGCGCTCAACCCGACCCGGACGCTGGCGCACCACCCTCTGTTCCAGACCATGCTCGCCCTGCAGAACGCGCCGCTCGGCACCTTCGACCTGCCGGGGCTGCGGGTGGCGACCGACCTGGTCCACACCGGGACGGCCAAGTGCGACCTGACCTTCGTCCTGGCCGAACAGCCCGGCGCGGACGGGTTGTCGGGCGTGGTGGAGTACAGCACCGACCTGTTCGACGAGCCCACGGTGGCGGTGATCGTCGACCGGTGGCTCCGGCTGTTGCGCGCCTTCGTCGCCGACCCCGGCCGGCGGATCGGCCGGGTGGACGTGCTGTCCGCCGACGAACTCGGTGCGCTGCTCCCGGCCGACAAGGGCTGGACGGAGGAGGCACCGGAGAGCAGCCTGACCGCGCTGTTCGAGCGGCAGGTGCGGGCCGACCCGGCCGCCGTCGCCCTCACGGACCGCGAAGTCACCCTGACGTACGGCGAGTTGAACGCCCGCGCCAACCGCCTCGCGCACGCCCTGACCGACCGGGGCATCGGCCCGGAGCACCTGGTGGCACTGGCCCTGCCGCGCTCGGCCGAACTGGTCGTGGCGGTGCTCGCGGTGCTCAAGGCCGGCGCCGCGTACGTGCCGGTGGACCCGGCGTACCCGGCCGCCCGGATCGCCTACCTGCTCCACGACACCCGGCCCGCCCTGCTCGTGACCACGAGCCGCACGGGCGACCTGCCGGGCGCGGACGGGGTGAGCAGGCTGCTGCTGGACACCGCCGACCTGGACGGACTGCCGGACACGGACCCGGGGACCGCCGTCGACCCCGGCCACGCCGCCTACGTCATCCACACCTCCGGCTCCACCGGCGAGCCCAAGGGCGTGGTGGTCCCGCACGGCAACGTGGTGCGCCTGTTCGACACCACCCGGGAGCTGTTCGGCTTCACCGCCGACGACGTCTGGACGCTCTTCCACTCCTACGCCTTCGACTTCTCGGTGTGGGAGCTGTGGGGTGCGCTGCTGCACGGCGGCCGGCTGGTGGTCGTGGACCACGACACCAGCCGCACGCCCGGCCGGTTCCTGGAACTCCTCGCCCGCGAGCGCGTGACGGTGCTCAACCAGACGCCGTCCGCCTTCTACCAGCTGATGCAGGCGGACGCCGAGGCCCCGGAGACCGGCCGTGAACTCGCCCTGCGCACCGTGGTGTTCGGCGGCGAGGCGCTGGAGCACGCCCGGCTGGCGAGCTGGTACCGGCGCCACCCGGAGGACGCGCCCCGGCTGGTCAACATGTACGGCATCACCGAGACCACCGTGCACGTCACCCACGCGGCACTCGGCGCCTCCGACACCGCCGCCGGGCAGATCGGCACGGCCCTTGCGGACCTGCGGACGTACGTGCTCGACGGCGGCCTGAGGCCAGTGGCCCCCGGCGTGCCCGGCGAGCTGTACGTCGCGGGCCCCGGCCTGGCGCGCGGCTACCTGAACCGGCCCGGCCTGACCGCCGGACGGTTCGTGGCGGACCCGTTCGGACCGCCGGGATCGCGGATGTACCGCAGCGGCGACGTGGTGCGCCGAGCCGAGGACGGCAGCCTGCGCTACGTCGGCCGGGCCGACCAGCAGGTCAAGGTGCGCGGGTTCCGGATCGAGCTCGGCGAGATCGAGGCGGCGCTGGCCGCGCACACCGGCGTCGCCCAGATCGCCGTCCTGGCCCGGCAGGACCGGGCGGACGACACCCGGCTGGTCGCGTACCTGGTGCCCGCCGCCGGAGCTGCGCCGAGCACGGCCGACCTGCGCGGACACCTGGCCGACCGGCTGCCGGAGCACATGGTGCCGTCGGCGTTCGTGCAGCTCGACGCGCTGCCGCTGACCGCCAACGGCAAGCTGGACCAGCGGGCGCTTCCCGAGCCCGAGCTCACCCCCGCCGGCACCGGCCGCGCGCCGCGCACCCCGCAGGAGCAGATCCTCTGCGAACTGTTCGCCGAGGTCCTCCGTGTGGCGTCGGTCGGCGTCGAGGACGGCTTCTTCGACCTCGGCGGCCACTCCCTGCTGGCCACCCGCCTCGCCGCCCGGATCCGCGCGACGCTCGGCGTGGAGATGCCGTTGCGCACCCTGTTCGAGTCGCCGACCCCGGCCGGTCTGGCCGCCGCAATGGTGGCCGCTGGACCGGCGCAGGCCGCCCTGGTACGGCGCGAGCGCCCCGAGGTGATCCCGCTGTCGTTCGCACAGCGGCGGCTGTGGTTCCTGCACCAGCTGGAGGGCGCCAGCGCGAACTACAACATCCCGTTGGCCTGGCGGCTGTCCGGTCCCCTCGACCGGCAGGCGCTGCACGCGGCCCTGACGGACACGGTGGCCCGGCACGAGGCACTGCGGACGGTGTTCCCCGTGGTGGACGGCGTGCCGTACCAGCGGGTGCTGGACCTCGCGGCGGCCCGCCCCGGGCTGGCCGTGCGCCGGACCACCGAGACCGAGCTGTCCGCCGCCCTGGCGGCGGCGCAGGCCCACCGCTTCGACCTAGAGGCCGAACTCCCACTGCACGCCGAACTGTTCGAGCTGGCGGCGGACGAGCACGTGCTGCTGGTGGTGCTCCACCACATCGCCGGCGACGGCTGGTCGCTCGGCCCGCTGGCCGCCGACCTCACCGAGGCCTACGCGGCCCGCTGCCGCGGCGACGAGCCGCGGAGGGAGCCGCTCGCCGTGCAGTACGCCGACTACACCCTGTGGCAGCACGAGCTGCTCGGCGAGGCCACCGACGACGACAGTCCGTTCGCCCGCCAGGCGGCCTACTGGAAGCGGCAGTTGGCCGGTCTGCCGGAGCAGATCCGGCTTCCCGTCGACCGGCCCCGGCCGGCGGTCGCCTCCCACCGGGGCGGTTCCGTGCGCGCTGAGCTGGACGCGGAACTGCACCACGGGCTGCGCGAACTCGCCCGCACCAGCGGCACCAGTCTGTTCATGGTGCTGCAGGCCGGTCTCGCGGCGCTGCTGAGCAGGCTCGGCGCGGGTGAGGACATCCCGGTCGGCAGCCTCACCGCCGGGCGCACCGACGCGGCCGTGGACGACCTGGTCGGCTTCTTCGTCAACACCCTGGTGCTGCGCACCGACACCTCGGGCGACCCGACCTTCGCCGAGCTGCTAGGGAGGGTCCGGGACACCGCACTGGCCGGCTACGCGCACCAGGACCTTCCGTTCGAGTACCTGGTCGAGTCCCTCAACCCGTCCCGGTCGCTCTCCCACCACCCGCTGTTCCAGGTCATGCTGGTGCTGCAGAACAACGCCCGGGCCGAGTTCGCCCCGCCCGGCCTGCGGGTCGCCGAGGTGGAGCTGACCACGACCTCGTCCAAGTTCGACCTGGTCTTCTCGTTGGCCGAGTTGCTCGCCGAGGACGGCTCCCCGGCCGGGATCGACGTGTTCGTCCAGTTCGCGAGCGACCTGTACGACCCGGCCACGGTCGAGACGATGGTGGCTCGCCTGGTCCGGCTGCTGACCGCGGCCGTCGCCGACCCGCAGCGGCGGCTCGGCCGCCTCGACCCGCTGTCAGCCGAGGAGCGCCGGGAACTGCTCGCCTTCCGTGAGGAGTCGGCACTACCGGCACCTGCCGCGAGCGTGCCCGCACTGTTCCGGGCCCGGGCCCAGCAGCAGCCCGAGGCGGTGGCCGTGGTGAGCGGGGACGTCACCCTGACGTACGGCGAGTTGGATGCCCGGGCCAGTCGGCTGGCGCATGCCCTGATCGCACGGGGGGCGGGACCGGAGCGGCTGGTGGCGCTGGCCCTGCCGCGCTCCCCGGAGCTGGTCGTCGCCATCCTGGCGGTGCACAAGGCCGGGGCCGCGTACCTGCCGATCGACCCAGGCTACCCGGCGGCGCGGATCGCGTACCTGCTCGACGACGCCCGGCCGACGCTGCTGGTCACCACCGCGGCCCTGGAGGCGGCCCTGCCGGACGCGGATGGCCTCGACCGGCTGCTGCTCGACACCGGAGCCGAGGCGGCCGGGCTGCCGGACGGCGATGACCCCGGGGTACAGGTCGTGCCCGGGAACGCGGCGTACGTGATCTACACCTCGGGTTCGACCGGCCGGCCCAAGGGCGTGGTGGTGAGCCACGAGGGCTTGCCCGCAATGGTGGCCGAGCAGGTCGAGCGGCTCGGCATCGGTGTCGGCAGCCGGGTGCTCCAGTTCGCCTCTCCGAGCTTCGACGCCTCGGTGTGGGACCTGTTCGGGGCCCTGCTCACCGGTGCCGCTCTGGTGCTGGCGCCCGTGACCGAGCCGGTCGCCGCGCTGACCGATCCGAGCCTTGCGCTCACCCATGCCCTCGTGCCGCCGTCCGTGCCGGCGGTGCTGTCGCCGGACGACGTGGCCGTGCCGACACTGCTGGTGGGCGGTGAGGCGTGCGGGCCCGAGCTGGTGGCGCGTTGGGCGCCGGGCCGGCGTCTGATCAACTCCTACGGCCCGACGGAGACGACGGTGACCGCGACGATGAGCGAGCCGCTGTCGCGGGGGCCGGGTGTGCCGCCGATCGGCCGTCCCATCGGCGGGTTCCGGACGTACGTGCTGGACCAGCGGCTGTGCCTGGTGCCGCCGGGCGTGACCGGGGAGCTGTACATCGCGGGCCCGGGGCTCGCGCGTGGTTACCTGAACCGGCCGGGTCTGACCGCCGGGCGGTTCGTGCCCTGCCCGTTCGGGCCGGCGGGCGCGCGGATGTACCGCACCGGTGACTTGGTGCACCGACGTGCGGACGGGCAGCTGGAATACGTCGGCCGTGCCGACGACCAGGTGAAGGTGCGCGGCTTCCGGATCGAACTCGGTGAGATCGAGACGGCGCTGGCCGAACACCCGTTTGTCGGCCAGGTGGCGGTGACCGCCCGGAAGGACCGGGCCGAGGACACGCGCTTGATCGCCTACGTGGTGCCCGCCCCCGGGGCGGATGTCCAGCCGGACGAGCTGCGCGCCCACCTCCGTGAGCGGCTGCCGGAGTACATGATGCCCGCCGCTTTCGTCTCCCTCGACGCCCTGCCTCTGAACGCCAACGGCAAGCTCGACCGGCGCGCCCTGCCCGAGCCGGGCGTCACCGCAACGCGGACCGGCCGGGCACCGCACACCCCCCAGGAGCAGGTCCTCGCCGAGTTGTTCGCCGAGGTGTTGGGCGTGGCCGGGGTCGGTGTCGACGACGACTTCTTCGACCTGGGCGGTCACTCCCTGCTGGCCACCCGGCTGGTCGCCCGGGTCAGGACCACCCTGGGGGTGGAGCTCGCGCTACACACCCTGTTCCGCAACCCGACCGTGGCCGGGCTGGCCGTCGGGCTGGGCGGCGCGGACCGCGCCCGGCCCGCCCTGGGACGGGCGGAGCGGCCCGAGCTGGTGCCGCTGTCGTCCGCCCAGCGGCGGCTGTGGTTCCTGCGCCAGCTGGAGGGCGCCGCTTCGGTCTACAACATGCCGCTCGCCTGGCGGCTCTACGGGCCGCTGGACCTGGCGGCCCTGGACGCGGCGCTGGGCGATCTCGTCGACCGACACGAGACCCTGCGGACGGTCTTCCCGGTGGTCGACGGCGTGCCGTACCAGCGGGTGCTCGCGGCCGGCGAGGTGCGGCCGGAGCTGAAGGTGTCCCCGGCCGACGAGACGGCCCTGACCGCGCTGCTGACCGCGGCCGCGGCGCGCGGCTTCGACCTCGCGGCCGAACCGCCGCTGCGCGCCGAGGTGTTCGAGCTCTCCGCGGACGAGCACGTACTGCTGCTGGTGATGCACCACATCGCGGGCGACGGCTGGTCGCTGGGCCCGCTGGCCGCCGACCTGGCCACCGCGTACGCGGCGCGCCTGCGCGGCGAGGAACCGCAGTGGGCGCCGCTACCGGTGCAGTACGCCGACTACACCCTGTGGCAACGCCGCTTGCTCGGCGACGCGGCCGACCCGGACAGCCTGTTCGCCCGTCAGGTGGCTTACTGGACCCGGACGCTGGCGGACCTGCCGGAGCAGATCCGGCTCCCCGCCGACCGCCACCGCCCCGCGGTCCCCTCCTACTCCGGCGGCCACCTCGCGGTCGAGCTGGACGCCGAACTGCACGCCGGGCTGGTCCGGCTGGGCCGGGAGCACGGCGCCAGCGTGTACATGGTGCTTCAGGCCGCCCTGGCGGCGCTGCTGGACAAGCTCGGTGCGGGTACGGACATCCCGGTCGGCAGCCTGATCGCGGGCCGGACCGACCAGGCGCTGGACGACCTCGTCGGGTTCTTCGTCAACACCCTGGTGCTCCGCACGGACACGAGCGGCGACCCGTCCTTCGCCGAGCTGCTGGGCCGGGTCCGGGAGGGAGCGCTCGGGGCGTACGCGCACCAGGACCTGCCGTTCGAGCACGTCGTCGAGGCACTCAACCCGTCCCGGTCACTCGCCCGGCAGCCGCTGTTCCAGGTGCTGCTGGCGCTGCAGAACGTGCCCCGTACCGAGTTCGCGCTGAGCGGCCTGGCCGCCGAGATCGTCCTGGTGCGGACGCCGACGGCGATGTTCGACCTCGGCTTCCACCTGCTGGAGCGCGGCGGCACCGGCGGGCCGGCCGAGGGCATCGTCGGGCGGGTCGAGTACAGCACGGACCTGTTCGACCCCGCCACGGTGGAGGTCCTGGTC
This sequence comes from Kitasatospora sp. NPDC017646, assembly GCF_044329365.1. Lineage (NCBI taxonomy): Bacteria > Bacillati > Actinomycetota > Actinomycetes > Kitasatosporales > Streptomycetaceae > Kitasatospora > Kitasatospora sp. NPDC017646. The sequence goes on along the minus strand of NZ_JBIRJC010000001.1, from coordinate 360,203 downwards.
ACGCGCTGGCTGCGGCTGCTGGCGGCCGTGGTCGCCGAGCCGGACCGGCCGCTGAGCCGGATCGACGTCCTCACCGCCGAGGAGCGGCACGAGCTGCTGGTCGTGCGCAACGACACCGCGCGTGCGGTTCCGGCCGGGAGCCTGGCGGCCCTGTTCGAGGCGCAGGTCCGGGCGACCCCGCTGGCCGAGGCGGTGGTGTTCGAGGCCGACGAGCAGGTGTCCCGCGTGCTGACGTACCGCGAGCTGAACCGCCGGGCCAACCGCCTGGCCCACGCGCTGATCGCGCGCGGCGTGGGCCCGGAGCAGGTCGTCGCCCTGCGGCTGCCGCGCTCCGCCGAGCTGGTGGTCGCCGTCCTCGCGGTGCTCAAGACGGGCGCGGCGTACCTGCCGATCGACCCGGACTACCCGGCCGCCCGCATCGCGTACATGCTGGAGGACGCGCGCCCGGCCGTGGTGCTCGACGACCTCGCGGACGTCACGCCGTCCGAGGATCAGCCGGAGCGCGATCCGGTCGTCCCCGTGGATGCCCGGCACCCGGCCTACGTGATCTACACCTCCGGCTCCACCGGCCGTCCCAAGGCCGTCGTGATGCCCGCCGCCGGGCTGCTGAACCTGCTGGAGTGGCACCACGGGGCCGTCGGCGGCGGACCCGGCACGCGCACCGCGCAGTTCACCGCGATCAGTTTCGACGTCTCGGTGCAGGAGGTGCTGTCCGCGCTGCTGTACGGCAAGACGCTGGTGGTGCCGACCGAGGAGCAGCGCCGCAGCGCCGAGCTGTTCGCCCGCTGGCTGGACCGCCACCGGGTCGCCGAGCTGTTCGCGCCCAACCTGGTGGTCGAGGCGCTGGCCGAGGCCGCCGAGGAGGCCGGGCTCGAACTGCCGGCCCTGCGGCTGGTCGCCCAGGCCGGCGAGGCGATGCGCCTGAGCGGAGGGGTGCGCCGCTTCCAGTCCCGTCGGCCGGGGCGGGTGCTGCACAACCACTACGGGCCCGCCGAGACCCATGTGATCACCGCCTACCCGCTGCCGGCCGACCCGGCGGACTGCCCGCTCCCGGTGCCGATCGGCCGTCCGATCGCCAACTGCCGGGCGTACGTCCTGGATTCCGCCCTGCGGCCGGTCGCCCCGGGGGTGCTGGGTGAGCTGTACCTGGCCGGGGCGGGTCTGGCCCGCGGCTACCTGAACCGGTCCGGGCTCACGGCCGGGCGCTTCGTCGCGGACCCGTACGGGCCGGCGGGCGCGCGGATGTACCGGACCGGGGACCTGGTGCGCTGGCGCGCTTCGGGGTCCCCCCGGCCGGAGGCCGGGGGAGGCGAGCTGGAGTTCGCCGGACGGGTGGACCACCAGGTGAAGGTGCGCGGCTTCCGGATCGAACCGGGCGAGATCGAGGCCGAGCTGACCGCGCACCCGGGCGTCGCCCAGGTCGCGGTGCTCGCCCGCGAGGACCGGCCGGGCGAGACCCGGATCGTCGCGTACGTCGTGCCCCTGGCCGGGAGCGGGGCGACCGCGGCGGCGCTGACGTCGTACCTGCGCGACCGGGTGCCGGACCACCTGGTGCCGTCCGCGTTCGTGCTGCTCGACGCGCTGCCGCTGACGCCGAACGGGAAGCTGGACCGGGCGGCGCTGCCCGCGCCCGGGGCAGCGGACACGGCCACGAGCCGGGCGCCGCGCACGCCGCAGGAGCAGATCCTGTGCGAGCTGTTCGCCGAGGTGCTGGGCCTCGCGCGGGTCGGGGTCGACGAGGACTTCTTCGCGCTGGGCGGGCACTCCCTGCTCGCCACCCGGCTGGTCTCGCGGGTCCGGGCGACCCTCGGGGTCGAGCTGGAGCTGCGCAGCCTGTTCCGGACCCCGACGCCCGCCGCACTGGCGGCCGGGCTGCACGAAGCCGGTACCGCACGGCAGGCCCTGGGGCCCCGGCCCCGCCGCGACCCGATGCCGCTGTCGTTCGCCCAGCGCCGGCTCTGGTTCCTCCAGCAGTTCGGGGCGCCGAGCGCCACCTACCACATGCCGCTGGCCCTGCGGCTGTCCGGCGACCTCGACCGGGCCGCGCTGGGCGCCGCGCTCGCGGACGTGGTGGCCCGCCACGAGACCCTGCGCACAGTGTTCCCGCACGACGGCGGAGTCCCGTACCAGCGGGTGCTGGACGCCACCGGGACGGCCGTCCCGCTGACCGTACGCGCGGCCGGTGAGGCCGAACTGCCCGCCCTGCTGCGCGAGGCGGCGGTGCGCGGCTTCGACCTGACCTCGGAAGTACCGCTGAGGGCCGAGCTGTTCGCACTCGCGCCGGACGAGCACGTGTTGCTGCTGGTGATGCACCACATCGCCGGTGACGGCTGGTCCATGGGCCCGCTGGCCCGTGACGTGGCCACCGCCTACACCAGCCGGCAGGGCGGCGGGGCGCCGGCCTGGCCGCCGCTGCCGGTGACGTACGGCGACTACACCCTGTGGCAGCACGAGATCCTCGGCGACGAGAACGACGCGGACAGCGTGTTCAGCCGTCAGGTCGCCTACTGGACGCGGACGCTGGCCGGGCTGCCGGAGCACCTGCAGCTGCCCGCCGACCGGCCGCGCCCGGCCACCATGTCGTACCGCGGCGAGCTGCTGGAAGTCCGGATGGGCGCCGAACTCCACGCCGCTTTGGCGGAGTTGGCGCGGCGCTCGGGCGCGACCCTGTTCATGGTGCTGCAGGCCGCGCTCGCCGCCCTCTACACGCGGCTGGGCGCGGGCACGGACATCGCGATCGGGAGTCCGATCGCGGGGCGCACCGACGAGGCGCTGGACGAGCTGGTCGGGTTCTTCGTGAACACGCTGGTGCTGCGCACCGACACCAGCGGTGATCCGAGTTTCGCCGAGCTGCTGGGGCGGGTGCGGGAGACGGCGCTGTCGGCGTACGCGCACCAGGACGTGCCGTTCGAGCACCTGGTGGAGGCGCTGAACCCCTCCCGCTCGCTGTCCCACCACCCGCTGTACCAGACCGGGCTGGTCGTGCAGAACGCGCCGGGAGGTGACTTCGAGCTGCCGGGGCTGAAGGTCTCCGGGGTGACCGTGCTCACCGGGACCGCGCGGCTCGACCTGACCTTCGGGTTCGCGGAGGAGCACGGGCCCGACGGCGCGCCGGCCGGGCTCAGCGGTGCGGTCGAGTACAGCACCGACCTGTTCGACCGTTCGACGGTCGAGGCCCTGGTGGCCCGGTGGCTGCGGCTGCTGACCGAGGTCGCCGCCGCGCCGGACCGGCCGATCGGCGGGATCGACCTGCTGTCCGCCGGGGAGCGGCGCGAGCTGCTGCCCGCCGTCGAGGGCGGGACCGCCGGGGCGAGCCTTCCGGAGCTGTTCGCGGCACAGGTGGCGGCGACGCCGGACGCGGTCGCGCTGGTGTGCGGGGACGTTGAGCTGACGTACCGTCAACTCAACGCCAGGGCGAACCGGTTCGCGCACTCGTTGACCGCGCGCGGGGTGGGTCCGGAGCAGACCGTGGCCGTGGCGTTGCCACGTTCGGTGGAGTCCGTGGTGGCGGTTCTGGGCGTGCTCAAGGCCGGGGCGGCGTACCTGCCGGTGGATCCGGCGTACCCGGAGGCGCGGATCGCGTTCATGCTGGCGGACGCCCGGCCGGTGCTGGTGGTCGACGACCCGGTGGCGGTGGCCGACGGGGGCCGGCCGGAGACGGACCCCGAGCTGGTGCCCGAGGTCCGGCATCCGGCCTACGTGATCTACACCTCCGGGTCGACCGGCCGCCCCAAGGGCGTCGTGGTCAGCCACTGCGGGGTGTCGGGCCTGGTGGCGGCGCAGGTCGAACGGCTCGGCGTGGCGACGGGCGGCCGGGTGCTCCAGTTCGCCTCGCCCAGCTTCGACGCGTCCTTCTGGGACCTGTGCAGCGCCCTGCTCACCGGCGCCGCCCTCGTCCTGGCCCCGGCCGACGCTCCGCTGGAGGCCCTGGCCGACCGACGGCTGGACGTCACCCATGTGACGCTGCCGCCCTCGGCCCTGGCCGCCCTGGACGGTGCCGAGCTCACGGCCGGCACCCTGGTGGTGGCGGGGGAGGCGTGCCCGCCGGAGCTGGTGGCCCGCTGGGCGCCCGGGCGCCGGATGATCAACGCGTACGGTCCGACCGAGACCACGGTGTGCGCGACCATGAGCGATCCGCTGTCCCCGGGCTCCGGAGTGCCGCCGATCGGCCGACCGGTCGCGGGCTTCCGGGCGTACGTCCTGGACGAGCGGCTGCGCATCGTCCCCCCGGGCGTGGCAGGGGAGTTGTTCGTGGCGGGAGCGGGCCTGGCGCGCGGCTACCTGAACCGGCCGGGCCTGACGGCGGGGCGGTTCGTGGCCTGCCCGTTCGGACCGGCGGGTGCGCGGATGTACCGCACCGGTGACGTGGTGCGGCGCAGGGCCGACGGTGAGCTGGAGTACGTCGGCCGCGCCGACGACCAGGTGAAGGTGCGCGGCTTCCGCGTGGAACTCGGCGAGGTCGAAGCGGCCCTGGCCGAGCACCCAGCCGTCGCCCGGGCCGCCGTCCTCGCCCAGGGCGACCGGCTGATCGGTTACGCGGCGGCCCGTCCCGGCACGGCGGTCCGGTCGGCGGAGCTCGCGGCGCACCTGCGCGAGCGGCTGCCGGACTACCTGGTGCCGTCGGCGGTGGTCGTGCTGGACGTGCTGCCGCTGACGCCCAGCGGGAAGCTGGACCGGGCGGCGCTGCCCGCGCTCGAGGCGGCGGCCACGGCGGTCGGCCGGGCGCCGCGCACCCCGCAGGAGCAGATCCTGTGCGGCCTGTTCGCGGAGGTGCTCGGCCTGCCGCGGGTCGGCGTCGATGACGACTTCTTCGACCTGGGCGGGCACTCCCTGCTCGCCACCCGACTGGCCGCGCGGGTGCGCTCGGTGCTCGGCGTGGAACTGGGGCTGCGCGCACTGTTCCAGGCGCCCACCGTGGCAGGCCTGGTCGGGGCACTGGCCGGAGCCGGCCGCGCCCGCCCGGCGCTGACCGTGTACGAGCGGCCGGAGGCGGTGCCGCTCTCCTTCGCCCAGCGCCGCCTGTGGTTCCTGCACCGGATGGACGGCAGCGCCGCCACCTACCACATCCCGCTGGCACTCCAGCTGACCGGCACGCTCGACCGGGCGGCGCTGGACGAGGCACTGGCCGACGTGGTGGCCCGGCACGAGAGCCTGCGCACCGTGTTCCCCGAGGTCGACGGCGTCCCGTGCCAGCGGGTCCTGGACCCGGCCGAGGCCCGGCCCCGGGTCCGGCCGGCCGAGGTGTCGCGGAGCGAACTGCCACAGCGGCTCGCCGAGTGCGCCCGGCAGCCGTTCGACCTGGCGGCGGAACCGCCGCTGCGGGCCGAGCTGTTCGCACTCGCGCCGGACGAGCACGTGCTGCTGCTGGTGATGCACCACATCGCCGGTGACGGCTGGTCCACCGGCCCGCTGGCCCGGGACCTGGCCGAGGCGTACGCGGCCCGCTGCGAGGGTCGGGCGGCGACCCGGCCAGCCCTGCCGGTGCAGTACGCCGACTACACGCTGTGGCAGCGCGAGCTGCTCGGCGACGCCACCGACCCGCAGAGCCGGTTCACCGAGCAGCTCGACTACTGGAAGCGACAGCTGTCCGACCTGCCGGAGTTGCTCCACCTGCCCGTCGACCGGCCCCGGCCGGCCGTCGCCGGCTGGCGCGGGGACCACATCGGCCTGGAACTCGGCGCCGAACTGCACGTCGCCCTCTCGGAGTTGGCCAGGAGCACCGGGACGAGTCTGTTCATGGTGCTGCAGGCGGCCTTGGCGGCGCTGTACACCCGGCTGGGTGCGGGCACGGACATCCCGATCGGGAGTCCGATCGCGGGGCGCACCGACGAGGCGCTGGACGAGCTGGTCGGGTTCTTCGTGAACACGCTGGTGCTGCGCACCGACACCAGCGGTGATCCGAGCTTCGTCGAACTCCTGGGCCGGGTGCGGGAGACGGCGCTGTCGGCGTACGCGCACCAGGACGTGCCGTTCGAGCACCTGGTGGAGGTGCTGAACCCGTCCCGCTCGCTGTCGCACCACCCGCTGTTCCAGACCGTCCTGGCGGTGCAGAACGCGCCGATGGGCCGGTTCTCGCTGCCCGGGCTGGACGTCGCGACCTACGCGGTGGCCACCGGAACCGCCAAGTTCGACCTCGGAGTGAGCCTGGCCGAGCAGTTCGGTCCGGACGGGAGCCCGACCGGGATCGTCGGCGCGGTCGAGTACGCCACCGACCTGTTCGACCGGGCGACCGTCGCCGCCCTGATCCGGCGCTGGACGCTCCTGCTGGAGGCCGTCACCGCCGACCCGGAGCAGCCGATCGGCGGGATCGACCTGCTCGACGCCGACGAGCGGCACCGGCTGTTGGAACGGGGCAACGCGACCGCCCGCGAGGTGGGCACCGTCCCGGTGCCGCAGGCCTTCGAGGCGCAGGTGGTGGCGACTCCGGACGCGGTCGCCCTGGTCCGTGGCGACACGGAACTGACGTACCGTCAACTCAATGCGTCGGCGAACCGGTTCGCGCACGCGCTGATCGCGCGCGGGGTGGGGCCGGAGCAGCTGGTGGCGGTGGCCCTGCCCCGTTCGGTGGAAGCCGTGGTGGCGCTCCTCGGCGTGCTGAAGGCCGGGGCGGCGTACCTGCCGGTGGACCCGGCGTACCCGCAGTCGCGGATCGACTACATGCTGGCGGACGCCCGTCCGGCGCTGCTGGTCGACGACCCCGCGATGGTCGTCGAGGATGACCGGCCGGACACCGATCCGAAGGTCGCGCTGGACGTCCGGCACCCCGCCTACGTGATCTACACCTCGGGCTCCACCGGCCGTCCCAAGGGCGTCGTGGTCGCCCACGGCGGTGTGGCGAGCCTGGTCGCCGGGCAGATCGAGGGCTTCGCGATCGATCCCGCCAGCCGGGTGCTCCAGTTCGCCTCGCCCAGCTTCGACGCCTCGGTGTCCGAGATCTACACCGCCCTGCTGCGCGGTGCGGCCCTGGTGCTGCCCCCGGCGTCGGATCCGGTCGCCGCGCTGACCGACCCGGGCCTCGCGGTCACCCATGTGACCGTGCCGCCGTCCGTCGTCGCGGCCCTGCCCGAGGACTCGGTGGCGGTGCCGAACCTGATCGTGGCGGGGGAGGCCTGCCCGCCGGAGCTGGTCGCCCGCTGGGCGCCGGGGCGCCGGATGGTCAACGCCTACGGCCCGACCGAGACCACGGTGTGCGCGACGATGAGCGACCCGCTCACGCCCGGCTCGGGCGTGCCGCCGATCGGCCGGCCGATCACCAACGCCCGGGTGTACGTGCTGGACGAGCGGCTGCGGCCGGTGCCGCCCGGCGTGCCCGGCGAGCTGTACGTCGCGGGCGCGGGCCTGGCCCGCGGCTACCTGAACCGGCCGGGCCTGACCGCCGCGCGGTTCGTGGCCTGCCCGTTCGACCCCCCGGGTGCCCGGATGTACCGCACCGGCGACGTGGTCCGATTCCGCGCCGACGGTCAGCTGGAGTACGTCGGCCGCGCCGACGACCAGCTGAAGGTGCGCGGGTTCCGGGTCGAGCCCGGCGAGGTCGAGGCCGCGCTGGCCGAGCACCCAGCCGTCGCCCAGGCCGCCGTCCTCGCCCAGGACGACCGGTTGATCGGCTACGTCGTGCCGCGCCAGGACGGCGTCCGGGACGACGGCCTGGAGGCGGACCACGTCGGCGAGTGGCAGGACATCTACGACGCCCTGCCCATCACCCCCGAGGAGAGCGCCTTCGGTCAGAACTTCGTCGGATGGAACAGCAGTTACGACGCCGGTCCGATCCCGCTGGAGCAGATGCGGGAGTGGCGGGACGCCACCGTGGCCCGCATCCTGGCGCTGCGCCCGCGCCGGGTGCTGGAGGTCGGCGTCGGCACCGGCCTGCTGCTCTCGCAGGTCGCGCCGCACTGCGCGACCTACTGGGCGACCGACTTCTCCGCCACCGCGATCGACGCGCTGGCCGCGCAGGTGGCGGGCGAGGAGCGGCTCGCCGGACGCGTGGTGCTGCAGACCCGCCCGGCGCACGACACCGAGGGACTGCCGGCCGGAGAGTTCGACACCATCGTGATCAACTCGGTGGTGCAGTACTTCCCGTCCGCCGACTACCTCGCGGACGTGGTCGGGAAGCTGATGCGGCTGCTCGCCCCCGGCGGCGCGCTGTTCATCGGCGACGTCCGCAACCTGCGGCTGCTGCGCCCGCTGGCCACGGCCGTCCGGCTGCACCGGGCCGGCGACGGCGGTGACCTCGCGGCGGTGCGCCGCGCGGTCGAGCAGTCCGTACGGGTCGAGAAGGAACTCCTGGTGGACCCGGACTTCTTCGCCGCCCTGCGGGAGCACGGCACGGACGTCGGTGCGGTGGTGGTGGAGGTCAAGCGCGGCCGCCACCACAACGAACTGAGCCGCTACCGGTACGACGTGACGCTGCACAAGCCGCCGGTCGCCCCGGCGGATCCGGGCCGTTGCGTCGAGCTGGCGTGGGGACGGCAGGTCTCGGACCTGGCCGAGCTGCGCGCGCTGCTCGCCGCGCCGGCCGCCGAGCTGCTGCGGGTCACCGGTGTGCCGAACCGCCGTGTGCTGCGCGAGGCCGCCCTGGCGCGGGCGGTGCAGGAAGGGGACCGTTCGCTCGCCGAGCTGCTGGAGCGGCTGCACGCGCCGCAGGAGGGCGAACTCCCCGACCAGGAGGAGAGTGGATGCCCCGACCCGGAGGACTTCCACGCGCTGGGGCTGGAGTTCGACCGCCGGGTGGGCGTCACCTGGTCGACCACCGCGGCCGACGCCGTGGACGTCGTCTTCGCCGACCCGCGGGCACTCGACGGCTCCCCGGTCGAGGCGTACCGACCCACCGGGACCGCCGGCAGGCCGCTGTCCTCGCTGACGAACCGCCCGACCGGCAGTCGGGGCACCGGTGCCCTCATCGGCGAACTCCGCGACTGGCTGCGCGGGCGACTGCCCGACTACCTGGTCCCGTCGGCGTTCGTGGCGCTGGAGGCCCTGCCGCTGACGGCCAGCGGCAAGCTCGACCGCCGCGCCCTGCCCGCCCCCGACCTCGGCCCGGCCGCGGCCGGGCGGGCGCCGCGCACCCCGCAGGAGCAACTCCTCGCCGAGCTGTTCGCCGAGGTGCTCGGGCTGGCCCGGGTCGGGGTCGAGGACAGCTTCTTCGACCTGGGCGGGCACTCGCTGCTGGCGACCCGGCTGGCCTCCAGGGTTCGGGCGACCCTCGGCGCGGAGCTGGAGGTCCGTACCCTCTTCGAGACCCCGACCGTGGCCGCACTGGCGGCCCGCCTGGACGGCTCCGGCACGGCGCGGCCCGCGCTCACCGCCGGGCCCCGCCCCGACCGGGTGCCGCTGTCCTTCGCCCAGCGCCGCCTGTGGTTCCTGCACCGGATGGACGGGCCGAGCGCCACCTACAACATGCCGCTGGCGCTGAGCCTGACCGGCGAGCTGGACCGCCCGGCCCTGCACGCCGCCCTCGCGGACGTGGTCGCCCGGCACGAGAGCCTGCGGACCGTGTTCCGTGAGACGGACGGCGTGCCGTACCAGGTCGTGCTGAGCGCAGCGCAGGCGCACCCCGCACTGCCGGTGGTCGAGCTCGACGAGAGCGCACTGGCCGAGCGGCTGGCCGAGTCGGCCGGGCGCGGCTTCGACCTGGCGGCGGAGCCGCCGGTCCGGGCGGAGCTCTACGCGCTCGCCCCGGACCGGCACGCGCTGCTGGTCGTGGTGCACCACATCGCCGCCGACGGCTGGTCGATGGGCCCGCTCGCCGGTGACCTGGCCGCGGCCTACGCGGCCCGCCGCCGGGGCGAGGAACCGCAGTGGACCCCGCTGCCGGTGCAGTACGCCGACTACTCGCGGTGGCAGCGCGACCTGCTCGGCGACGCCGCCGACCCGGAGAGCCTGTTCGCTCGGCAACTCGCCTACTGGAAGGAAGAGTTGACGGGCGTACCGCAGCAGCTCCAGCTGCCTACGGACCGCCCCCGCCCGCCGGTGGCCTCCCAGCGGGGCGGCCGGGTCGCGGTCCGGCTGGACGCCGAACTGCACCAAGCCCTGCGGGGTCTGGCCGCCGCGCGCGGCGCCAGCATGTTCATGGTGCTCCAGGCGGGCCTGGCCGCCCTCCTCACCCGGCTCGGCGCCGGTACGGACATCCCGATCGGCAGCCCGATCGCCGGGCGGACCGACCAGGCGCTGGACGAGCTCGTCGGCTTCTTCGTCAACACCCTGGTGCTGCGCACCGACACCGGCGGCGACCCCGGCTTCGCCGAGCTGCTCGGCCGGGTGCGGCAGAAGGCGCTCACCGCGTACGACCACCAGGACGTGCCGTTCGAGTACCTGGTCGAGGTGGTCAACCCGGCGCGGTCGCTGGCCCACCACCCGCTGTTCCAGATCATGCTGGCCCTGCAGAACGCGCCGCTGGGCGAGTTCGCACTGCCGGGGCTGGAGACCGGCCATCTGGAGGCGCCGACCGGGACGTCACGGGTCGACCTGACCTTCAGCCTGGCCGAACGGTTCCGCCCGGACGGCGGCCCAGACGGTCTGGTCGGCGCGGTGGAGTACGCCACCGACCTGTTCGACCCGGCCTCCGTGGAGCAGCTGTTCGCCCGCTGGGCACGGCTGCTGCGGGCGGCGGTCGCCGACCCGGACCGGCCGATCGGCCGGATCGACCTCATGTCCGACGCGGAACGCCACCGGTTGCTGCACGGCTTCAACGACACGGCGGCCGAGCTGCCCGATGCCGCGGTGCTGGAGCTGTTCGCCCGCCGGGTGCGGGCCACCCCCGACGCGGTGGCGGTCGTGGCGGGCGGCACCGAGCTGACCTACCGGGAGCTCGACCTGCGCTCCAACCGGCTCGCCCGGGCACTGGTCCGCCAGGGCGTCCGGCCGGAGACACCGGTCGCGGTGCTGCTGGAGCGCTCGGCGGACCTGGTCGTGGCGATCCTGGCGATCGTCAAGGCCGGCGGCGCCTACGTGCCGCTGGACTCGCGCTTCCCCTCCTCCCGGATCGAGCTGATCCTGCGGGAGAGCGGTGCCGCGCTGGTGCTCACCCAGGAGGTGCTGGCCGCGCTGGTGCAGTCAGAGCCCGACCCGTCCGAGTTCGAAGTGCCCTGCGATCCGGCGCAGTTGGCGTACATCATGTACACCTCCGGCTCGACCGGGCGACCGAAGGGCGTGGCCGTCACCCACCGCGACGTGGTGGGGCACGCGCTCACCCCCGAGTGGCGCGGCGGCGGGCACGAGCGGGTGCTGATGCACTCCCCGACGGCCTTCGACCTCTCGACCTACGAGCTGTGGGTGCCGCTGCTGGGCGGCGGCCGCATCGTGGTCGCACCGCCCGAGCAGCTCGACCTGGACCTGCTCCAGCACACGGTCACCACGCACGGGGTGACCGGACTGTGGCTGACCGCCGGCCTGTTCCGGCTGGTCGCCGAGGAGCGCCCGGGCCTGCTGGCCGGGGTGCGCGAGGTGTGGACCGGCGGTGACGTGGTCTCCCCGGCTGCCGTCGCCCGGGTGCGGGCCGCCTGCCCGGGCATCGAGGTGGTCAACGGCTACGGACCCACCGAGGCCACGACCCTCGCCACCTGCCACCCGGTGCGCAGCCTCCCCGAGCACGCCGCGACCGTGCCGATCGGCGGGCCGATGGCGAACATGCGCGCCTACGTGCTCGACGACCGGCTGCGGCCGGTGCCGACGGGCGCGGTCGGCGAGCTGTACCTCGCGGGGACGGGCGTGGCCCGCGGCTACCACGGCCGACCCGGCCTGACGGCGGAGCGCTTCACCGCCGACCCGTACGGGCCGGCCGGGAGCCGGATGTACCGCACCGGCGACCTGGCCTGGTGGCGGGCCGACGGCACGCTGGAGTTCGCCGGACGCGCCGACCACCAGGTCAAGCTGCGCGGCCTGCGGATCGAGCCCGGCGAGATCGAGGCGGTCCTGGCGGGCTGCCCGGGCGTCGCCCAGGCGGCCGTGGTCGCCCGCGAGGACCGGCCGGGCGACAAGCGGCTGGTCGCCTACCTGGTGCCCGCCCCCGAGGGCGCGCCCGAGTCGGCTGAGCTGTCCGGCCGGCTGCGCCGCGAACTGCCCGACTACATGGTGCCGGCGGCGTTCGTCGCCGTGGACTCGCTGCCGCTGACCGTCAACGGCAAGCTCGACCGGGCCGCCCTGCCCGCCCCCGACTACGGTGCGACGGGCACCGGGCGCGGTCCCCGGACGCCGCAGGAGCAGCTGCTGTGCGGCCTGTTCGCCGAGGTCCTCGGCCGGGAGCAGGTGAGCATCGACGACGGCTTCTTCGACCTGGGCGGGCACTCGCTGCTGGCCGCCCGGCTGGCCTCCCGGGTCCGTGAGACGCTCGGCCTGGAGCTGGGACTGCGCATGCTGTTCGAGGCACCGACCGTGGCCGGGCTGACCGAGCGGCTGGTCATGGACGATCCCGACGACGCCTTGGACGTGGTGCTGCCGCTGCGGTCGACCGGGACCGGTACACCGCTGTTCTGCATCCACCCCGGCGGCGGCATCAGCTGGTCGTACAGCGGACTGCTGAACCACGTCGGCCCGCAGCACCCGGTCTACGCGCTCCAGGCGCGCGGCCTCGGCCGACCCGAGCCCCTGCCGACGTCCGTCGAGGAGATGGCGGCCGACTACGCCGACCAGATCCGGAAGATCCAGCCGGAGGGCCCGTACCTGCTGCTCGGCTGGTCCGCCGGCGGGCTGATCGCCCACGCGCTGGCCTGCGAGCTGCAGGCGCGCGGCGAGCGGACCGCGCTGCTGGCGATCCTCGACGCGTACCCGGTGAAGGACGTGCGGTTCGAGGTGGCCCCGGTGCCCACCGTGCGGGACGTGCTCGTCGGGGTGCTCGACGTCGACCCGGACGAGCTGGGCGACCGGGAGATCACCTACGCGGAGGTCGCCGAGGTGCTGAACCGGCGGGGCAGCGCGCTGGCCGGTCTGAACGAGCGGCAGGTCGAGGTGATCGTCGACATCATGATCAACAATGCCAAGCTGGCGGTCGACTTCGTCCCCGGCAGGTACGACGGGGACCTGCTGCTGTTCAACTCCACGATCGAGCGGGCCGAGGACGACGCCGGGCCCGGGACCTGGCGGCCCTACGTCTCCGGCCGGATCGAGTCGCACGAGATCACCACCCGGCACGACCGGATGACCCAAGCCGGCTCGCTGGCCCAGATCGGACCGATCCTGGCCGCCAGGCTCGCCGAGGCCACGGGCGACCGCTGTGGCACCGCCCCTACCCATCAGGAGGACTGACCCATGACCAACCCCTTCGACGACCAGGACGGCACCTTCCTCGTGCTCGTCAACGAGGAGAACCAGCACTCGCTGTGGCCGCAGTTCGCGGACGTCCCCGACGGCTGGACCGTCGCCCACGGCCCCGACACCCACGCCGCCTGCCTGGAGTACGTCGAGACCTCCTGGACCGACATGCGGCCCAAGAGCCTCGCCGACGCCATGGACGCCCAGCGGTAGCCGACGTGACCTCCACCGACACCAGGGAACGGGCCCGCGGCACCGCGGGCCCCGTCCTGCCCCACGACCCCGCCGCGGACCTGCTCACCCCAGAGGCCCGGCGGGACCCGTACCCGTTCTACGCCCGGATGCGGCGCGAGAGCCCGGTCCACCACAGCGCCCAGGGCATCTGGTACCTCACCCGGTACGCCGACGTCGAAGCCGCCCTGGGCGACCTGCGGCTGTCCAACGACCGGGACCGGATGACCCGCGCCTACGTCGCGCTGGGGGGCGACCTGAAGGCCCTCAGCCGGCTCACCGACCGGCTCGGCCGGGTGATGACCAACACCGACCCGCCGGACCACGCCCGGCTGCGCAGGCTGGCCAACCGCGCCTTCACCGCCCGGCGCGTCGAAGCCCTGCGTGACGGCGTCCAGCGGATCGTCGACCGGCTCATCGACGAGGCGGTCCAGGCCGGCCCGGCCATGGACCTGATCGAGGCGGTGGCCTCCCCGCTGCCGCTGTCGGTGGTCTGCGAACTCTTCGGCATCCCGCCGGAGGACCGCCCGCAGGTCGAGACCTGGTTCCGCCGCTTCGGCCGGCTGAGCGAGGACATCGACAGGTCCGAGGAGGCGATCGGACAGTACGAGGAGTACCTCGCCGGACTCGTCCGCCGGCGCCGGGCCGACCCGGGCGACGACCTGATCAGCGCCCTGGTCGCCACCCAGGAGCGGGACGACCGGCTCACCGACTCCGAACTGCTGTCCACCTGCTTCGTCCTCATCACCGCGGGCGACGAGACCACCACCCACCTGATCGGCAACGGCGTGCTCGCCCTGCTGCGCCACCCCGACCAGCTCGCCCGGCTGCGCGCGGACCCGGGGCTGATCCGCGGCGCCGTCGAGGAACTCGCCCGCTACGACACGGTGACCCAGGCGATCGTCCGGGTCGTCGCGGAGGACCTGGAGATCGGCGGGCGGACGCTGCGCGAGGGCGAGCTGGCGTACCTGTTCCTCGGTGCGACCAACCGTGACCCGGAGCGCTTCGAGGACCCCGACCGGCTCGACCTGACCCGCGCCGACAACCGGCACCTGAGCTTCGGCCACGGTCCGCACTTCTGCCTCGGCGGCCCGCTGGCCAAACTCCAGGCCGAGGTCGCCGTCGGCACGCTGGTCCGCAGGCTGCCCGGGCTGCGGCTCGCCGAAGGGGCCGCCCTCGAATGGCGGCCCAACCCGCTGCAACGGCGGCTCAGCGCCCTCCCCCTCACCTACTGACAACCGAACGACCACGAAGGAGCACCGACCATGGCCCGAGAGTTCGAGGTCCGCCGGGAGCAGGACCTGCCCGCCACGCCCGAACAGGTCTGGGAGGCGGTCGCCACCGGCGCCGGCAACCTCGGCTGGCTGTACCCGATGGAGGTCGAACCGCGCGTCGGCGGCAAGGCGACCCGGGGTGACTCCACCGTCGTGGCGTGGGAGCCGCCGCGGCACTTCGCCGTCCGGGCGACCCTGGACGGCGGGTTCTCCAACACGCTCAGCTACCACATCGAGCCGGCCGACGGCGGAACGAGCCACCTGCGGATGGGAATCCACTGGGTGCACACGGGTGTCGTCGACGACGCCTGGAGGTGGGACGACAAGTCGGACGCGGCGGAGAAGCACGTCGACTTCTACCAGCACGCCCTCGCCGAGTACCTGCGGCACTTCGCCGGCCGCCCCGCCGTCTACGTCAGGGCCCAGCGCCCCGAACCCACCGCCGAACCGGCCGACTTCGCCGCCCTGCGCCGGCGCCTCGGCCTCGCCGACGACGCGGCCGTCGGCGACCGGCTCCCGATCCACCTCCCCGGTGCGGACGGCGGCCCCGAGGAGGTCGTCGTGGACTGGCTCAGCCGCGACTTCGTCGGCCTGCGCGGCCCCGAAGCCCTGTACCGGTTCTTCAACGGCAGCACCTGGAACGTGCCGATCTGGCTGGGCCACCACCTGTTCGCCGCGGACGCGGACGAGGAGCAGGCCACCAAGGCCTGGACCGCCTGGCTCAACGACACCCAAGCCTAGGACCCCCGATGGAAGCCTCCACCGAAACACTGCTCTACGCCGCCGAACTCGTCGAGGAGAACGGCACCTACACCCTCGTCGTCCGGGACGTACGACGGGGCACCGTCCAGACCACGCCGGTCCCCGGAACCATGGTCGACAAGCTCCCCGTCTTCCTGTCGGCGCTCGCCGCCAAGCTCCACCCGCGGCCCGCGCGCGGACGCTGGTAGGCCGCCCCGGATGCCGGCCCGGCGATGCCGCGCCCGGGCCGGCCGGGAGCATCCGGGGAGGTGGTTCGGGCGCGGTTCTGTCCTCGGCCGGCGCGTCAGTCCGCCCACACGCGGGCGAGGCAGCGGTGGGCGGACGGGGCGGGTGGGTCGGTGAAGGCGGTGCGGCCGTGCAGGACGACGGTGTTGTCCAGCCAGAGGAGGTCCCCCGGGCGCAGGGGGATGTGGAGGACGGTGTGCGGATCGGACAGGATCCGGTCGACGGCGTCGAGGGCCGCGTGGTCGTCGGAGGGCAGGGGCACGCCCGCCCCCTGGTGGGCGCGTTCGATCCCGCGCCGGTTGTAGTGCCCGCGCAGCTCGGCGCCGTGGCGCTGGAAGACGGGGCGGAGCCGGTCGAGGCCGGTCCCTCGGCCGAAGTGGAAGTCCTGGTAGAGGCGGGGTAGGGCCCAGGGCTCGTCGGTGAGCAGCCGGTTGTGTACGGTGTGGCCGCTGGCGAGTAGCGTCTCAGGCCGTCGCGCAGGCGCCGGGCGACGCGCACGGCCAGCTCCGCCAGTGCCGGCGCCGGGTGTTCCCGCGGGCCGTCCAGTGCGCGCGAGCAGGCGGGTGGCAGGGGGATCAGCCAGTCCGACTCGCTGAGGGCCGGGCCGTTCCATGCCGTGGATGCTTCGACGGGGACGGGCTGGGTCAACTGCTCACCTTTCCGGGTTGCCTGGTGACGGGTTGGGGAGGAGTGCCCACCGGTCGCCCGCCGGCGAAAGCCGCATCAGCGTCAGTGCCTTGACCGGCAGTTCCTCCGTCCGCAGCGCCAGCAGGTCGGGCGTCGGGGGGAGATCGCGGGTGGCGGCTCCGAGGAGGGCGCCCAGCTCCGCGGTGCTCCCGGCGAGGGGGCCCAGGGCGCCCGTGACGAGACAGCTGAGCACTTTGCGGCGCAGGACGACGGGGTCGTCGTCGAGGAGTCGGCCGCTGATCGACGGCGCCGGGAAGCCGCGTCGGGCCAGCCGGGCGGGGCTGATGCGGATGTCGGCGAGGTCCCGGTAGACGAGCCGCCGGGGCCGCCCCTGCCGGTCGACCACCGCGAGGAGGTTCTGCCCGTGGGCTTCCAGGGCCACCCCCAGGTCGAGCAGTTCCAGGCAGACACCGAGGGCCAGCCGTGCGAACTCGGTGATCCTCGCCAGCTGTTCGCGCGGGCCGTGGGAGGCGAGGTGTCCGGACAGCTCGGCGACGGGTACCACCTGTTCGTCCGTCCCGGCGTAGGCGTACGGCGATTCGCGCAGGACCGCCGCCAGCTCCGGCGTGCCGGCCCCGGCCGCCGCCAGGGTCCGCGCGATGTGCAGTCGGCCGCCCAAACGGTCCGCGACCCGCGCGGCCAGCTCGGAGGTGGCCAGCGCGTGGTCCACCGAATAGGGCGAGATGTCCCGGACCTGGGACGTGAGGCGGGCACTCAACGCCGTCTTCACGTGGACCCGGCGGTCGAGGGCGAGCGTCCGCAGGGACAGCAGCGGATGGGCGGGCGGCCCGGGCACCACCGGCCGGCTGCCGAGGACGTGCTCGGCCTGCCAGGGGTGCACCGGCAGCAGCACGGTGTCCCCCTCCAGCCACTGCGCGGGCCACGCGCCCCGCACCGTCGCTCCCGTCACGGGCGCGAGCCGCAGGCCGACCACCGGCCGGTGCTCGGGCGCGTAGGCCAGTTGCTCGGCGGCCGAGAAACCGGGCCGGGAGCGGCAGGTGGGGTGGTACGGGTGGCCCTCCGGTGATCGCTGCTCCCACTCCCAGGGTTCCGTCGGCGGCCCGGCCGGGGGAGGGGTCGTCCGGGACAGCGCCAAGGAGGCGACGCTGTGGTCGAGTTCGGCGGCGAACGGCGCGCCGCCGGGTGCGCGCAGCGCCGTCATCAGCGCGGCCGGATGGTCGTACGGGACGCCGTCCAGCTCCACGACGGCGACCGCCGTTCCCGTCGCCCACGGGTCCGACGGCGGGCCGTGCAGTCTCCGGCCGTCGGTGAGCCGAAGGGAGAGCCCGTCACTTCGGCGGGCGCGGGCCGCGATCCAGGGCAGCGGTTCGTGGACCAGCGCGCGCCACAGCCGAGCCAGTACCGCCGCCCGGGCCGCCGGCAGGGCCGCGAGGTAGGCGGACGTCAACTCCGGGCGAACGCCGCCCAGTTCCTCGGCGATCTCGCGTTCGGCGGGTGTGTCGCACACCTCGATGTTCTACCGCGGGCGAACGCCCGCCACACATACTGCTCAGCGATGAACACTTTCGCCCGCGAAGCCGATGCACTGGCCATGGCACCCCTGCTCAACTGCCTGCTGAGGGAAGCCGCCCTGCCGGCCGAGGAACCGGCCGGGGCAACAGGCGATGGGCCGGCCGGGGGAGCGGCCGGTGAACCGGCCGCCGGTCGCGCGGTCCACCGCCTGCGTGCCACCGGCCGGCTGCTGCGCGTGGGCACCGGCGACCACCTGTCCGGTGCACCCGAACTCTGGACCGGCACGACCTGGCGACCCGTGCGTCACAGCGGCCTCGTCCACCTCGCCGCCCAGGAGATGCGCGCCGTCACCGGACTCACCAACGCCGCCCTGGCCGCCGAGATGACCGCCGGCCGTGAGATCGTCGAGGCCCTCCTCGCCGCCCGCTCCCGGGCCGTCCCGCCCGACAGCCTGTGGCTGCGCTCCGAACAGGCCCTGGTCATGGGCCATCCGTACCACCCGGCGCCCAAGGCCCGCAGCGGCGGTGGCCCGCCCGGTTCCTGGCTGCGCTACGCGCCGGAGACGCACGCCCGCTTCCCGCTCGTCCTGCTGGGCGTGCGCGAGGACGTGGTGGTCGACGACGGCGACACCCGCGCCCTGGACACCCTGGGCCGGGCCCCCGACGGCTACCGGCTGCTGCCCGTCCACCCCTGGCAGCTCGATCTCACCCGTCATCTGCCGGCGGTCCGCGCCGCCTTCGCCGAGGGCCGCCTCGTCCACCTGGGCCACACGCCCTGGGACGCGCGAGCCACCGCCTCGGTGCGCACGGTCCACGTCCCCGGCGGCGCGGAGCGCCCCGGAGCGTCCGGGGACCTCTTCCTGAAGTTCAGCCTGGAGGTGCAGATCACCAACGACGTCCGGCGGATCCGCCGCCACGAGCTGCGGCACGTGCGCCGCACCGACCCGCTGGTCAGCACGGCGTTCCGCGCCATGGACGGTCCCGCGGCGTGGCTGAGCGAACGCGGGCACCGCACGGTGCGCGGCCTGGAGGAGACCTTCCCCGTCCTCGTCCGCGACGGCCTGGACGACCACCTGCTCCCCGGCGCCACCGCCCTGCTGGCCGCGGCCCTCACCGAGGGGTTCGACGGCAACCCGCTCGACCGCCTCACCGACCCGCTGCCGTGGTGGTCGGCCTACCTTGACCGTGTGGTCCCGCCCGTGCTGGAGGCCTACGCCCGCCACGGGATCGCCGTCGAGTGCCACCTCCAGAACACGCTGATCGCCGTCGGCCCGGCCGGACTGCCCGTCCAGGCCCTCTTCCGCGACGCCGAGGGCGCCAGGGCGATCCCGGCGACCCCCCGGGAGGCGGCCCGGCAGCGCCTGGTCTACTGCCTCGTCGTCAACAACCTGACGGGGATCGCGAGCGCCCTCCTGCGGCGCTTCCCCGGCGCCGCCGAGGCCCTGTGGCCGCTGGCACGGCAGGCGGTCCAACGGTGCGACAAGGAGCTCGGCGTCGGCGCGGCCGAGACCTTGCTCGCCGCGGCAACGGTCCCGTGCAAGGCCAACCTGCTGTCCCGCTGGATCGACGCGGACGGCACCGAGCCCCGCTACGTCCCCGTCCCCAACCCGCTGGTCGTCCACCCCTGAAGGAGCCCTGCCCGGTGAAGGAGCCCTGCCCGGTCACCCGACGTGGTCGAGGAAGTCGGGCACCCGGCGGGTGACCCGCGTCGCCGCGTGCTCGTCGCACGACTGACACCGGCGGACGCCCGTTGCGGGGGAGGCGCGACCGCCGACCCTCCGCAGTCGATCGGTCGATGCAATTTCAAAGTGATATGTCACACCCTATTGATTGGGATGGGTTGTCCATGACACCGTGCCAGGCGACGCCTCCACGGCACGTACGTGAGGCGCACCCCCACCCCCCCCCACAAGGAGTGACGATGCGTCACCGACTCCGGCTACCCCGGGCACTGGCCGTGCTCGCCGCCGCAAGTACCGCGATCGCCGGCTTCGCCGCCGCCCCGAGCTTCGCCGCCCCCACGGCGCAGACCGGTCAGCAGGCGAGCCCGGCCCCCCACCCCGCGCACCTCGGCGGCATAGCCCCCACCGGCACCGCCTTCGGTCTCGACACCCATGCGGAAACCCAGGCGGGCCGGCTCGCGCCCGCGCAACTCCCGCCCCGCTCCCCGCAGTCGGCCGCGCCGCAGGCGCCGACGCCCGAGCTCGCGAAGGCCCCGGCCCGAGCAGGGGCGGCCCGGGCCACGGCCGAAACCTCCTGCACCCCGGCCGACTTCAGCGGCCGGACCGGCTCGGACCTGGTCGGCTACGTCCAGGGCTCGACCGTCGACTGCATCAGCTCGCTGTTCCACCTCACCGGCGGCGACGCCAACGGGGTGTTCAGGCAGAGCCAGATGCTCGCGGTGGCCGACGGCCTGCGCAGCGCCGCGGCGTCGTACACCGGCGACAACTCGACCGGCATCTACCAGCTGGTGTACTTCCTCCAGGCCGGCTACTACGTGCAGTACTACCACCCGGCCGACGTCGGCACCTACGACGCGAGCCTGACCGCCGCCGTGCAGGCCGCGCTCGACGCCCTGGTGGCAGGCCCGCACTTCCTGGACGTCAACGACGGCAACGGCCAGGTCGAGGGCCAGGCGATGATCCTCACCGACAGCGCCAACCTCCAGGCCCACTACCTCGGCACCTACCAGAAGGTGCTGAACGCGTACAACAGCTCCTGGGACTCGTCCTGGTACATGGTGAACTTCGCGAACAGCGTGTACACCCCGGTCTTCCGCGGCCACCAGAACGCCGACTACGTCGCGGCCGTCACCGCCGACCCGAGCCTGATCAACACCCTCGACAGCTTCGCGCTGAACCACAAGGGCATGCTCGGCGGCAACAACTCCTTCCTGGACTCCAACGCCGGTCTGGAGACGGCCCGTTTCATCGAGCACCCGGCGCTGGTGAACACCGTCCGGCCGCTGGTCAAGGGCCTGATGGACGTCTCGCAGATCACCGGCCCCACCGCGCCGCTCTGGGTCGGCGTCGCCGGCATGGCCGCCTTCTACGACAAGGCGAACTGCTCGTACTACGGCGTCTGCGACCTGCCGGCGCAGCTCAAGGCCGCCGCCCTGCCGGTCAGCCACACCTGCGACTCCACCCACAGCATCCTGGCGCAGAGCCTGACCGCCGCCGACCTGTCCGCCGTCTGCGCCAGCCTGCAGAAGCAGGACCCGTTCTTCCACAACCTGGTCAAGGACGACGGTCCGATCGCCGGCCAGTACGAGAACTCGCTGCAGATGGTGGTCTTCGCCTCCCCGCAGGACTACCAGACCTACGCGGGCGGAATCTACGGCGTCAGCACCAACAACGGCGGCATCACGCTGATCGGCGACCCGACCGCCCCGGCCAACCAGCCGATCTCGCTGACCTACCAGAACGGCAACGACGGTTTCACCGCGGGCATCTGGAACCTCAACCACGAGTACACCCACGCCCTCGACGGCCGCCTCGACATGAAGGGCGACTTCACCCAGCAGATCGCCGTGCCGGACGTCTGGTGGATCGAAGGCGTCGCGGAGTACGTGTCCTACAGCTACCGGAACGTCACCGACACCGGTGCGGTGGCCGAGGCGGCCAAGCACACCTACGCGCTGAGCACGCTGTTCCAGAACACCTACGACAACAGCGACACCACCCGCACCTACCCGTGGGGCTACCTGGCGGTCCGTTTCATGGTCGAGAAGCACCCGGACGTCATCCAGAACATGCTGGGCCACTTCCGGACCGGCGACTACACCGGCGGCTACGCGGTCTACAACTCGATCGGCACCGCGTACGACGCCGAGTTCAGCACCTGGCTGGACGCCTGTGCCGCCGGTGCCTGCGCCGTGGGCGGGGCCCCGACCGCAGCCTTCAGCGCCGTCCCGTCCGGCCTGAACGTCCAGTTCACCGACCGGTCGACCGAGTCCGGCGGCGGCAGCATCGCCTCCTGGGCCTGGAGCTTCGGTGACGGCGCCACCTCCACCGCCCAGAGCCCCGCACACAGCTACACCGCGGCGGGCAGCTACGACGTCAGCCTCACGGTGACCGACGGCAACGGGAAGACCGACAGCATCACCCAGTCCGTCACGGTCGGCACCCTCGCCGGCTGCACCGCCGCCGACTCCCGCGTGATGGACAAGAACTGCTCCCGCACCAACCAGTCCGCGACCGCCGGCAACCTGGACTACTACTACATCTACCTGCCGGCCGGCACCACCACCCTGAAGGTCGACAGCTCCGGCGGCACGGGCACCGCGTACCTGCTCTACAACCCCGACACCTGGGCCACGCCGAACGCCTACACCAACGGATCGACCACCTACGGCACCACCGACCAGAGCCTGACCGTCACCAACACCACGGCGGGCTACCGCTACATCAGCCTCTACGCCCAGACCGACTTCAGCGGCGTGACCGTCACCACCCAGTACTGAGCCCGACCCACGCGCGGCGGCCCGGAGCACACCGCTCCGGGCCGCCGCCCGTCGTCCCGGGACACGCCCTAACAGGTCTGCTGGTAGCCCAGATCGGGGGCGTAGGCACTCCAGTCCTGGGCGGAGAGTCCTCCGCCCGCCCGGGTGCAGGCCAGCGCGTGGGCGTGGTTGCGCAGTTCGTCGAGTGCGCCGAGGTCGTTGACGTTGACGATCTTGTCCTCGGCACCGGACAGGAGGGTCTTCCCGTCCGGGGTGACCGCGACCGCGGTGATCGCGCCGGTGCGGGTGCTGGTCCCGCCGAGGTCATGGGGCTGGACGGGGTCGGTGACGTCCCAGACGACCACCGTCCGGTCGTTGCTCCCGGACACGAGGGTGTGGTCGTCGGGACTGAAGGCCAGCGTCCGCACCCCGCTGTAGTGCCCGGTCAGGGGCTGGCCGAGGCGGTGCGCTTCGGCCGGTCTGCTGGTGTCCCAGAGCATGACGGTGGCGTCCAGGCTGCCGGTCGCGAGGGTCCGTCCGTCGGGACTGAACGCCAGCGCGACCACCCAGTTGGTGTGGCCGTCGAGTTGGCGCAGCTGCTGCGGATGGGCCGGATCCTCGGTGTTCCAGAGGATCACCGTCCCGTCCCAGCCGCCGGTGGCCATCGTGCGCCCGTCGGGGGTGAAGGCCACGGCGGCGACGGTGTTGCGATGGCCGGTGAGAGGCCGCCCGACCGGCCGGGGGCGGGCGGGTTCGGAGGTGTCCCAGAGCTGCGCCGTGCCGTCCCCGCCGACGGTGCCGAGGAGGTGTCCCACCGGGGAGAAGGCGAGGGCCTGGACCCCGCCGGTGTTGGCGGTGAACTGGCTCAGCTGCCGGGGGTGGTGCGGATCGGAGGTGTCCCAGAGGAGCACGGTGGTGTCGAGGCTCCCAGCGGCCAGCAGGTGTCCGTCCGGGCTGAAGGCCATGGAGTCCACCGAGCCCGACTGCCCGGTCAGGGCGGGGGAGATCCTGCTCGGGTTCCGCCGGTCGCCGAGGTCCCAGAGCACGGTCGAGCCCTCGCTGCCGCCCGTGGCCAGCGTCCGGCCGTCCGGGCTGACCGCCAGCGAGCTCACCGTGTCGGTGCGGCCGCCGAGGCGGGCGAGCAGCGGGGTCCTGGCGCCGCCCTTGGAGTCCCAGAGGATCACGGTGCCGTCCGTGCTGCCGGTCGCGAGCAGAACGGGCCTGTTGCCCTGCTGGTCCGGCTGGGAGCTGAAGGCTGCCGCGAGCGACCAGCCGGTGCGGCCCAGGGTGGTACCCCCGATCTGACGGGGGTTCGCGGGGTCGGTGGTGTCCCAGGTGCTGGTGGTGTGGTCGCTCTCGGCGACGTCGATCCGGGCGGTGCCGACGATCAGGGCTCGCACCGGGGTGTTCCGGGCCGGGAGTTGGCCCAGCTGCCGGGGAGCGGCCGGGTCCTCGACGTTCCACAGCAGCACCTGGCCGAAGCCGTCGCCGGTGGCCAGGGCGTGCCCGTCGGGGGTGAAGCCGAGTGCGGTGACATCGTCGCTGCGGCCCTTGACCGGGCCGCCGAGTGCCCGGGGGGCCTTCGGGTCGCCCACGTCCCAGAGCAGGACGGCCGTGTCCGCTCCGCCGGCCGCCAGGACCCGGCCGTCGGGCCGGAAGGCGAGCGAGTCGACCGTGCCGGTGTGTCCGGTCAGCGGTTTGCCGAGCGGCTGCGCCTGGTCGGGTCGCTGCACGTCCCACAGCCAGACGGCGCCGTCACCGCCACCGGCGGCCAGGGTGCGTCCGTCCGGAGCGAAGGCGAGGCAGGCGACCCCGTTCGGTCCGGAGAGCGGGCCGCCGAGCGGACGGAGACGGCCCGGCACGCTGACGTCCCACAGCAGGACACGGTTGTCCGCGCCGCCGACGGCCATGGTGTGCCCGTCCGGACTGAAGGCGACCGCGTAGAGCCCGTTCGGGCTGGCGGTCAGCGGCTCGCCCAGCCGGGTGGGGTGATCCGGATCGCCGGTGTTCCAGAGGGTCAGGGTGCCGTCCTCGGCCGCGGCCGCCAGGAGCCGACCGCCGGGGGCGAACGCCAGACCGACGACCGTGCCGCGCGGACCGGTCAGAGTGCCGCTGTAGGGCGTGAGCAGGGTACTGAGCAGGTTGGCGGTGCTCTGCGGGGTGTGGTGCAGGGAGTCGGCCGCGATGCCCAGACGCAGGGCCAGCTGCGGGGAGTTGCCCCGGGCGGTGTCCGCCTGGCTGAGCAGTGCCAGCGCGGTGGCCTCGCGCTGGCGCTGCTGCGCCTGCTGCTGCCCCTTCAGGGCGAGGCCGGCGGCGATCAGTGAGACCACCAGCAGCAGCGCCAGCACCCCGGTGATGCCGGTCCGGATGCGCCGTCGCCGCTGGTCCGCACGCACGCTCGCGGTGAGGAACTCCTCGGTGAGCCGTGCCGTCCCGCCGCTCTGCCCTCGTGCATCCCGTCCCTGTCCCCGTCCCCGTCCCCGTCCGCGTGCGCCGGTCGGCTTCCCGCCCTCCGGCGCGCTGTGCAGCCGCCGGGCGAGTTCGAGCGCGGCACCCCGGTACAGCACTCCGGTGTCCCGCCCGGCGCGCTCCCACTCCTCCGCGGCCTCCAGCAGCTTCTGCTGGACCAGCAGGTCGGCCCGACCGCTCTCGATCCAGCCGCGCAGCCGCCGCCAGGCCCGCAGCAGCGCCTCGTGGGTGATCTGCGCGGTGTCCCCGTCCAGGGTGATCAGGCGGGCGCGGGCGAGTGCGTCGCGCGCGGTGTCGATCGCGGCGGCCTCGCCCGGCGGGCGCTCGGCCCGCAGCCCCGCGAGGTCGACGCGGCGCCGGGTGTCCTCGGTGGACTCGCCGATGCGGACCATCCGGAGCAGCATCAGCCGGGCGGCCTCCCGGGCGTCCGGGTCCAGCGCCTCGTAGGTGAGGTCCGCGTGCCGGGTGAGCGCCTCCCAGATGCCGCCGGTGGCGCTGTACCCGGCGAGGGTCAGGGTCCTCCCGGCCCGGCGGCCCCAGGTGAGCCAGAGCGCGTACGCGAGCAGCGGCAGGGTGCCCCCGGAGAAGTCGCCGCCGGAGAGGCTGCCGCCCACCCGCAGGTCGCGCAGCAGGGTGTCCGCGAGGCCGGCTTCCAGGGTGAGACCCGCCAGTTGGGCGGGCTTCTCGATCGCTTCGCGCAGCTGCTCGGGCGTCATCGGCTCGACCGTGACCTGCCGCTCCTTGAGCGCGTCGACCAGTTCCGGGTAGGCCATGCAGGCGGCGTAGAAGTCCGCCCGGATGCCGAGCACCACGATCGCCGGGGGTGTGGCGCCCCCACCGGCTTCCTCCGATCCGGCGGGTGGCCGGCCCGCCGCGGAGCACAGCGCCGCCACGAACGCGCGCCGCTCCGCCTCGTCCTGGCAGGCCGTGAACAGCTCCTCGAACTGGTCCACCACCAGGAGCAGCCGCCCTCCGGGGACTTCACGTCCGCCGCCCAGCCGGTGCAGGGCGCGGCGCACCAGCGGTGCGGCCCCGGCCGGATCGGTGCGGAGCCCGTCCAGCACCGTGGCCCGGGGCAGGGCCGCCGGTTCCGCCAGCAGACCGGCCAGGGCGTCCAGGGGGTGTTCGCCGGGGGTGAGGACCAACTGCGGCCAGGTCCCGGCCCCGGGGATGCGCAGTTCCCCGCGTTTGACCGCGGGCAGCAGGCCGGCCCGCAGCAGCGAGGACTTCCCCGCGCCGGAGAGCCCCACCAGGGCGATCGGCCCTCCCGTGCTCGACCATCCCGCCAGCTTGCCGAGCACCTCGCCGGTCAGCTCGCCGCGGCCGAAGAAGTACCGGGCGTCGTCCGCCGTGAACGGTTCCAGCCCCGGATAGGGGCAGACCGGCTCGTCCACCCGGCCGGTGGCCGCCGGGCCGCCGCCCGTGAGGACGGCCGCGGGCGGAGCCGCCGCCGGGTTGGCCGCGAGCACCAGGTCCCCGGCGCGGCCGCTGAGCTGTCGCTCCGGCGCGGGCAGTCCGAGCAGCGGCAGGACACGGCGCAGGTGGCGGTAGCCGGCCTCCAGGGTCAGCTCCGGCGGCCCGCCCGGCTCGCCCTCCCGCAGGTAGCGCAGGAGCTCTCCGGTGAACGCCGTGTACGGCTCGTCCGGGAGGCTGAGCGCCTGTTCGTCCCGCGAGGCCGAGGCGAGCAGGTAGGTGCCGCCGAGCGCCGCGAGCGCGAACCCGTCGCTGGCCGCGGTGCCGAACGAGCCGCGGGCGCGCCCGGCGAAGCAGCAGTCCAGCACCACGATGATCGACCCCGCCCGGCAGTTGCTGAACGCCTCCCGCAGGGCCTGGTACGGCAGGGCCTTGAACGCCAGACCTTCGGCCATGTCGTCGGTGGCGGCGGTCGCGAGGTACAACTCGTTGCCGGGGCTGACCAGTCCGTGGCCCACGAAGTAGACCAGCAGGACGTCCTCGGCCTCGCGGGCCGCCGCCACCACGGCGTTGCCGAACTCGATCGGGTCGCGTGGGTCGATCAGCGGGGGAAGGAGGTTCTCCGGCCGCAGACCGCAGTTCTCCACCAGGACCCGGCCGACCTCGCGGACGGTGGCCGCCACCGCGGGCACGTTCGGCAGCCGCGAACCCCGGGCGTGCCGCCCGGTTCCGACCAACAGCGCCCGCGCTCCCGGTGAGGCGAGCGCTCCGCCCGGCAGCGCGCCACCGGGAGCGCCCGACGTCACTGCGCCGCCCGCTCGCCACCGGCGCCGGGGTCGGTGTGCTCGATGCCCTGCTCGAGCGAGGACGAGAACTCGGCCGCCAGCTGCCGCACCTGGGGCGCCTCCAGACCGCTGACGTGAGTGGCGCTGAACTCGGTCACCGTGCCGTCGGGCCGGGTCACCTTCACCGACACGTTGCCCCGCTGCCGTCGGATCCAGGAGATCAGCACGCTCGCCACCGCGGTCGCCACGCCACCGGGACCGAGTGCCACGGTCAACGTGTCCAGCACGGCTCCCAGCGTCCCCGGCGCCGGCGCCGCCTCCTCCAGCCGCACCCGGCCGCGCAGTCGGTCCTCCTCCAGGAGCCACTGCCGCAGCGACCGCACGTCGTCGGCCGAGTTGCCGCCTTCGATCCTGACCAGTAACCGATCACCCATCATGGACCCCAACTTCCCTCACCCGCGCCGGCATCGGCATCCTGTCACTCACCTCTCGGCTCCGAGAGGTGAACGAGGATACTGCCGACTCCGGATGCCCGCGGTGGGCCCGGGACGTGCGGGCTGGCGGCGAGGTCAGCTCCGGAGGAAGCCGAGGAGGTCCCGGTTGAACCGTTCCTTCTCGCCGGGGACGTTGGCGATGCCGTGGCCGGCGCCCTCGTAGACCTCGAGGACGGCGCCGGGGACGAGCTGCGCGGTCTTGCGGCCGGTGGCGTCGATCGGCACGATCTGGTCGTCGTCGCCGTGGACGACCAGGGTGGGGACGTCGAACTTCCCGAGGTCCTCGGTGAAGTCCGTCTGCGCGAACGCGGTCACGCAGTCCACGCCCGCCTTGATGCTCTGCTGCATGGCCAGGAGCCAGTAGGCGTCCAGGTTGCCCTGGGTGACGCCGTTCCCGGGGCGGTTGGCGCCGAAGAAGGCGGGAGCGAAGTCCTTCCAGAACTGCGAGCGTTCGTTGAGGATGCCGCCCCGGATGCTGTCGAAGACCTCGGCCGGCACGCCCTCGGGGTTCCTGTCGGTCCTGAGCATCAGGGGCGGGATGGCCGACAGCAGGAGCGCCCCGGAGATCCGCTCGGTGCCGTGGCGTCCGATGTAGCGGGCGAGTTCGCCGCCGCCCATGGAGTGGCCCACCAGGGTGACGTCCCGCAGGTCGAGCGCGGTGATCAGGTCGTCGAGGTCGTCGGCGAAGGTGTCGAAGTCGTAACCGGTCCAGGGCTGGGCGGAGCGTCCGTGCCCCCGGCGGTCGTGGGCGATGCCGCGGAAGCCGTGGTCCGCGACGAGCTTCATCTGGTCCTCCCAGGCGTCCGCGTTCAGCGGCCAGCCGTGGATGAAGACGACCGGGCGTCCGCTGCCCCAGTCCTTGTGGAAGATCTCGACACCGTCGCGCGTCGTCACAGTGGGCATGGCGTGCTTCTCCTCGTCGGGGTGGGCGGGCGGTCATCCGGGACGGCGTCCTGCGGGCGCGGCCGCGGTCGACGGGGACAGCCTGGCGTCGCCGCCCGGGACCCCACGGGAGGTTCCACCGAACGCGGCGTGTCGTCCCGGTCGGGTTCGGTGGCCGCGGGCGGCGGGGCTTCGCTAGGGTGCTCGCATGAGCGACCAAGTGACGCCTCCCTTCGGGAAGTTTCCGACCGTCCGCCCGGCACGTGACGTCCGGGACGAGCTCGCCCCGCCGGTGGCCGAGGCCCTGGGCGGGTGGGACGCGCCGGAGGCGGCCGGGACGGTGCTGTACGTGGACACGGATCCGGAGAAGGCGGACACCGCGGTGTTCTGCGAGACCTACGACGCGCCGCTGGAGTACTCCGCGAACTGCGTGGTGGTCTCCGCCAGGCGGGGAGGGGAGGTCACGATGGCCGCGTGCGTCGTCCTGGCCACCACCCGGCTGGACGTGAACCAGGCGGTCCGCAAGCACCTCGGGGCGCGCAAGGCGTCGTTCGCCCCGATGGACGCCGCGGTCGAGGCGACCGGCATGGAGTACGGGGGCATCACGCCGGTGGGCCTTCCGGGCGGGTGGCCGCTGCTGATCGACGAGGCGGTGGCCGCCGCGCCGCACGTCCTGGTCGGCAGTGGGCGCCGCCGAGGGAAGCTGATCCTGCCGGGTCGGGCGCTGGCCTCGCTGCCGGGTGCCGAGGTCGTCCCGGGCCTGGCCGTCGCCGTGCCGGCGCCCGCCACGGAGCCCACCACCGTGGAGGCCTGAACAGGCGTCAGGAGCAGCCGTCGCGGGAGCGCGGCGGGATGAGCCAGCCGCGGGCCTGGGCGGCCATGCCCGCGCTGAACCGGCCGGTGGCGTCGAGCTGTTCGAAGAGCTCCCGGACGATGCGCCGCATGGTCCGGGAGGAGACGCCGATCTCACGGGCGATCGCCTCGTCCTTGTACCCGAGCTGCATGAGCCGCAGGACCTGGTACTGGCGCGCGGTGGGGCCCTGCCGGGAGGGCGGGGCGGTCTCGACCGGGCGGGCCTCCTGCCAGCAGAACTCGAAGGTCTGCACGAAGAGGCTGACCAGGTCGGGATTGCGGACCACCACCAGGGCCGGTTCGGCGCCGTCGCCGCTGCTCGGCGGCGGGACGAAGGCCAGGTTGGCGTCCAGCGTGATCAGCCGGTAGGGGAGGGTCGCGGAGATGCGGATCCGGCCGCCGGCCTTGCGCAGCGCCTTCAGGTGGGCCCGGCCGCGCGGGACGCGGAGCATGGACTCGCTGTGGATGGTCCGGATGGACACGCCCCGGCCCAGCACCTCCTCGTCCCGGCGCCGGCCGGCCACCAGCAGCGGCGCCGCCGGCGGCGCGCCGGGGTGCATGCTCAGCACCTCGCCCCGCACGGTGATGGTGGCGTCCTCCAGGAGTTGACGCACGCTCGCCTCGCCGCGGAAGACCTCCACCCCGTGGCCGCCCAGGCGGTCCAGGTGGGCGGGGATCGCCGCGGTGTGGACCTCGGCGAGTTCACGATCCAACTCATCGACTCTGCAAGCGAGTTCGCTGATGGCCTGGCGGGCCGAGCCGAGGATCCGGCCCATCTGGGCCTCGGGTAACGACGGCTCGTGCCGGTCGGACTCAACCTGCATGTGCGCCCCCAGGTCTGCTCGACATCCCCGCAGCGGCCGCCGGCCGGTGCGCGGCCCCCGCACGGGGCGCGCACGGTCAGTCGTGCCGCGTGCACGAACGGCAACCATGCTGCGTCATGGTCCCCATCTCGAACAACCCCGCATCTCAGCAGCCGGACGGGATCGCACTGTGGCCTGCGTCACACCGCGGAACCGGTCCGCACGGGTGCGCCGATGGCCGGTCGGGGCCATGGCCGGACTGAGCCATCGGCGTTCGCTGGACAGCCTCGGCGGTCGGCTGATTGGTTGGCAAATGGCCGCTGAGTGATCGGCACCGTCCCGGAACACGAGACGGGCCGTGGCGTTCAGCGACGGGTCGGGGGTTCTTCCACGGCTGTTCTCCGATGCGCCGTGCCGCGATCCGGCAGGTCAGCGTCGGCCGGGTGCCCCACCCGAGCGCCGACCCGAGCTGGGGCCGATCCCGTTGTGCGAGGCGCCGCACCACCGATCCGAGAACGCGGGAGGACCTATGGGCGTCGAAGAGTTGACCAATCCGCTGCTGGCCGGGTTCTGGAACGAGACGCGCCTGCGATCAAGTCTGGAGACGATCTCCCCGGCCGCCGATCGCCCGGAGCCGGGGATGAGCATCCAGTGGACGCGGATCGCCGAGGTCCTCGGACTGGGCTACGGCGAGCGTTCGGGTGCGGTGATCACCAAGGGGAAGACCCTGATGCGGGCCCGGACCACGCCGTCCGCCGGGGCGCTCTACCCTTTCGAGGTGCTGGTGGCCTTCCAGGACGGCCACCACTACGCGCTCTACCACTACGGCGCGGCCGGCTGCAGCCTGCGCCGGCTGGCCGCCGTCGGCCGCCCCGAGCTGGCCGACCTCCTGAGCGCCGCACCACCGTCCGGTGCGCCGACGACAGCCGCGGACGGCACCGCCGAACTGCCCGCCGCGGTGGTGGCCGTGGTGGCCCGGCCCTGGCACGCGATGCGCAAGTACGGCCGGCGCGGCTACCTCTACACCCACCTGGACAGCGCCCACGCCGCCACCAACATCGCACTGGCCGCCGCCGACGCCGGTTTCGCCCCCGAGGTCCGGCTGCGCTTCGACCGTCGCGCCCTCTCCCGGCTGTTCGGCCTGGAGAACCTGTGCCGGGAACCCCAGGCCCTGGTCACCCTGACCTCCCCCGCGCAGGGCCGTCCGGCCGGGACCGGCGGCCGGACGGCCAACCCCTTCGCCGTACCGATCTGGTGGCACGACGGCGGACGCGGCCTGGAGCAGCCCGACGGCCCCGAACGCGAGGCCTGGGACCTGGTCAGCCCGGTCAGCACCTACCACCAACCCCGCGCCCTGCCGGTGCAGTTCGGTACCACCGCGTCGGTCCGTCCGGCCGGCCCCCGTCACGACTCGACCGCCCCGGTGGCGCTGGCGGGCCGGGACGGCACCGCCGCCCCCGACGATTTCGGCCGGGTCGTGCTCAGCCGGCAGTCCGCCAAGGGCTTCCTGGCGAAGCCGATCGAGGCCGACGCGCTCGGACGCGCGCTGGCCGCCGTCCGAGGCGGCATCGCCGTCGACTGCGCGGACGGCCCGCTGGCCGGCCTGCGGCTGCTGGCGCGCAACGTCGACGGCCTCGCCCCGGGCGCGTACGAGTACGACCCGGCCGGCCACCGGCTGTTGCCGGTCGGCGGCGAGGGCGGGTCGGAGGAGGCGGTGGTCGCGGCCTGCATGAACCAGGGCGTCGCGGCCGGCTGCGCCGCGCTGGTGGCGCTGCACGCGCCGGTGCGCCAACTCCTCGGCGAACGCGGCCAGCAGGGCCTGGCCGAACTCCACTTCCACGCGGCGAGCGCCGCCCAGCGGCTGTGCCTGGGGGCGGCCGCGCAGCACGTCGGCATCACCTGCCTCGGCGGGTTCGACGCCGGCCGGATCGCCGGACTGGCGCTGCTGGCGGACGAGGAGGAGGTCATCTACGTCATCGCGGTCGGCATCGCCGACGAGAACGCCGTCAAGTGGGACCGGGCGCCGATCGCCTACAGCCACGGACGGGACCCGCGGCGGCCGGCCGGCTGACCGCGGAACCGACGAGACCCGCAGCCGACCCGGCCTCGGAGCCGAGGCTCGACCAGAGGGAGCAGTGTGTGGTTTCCATGCTGAGCAATGGCATCCTGTCCGAGCAACTGACCGATGGACACCGGGACTTGCAGGACCGGGCGGCGGGCCACTTCACCCCGCAGTGGCTCGACAAGTGGCGTACCGCGCCCGACGGGCACCTGCGCCGGGAGACCTGGCAGGACCTCGCGGCGAACGGCTTCCTGGGCGTGTCGCTACCGCGCGAACTCGGCGGCCAGGGCCTGGGCCTGCTCGGCGCGCTGGTCCTCGGGGAGGCGCTGGCCGGCGCCCGGGACGGCGGCATCGCCCTCGCGATGCACGTGCAGAACGAGATCGCCTGCGAGTGGCTGGTGTCCGCCCGGGACCAGGCGCTGCGTGACCGCTACCTCCACGGGCTGATCGCCGGGGAGCTGGTGGCCTGCCAGTGCGACACCGACCCGTCTCCGGAGGAGCCCACCACGGCGACCACCGAGGGCGACCGGATCGTCCTCCACGGCCGGAAGAAGTTCGTCATCAACGGCGCCACCGCCGACCTGTGCTTCGTCAGCGCCGTCCTGGACGGCGCGCCCGCGATCATCGCGGTGGAGAAGTCCACTCCGGGTGTGCGGGTCACCGAGGTGTACGACAAGCTCGGCACCCGCAGCGTCGACTCCGCCCTGGTGGAGTTCGACGGCGTCCGGGTCGCCTCCGCCCAGGTGGTCTCGCGCAGCGGCATCAGCCAGCTGATGCGCTGGAACCGGGTGATGTCCCGGATGCGCCTGCTGATCGCCGCCGACGCCTTCTTCACCCACCGCGCGCTGCTGGAGCACATCACCGGGTACGTGCGCGGGCGCAGCCTCGGCGGCCGCCCGCTCGGCGCCTGGCCGGTCAACGCCCACGCGCTGGCCCGGGCCCGCGCCCACCAGGAGCTGATGGAGGCGGGCATCGCCGACGCCTACCTGCGGGTGACCGCCGGTGGCAGCACGGTGCCCGAGATCGCCGAACTCAAGTGGTTCTGCGTGGAGAAGGCCAACGAACTGGCCGCGCTCGCCACCGACCTGGAGGGCGGTGCGGGCTACATGTGGGACAGCCCGTCCCTGCGCGCCCACGCCCAGCTGCGCGGATTCCGGATGTCCGGCGGCAGCCAGACCACCATGCTGACCATCGCCAACCACAGCATGGCCTGCCGGGCCGAACTCGAACTCGCGCCCGCCGGAGCGGACGGAGCCCGCCGTGGCT
The DNA here is from genome assembly GCF_044329365.1 of Kitasatospora sp. NPDC017646. Taxonomy (NCBI): domain Bacteria; kingdom Bacillati; phylum Actinomycetota; class Actinomycetes; order Kitasatosporales; family Streptomycetaceae; genus Kitasatospora; species Kitasatospora sp. NPDC017646. The sequence goes on along the minus strand of NZ_JBIRJC010000001.1, from coordinate 326,843 downwards.
GACGGGCAGCGGCTCGGCGCCGCGTTCCTCGCCGCCTGCGCCGAGCACGGGGATCGGCGGGCCGTCGTCGCGGGCGGCGAGGAGCTGACCTACGCCCGGTTCGCCGCCCTGGTGCGGGAACGCGCCCGCACCCTGGACGCGCTGCTCGGGCCGGAGGTGGTCAACGTCGGCCTGCACGCCGCCAACAGCACCGACTACCTGGTCGCGTACTACGCCCTGCTGGTGGCCGGCCGGCTGCCGTTTCTGATCGACGCGACCTTCGGCGCCACCGAACTGGAGGGCATCCGGGCTGGCTGCGGCGTCCCGGCCTTCCTGTTCGACGGCACCGAGCCGTTCCCGCTCGGCGGCGAGGCCCGGGCCGTCCCGGACAGCGCGCTGACCCTGGCCGTACTGCGGGCCCCGGTCGACGCCCCCGAGCCCCGGGAGTCCACCGCCACCTGCCGGTTCACCTCCGGCACCACCGGCGCCCCCAAGTGCCTGGAGTTCACCGCGGACGCGGTGATCGCCGCCGCGAGGACCTGGGCGGCCGGCACCGGCCTCGGCCCCGGCGACCGGGTGCTGTGCCTGGCCGGCTTCACCAACGGGCTGGCGTTCAACACCTCGCTGCTGCCGGTCTTCACGGTCGGCGCCGAACTCCACCTCTACCAGGGCCTGCCCACCTCCGGCGGCATCTCCCGGGCCGTCGCCCGCGCCGCCGCGACCCGGCTGGTGGCCTTCCCGCTGGCCTACCGGCTGCTCGCCGCCGCACCCCGGGCGGACGTCGACGCGTTCGCCACCGTCAGCCGGGCCGTCTCAGCGGCCGCCGTCCTCGACCCCGAGGTCCGGCGCGGGTTCGAGTCCCGGTACGGCGTGCGGATCGCCGACTACTACGGCATCGCCGAGACCGGCCCGTGCACCTACGAACGCGAACCCGACCGCTCCGAAGGCCTCGGCACCGCACTGCCCGGGGTGTCCGTCAGGGCCGTGGAACTGCCCACCGGCGAGACCGAGGTGCGGGTCCGCACCGCGTCGATGGCGGCCGGCTACCTGAACGCCCCCGGCGCCCTCGCCGAACGGCTCGACCCCGACGGCTACTACCGCACCGGCGACCTCGGCCACCTGGTCGACGGCCGGCTGTTCGTCACCGGCCGGCTCGGCGGACCGATCAACCTGGCCGGCCGGAAGATCGACCCGGCCGAGATCGAACGCACCCTGCTCGCCCTCGACGGCGTCACGGACGCCGCCGTGTTCGCCGACACCGACGCCAACGGCGAGAGCGTCCTGCACGCCGCACTGGCCGGCACCGGACGGATCGGCCGCACCGAGGTCGTCGACGCCTGCCGCGCCCGCCTCGCACCGTTCAAGGTGCCCGGACGGGTGACGGTCCTCCCCGCCATCCCGCGATCGACCGTCGGCAAGGCCCGGATGACCGAACTGCGCCGCCTGGTCCAGGAGATCCGCGCCGCCGACGAAACCCCTTAGCAACCGGAGGAGCGCCATGAGTGAACGGAGTGAGCGAATCATCGGAAGGTGCGCGTTGTGCGAAGCGCTCGCCGAGCGGAGCGAGGTGGGCGCATGAGTACTGCCAACGAGGCGGCCCGCACCGACACGGAGCTCCGCGAGGAGATCGAACTGCTCGTCGAGACCGCCACCGGACGGGTCGTCACCGTCGCCGACCTGCGCGCCGCCGACGGCGAACTCGACCGGGCGGGCGTCAACTCCATCGGCTACATCAACCTGATGGAGGTGCTGGAACAGCGCTACGACGCCGTGATCGACCCGGAGGCCGACCCCGAGCACCTGCACTCCGTCGACTCGATCGTCCGGTTCGTCCGGGCCCGGCTCGCCGAGGGAGGCCGCGCATGACCGTCGCCGCCGACCGGGCCCTCGCCGCCCTGCACGGGCTGCTGACCCGCCGCGGACTCGACCTGCCGCCGGCTGCCGACCCCGGAACCGGAGTCGACCAGGCCCTGCACGAGGCCCTGGACCGGATCTGGGAAGCCCGGTCCTTCGCCGTGGCCGCCGCACTCACCGAGCAGGTCCACGGCGTCCTGCCGCTGCTCGACGCGTTCGACGCCACCGCCCCGCTGCTCGACGACGTCCGTGCGGGCCACGTCACGGCCTCGCTCGGCCTGTTCACCCCCAACGCCCTGCTCAGCCTCACCACCCCCGCCGTCCGGGCCGACCGGGACGGCTCCCGGACGCTTCTGCACGGCCGCTACCGGTACGCCACCCAGGATGCCGAGGTGTCCGTGGTCCCGGTCCGGCTGGACGGCGGCACCAGGCTGGCGCTGCTCCCGCACGACGCGGCCGGCGTACGGCTGTACGGGGCCGGCCGAGCCGCCGGCTGGGGGTGGGCCGAACTCGACGGCGCCCCCGCCGCCGCACTGTCCCGCCCGGTCGGCTGGGCGCCCGGCGGAGAGCTGACGGTGGCCCTCGACGCGTACGCCTGGGCGTTCGGCCGCCGCGCCCTCGCCTGGCCCGCCCGGGTCGTCGCCGACCTGCGCCGGGCGCTGGCCCGGGTCGGCGAGGGCGTCGAGGCGCTGTCCACCTCCCAGTACCTGGCCCACGAACTCAGCAAGCTGGAGATCGAGATCTCACTGGCCTCGGTCGCCGCCCGGTTCGGGGCGGGGTTCAAGGCGGAGGAACCCGGTGGCCAGGCGGCCCTCGCCACCCTGCTGAGCTGCGTCGACCTGATCCAACGGACCGCCCGGACCGCCGAGGACCTGGCCACCGAACTCGGCCTCGAACACGCCCCGGCGGACGCCGCCGACTGGCCCGACGCCGCGCTCCAGGCCTACTTCGGCGGCCGGCGCGTCGTCGAGAACGAACTCGCCCGCCGGATGGGCCTGGTCCCGGAGGCGGTCGGCCCATGACCGTCCCCGTCCCCGTCCCCGTCGCCGTCTGCGGCCTGACCGGCCGGATGGCGGGCGTCGTCCGACAGGCCGTCCTGGACGCCCCCGACCTCGCGCTGTCCGCCCGGCTCAGCCTCCGCCCCCCGACGCCCGGCCCGGCCGAGGCGCACCCGTCCGGGCCGCCGCTGCACCCGCCCGGGCCGGTGGTGCACCGCCTCGCCGACCTCACCGACCCGGACCCGGTGATCGTCGACTTCACCGCCGAGGAGGCCACCGCCGAGCTGCTCGACCAGGCCCGCAGCGTGCCCTGCGCGCTGGTCATCGGCACCAGCGGCCTCGGCGACCGGCACCAGCGGCTGCTGGCGGAGGTCGGCCGGAGCCGCGCCGTCGTGGTCGCCGCCAACTACAGCCTCGCCCTGCTGGCCGTCACCCGGTTCGTCGAGGACCTCGCCGCCCAGTCCGACGACAGCTGGAACGCGGGCGTCGGCGACCTGCACTTCGCCGGCAAGCGAGACCGCCCCAGCAGCACCGCCCGCCACCTCGCCGCAGCCTGGCAGGGCGCCCGCGGCCCCGGTGCCCCCGCCCCCGAAGTCACCTCCTTCCGCCTCGGTGACGCGCTCAGCGAGCACCGGGTGGTCGCGGCGGGCAGCGGCGAGCACGTCGAGGTCCTGCACCGGATGGCCGACCGTCGCGCCTTCCTGCCCGGCGTGCTGCGCGCGATCAGGTACGCGGCCGCCGCCGGCCCGGGCGTGCGCAGCCTGGCTGACGTGGTGCGCGAACCCGCTCCGGTACGGCGGTGACCGGCGTGCGGCTGCTCCGGGGCGAGGACCGGCACGGTGCGGCGCAGCGCGCGGGCCGGCACGGCGGTCACACCGGTGCCGCCCGGCAGGACCAGTGGTGCGCGGCCCGGCACACGTTGAGGACCGGCCTGGTCCGGCTCGGCCCGGTGCCCGACGCGCCCGACGCGCACCGGCGGATCGGGCCGGCCGAGCCGGGCGCCGTCCGGCCGGTCGGCTGGGACGGTGCCGTCCTGCGGCCCGCCGTGCAGTTCTCCGTCGCGCACACCGCCGAGCAGGTGGTGGCGCTGCGCCGACTGCACCCCGCCGCCGACTCCGCGTCCCACCGCCTGACCGTCGAGATCGCCGGAGCCGACCCGCCGGACCACGGCCCCCGCCGCGCCCGGGTCCGCACCGGCACCCGGACCCCCGCCGGTCGGCCGCCCACCGCGTGGGCGGTGGCCGAACTGCCTACCCGCCGAACCCGGAACTGCCGATCCGCCGAACCCCGGAACCTGCCGACGCGCTGAACCCCGACCAACGAAGCCACCTGGGAGATCACCGTGACCGAGGACGCCCCGATCACCGGCCTCAGCCGACTGATCGCCGACCGGGCCGCCGCCCGGCCGGACGCCGCCGCCCTCCTCGCACCCGACCGGACCCCGCTCACCTACCGGGCGCTCGCCGACCGGATCGAGCAGATCGGGCAGTCGCTGAACACCTTCGGAATCGGCCGCCCCCACCGGGTCGCCCTGGCGCTGCCCAACGGCCCCGACCTCGCCACGGCGTTCCTCGGTACGGCCGCGCACGCCCAGAGCGCCCCGCTCAACCCCGCCTACCGGGAGCGGGAGTTCGCCTTCCACCTCGCCGACATGCGGGCCGACGCCCTGCTGATCGAGGCGGGCGACGACTCGCCCGCCGTGGCGGTGGCCCGCGAACTCGGCATCCGGGTCATCGAGCTCAGCTCCCGGCCCGGCACCCCCGCGGGCGCGTTCGACCTGCACTGCGCCGACCCGGCCACGCCGGTCGCCGCCGCCGACGGCGGCCCCGCCGGCCCGGACGACACCGCGCTGATCCTGCACACCTCCGGCACCACCGACCGGCCCAAGCTCGTCCCGCTCACCCACGCCAACCTGCACGTCGCCGCCCGCAACACCGGCGCCGCCTTCGCCCTCGACGAGAACGACCTCTGCCTCAACCCGATGCCGCTGTTCCATGCCCACGGCCTGACCAGCACCCTGCTGGCCACCCTGGTCCGCGGCGCCGGCATCGTCTGCACCCCCGGCTTCAGCGACACCGGGTTCTACACCTGGCTGGAGCGGTTCCGGCCGACCTGGTACACCGCCGTGCCCGCCATGCACCAGGCCCTGCTGTCCGTCGCCGACGACCACCGCGAGGTCCTCGCCGGCAGCCGGCTCCGGTTCATCCGCTCCGCCTCCGCACCGCTGCCCGGCCCGACCCTCACCGCCCTGGAGGACGCCTTCCACGCCCCGGTCATCGAGGCGTACGGCATGACTGAGGCCGGCTCGCTGGTCACCAGCAACCCGCTGCCGCCCGGCCGGCGCAAGCTCCGCTCGGTCGGCCTGCCCGTCGGCGGCCCGGTCGCCGTGCTGGACGAGGCCGGGCGCCCCGTCCCGGCCGGCGAATCCGGCGAGATCGCCATCCGCGGCGCCAACGTGATGGCCGGCTACGAGGCCAATCCGGAGGCCAACGCCCGTGCCTTCACCGGCGGTTGGCTGCGCACCGGCGACGAGGGACGCCTCGACGAGGACGGCTACCTGTACGTGGTCGGGCGCAGCAAGGAGATCATCAACCGCGGCGGCTCCAAGGTCGCCCCGGTCGAGATCGACGACGTGCTGGCCGGCCACCCCACCGTCAAGCTCGCCGTCGCCTTCGGCGTCCCGCACCCCACGCTCGGCGAGGACGTCGCGGTGGCCGTCGTCCCGCGGCCCGGCGCGCTGGTCGTCGAACGGGAGCTGCGCGCGTACGCCCGGGAACGGCTCGCCGAGTTCAAGGTCCCCAGCCGGGTGTTCGTCGTCGACGACGTCCCGCGCAGCCCCACCGGAAAGGTGCAGCGACTGCGGCTCGCCGAACGCCTGGCCACCGCTGCCGCCGCGCCCGGTCACCGGGCCGCCCCAGCCGACCCCTTGGCACGGCGGATCGCGGCCGTCTGGTCCGAGGTGCTCGGCACCGAGGAGTTCGGCGTCGAGGACAACTTCTTCGACCTCGGCGGCAACTCGCTGCTCCTCAAGCGCGTCGCCGCCCGGCTCGGCGAGCAACTCGGCCGCGACGTACCGCTGCTGACGCTGACCATGTGCCCCACCGTCGAAACCCTCGCCGCGCACCTGGCCGAGGAGCCCGGCGCGTCGGGCCGGCCCGCGGCCACCGCCCCCGACACCCGGGAGCGGCTCGACCGCGGCCGCGACCGGATGCGCCGTCAGCTCGACCGACGGCGGGACGGCGCGCGGAAGGAGAACAGCTGATGGAGCACAGCGACGACACGACCGGCCTGGAGATCGCCGTCATCGGCCTCGCCTGCCGCTTCCCCGGCGCCGACGGCCCCGAGCAGTACTGGGAGAACCTGCGCACCGGCACCGAGTCGATCACCTTCTTCACCCCCGGGGAACTCGCCGACCAGGGCGTCCCCGAGGCGCTGCGCACCGACCCGGACTACGTCGCCGCCCAGGGCGTCCTGGCGGACGCCGACCGGTTCGACGCCGACTTCTTCGGCATGAGTCCCAGGGAAGCCGACCTGATGGACCCCCAGCACCGGGTGCTGCTCCGGTGCGCCTGGGAGGCACTGGAGGACTCCGGCCACGACCCGCACGCGGTCCCCGGCCAGGTCGGGGTGTACGCGGGCACCTACTACAACAGCTACGTCGACCACGTGGACGCCCGGATCGACGGCGACGACCCCGGTGAGGTGTTCGCCCGGAACATCGCCAACGAGAAGGACTTCCTGGCCACCCGGATCGCGTACAAGCTCGACCTGTCCGGCCCCGCCCTCACCGTCCAGTCCGCCTGCTCCACCTCCCTGGTCGCCGTGCACCTGGCCTGCCAGGCGCTGCTCAGCGGGGCCTGCGACACCGCGCTCGCGGGTGGCGCGACGGTCCGCGCCCACCAGCACCAGGGCTACCTGTTCCAGCCCGGCGGGATCTTCTCCGCCGACGGCCACTGCCGGCCCTTCGACGCCACCGCGCAGGGCACCGTCGCCGCCAACGGCGCCGGCATGGTGGTGCTCAAACGCCTGGAGGACGCGCTCGCCGACGGCGACCCGATCCGGGCCGTCATCAAGGGCTCGGCGGTCGGCAACGACGGCGCCCGGCGGATCGGCTTCACCGCCCCCGGCGTCGCCGGCCAGGCCCGGGTGATCCGCGCCGCCCTCGACACCGCAGAGGTCGACCCCGCCACCATCGGCTACGTCGAGGCCCACGGCAGCGGCACCCCGCTCGGCGATCCGATCGAGATCGAGGCCCTGACCCGGGTCTTCCGGGGCGTCGCGCCCGGCAGCTGCCCGATCGGTGCCGTCAAGGGCAACATCGGCCACACCCACGCCGCCGCGGGCGTCGCCGGGCTGATCAAGACCGTGCTGGCGCTCCAGCACCGGCAGATCCCGCCGAGCCTGCACTTCGACGTCCCCAACCCGGCCATTGACTTCGGCGCCGTCCCGTTCCGGGTCAACACCCGGCTCACCGACTGGCCCGCCGGCCCCGGGCCGCGCCGGGCCGGTGTCAGCTCCTTCGGCATGGGCGGCACCAACGCCCACGTCGTGCTGGAGGAGGCCCCCGCCCCCGCCCGCCGCGACCCCGGCCGGGCCCGCGTCCTGCTGCCGATCACCGCCCGCACCGCCACCGCCCTGGAGGCCGCCACCGACCGCCTCGCCGACCGCCTGGACGGCCCCGGCGCCCCCGACCTGGCCGGCGCCGCCCGTACCCTGCAGACCGGCCGCCGCCACTACGGCCACCGCCGCTTCCTGATCGCCGAGTCCACCGCCGAAGCCGCCCGCGCCCTGCGCGAACGCGCCCCGAACGCCGTCCGCACCGGCCACCACGACGGCACCCCCCGCCAGGTCGCCCTGGTGCTCCCCGGACTCGGCGAGCAGCGCATCGGCATGGGACGCGAACTCCACGCCACCGAACCGGTGTTCCGCGCCGCACTCGACCGCTGCGCCGAAGGCTTGCGCCCCCACCTCGGCATCGACCTGCGCGAGCTGATCCACCCCGCCGGCGCGCCGGACACCGCCCCCGCCGGCCCCGACCTGCGCCGGATGCTGCGCGGCCCGGCCGCCGTGGAGCGCACCGAACTCGACCGCACCCGCTACGCGCAGCCCGCGACCTTCGCCATCGAGTACGCGTTGGCCCGGCTCTGGGAGTCCTGGGGCGTGCGGCCGACCGCGCTGATCGGCTACAGCATCGGCGAGTACACCGCCGCGCACCTGGCCGGCGTCCTCTCACTGGACGACGCCCTGGAACTGGTCGCGCACCGTGCCAGGCTGATCGACGGCCTGCCCGCCGGCGCCATGCTGGCCGTGCCGCTGCCCGAGGAGCACGTCCTCGGCCTGCTGGACGACGGCCTCTCGCTGGCCGCCGTCAACGGGCCCGCGCTGTGCGTGGTGGCCGGCACCGCCGAGGCCGTCGGCGTCCTGGAGACCCGGCTCGCCGCGGACGGCATCGCGGCCCGGCAGTTGCGGACCACCCACGCCTTCCACTCGCACCTGATGGACCCGATCGTCGAGGAGTTCGCCGAACTCGCCGCCGGGGTCACCCTCCACCCGCCGACCGTCCCGTACGTCTCCAACGTCACCGGCGACTGGGCCGACGCCGAGCTGGTCACCGACCCGGCGTACTGGGTGCGGCACCTGCGCCGGCCGGTGCGCTTCGCCGACGGCATCGGCCGGCTGTGGCGGCAGCCCGGACGGATCCTGCTGGAGACCGGCCCCGGCCAGTCGCTGACCAGCCTGGCCCTGCAGCTGCGGCCCGCCTCCGCCGCGCCGGGCGCGGCCGTCGCCTCCCTGCCGGGCCGCTTCGACCGGCAGGGCGAGGAGCGGTTCCTGCTGAACACCGCGGGAGGGCTGTGGGCCGCCGGCGTGGACCTGGACTGGTCCGCCGTCAGCGGTGGCAACGAGGCGGTGAGGGCCGCCCTGCCGCCGTACCCCTTCGAGGAGACCCGGCACTGGATCGACCCGGCACCCCGCCGGGCCGCGTCCTCGCCCGGCCGGCGGGCGGACCTGGCGGACTGGTTCCACATCCCCGTCTGGGAGTCGCTGCCGCCCCGCCCGGCGACCACCGCCCCGGCGGCCGGGAGCTGGCTGCTGTTCACCGACGAGGAGGGCGTCGGCGAGGCGCTCGCCGACCGGCTGCGCGGCGACGGCCACCGCGTCAGCACCGTCCGGGCGGCCCGCGGCTGGAGCGAACTCCCCGACGGCGGCTACGAGATGGACCCCGGCAGCGCCGCCGACCACCGGCGCCTGGTCGAACGGCTGACCGCCGACGGCGGCCCGCCCGACCGGATCGTCCACCTGTGGAGCGTCGGCCCGCGCCGCCCCGCCGACGAGACCCTGGAACGCGGCTTCCACAGCCTGCTCCGGCTCGACCAGGCCCTCACCGCCACCGCCCCCGGCGCCCCGCTGGACCTCGCCGTGGTCTCCAGCGACGCCTTCGCGGTCCTCGGCACCGAGCCCGTCGTCCCGGAGAAGGCCACCGTCACCGGCCCGGCCCTGGTCCTGCCGCTGGAACAGCCCGGCACCGTCTGCCGGGCCGTCGACCTCTCGCTGCCCCCCGGCCGCGGCTGGACGCCGGAGGACACCGACCTGCTGTACGCCGAACTCCTCGACGAGCCGACCCGCCCGCTCACCGCCCTGCGTGGCCGCCGCCGCTGGGAGCGCACCCACCGGCCCGTCCGGGTGGAGACCACCGAGGACGGCCGCACCCCGCTGCGCGAGAACGGCGTCTACCTGATCACCGGTGGCTTCGGCGGTGTAGGCCTCTCCCTCGCCCGCCACTTCGCCGCCGCCGCCCGGGCCCGGCTCGTCCTGGTCGGCCGCACCCCGCTGCCGCCCCGCGAGAGCTGGGACGCCCTGCTCACCGGCGACCGCCGGGGCGGGGCGGCGGGGGAGCGGATCCGGGCCGTCCTGGAACTCGAAGAGCTCGGGGCGCAGGTGATGACGGCCGCCGCCGACGTCACCGACCCCGCGGCCATGCACCGGATCGCCGACCAGGCCGTGCAGCGGTTCGGCGCCGTCCACGGGATCGTGCACGCGGCCGGCGTCCCGGCCGCCGGGCTCGCCCAGCTGAAGACCGTCGAGGCCGCCGACCGGGTGCTCGACCCCAAGGTGCGCGGCGGCCTGGTGGTCGACGCGCTGGCCCGCCGGCTCGCCCCGGACTTCACCGTCCACTGTTCCTCCAGCCTCGCCCTGACCGGCGGCGTCGGGCAGATCGACTACGTCGCGGCCAACGCCTTCCTGGACGCCCTGGCCCACCACAACGAGGCCACCGGCGGCCCGCGCACCGTGTCGGTGAACTGGGACGGCTGGCAGGAGGTCGGCATGGCCTTCCGCACCATCGGCGCCGGCGCCGACCGGCCCGCCGACGGCCGCACCGGCCCCGTCGACCACCCGCTGCTCGACGCCTGCCTGCGCGACGACGAAGCCGTCGCCGTCTACTCCGTCGCGCTCAGCGTCGCCACCTCCTGGCTGATCGACGAGCACCGGATGGCCGGCAACGCCGTCGTCCCCGGCACCGGCCACCTGGAACTCGCCCGCGCCGTCCACGAGCACCAGAGCGGCGACGCCAGGGCCGTGCTCGACCAGGTCACCTTCCTCTCCCCGGTGGTCATCGGCGAGGACCGGCAGCGCGAACTGCGGGTCGTCCTGGACAAGCGGCACACCCCGCCGAGCTTCGCCGTGGTCAGCCGCGAGACCGGCGACGCCGCCGACCCGGCCCACCCCGCCGACGTGGACGGCTGGCAGGTCCACGTGACCGGCTCCGTCGGCCCCCTCGGCGACGGCGCCGCCCCGCGCCGCCGCCACGACATCGCCGAGCTGATCGCCCGCGCCGGCCTGCGCGACCTCGGCGCCGTCACCCACACCGGCCCGATGGGCTTCGGCCCGCGCTCCCGCTGCCTGCGCCGGGTGCACCTCGGCGAGAAGGAGGCGCTGGCCGAACTCGAACTGCCCGACGAATTCACCGGCGACCTGGAGCGGATCGCCCTCCACCCGTCCCTGCTCGACCTCGGCGCCGGGTTCCACGGCATGAACCTCGCCGAGGAGTTCCGGATCCCGCTCAGCTACGGCCGGCTCACCCTGCTCGCCCCGCTGCCGCGCCGGATCTACAGCCACCACCGCTTCCACGAGGCGGACCGGCCCGGCAAGGAGACCTTCACCGCGGACTTCACCCTGCTGGACGAGACCGGCCTGGAGACCGTCCGGGTCGAGGACTTCGTCCTCAAACGGGTCGCCGACCTGGAGACCCGGCTCGAAGCGCTGCGCGACGGCACCTCCCGCGAGACCGCCGCCTACCGCTTCCCGCCCGCCGCCACCGCCCCCGGCCGGCCGGGCGACGCCGGACCGCTGCGCGACCACCTGGACCAGGGCATCCGGCCCGCCGAAGGCGTCGAGGCGCTGCTGCGGCTGCTCGCCGCCGGGCTCGGCCCGCAGGTCGCCGTGGTCGCCAAGGACCTGGACGCCCTCCTCGCGGACATCCGCGCCCACCGGGTGGGCGCCCCGGCGGACGGCCCGGCGCAGGACACCGCCGTCCACCCGCGCCCCGGCGTCCTCACCGCCTACACCGAGCCCCGGGACGAGACAGAGACCGTGCTGGCCCGGCTGTGGGCCGAACTGCTCGGCCTGGAACGCGTCGGCGTGCACGACGAGTTCTTCGAGCTCGGCGGCCACTCGCTGCTCGGCCTCCAGCTCGCGGCCCGGATCCGGCGCCGGTTCGGCGTCGACCTGCCGCTGAACGCCCTCTTCGAGACGCTGACCGTGGCGGACCAGGCCGCCGCGCTCCGGCGACGCCTCGACACCGAACCGACGACCGGCACCGCGGGGGAGACGACCCCGGCCGAACAGAAGCGGAGCACAGCAGATGTCTGACATCCACACGGTCGGCGTGGTCGGCGCCGGCGTCATGGGCACCGGTCTGGCCCAGGCGCTCGCCCAGACCGGCCACCAGGTCCTGCTCGTCGACCGGACGAAGGAGATCCTCGCCGCCGCCGAGCGCACCATCGGTCAGGGCCTGCGCTTCGGGCGGGTGCTGGGTGCCGAGGGCCCGAAGGAGGACCGGCGGACCGTCCTCGGGCGGATCAGCTGCACCACCGACTACGAGGGCTTCGACGGAGCCGACTTCGTGATCGAGAACATCACCGAGGACTGGGGTCTCAAGAAGGGCGTGTACGCGCGCCTGGACGCGATCTGCCCGGAGCGCACCGTGTTCGCCGCCAACACCTCGGTCATCCCGATCACCCGGATCGGCGCGGCCACCTCTCGCCCCGACCGGGTGCTCGGCATGCACTTCATGAACCCCGTCCCGCTCAAGCCGACCGTGGAGATGATCCGCGGCCACCACACCTCCGCCGCGACGGTGGACACCGCCCGCACCCTGCTGACCCGACTCGGCAAGGAGGGAATCCTGGTGGAGGACTCGCCGGGCTTCGTCACCAACCGGGTCCTGATGCTCACCGTGAACGAGGCCGTCTACCTGGTCCACGAGGGCGTGGCCGGCGCCGAGGAGGTCGACCGGATCTTCAAGACCTGCTTCGGCCACACCATGGGCCCGCTGGAGACCGCCGACCTGATCGGCCTGGACACCATCCTGCAGTCCGTCGAGGGCCTCTACACCGCGTTCAGCGACAGCAAGTACCGGCCCTGCCCGCTGCTGGTCCGGATGGTCGACGCCGGCCTGCTCGGCCGCAAGAGCGGCCAGGGCTTCTACAGCTACGCGACCACCCTGGCCTGACCGTACGTCCCAGCCCCAGCCGAACCCGGCACCCGAACGAGAAGGAGGAACCGCCCGCCATGACGACGGCCGACCACAAGCCGCAGATCCTCGCCTTCCTCGCCCAGTTCTTCGGCGAGCACCGGCTCACCGACGACGAGGACATCTTCGCCACCGGATTCGTCAACTCGCTCTTCATCATGCAGCTGGTGCTGTTCGTCGAGGGCGAGTTCGACATCACCGTCGACGACGACGACCTGGAGATGGCCAACTTCAACACCGTGCGCGCCCTCGACGCGCTGGTCACCCGCAAGCGGGCCGCCGTGGGCGCCGCCGCGCGGCACTCCTGACCCTCCCGTGACCATCCCGACCGTAGAGACGAGGCAGGAGAGGGACCGATGGCCATCAGAGTGCAACTGACCGAGCGCCAGGCCGCGGCGCGGGAGGAGTACGAGTCCTTCAGCCGGGAGGCCGTCGCCCCGCACGCGGACGCCTGGGACCGCGCCGAGCGCCTCCCCGAGGAGTTCCTCGAGGAGTTCGCCGCCCGGGGCCTGCTGGGCGCCGCCGTCCCGGCCGGGTACGGCGGCACCGAACTGGACCCGATCACCTTCGGCCTGCTCAACGAGGAACTCGGCCGCGGCTGTTCGTCCGTGCGCAGCCTGGTCACCGTGCACGGCATGGCCTCGTACGCGGTCGCCCGGTGGGGCGGCGAACAGCAGCGCGCGCACTGGCTGCCGAAGTTCGCCACCGGCGAGGCGATCGGTGCCTTCGCGCTCACCGAGCCCGGCGCCGGCAGCGACGTCAAGGCCCTGCGCACCGCCGCCCGGCGCACCGACGACGGCTTCCGGCTCACGGGTGAGAAGCGCTGGATCACCTTCGGCCAACGCGCCGACGTGTACCTGCTGTTCGCCCGCCTGGACGGCCGGGAGGCCGCCTTCCTGGTGCCCCGGGACGCCCCCGGGCTGACCGTCCGGCCGGTCACCGGCGTCCTCGGCACCAGGGCCTCGATGCTCGCCGAACTCAGTCTCGTGGAGTGCCGGGTGGCCCCCGAGGCACTGCTCGGCCGCCCCGGCTTCGGACTCACCGCCGTCGCCGCCAGCGCCCTCGAACTCGGCCGCTACAGCGTCGCCTGGGGCTGCGTCGGCCTCGCCCAGGCGTGCCTGGACGCCTCCCTCGACCACGCCGACCGGCGGGAGACCTTCGGCGTCCGGCTCCGCGACCACCAGCTGGTCCAGCGGATGATCGCTGACATGGCCACCGGCACCGCCGCCGCCCGGCTGCTCTGCCAGCAGGCCGGCTGGCTGCGGCACGACCGCTCCACCGAGAGTCTGCACGCCACCTGGCTCGCCAAGTACCACGCCTCGCGCACCGCCTTCCGCTCCGCCTCGGACGCCGTCCAGGTGCACGGCGCCCAGGGCTGCGGCGACGCCTACCCCGTGCAGCGCTACCTGCGGGACGCCAAGGTCATGGAGATCATCGAGGGCAGCACCGAACTCCAGCAGGCCACCATCGCCGAATCCGCCTACCACTCCCGGCCCCGCACCACCCCCAAGGAAAGGGTGACGGCATGACCACCCCGGGCACCGCCGACCACCAGGACGCCACCACCGACAAGCCCGCCAGGACGGTCAAATGCGTCGTCTGGGACCTCGACCACACCCTGTGGGACGGCATCCTGCTGGAGGACGGCGAGGTGCCGCTGCGCCCCGGGCTGCGGGAGGTCATCGTCGAACTCGACCGACGCGGCATCCTGCACTCGATCGCCAGCCGCAACGACCACGAGGCCGCCACGGCGGCGCTGCGCCGGCACGGCCTGCTCGACTACTTCCTCTACCCGCAGATCAACTGGAACGCCAAGTCCTCGTCGATCCGCTCGATCGCCACCTCGCTCAACCTCGGCCCGGACGCCTTCGCCTTCGTCGACGACGACGTCTTCGAACGCGGTGAGGTCGCCTTCGAGATCCCGGAACTGCTGGTCGTCGACGCGGCGGAGGCCGCCGGCCTCGCCGACCGGCCGGAGTTCTCGCCCCGGTTCATCACCGACGACTCCGCCCGGCGCCGCGAGATGTACCTCGCCGACCAGGAGCGCACCCGGGTCGAGAAGGAGTTCACCGGCCCCCAGGAGGCCTTCCTCGCCACCCTCGGCATGACCCTCACCGTCCTCCCCGCCCGGGAGGAGGACCTGCGCAGGGCCGAGGAGCTGACCGTCCGAACCCACCAGCTCAACACCACCGGCTACACCTACTCCTACGACGAGCTGGACGCCTTCCGCCGCTCGGACACCCATGAACTGCTGGTCGCCCGCCTTGAGGACCGCCACGGCCCGTACGGGACCATCGGCCTGGTGCTGGTCGCCAAGGACCCGGGCGCCTGGACCGTCAAGCTGCTGCTGATGTCCTGCCGGGTGATGTCCCGAGGCGTCGGCGGCGTGATCATCAACCACCTGCGCCGCAGCGCCCGGGACGCCGGCGTCCGCCTGCTGGCCGAGTACCTGCCCAACGGGCGCAACCGGATGATGCTGATCACCTACAAGTTCACGGGCTTCCGCCGGCTCCCCGGCGACGACGGGCCGACGCTGTTCGAGGCCGACCTCACCGACGTTCCCGACGACCCGCGGTACCTCACCGTCCACACCCCCACCGGAGAGGACGGGCAGCGGTGACGGCGGCCGGCAGCCCCTGGGTGGTCAGGACCGAGCCCAAGCCCGGCGCCGGGCTCCGGCTGATCTGCTTCGCCTACGCCGGCGGCGGCAGCTCGGCCTTCGGCGACTGGCCGCGCGTCCTGCCCGACGACGTCGAGGTGTGCGCCGTACGGCTGCCGGGCCGCGAGTCGCGGATCTTCCAGCCGGCCTACACCGACGTCGAGGACCTGCTGCCCGACCTCGCCGAGGCCCTGGCCGACCACTGCCGGCCCCCCTTCGCCCTGTTCGGCCACAGCATGGGAGCGCTGATCGCGTTCTCCTTCGCCCGCCGCCTCCGTGCCCTCGGCGCCCCCGCTCCCGAGAACCTGGTGGTCTCCGGCCGCCGGGCCCCGCAGCTCGCCCACAACCGGCCGCTGATCCACCACCTGCCGCAGGACCAGTTCCTGGAGCGGATCCGGGAGCTGGGCGGCACACCGGAATCGCTGCTGGCGGACGCCCGGGCGATGCGGGTGGTCCTGCCCGGGCTGCGGGCCGACTTCCAGCTCAACGACTGCTACACCCACCGTCCGGAGGAACCCCTGTCCGTCCCGATCACCGCCTTCGGCGGTCGCGCCGACCCGCACGTCGACCCCGAGGGCCTCGCCGCCTGGGCCCGGCAGAGCACCGGCGCCTTCACGATGCGGCTGTTCGACGGCGGGCACTTCTTCCTGCACTCCGCCCGACAGGAGGTCCTGCGCGAACTGTCCCGGCTGCTGCGCCGGCCGACCGACCGGATCGCCGGAGCGGTCGCGCTGTGAACCCACCCGACGTGAATCCACCCCACGTGAATCCACCCCACGTGAACCCACCCGACGTGAATCCACCCCACGTGAACCCACCCGACCGGTGGCCGGACGGCCCCGCCGCGCCGACCCTCGCCGAGGGCGAGGTGCACGTCTGGCAGGCCCGCCTCGACCCGTCCGAACAGGCCGCGCGCCGGTACGCCGACCTCCTCGACCCCGAGGAGCGGGCGCGGGCCGACCACTGCCGGCTGCCGGTCCAGCGCGCCCGCTTCGTCGCCGCGCACGGCGCGCTGCGCACCGTCCTCGCCCGCTACACCGGCCAGGCCCCCGCCGGCCTCCGCCTGCACCGCACCGCCCGCGGCCGCCCCCGCCTGACACCGGCACCGCACCCCGCGGCGCTCGACTTCAACCTCAGCCACTCGGGCGACCTGGCCCTGATCGCCGTCACCCGAACCGGCACCGTCGGCGTCGACCTGGAGGAGGTCCGTACCGACCTCGACCACCGCGCGATGGCCGCCCGCTTCCTCGACCCCGCCGAGGCCCGGCTGGTCGCCGGCCTGCCCCCGGCCGCCGGGCGGCAGGCCTTCTTCGCCCGGTGGACCTGGCGGGAGGCGTACGCCAAGGCCGCCGACGTGCCCGTGCCGCGCCGGCTCGGCACCGGTCCACCGGGCCCGCTGCCGATCACCGTGGATCTCTGGAAACTGAGCAACCTCCCACTGGGCAAGGGATATTGTGCGACCGTCGCGGCCTCCGGATCCTGCGCGCCGCCGCTCCGCTGGACACTGAGCTGACGCAGGACCGGGCCCGTAGGACATCGCCCACCCGCTGCTCCGCCTGACAGGGACTGCGGACGAAAGGAGCCGGATCGCATGCCCGAACTGTCCAGCCTGTGGTGGTTCTTCACGGCCTCACTGGTACTGCTGCTCATCCCCGGCCCGTCCGTGCTCTACGTGACCGGCCGGACCCTCGACCAGGGGCGCCGCGCCGGACTGCTGTCCACCCTCGGCCTGGCCTGCGGCGACCTCGTCCAGGTGCTCGCGGCCGTGGTCGGCCTGTCCGCCCTGGTCGCCTCCTCCGAGACGGCCTTCGACGTGGTCAAGTACGCGGGCGCCGCCTACCTCGTCTGGCTCGGCGTCAAACGGCTGCGCACCCCGGACCCGGACCCGTCCGCCGAACAGACCGACGGGGCGCCCGGCCGCTCCCCCCGGATCTTCACCGACGGCCTCGTCGTCAACGCCCTCAACCCGAAGAGCACCCTGTTCTTCCTCGCCTTCCTGCCCTCCTTCATCCACAGCGGCAGGGGAGCGGTCTGGTCCCAGACCCTGGTCTTCGGACTGGTCTTCGTGGTGGTCGGCATGGCCACCAACGCCGGCTGGGCACTGCTGAGCTCACTCATGCGCCAGCGCGCCCGGAAGAGCCGCGGCTTCCTCCGTGCCGAGCGGTACATCGTGGCCGGAGTCTTCCTCGTCCTCGCCGCCGCCACCCTGGCGACCGGCCTCACCGGCGGCTGAGCCGCCCACGGGAGCCCACCGACATGACCGACGCACCCACCGGCACCGCGCCGACGACCGCCCACCACCTGCTGGCGGGCAACGAGAACCCCTACCCGCCGCTGCCCGGCGTGCTGGAACGGGCCACCGCCGCCCTGCACACCCTCAACCGCTACCCCGACCCGGCCGCGGCCCGTCTGGTGGCCTCCCTCGCCGACCACCTGAACGTCCCGCCGGCCCATGTGGTGGTGGGCCCCGGATCGGTCGGCGTGCTGTTCCAACTGGTCCGATCGGCCGCCGGCCCGGGCGACGAAGTCCTGTTCGCCTGGCGCTCGTTCGAGGCCTACCCGGAGGCGGCCGACCTCGCCGGCGCGACCCCCGTCGCCATCCCGCTGGCCGACGGCGAGGTCCACGACCTCACCGCGATGGCCGCCGCCCTCACCCCCCGCACCAAGGTCGTCCTGGTCTGCAACCCCAACAACCCGACCGGCACCGCCGTCCCGCCCGCCGAGCTGGTGAAGTTCCTGGACGCGGTACCCGCCACCACCCTGGTGGTCCTGGACGAGGCCTACCGCGAGTTCGCCCCCGAGGACACCCCGGACGGCGTCGACCTCTACCGCACCCGCCCCAACCTGGTCGTCCTGCGCACCTTCTCCAAGGCCTACGGCCTGGCGGGCCTGCGGGTCGGCTACGCCGTGGCCCACGACACCGTCGCCGCCGCGGCCCGCACCGTCGCCCTCCCGTTCGGCGTCAGCCGGATCGCCCAGGACGCCGCCGTGGAGTCCCTCGCGGCCGGCCCCGAACTGCACGACCGGGTCCGCGGCCTGCTCGCCGAACGCACCCGGGTCCAGACCCTGCTGCGCGCCCAGGGCTGGCCCCTGGTGGAGTCCCACGCCAACTTCGTCTGGCTCCGCCTCGGCGAGCACACCTCGGCCTTCGCCGAGGCCTGCGCCGAGGCCGGGATCACCGCCAAGGTCTTCCCCGGCGAGGGCGTCCGGCTCAGCATCGGCGAACCCCTCGCCAACGACGCGGCCCTCACCGTCACGGCCGCCTGGCGCGCCCGCACCGCGTGACGAGCGGCTGGCCCTCTACGTCCGGACCGCCTGCACCGGGAGCGGCTGCCGCGGTAGCCCCGGGGCGACGATCCCAGCCCCAGCGCGTGGTCCTCGCCTGGTCCCGTAGCGCACGCGGAGCCCGCCGACCCGGTCGGCGGGCTCCGTCGCCGTACGGTCCCGCCGCGGCGTTCAGCGGGGCGGCTCCGGCGCGGGGTGGCCGTCCAGGCGGGCCCGGACGACGTCGGCGTCCCGGTGCTGGAGGTCCTCCAGGATGGCGAGACTGCGCAGCCAGGCCGCCCGTGCGGCCCCGACGTCGCCGAGCGCGAGGTGGGTGTCCCCGAGGTGGGTGTGGATGTCCGCCTGGAGGAAGTAGTCGCCGACCGCCACCCGCAGCCGCAGGGACTCGTGGTACGCGGGCAGCGCCTCGTGGTACTCGCCGAGGCGGTGGTGGATGAAGCCGATGCTGTCCCAGATGGACGACTGGCCGGGGAGGTTGCCGGCCTCCCGGGCCAGCTCCAGGGCGCGCCGGCAGTGCGGGAGCGCCTCCCGCAGCTCGCCCTGCTGGGCCAGGTACCAGCCGATGCTGTTGAGCGCGAGGGCCTGCCCGGACGGGTCGCCGATGGCCTCGAACAGCTCCAGGGCCCGGCGGGACTCGGCCACGGCGTCGGCGTCGGCGTGCTCCTCTCCGTGGGCGATCGCGAGGTCGAGCCGGGTCCGGCCCTCCCTCGGCCGGTCGCCGAGCGACTCGAACAGCTCCAGGGCCAGGCGCAGTTGGCGCTGGGCCTCGGGCTGGCGGCCCTGGGAACGGTGCACCTGGCCGAGCCAGCGGTGCGCGTGGGCCTGTCGGCCGAGGTCGCCGGTGCGTTCGGCGGCTGACAGCGCGGTCTCGCTCGCCCGCTGCCACTGCTGCCACAGCCCCGACTTGAGCAGGTAGGGCACCTGGGCGCCGACGAGCTGCCAGGCGTGGACGTCGGCTGCGCATCGGTGCGCCGTGTCGACGATCCGCTCCAGCACCGGCTGCTCCTCCCGGTACCAGTCGAGCGCCTGCCGCCGGTCGGTGAGTTCCTCGGGCGTCACCCCGGTGGCGGGCTCCGCGAGGTCGAACGCCTGCCAGGAGACGTCGTCGGCGTAGGCGAGGCGAGCGGCGCGGTGGGCGGTGTGGAGGTAGTGGTCGAGCATTCGCAGGGTCGTCGCGGCCCGCCCCTGCGGGGGTTCGAGGGCGGCCGCCTGCTCGGCGGCGTAGGCGCGCAGCAGGTCGTGGAAGGTGTACCGGTCGCGCTCCGGCGCGGTGATCAGATGGGCGCGGTGCAACTCCTCCAGCAGGGCGCGGGTCCGGGCCGGCGGCCGGCCCGCGAGGCTCGCTGCCGCCGCCGTGCTGATGGTCGGGCCGGGGTGCAGGCCGAGCAGCCGGAACAGGCGGGCGGCCTGCGGGGTCAGCGCGCGGTAGGACCAGGAGAGCACCACCCGGACGTCGGCGTGGCTGTCGCCGGCCGACAGGAGGTCCAGGCGCGCCCGGGAGTCGCGCAACTCGCGCGCCCACACCTCCAGCGGGGTGCCGGGGTGGTCGGCCGCCCGGGCGGCGGCGATGTTCAGCGCGAGCGGCAGCCGGGCGCACAGCTCGACCAGCTCGTCGGCCGCGTCATGCTGGCCGGCGACGGTCGCGGCGCCCAGGCGGCGGGCGAGCAGTTCCCGCGCTTCCGCGGGGGAGAGCACGTCCAGGGCCAGCGGGACGGCGCCGTCCAGGGCGACCAGCCCGGGAAGCCGGTTCCGGCTGGTGACCACGACCAGGCAGGTGTTCGAGCCGGGGAGCAGCGGGCGGACCTGTTCCGCCTCGCGGACGTTGTCGAGGACGATCAGCGTCCGGGTGCCCGCCAGCCTGCTGCGCAGCAGCGCGAGCTGCCCGTCCGGGTCGGCGGGGACGCGGAGGGCCGGGACGCCCAGCGCGTCCAGGAAGCCGCGGGCCACGTCGGCGGCGTCGACCGGGGCCCGGGCCGGGTCGAACCCCCGCAGGTTGGCGAAGAGCTGGCCGTCGGGGAAGCGGTCGGCCACCCGGTGGGCGAAGTGCACCGCCAGGGTGGTCTTGCCGACGCCCGCGGTGCCGGCGATGGCCGAGATGACGACCGCGCCGCAGCCGGGGGTCACGTCGACGAGCAGCTCGTCGAGCAGCCGGAGCTCCCGGGTCCGGCCGGTGAAGTGGCGGATGGCCATGGGCAGTTGCTGTGGGGCGGTGGGCCCGGTCGGGACCACCGGAAGGACGGCGGGGCCGCCCTCGAGTGACGGCGCCGGTACGTCCGGCCCACCCGCCCCGTCGGGCTCCGCGGACGGCCGGGCGGCGTCCGTGTCCCGCGCCGCCGCCAGCCACCGGGCCCGGGTCTGCGGGTCGACGCCGAGGGCCCCGGCGAGCCGGATCACCGAGGACATCCGCGGGCGTCGCCCGCCCGCCTCCAGGGCGCTGATCGACCGGGCGGACACCCCCGAGCGCTCCGCGAGTTCGTCCTGACTCCACCCCGCCGACAGGCGCCGTTCCCGCAACAGCGCAGCAAAGACCGCAGACTCCACCAGATCCCCCCGAGTCCCCTGCGATCCGCGCCGTCGCCCCGCCCGTCCGACCCGGATCGCGAACGAGCGTAGCCCGACGGCGCCCAAGTGTCAGGTCAACGTCGGGTCAACGTCGTGGTCAGCGGGGCGGTGCCGGGGCGAGGATGAACGTCCTACGGACCCGTCCGAGGAGGAACGATTGAACGCCCGCAGGCTTGCTTCGCGCCCGACCAGGGGCCTGGCCCGGGTCGTCGCCGTCGCCCTCACGGCGTTCGGAGCCGTCGGTACGGTCGGCGCCTCGCCGTCCACCCCGACCGCTGCCTCGACCGCCACGCCGACCTCCACGCCGACCGGCGCGTCGGCCCCGCCCGGCGCCGCCCTGGTCAAGGAGGTCAGCACCGACGACGGGATGCTGGCCGTCTACCGGTCGGGCGATCCGGCCGAAGCCTGCAACGGCGTCGACCCGAAGGTCTGCCTCGCGGTCTCCGGCAGCGGACTCGCCGTCAGCACCGTGGTGAACAGCACCTACTACGGTGCGGGCGCCTCGGCGGACCTCCAGATCAAGAGTCCGTCCGGGGCCGTCGTCGCGGAGACGAGTTTCTACGCGAGCGCCGGCGGCTGGTACAGCGCGACCTACGCCCCGGACGGCTACGTCGCCGCCGGTCGGTGGTGCGGCCTCAGCAACGCCAACGGCGGTGTGTACACCGGAACGTGCGTCAACGTGACCAACTGATCGGCCGGTCCGCCGGGCCGGTGGGCCGGTGGCGAGGCGCGGCAACGGGGGTACCGCGCCTCGCCGGGGCCCCGCGACGGCCGACCGCAGCCCGGCCGTCGCGGGGTTCACCGCCGCCGATTCCGCCGCAGGTGGAACGGTGCCATGCTGACGCCATGACTGATCACATCGATACCGCCCCGGCTCGTGACGGGGCGCAGGACGGGGGCCGGCGGCGGGAGTTGGCGGCGGCGACGGTGGGGTCGGTGGTCGAGGCCTTCGACTGGAACATCTACGCCGTGCTCGCGCCCTACTTCGCCGCCGACCTGTTCGGCCACGGCAAGGGCGGGGTCAGCGGCGTGCTCGCCGCGTACGCCACCTTCGCGGTCGGCTTCGTGGCCCGGCCGGTCGGCTCGTACCTGATCGGCCGGCTGAGCGACACCCGGGGACGGCGCTTCGCGCTCAGCCTGGGCATGGCCGTCATCGCCGCCGCGAGCCTGGGAATAGCCGCGCTGCCGGGGCAGCGGACGATCGGCGTCTGGGCGGCGGTGCTGACCGTCGTCGTCCGGGTGGTGCAGGGCCTCGCCTTCGGCGGGGAGGCGCCGAGCGTCGCCGCGTACGTGACCGAGACGGCCCCGCCCCGACACCGCTTCGCGTTCAGCGCGGTCTCCTACGGCGGGATCGTCCTGGGCTCGCTGCTCTCCTTCGGGGTGCTCACCCTGCTGATCCACACCGTCGGCAAGTCCGGCCTGGAACAGGGCGGTTGGCGCTGGGGCTTCCTGGTCGCCGCGCTGCTCGGGCTGGGCGCGGTGTGGGTGCGGCGGGCCGCGCCGGAGAGCGCCGAGTTCCACCGCGCCCGGGCCGGGGCGCGGCCGGGAGTGCGCCCGTCCTTCCTGCGCACTGTCCGCGACCACCGCTGGGCGGTGCTCACCGTCTTCCTCAACACCCTGGGCGGCACGGTCGGTTACTACTTCGCGCTGACCTACCTGCCGCAGTACGCCGCCGCCTACCACGTCATCGACAAGGAGCGGGCGGCCTCCTTCATGACGGTCGTGCTCGCCGTGGTCCTGGTCACCATGCTGCTCGTCGGTGCGGCCGCCGACCGCTTCGGCCTGCTGCCGGTCGCCCGGATCGGGTTCGGACTGCCGATCCCGATGGTCGGGATCCTGCTGGCCGGGCTGCGCGGGGGCTGGCTGCCGTTCCAACTGGTGGCCGTGCTGTTGGGGATGCTGGTGGCGACGCAGCTCGGCACCCTGAACGTCCTCACCGGTTCGCTCTTCCCGACCGAGGTGCGGTCGGTCGGCGTCGGCGTGGTCAACGCGACCACCATCGCCGCGTTCGGCGGCACCTTCCCGCTGCTCGCCGAGTGGCTGGGCCACCACGACGGCCTCGGGGTGATCCCGGTCTACGTCACGATCTGCCTCGCCGGACCGGCGCTGGGCCTGCTGACGGCCATGCGGGTGCCCTCGTTCACCGCCGCCCTCCGGAAGGCGGAAGCCGGGATTCAGCGGACAGCGGGAACCGCCTGACGGACGCTCACGTCCTGTGGTTGAGTGGTCCGGACCAGACGCCGGACGGGGAGGGCGAGGCGACAGTGGACAGCAACGAGCCGGACAGCTGGCTGATCGAGACGGACTTCGAGCAGCCGCCGCAGGTGGACCTGCGGACCGACCGGGCGCACTCCGCGCGGGTCTACGACTACCTGCTCGGCGGCAAGACCAACTTCCCGGCGGACCGGGAGGTCGGCGACCGGGTGCTCGCCGACCTGCCCGCCGCCCGGGCCGGGGCCACGGCCGCCCGCGCCGTGATGCACCGGATGGTCCGCCGGCTGGCCGAGCAGCACGGCGTACGCCAGTTCCTGGACGTCGGTACCGGCATCCCCACCGCGCCCAACCTGCACGAGATCGTCCAGGCGGTCGACCCGGCCTGCCGGGTGGTGTACGTGGACAACGACCCGATCGTGCTGGCCCATTCGCGCGCGCTGCTCACCAGCACGCCCGAGGGCCGCACCGCCTACGTCGAGGGCGACCTGCGCGATCCGGCGAAGTTCCTGGCCGACCCAGCGGTGGCCGCCACCCTTGACCTGACCCGGCCGATCGCGCTGACGCTGATCAACATCGTGCACTTCCTCTCCGACGAGGCCGCGCACCCGCCCGTCCGCGAGCTGCTGGACGCCCTGCCCTCCGGCAGCTTCATGGCCCTGACCGCGGGCACCGCCGACAACGCCCCGGAACAGGTCGCGGTCGGCGCGCGCCGCTACGCGGAGGCCGGGATAGAGGTGCACGCGCGCTCGCACGCCGAGGTGGAACGTTTCTTCGCCGGGCTGGAGCTGGACGACCCGGGCGTGGTCCTGATCAACCGGTGGCACCCGGAGCTGGGCGGGCCCTCGGGCCTGGCCGACGGCGAGGTCTCGGTGTACGGCGGCGTCGGCCGCAAGCCGTGACACCGGCCTCGGCCACCCGGGCGGCCACGCCTACCGCGGCGCCACGGCCAGCCCCGCCGAACCGGCGCCGCGGCTGAGCACCACGGTGCGGATGTGCTCCAGCGCGCGGGCCCAGTCGGCGCGGCCGGGGTCGCGACGGACGGCCTCGCGCAGGTCGAGCACCCGGTAGGGCGGGCCGAGGTCGGTGATCTGCGGTACGAACTCGGCCCGGCTCACCGACCACCGCTGCCCGGGAGCGGCCGGCGGGCTGACGGTGAAACGGGCGATCGAGCTCCAGTTGCCGCGCGGATCCTCGGCGCCGTCATAGGTGAACATGTGCCCGGCGAGCTGGTCGCCGAGCCCGTACACCGTCCAGGTGTCGCCGATCTTCTCGTAGGCCTGCGGGATGTGGGCGTGGGTGCCGAGGATCAGGTCGACGTCGGGCCGGCCCGGGCCCTGCCCGGCGGCGGACAACTCCCGGGCGAGGGTGAGCTGCTGCTCGTTGGGCGTGTCCTGCCACTCGGTGCCCCAGTGGATGCTGACCACCACCAGGTCGGCGCCGTTCGCCCGGGCGGCGCGGGCGTCGGCGAGGATCCGGTCCCGGTCGATCAGGTTGACTGCCCAGGGCTCGTCCTCGGGCAGCGGGATGCCGTTGGTGCCGTAGGTGTAGGCGAGGTGGGCCACCGTCGCACCGCCGGCCCGCAGCAGCGCGGGCCGTCCGGCCTCCTCGGCGGTGCGGGCCGAGCCGGTGTGGGCGAGGCCGACGGCGTCCATCGCGTCCAGGGTGCGGCGGATGCCGGCCGGGCCGTCGTCCAGGGTGTGGTTGGAGGCGGTGTCGCAGGAGGCGTACCCGGCCTCCTTGAGCGCCTTGGCGACCTGTGGCGGGGACTTGAACGCCGGGTACCCGGTGTACGGACCGCCGTCCGCGCCGTAGACCGTCTCCATGTGGCAGATCGCCAGGTCGGCCGCGCCGATCAGCGGTCTGACGCCGGCCAGCATGGGGCCGAAGTCGTAGCCGGAGCCGCCGGCGTCCTCCTTGGCCTGCTGGATGATCTCGGTGTGCGGCAGCACGTCGCCGGTGGCGAGCAGGGTGAACGCCCGCGGCCCGGTCGGGCTGGGGGTCGGCGTCGGCGCGGCGCTGCCGGGGGCGGCCTGCCCGGACGGGTGCAGGGCGCTGCAGCCGGGGAGGGCGAGCAGCAGGGCGAGGGCCGTGACGGCGGTCCGGCGGCGGGGGAGGGGCATGGTCGGCTCGTCTCACGATCGGAAGGTATGACCAACCCTCCGACTATGCGGGCGCCCGCTTCACGGGTCGTCGGCCCCACGCCCGCAGGTCACCCGGGGGGCTGCCGCTCCCGCCGGTAGTGACCATGGGTGACCCCCTGTACACGGTCCGCTCGATGTGCTGACATATCCACGTCAATTCTGACGAGGGGTCGCGCGGGAAACGCCCGGACCGCGCCGCGCCGCCCCTGCCTCCGTGGACGATCGAAGGGGAAGCCCATGCTGCTCCGCACCCTGGCCGCCGCGGCCGCCGTCTCCGCCGCAGTGGTCGGCTCTCCGGCCTTCGGCGGCGACTCGCTGCCCACCCCGCCGGACCGGATCGTCATCGACGTGGCGACCGTCAACGGCTCCGGCTGCCCGGTGGGATCGGCCGCGGTGGCCGTGTCGCCGGACAACACCGCCTTCACCGTGACGTACAGCAGCTACCTGGCCCAGGTGGGAGTGGGCGCGAAGCCGACCGACTTCCGGAAGAACTGCCAGCTCGACCTGCGGGTGCACGTCCCCCAGGGCTTCACCTACGCCATCGCCTCCGCCGACTACCGCGGCTTCGCCCACCTGGAGAACGGGGCGAGTGGCGTCGAGCGGGCCAACTACTACTTCCAGGGGGACTCCGGGACGACGTACCAGAGCCACCGCTTCGACGGCCCGACGGACGACAACTGGCAGGCGACGGACTCCGTCGACGTCGCCGCCCTGGTCTGGGCCCCCTGCGGCGAGGAGCGCAACTTCAACATCAACACCGAACTGCGCGTCGCCGGCGGCACCTCGGACCAGGCCCACACGACCAGCTTCATGACGATGGACTCGACCGACGGCAGCATCAACACCGTCTACCACCTCGCCTGGAAGCAGTGCCCCTGATCCGCGAGCGCGCCCGGCCCCGGCGGTGCCCCGGCCGCCGGGGCCGCGGCGTGTCCGGAGGTGAGCGTCCGTCAGAAGACCCTCGCCTTTACATGCACATGTCGTTACAGTGCTGCGGGTCCGAACCCCCACTCGGCAGACGGAGCACCATGACCATCGCACGCAGGTCCATCCTCAAGGGCACATCGGCGGCCGGAGCCGCCCTGGTCGCCGGCGGCGCGGCCGTCCAACCGGCCACCGCCTCCGACGGACCGACCGACCGGAACACCGACGGGCCCACCGACGGGCCCACCGACGGGCCCGCGAGCCCGTTGCTCCAGGCCCGCCCGCACCGCATCGGCACCCCCAGCGTCAGCGGCCTGCACCTGCAGTTCGGCACCGACCCGGCCACCGAGATGACCGTCTCCTGGATCACCCCGCAGTCCGTCCGCCGCCCGCAGGTCAGGCTCGGCTCACCCGGCGGCGGCCTCGGCAAGGTGACCGAGGCCGAGACCCGCACCTACCGCGACGCCCTCGGCAAGGACGAGGTGTACGTCCACCACGCCAGGCTCACCGGCCTGCACCCCGGCACCACGTACCTCTACACCGCCGGACACGACGGCACGAGCCCCGAGACCGGCAGCTTCACCACCGCCCCGCGCGGCCGCACTCCCTTCACCTTCACCAGCTTCGGCGACCAGGCCACCCCCAACCTCCGCCGCCACCTGGTCTTCCCCGACGGCACGCCCTCACCGCTCGGCAAGTACCCGGTGTTCACCAGCAGCCAGGTCGGCACCCCGCACTCCGCCGACATCGTCGCCGCCGTCGAACGCGTCGGCCCGCTGTTCAACCTGGTCAACGGCGACCTCTGCTACGCCTCCTACAGCGGCCGCCACGGCAGCAGCCGCACCGCCACCTGGGCCGACTGGTTCATCAACAACAGCCGCTCGGCCCGGCTGCGCCCCTGGATGCCCTGCGCCGGGAACCACGAGAACGAGGGCGGCAACGGCCCGATCGGCGCCGCCGGCTACCAGACGTACTTCACCCTCCCGGACTCCACCGCCGACCGCGACCAGGAGACCCGGGGCATGTGGTACGCCTTCACGGTCGGCTCGGTGCGCTTCATCAGCCTCGCCAACGACGACGTCGCCATCCAGAACTCCGGCGAGACCTATCTGCGCGGCTACTCCGGCGGCGCCCAGCAGCGCTGGCTGGAACGGGAGTTGCGCACGACCCGGAGCAACCGGGCGATCGACTGGATCGTGGTCTGCATGCACCACCCGATGATCTCCAGCTCCAAGCACGGCTCCGGCAGCGACCTCGGCGTCCGCGAGGCCTGGGGCCCGCTGTTCGACGCCTACGGGGTCGACCTCGTGGTCAGCGGCCACGAGCACTACTACGAGCGCTCCCACCCTGTCCGCGGCACCCTGCCCAACGACACCCGCACCCCGGTGCCCACCGGTACCGACCCCCGCCTCGCCGACACCGGCCGTGGCACCGTCCACATGGTCATCGGCGCCGGCGGCAACGCCGCCACCACCCAGGACGACCTGTTCGAACGCCCCCAGGGCCGGGTGGTCATCGGCCTGGAGGACAAGCCGGCCCCCGGCGCGCCCTACCGGGAGTCGATCTGGCTCACCGAGGACGCCCCCTGGGCCGCCTACCAGGACCGCACCAACACCCACGGCTTCGCCGCCTTCGAGGTCGACCCGGGGGACCGGCGCGGCGGCACCACCAGCATGCGCGTCACCTACTACACCTTCGACGGCCCGCACGCCGACCTCACCCCGGTCGACACCTTCACCCTCCACCGCCGCCGCACCGACGGCCGCGACTGACACCGGGGGGCGGGATGCCCGGCAGGTGCCCCCGCCGCGAATTCCCGCCCCACCCCCGGGTAGGCGCGTCCACGCACCCGGGGCCGCCGGCCGTCGGGGCCGGTGCGCGCAGGGGCGCGGAAGGAGCGTCGCGATCATGAACGAGGAGACCGGCCACGTCACCGGCACCAAGGACAAGGACTACAACCTGCTCTGGTACGTCGAGGCCTGCCTGAGCAACGCGCTGCGCATGGAGACCTACCTGGAGGACGCCGAACGGGAGGGCGACGACGAGGTCGCGGAACTGTTCCGCAAGGCACAGGCCGACAGCCGCAAGGGCGCCGAGATGGGCAAGCGGCTGCTCGCCGCCCGCCTGAGCGCCACGGGCTCCGGCACGAGGGGCACCCCCACCGCCCCGGGCAGCGAGACGGGCAGCGGCGAGGGCAACGCCACGGTCCCCGGCGAGGCAGCCGGAACCGGTGGCTCCCCGGCGCCCGTCGGTGACCCGGGCGCCCTGCCCCAGGACCCGGGGACCCCGTAACCGCCCCGCCCGCGCGGCGGCCCCGGTAGCACGGGATCGGGCCCGGTGCACCCGACGCACCGGGCCCGATCCGCCGTTAGGGCGACAGCGGCCCCTTCCCGGTGTGGCTCCGGGACCGCCGTCAGGAGCGCTCCTCTATGAATTGACGGGCGGGTCCGGCCGGTACGGCAGCGGCGCGGACGCCGCCTTTCCGACGTGCGCGTGTCCGACCGAGGGAGCTCCCGTGACCGACACCCCCTGTGCCACGGACCGCGGCCGCGGCGCCGCCGCCGTCCTGACCGGGCTGGGGGCGTGGCTGCCGCCGCGCCGCGTTCCCAACAGCGCGCTGTGCACCCGCATCGACAGCTCGGACCAGTGGATCCGCGAGCGCATCGGCATCGCCGAGCGCCGGATCGCGGAACCGGACATCGCGACCGGGGACATGGCGGTGGAGGCCGGAGCGCGGGCCATGGCCTCCGCCGGGATCGGCAGCGTGGACGCGCTGGTCCTGGCCTCGAACACCCCGGACCGGCCGTGTCCGGCCACGGCGCCATGGGTCGCCCACCGGCTGGGCCTGCCCGCCGTTGCCGCCTTCGACGTCATGGCCGGCTGCTCCGGTTTCGTGTACGCCTGCACGGCCGGCGCCGGTCTGATCGCCTCGGGCACGGCACGCCGGGTCCTGGTGGTCGGCGCCGAGACGATGACCTCCCTGGTCAACCCGCTCGACCGGGCCACCGCCCCGATCTTCGGCGACGGGGCGGGCGCCGTCGTCCTCGAAGCCGGCCCGCCGCACGCCGAGGGCGCCCTCGGGCCCGTGGTGTGGGGCAGCGACGGCTCCCTCGCCGACGCCATCGCCGTTCCCGCGGGCGGTGCGCGCGAGCGCCACCGGCGGAACCGGACGGCACCCGAGGAGCACTTCGTGCACATGAGCGGCAACGAGGTCTTCCGGCACGCGGTGCGCCGGATGACGGCGGCCGCACGGGAGGCGGCCGCCCAGGCCGGCTGGTCACTCCGCGACGTCGACCGGCTGATCGCCCACCAGGCGAACCAGCGCATCACCGCCACGGTCGCCGACATGCTGGAGATCCCCGCGGCACGCGTCCCGTCGAACATCGAGGAGGTCGGCAACACCGCGGCCGCCTCCGTGCCGCTGCTGCTGGCCCACGCCGCCGAGCAGGGGGAACTGAAGCCCGGTCACCGAGTGCTGCTGGTCGCCTTCGGCAGCGGCCTGGCCTGGGCGGCCACCACGCTGGTGTGGCCGGCCGGCCTCAGCGCCCGTCTGTCCTGACCCCGCCCGCCCTGCTCCCGCCCCGTCCTGCCCCCGGCTGCCGCGCCCCGCCGCCGCGCCCGCCCGTCCACGTCCCTCGGCCGCCGCGTTCCGAGCCGGCCGTCTTCCCACCGGAGGGAATCGCGCATGACGTTCGACGAAATCAAGGAGATCCTGACGGACAGGTGCGGCCTGCCGTCCGCGCCCCTCACCCCCGAGGCCCCCCTCGCCAGCGCGGGCGTCGACTCCATGGCCCTGGTGGTGCTCTCCATCCACCTGGAGGACCGCTTCGGAGTGGAGATCAGCGAGGACCAACTGTCCGCCGCGACCTGCGTGGACGACATGGCCAAACTCATCAGCCGTCACGCGGTGGGCCGTTGATGACCCACCTGTCCCCGCCCCGCCCCGCCGGGGACACCACCCCCGTCGAGGAACTCCACCACCTGCGCTGGCAGGGCATGAAGTACGTCTGCCGGATCGTGCACACGGACCCGGGCGCCGGGCACTGGCGCGGACCGCATCCCGTGCCCGAACCCCTCCTGCTGCTCGGCGGCGCGCTCCAGGACATGTACGCCTGGGGCCGCCTGGAGCGGCGCATCGCACCGCACACCCCGG
Source organism: Kitasatospora sp. NPDC017646 (assembly GCF_044329365.1). Lineage (NCBI taxonomy): Bacteria > Bacillati > Actinomycetota > Actinomycetes > Kitasatosporales > Streptomycetaceae > Kitasatospora > Kitasatospora sp. NPDC017646. The sequence goes on along the minus strand of NZ_JBIRJC010000001.1, from coordinate 296,323 downwards.
TGATCCTGGTCGACCTGCCCGGCACGGGCACCGCGGACGACCTGCCCGAGGAGGAGGGGTTCGACACGCTGGCCGGCGCGGCCCTGCACCTGCTGGACGCCCTCGGCCTGGACCGCGCCAACGTCCTGGGCGCCTCCTACGGAGCGCCGATCGCCTACCGGATGGCCCAGCGCCGCCCGGACCGGGTCAGCCGTCTGCTGCTGTCCGGCGCCACCCACCGGGTCACCGGCACCATGCGGGGGTTCCTGCGGGAGGCCGTCAGCCACATCGAAGGAGTCGCCCCCGGACCGGGCGAGTCCCTGGACGACGCGTGCCCGGTCATGGGCCCGTACGCCGACCGCCTGGTGCGCTACCTGGTCAACACCGACGAGCACCAGCGCGTCCAGCAGTCGGCGGCCGTGCAGCGGCTGCTGCTCAAGCAGGCCCTGCGCACCACGTGGCGCCAGGCCCGGCGCCACGCGGCGTGCCACCGCCGCGTCCTGGAACCGACCCTCCTGCCGCGCGGCGGCGTCACCGGCGTCCCCGCGCTGGTGTTCACCGGGGAGCACGACGTCACCACCTCCCCACGGCAGAACCGCGACGTCGCCCGCACCATCGCCGGCTCCACCCTGGTCCTGCTCAAGGACGCCGACCACATGGCCCACCTGGAACGCGACGCCGAGTACGCCCACCTCGTGCTCCGGTTCCTGCGCGACGAACCGCTCAACGGCCTGGACTTCGCCTACACCGCCTGACCCCGGACGCGAGAGGGAACCCGTGCCCAGAACACCCACCCGCCCGTGGCACCAGTGGCGCGCCGCGACGGAGCTGACCACCGGCCCGTCCGACGACGTGGAGAACGCCAGCAGGCGCTTCCTCCTCTACGGCGTGCTGCCCCTGTGGTTCGCACCGGCCGTCGGCGACTGGGCCATGCACCGCCGCTCGCACATCGAGGACACCAATGGCCTGCGGGAATCACTCGTGCACGCGCTGATGATGGCCGAAGCGGGCACGCCCGTCGTCCTCGGCCTGGTCGCCGGGATCAACCCGCTGGTCCTCGCCACCATGGGTGCCGCCGCCCTCGCCCACGGCGCCACCGCGCTGTGGGACGTCACGGTCGCCACCGGCCGACGGGACGTCACCCCGCTAGAACAGCACGTCCACAGCTTCCTGGAGGTGCTCCCGCTCACCGCCGCGCCTTCACCGCCTGCCTGCACTGGGGCCAGGTCCGCTCCCTGGCCCGCGGCGGCGACACCCGCCGGGCCTGGCGCCTCAACCCCAAGCCCCACCCCCTGCCGGCCCGGTACCTGGCCGGCTTCGCCGCCGCCACCGCGGCCTTCGTCGCCCTGCCGTACAGTGAGGAACTGCTGCGCTGCGCCCGCGCCGCGCGCCGCCGGGCGGCGGCCTGACGGCCGATGGCGTGACAACCGTCCGACCGCAGGAGGATCCGGCGCATGCCCGCCCAGTCCGACCGCCCCGCACCGGGCCGCGACGAAACCCCCGAGGAACGCGCGGACCGTCTCTGGACCGACATGCTCCAGGAGGTCCGCGTCTGCCAGACCGGCGCGCAGATCCTCTTCGGGTTCCTGCTCAGTGTCGTCTTCACCCCCCGCTACCGCGGCCTGCCGGCCTTCGACCACGACCTCTACGTCGCCACCGTGTTCCTCGGAGCCCTCGCCACCGGCACCCTGATCGCCCCCGTCGCCTTCCACCGCTTCCTGTCCGGCCGGGGCATGAAACCGGAACTGATCCACGTCGCCCGGCGACTGATCGCCGCCGGACTGGTCCTGCTCGCCCTCACCATCACCGGGGCCCTGCTGCTCCTGCTGCGCACCGCCACCGACCTCTCGACCGCCGCCTGGGTCCTGACCGGCATCACCCTCGGGTGGTTCGCCACCGGCTGGCTGCTGCTGCCCTGGTACGTCATGCGGCGCGGTTCCCGCCGGGACGCCGCGCGGCGTCGTACGGAACGCTGAACCCGCACGGGCCGCCCGGCGGTGCGCACCCGCTGCGGTGCGGCGGAGCGGATCGGCGGTGGTGTCACGATTCCGGGTGAACGGGCGCGGCGTGTCGGTGCGGTGGGCCGCCGACCGCCGGGGCGGACGGCTAGGACGGGGGGATGCGTCTTCTTCCCCTGACCGCGCTGCTCGCGGTCCCGCTCGTCCTGTTCCCCGCCGCCGTCCCCGCACAGGCGTCCCCGCTCGTCCGTCCCCGGCCCTTCGCCGCCGCGCCGCCCGACGGTTCGTCGGAACCGCCGCCCGAGTACCGGTACACCGGGGCCGGGTTCGACGCCTGCTCGGCTCCGCCGGCGGAGGCCCTGGACGTCTGGCGCACCGCGTCGCCGTACGGTGCGGTGAACATCTACAGCAGCGGCAGTCAGCGCGCCTGCGAGCAGCCCCGGCTGACGCCCCAGTGGGTCGCCTCGGTCCGGGCGATGGGGTGGAAGCTGGTGCCCACGCACGTCGGGCTCCAGGCGCCCTGCGCCGAACGCCCGGACAAGCCGTTGCGGATCGATCCGGACCGAGCCGAGGAGCAGGGCGGACAGGAGGCGGGCGAGGCCGCGGCGGCGCTGGGGGAGCTGGGCCTGGGGCCGGGCAGCCCGGTGTACCTCGACATCGAGTCCTACCCGGTGGGCGACGCGGTCTGCAGCCGGGCGGTGGTCGACTTCACCGTCGGCTGGACCAGGGCCCTGCGGGCGGCCGGATACCGGTCGGGCTTCTACTCCAGCATGAGTTCCGGCATCGCGGACCTGGTCGCCGCCGCCCGGGCCGGCCGGGCCCCGCTGCCCGACGCCATCTGGTACGCCCGCTGGGACGGGCGCCCCACGACCACCGGGCAGCCCGGGCTGCCCGACGACCTGTGGGCCGGCCACCGCATCCACCAGCACCGGGGCAGCGCCGACGAGACCTACGGAGGGGTGACTCTCAGCGTCGACCCCGATGCCCTGGACGGACTGGTCGCCGGCCCCTGAGCCGTGACGAGCCGTGACGATCCGGATGCCACCCCCGGGGGCAGGACTACCCGGGGGTGGCGTCGTCCTCGGCGGCGGGCGGCACCGTGCGCCGTTCGGCGCTGCGGCAGGTCCCGCAGGCGTTCCAGTACGGCCAGGGCCGGCCGTCGATGGTGGTCCGGTGGGGTGCGAGCGTCATGTCGGAGGTGTTCCGGCCGCACAGGGTGAGCGGTCCGCAGACGCCGGAGGCGTCGGCGGGCGCGGTGTGCGCGAGGCGCACCGGGTCCTCCGGGGCCGCGGGCTCCTGGTCGGTGCCGAGGAGCCGGACATTGGCCGGAGTGTCGGTTTCGAGCACGGTGACGGTGTCCATCTCCCCAACCTCGCCGCAGAAGCCGTACGCTGCACGCGGAGGCTGCCATCCGGACCAGTCGGCGGTGGGCGCCGCGGTCACCGCCCGGGCCCGTCCTCCAGCGCGTGCAGGACCTTGTCCAGGGTGATCGGCAGGTCCCGCACCCGCACGCCGCAGGCGTGCCACACCGCGTTCGACACCGCGGCGGCGGTGCCGACGATGCCGATCTCCCCGATGCCCTTGGACCCCACGGCGTTGACGTGGGGGTCGTGTTCGGCGAGCCAGTACGCCTCGATCTCGCCGACGTCCGCGTTGGCCGCGACGTGGTAGTCGGCCAGATCGTGGTTGACGACGTGACCGGTGCGGGGGTCGAGCACGCTGCTCTCGTGCAGGGCCATGGACAGCCCCATGGTCATCCCGCCGATGAACTGCGAGCGCGCCGTGCGCGGGTTGATGATCCGACCCGCCGCGAACACGCCCAGCAGGCGCGGCACGCGCACCTCGCCGGTGTCCAGGTGGACGTGCGCCTCGGCGAACTGCGCCCCGAAGGCGTGCATCGCGTAGCGGTCGTCGGTCGGTCCGACGGAACCGGACGCCTCGGCTCCGTCCGGCGGCTCGCTCCCGTACCTGGCCCGGAAGGCGCCCGCCGCCTCGACCACGGCCGAGCCCCAGGTCGTCATGCCGGAGGAACCCCCGGCCACCGAGGCCATCGGGTAGTCGGTGTCGCCGATGCGCACGTCCATGAGGGCCACCGGCACGCCGAGTGCGTCCGCGGCGATCTGCGCCAGGGTGGTCCAGGTGCCGGTGCCCAGGTCGGCCGCGCCGATCTCGGTGACGTAGCGCTCGCCCTCCCGACGGATCGTCGCCGTCGACTTCGGCATGCGGCTGACCGGGTAGGTCGAGGAGGCGACGCCGGTGCCGACGAGCCAGTCACCGCGGCGGCGCACGCCGGGCCGGGGATCGCGCTCCGACCAGCCGAACCGGACGGCGCCCTCCTGCAGGCACCCGACCAGGTTGCGGCTGGAGAAGGGCTTGCCGGAGCCGGGTTCGACCTCGGGCTCGTTGCGGATCCGCAGTTCGACCGGGTCCGTGCCCAGGCGCTCGGCCAGCTCGTCCATGGCCACTTCGGGGCCGAACATCCCGGGGCACTCGCCGGGGGCGCGCATCCAGGACGGCACCGGGACGTCGAGGGCGGCGAGGCGGTGCGTGGTCCGCCGGTTCGGCGAGGAGTACATCATGCGCGCGGGAACGCCGCTCTGCTCGGCGAACTCCTTGATGCGCGAGGTCAGGCCGACGGCGTCGACGGCGATCGCGGTGATCCTGCCGTCCCGGTCCGCACCGAGGCGGCAGCGCTGGATGGTCGGCGTGCGGTAGCCGGCGAGGGAGAACATCTGCTGCCGGGTCAGGGCCAGCCGCACCGGCCGGCCGGGGACCGCCCGGGCGGCCATGGCGGCCAGGACCACGTTGACGTGCGGCTGCCCCTTGGACCCGAACCCGCCGCCGACGTACGGGCAGACCACCCGCACCCGCTCCTCGTCGAGGCCGAACACCGACGCCAGGGCGGCCCGCGTCGGGTGGACGCCCTGGGTGGAGTCCCACAGGGTCAGGAAGCCGTCGCCCACCGGGTCCCACAAGGCCGCCGTGGCGTGCGGCTCCATCGGGTTGTTGTGGTACATCGCGGTCGTGTACGTCTGCTCGACGCTCACCTCCGCAGCCGCCATCGCGGCATCGACGTCGCCCTCGGCGGTGTCGGTGGGAAGGTCCGGGTTCACCGTCCCGGGCGCGTACAGGTCCTCGCGGTCGGCGCGCAGCTCGGCGTCGTGCGCCTGCTGGGCGTACTCCACCCGGACGAGGGCGGCCGCGTGCCGCGCCACCTCGGAGCTGTCCGCGACGACGAGCGCGACCACCTGGCCGCGGAAGGCGACCTCCTCGTCCTGGAGGACCGCCAGCTCCCGGTCCTCGGTGGACGCCAGCCGCTCCGCCGTGCCGGGAGTGAGCACCGCGAGCACACCGTCGAGTCCTTCGGCGGCGGCGGTGTCCACCGCCGTGACGCGTCCCCGGGCGATCGTGGCCTGGACGGCGTGGAGGTAGGCGGCGTCCGTCAACGGCGTCTCGTAGGCGTACGTGGCGGTGCCCAGGACCTTGACGGCCCCGTCCCGGCGGGGCAGGTCGCGGCCGACGGCCTCGGGTTCGTCGGGGAACGTCATCGGGGGTCCTCTCCCGCCAGGTCGCGGAGGGTGGCGGTCAGGGTGCGGCACAGCAGCGGGATCTTGAAGGCGTTGCCGCCGTCCAGCCCCTCGGCCGGCCGGGCGTCGGCGAGCTCCGCCTCCGCCGCGGCCCGGTAGCTCCGGTCCGACGCAGGGGCGCCCCGCAGGGCCTCCTCGGCCCGGTAGGCGCGCCACGGCGCGTGCGCGACGCCGCCGAACGCGACGCGCGCGTCAACGATCACGCCGTCCTCGACGTCGATCGCCGCGGCCACGCTGACCAGGGCGAACGCGTACGAGGCGCGGTCGCGCACCTTGCGGTAGGCCGATCGGCGGGCGAGGGGCAGCGCCGGCAGCTCGATCGCGGTGATCAGCTCGCCGTGTTCGAGCACCGTGTCGCGCTCGGGGGCGTCGCCGGGCAGCCGGTGCAGTTCGACGAAGGGGATCGTGCGCTCCCCGACCGGGCCCAGCGTCCGCACCCGTGCGTCGAGTGCGGCCATCGCCACGGCCATGTCGGACGGGTGGACCGCGATGCAGTGCTCGGACGCGCCGAGGACCGCGTGGTAGCGGGTCCATCCTCCGGTCGCGGAACAGCCCGAGCCCGGCTCCCGCTTGTTGCACGGCGTCGTGACGTCCTGGAAGTAGACGCAGCGGGTGCGTTGCAGCGGATTGCCTCCGACGGTGGCCATGTTGCGCAACTGCCCCGACGCGCCGGACAGCAGTGCCTGCGACAGCACCGGGAACCGCTCGCGCACCCGCGGGTCGGCGGCGAGTCCACTGTTGCTGACACCCGCGCCGATCCTGAGGGTGCCGTCGCCGAGTTCCTCGATCCCGGCGGGCAGCAGACCGGCGAGGCCGACGACCAGGTCGGGTCCGACGACGCCGAGCTTGAGGTGGTCCACCAGATTGGTACCGCCGCCGAGGAAGACCGCGCCCGGATTCCCGGCGACGCCTCGCACGGCGTCCGCGGCGTCCGTGGGGCTGAAGTAGTCGAAGGGCTTCACCCGGTCACCTCCGGGCCGGCCGTCCGTCCGGCGGGGGACGCCCCGGAGGCCTGGAGCACCGCGGTCACGATGTTGACGTAGGCCGCGCAGCGGCACAGGTTGCCGCTCATCCGCTCGGCCACCTCGGTGCGGTCCAGTCGCGGCGCCCCGGGGCCCTCGGTGACGGCGCTGGGCCAGCCCCTCGCGAACTCGTCGAGCGCCCCGACCGCCGAGACCACCTGCCCCGGGGTGCAGTAGCCGCACTGGAGCGCGTCGCAGTCGATGAAGGCCCGCTGTACCGGATGCAGGCCGCCCTCGGCCCGCTGTCCGTCGGCGGTGACCGGCTCGGCGGCGAGCCCTTCGGCGGTGACCACCTCGGCGCCGTCCTGGGTGACGGCGAGCGTGAGGCAGGCCAGCACGCGCTGCCCGCCGGACAGCACCGTGCACGCGCCGCACTGCCCGTGGTCGCAACCCTTCTTGGGGCTCGTGATCCCGAGCCGTTCCCGCAGGGCGTCGAGCAGCGTCGTGCGCGTGTCGACGGTCAGCCGACGCGCGATACCGTCGACCTGAACGGTGATTTCCCTCTCCATCGCACGAGAGTCCCCGGCCCCGGCCACGCCCACACGGCGCACGGGGCCGCGTCACACCGGCGGCGGCAGGAGGCCGGGCCGGCGCGAAGGGCGGGCGGGGACCGACCGGCCCCGCCCGCGGCGCTGGGCCGGCTCAGCGCCGGAACAGGCCGGTCAGCGCGTCCCACCAGCTGCGACGCTGCGCCGGGACGGTCGCCGCGGCCCCGGTTCCGGTGGCGGCCGCCCGCTGGGTGGCCTCCGGCGCCCGGGCGGCGAGCTCGCGCTCCTCGGCTGCCCGGCCCTCCGCCGCCCGCGCCGCCTCGGCGACCGACTCCGGGTCGGGCTCGATCTCGTGGGCGGTGAACTCCACCGGCAGCGCGGTGAGGTGGCGGGAGATCCAGGCCGAGCTCCAGGTCAGCTCCTCCTCGGGGACGGCGAGTCGCAGGTCGGGGAGCAGGGTGAGCAGGATGTCGATCCCGGCCTCGGCGACGTGCCGGCCGATGTCCTGTCCGGGGCACTCGTGCGGGCCGGCGCCGAAGGAGAGGTGCGAGCGGTTGCCGTACAGCGGGGTGGTCAGGTCGGGCCGGACTACCGGGTCGACGTTGCCCGCCGCGAGGCCGAGCAGCAGCAGGTCCCCGGCCCGGATCTGCTGGCCGCCGAGCTCGGTGTCGGCGGTGGCCCAGCGTCCGGCGACGAGGGACATCGGCGGGGAGTCCCAGAGCACCTGGTCCAGCGCCTCGCCCAGGGTCATCTGGCCCCCGGACAGGTGGGCGCGGAAGCGCGGGTCGGTGAGGACCATCTTCAGCGAGTCGGCGATCAGGTTGACGGTCGTCTCGTTGGCGGCCAGCAGCACCACCCGCAGGTGCTCCATGACCTCGTCGTCGCTCAGCCCGGCCGGGTGGGCGAGCAGCCGGCTGGTCAGGTCGTCGCCGGGGCTGTCGTGCTTGATCGCGATGGTGCGGCGCAGGCTCGCCACCACGTACTCGTTGCTGGCGATCGCCGTCTCGGTGCCCTTCATCAGGTCCCGCGCGGCCTCGACGAGTTGGGGCCCGTACTCGTCGGGCATGCCGAGCAGCTTGGTCATCACCAGCATCGGCAGGTGCTCGGCGAACTGGGTGATCAGCTCGGCCCGGCCGGTCGGCCCGACCACCTGGACCAGGTCGGTGGTGAAGCGGCGGACGTGGCGTCGGATGCCGCGGCGGTCGAAGCCGTTGAGGCCGTCCAGCAGGGCGGTGCGCAACCGGCGGTGCTCCTCGCCGTCGGCGAACACGCAGATCGGCTGCCAGGCGACCACCGGCAGCAGCGGGGAGTCGGCGGGGATCTCGTCGTTGCGGAAGGCGTTCCACAGCCGCGAGTCGCGGGAGAAGAGCGAGGGGGTGCGCATCGCGGTGATGTTGGCGCCGTGGCCGAGGACCAGCCAGGCCTGGTGGTCGCCGTGCAGCAGCACCGGGGCGACGTCGCCGTGCTCGGCGCGCAGCTTCTCGTACAGGGCCGCCGGGTCAGCCTCGGCCTCGGGGCCGTACAGCCGGCGCAGGCCGCCGGGGCCGATCGGTTCGACGGCGCGCCCGTGGGCGGGGCAGCCGGGCGGCGGGACGGGGGCGGCGGCGTCGTCGGGGAACGGGGTGGTCACTGGGTCTCCGGTCGCGAGGTTCGGACGGGGTACGGCAGGGGGGTCAGCCGGCGGGTGGTGCGGCCAGTTCGTACAGGTAGTGCATGAGCGTCATCAGGAGGTCCCGGCTGGATCGGCGGCTGCGCGCGTCGCAGGCGACGATCGGCACCTCGGGCGGCAGGTCGAGCGCCTGCCGCAGCTCGTCGAGCGGGTAACTCGGCGCCTCGGGAAAGCCGTTGACGGCGACCACGAAGGGCACGCCGCGGTCCTCCAGGCGTCCGATCACCTCGAAGCTGACCTCCAGCCGGCGGGTGTCCACCAGCACGACGGCGCCGAGCGCGCCCTCGAACAGGCCGTTCCAGAGGAACCAGAACCGCTCCTGGCCGGGGGTGCCGAAGACGTACAGCACGAGCTTGTCGCTGATGCTGATCCGGCCGAAATCCATGGCCACCGTGGTGGAGGTCTTGCGCTCGACCCCGGTCGGGTCGTCCACGCCCACCCCGGCCTGGGTCATGGTCTCCTCGGTGGTCAGCGGGCGGATCTCGCTGACGGCACCGACCAAGGTGGTCTTGCCGACGCCGAAGCCGCCGACGATCACCACCTTGACCGCCGTGGTGACGGTGTCCGGCAGCAGGTCCGCGCTCGCCGGTCCGACGACCGTGTCAGAGCCGCTGAAGTCCATGGATCACCGCCTCCAACAGGGCACGGTCGGGGAGTTCCGCCGCTCGACGACGGGCGGCGCGGGCCTCGATCCGCCCGTCGTCGAGCAGGTCCGCCAGCAGGACGGTGACCACGCTCGTGGGCAGTTCGAGGTAGGCGGAGACCTCCGCCACCGAGAGCGGCGAGCGGCACAGCCGCAGGATCGCCGCGTGCTCGGGCTGCATGGCGGGGGTCGGTTCCGCGAGGGAGACGATCAGGGTGACCAGGTCGAAGACGCCCGGCCCGGAGGGGCCGCTGCGACCGCGGGTGATCACGTACAGGCGATCGGGCTCGGGTCCGTCCCAGCTGCCCTGGTCGGCGGTCATGTCACCGCCTCACTGTGCTCGTTCATGTGCCCGCCCGGGCGCCGGGGGCGCCATTGGACGTCACGGCCGGGCGGTTCACGCGACCACCTCCGGATTGCGCGGCGGCGCGGACAGGTGCTCGCCGATCCGGTCCACCAGGTCGCGCATCTGGTGGCTGACCAGACCGGCGTCCACTCCCTCGTCGGCGAGCACCGCGAGGTAGGCGCGCTCACCGGCCGACATCAGGTAGAAGTAGCCGCCGTCCACCTCGATGACGACCAGCTTCATCGCGCCGTTGCCGTGCGGGAACTCGTGCCCGACGGCGGCGGCCAGGCTCTGCAGTCCGGCGCAGGCGGCGGCCAGCCGGTCGGCGGTGTCCGGGTCGGCGCCGTACTGGGCGATCCGCAGGCCGTCGGCGGAGAGCACGATGACGTGGCGCACGTACGGGACGCTGTGTGCGAGGTCGTTGAGGATCCAGTCCATGTTGCTGCGGTGCGGAATCACTGCTCGCCTTTCCCTGCCGTCTCTTCACTGGTCTGTCCGGCGCTGCTCGGTGCGGTGCTGCTGGTTCCGGTGGTGGCGCTGTCACCCGAGCCGTTGCCGCTGCCGCCGGTGCCCTTGTAGCCCTCCATGAACGCCTCCAGCCACAGGCCGGGCTGCTTCTTGGGGCGGGGTGCCGGGGCGGCCGGTCCCGCCGCGGGACCGGCGGTCGGGCCGCTGGGCTGCGCGCTGCTGCGGGCGGCGGCGGAGAAGACGGCCCGGCCGGTGGGACGGCTGCGGCGGCGCTGCGGCAGGCCGTTGGCGGTGCGCTCGGTGACGATCACCTCGTCGTCCCCGTTCCCCGGGCCGGACGGCCCCCACGGGTTGGTCGAACCGAAGGACGGTCCGACGCCGGCCGTCTGCCCGAGGCCGGCGGACTGCCCCAGCCCGGCGGCCGGGGCAGTCCGGGCGCCCCAGGGCCGGGCGGGGGCGGCGTGCCGGGGCGGGTTCGCAGGCAGCGGCCGCGGGCCCGAGAAGGCGCCGATGCCGTGCGCCCGCCCGGTCGGGGGAGCGGTGGTGAGCAACTCCTGGGGCACCACCAGCACCGCGCGTACGCCGCCGTAAGCGGAGCGGCGCAGCGACACCTGGAAGCCGTACGCCTGGCAGAGCCGGCCGAGGATGGCGAAACCCAGCCGGGGGGACTCGGTGAGGTCGTCGAAGTCCTTGGAGACCATGGCCTCGCGCATCGAGCGCTCGGCCCGGGCGCGGGCCTCGTCGGTGAGTCCGAGGCCGCCGTCCTCGACCTCGATCGCGATCCCGCTCTGCACCTCGGAGGCGCTCAGGTGGACGTGGGTGTGCGGCGGGGAGTAGCGGGTCGCGTTGTCGAGCAGCTCGGCCACCGCGTGGATCAGGGGTTCGACGGCGGGGCCGGTGACCGAGATCTGGGCCACCGGGTGCAGGTCGACCCGCTGGTACTCGAGGATCCGGGACATCCCGCCGCGCAGCACGCTGTAGAGGGCGATCGGGCGGGTCCACTGGCGGCCGGGACGGGCGCCCGAGAGGACGGCGATGGAGTCGGCGAGGCGGCCGACCAGGGCGTTGCCGTGGTCCAGGCGCAGCAGGTCGTCGAAGACCGCCGGGTCGTTGCCGTGCCGGTCCTCCATCTCCCGCAGGTCCTTGGCCTGGCGGTGGATGATCGCCTGGACCCGGCGGGCCAGGTTGACGAAGGCGCGCTCGGCGGAGTCGCGCCGGCTGACCTCGTCGTCGACGGCCTGGGCGATGCCGCGCACCACCAGCTCCAGCGAGTGGCGGAACTTCCGTGACAGCAGCGGGTTCGGGCGCTGGAAGGGCTGGAGCAGCACGTCGATGGACGAGCCGTACCGGGCGCCGCCGACCAGTCGGCGCAGCTCGCCGGCGGCCATCCGCTCGATCTCGTCCTCCTGCCCGGCCAGCTTGCGCTGCAACTCGTCGATCCGCCGGGTGTGTTCGTCGCGCAGCTCGGCGAGGGCCCGGCCGCGGCGGGCGGATTCGGCGGCCACCACGGCGACCAGCACGGTGGCCGTCGCCCCGCACCACAGCAGTTGGGCCCTGGCTCCGGCCGACACCACCACCGCGGCGACCCCCACTGCGGCCGCCATCACGGCCGTGGGCAGCAGCCAGCCGAGCAGGGGCGCGGGGCGCCGTCTGGCGGGTGACGATCCAGCTCGAAGCATTCGGCATCCTCAAACGATCGGAACAGAACGGGGACGGGCGACGACCGGCTCCGGAGGCGTGGTGCTGCAGCATAGCCAAGTTCAGGACAAGCCTGACCGAAACTCAAAATTACTGTCGGTCAACCGACTTGTGGCAACTTGCCGGACATGCCGGACATCTCGCACGCCAGTCGGAGTCCGGGTCGGCGGCGCCCGGCCCCTAAGGCTTCTCGCCCGGCCGCGCCCGCACAGGGAACCCGGCCCGGATTCGCTCGTGCGAAGGGTTTCCGGTCCAAGTCGCCGCGAACGGAAGCGAGTTCGTGCTACAGGCGGGGCGCGAGGCCCGTTCGTCACTCCTGTGGGGGATGAGACGGCGTGGCGCAACATCTGTTGCTCATCAGGGCAATGGTTGTTGACGGTTCGTGCGCGCGGTCCCTAGAGTGCGGGCCCATGGACATGAACGATCTGGGTAGCCGGGTGGCGGCCGACGTGACCGGCGCGGGCGGGCTGGACGGCCTGCACCGGCTCTCGGGGGTGATCGAGGCGCTGGAGGAACGGCGCACCGACCTGGTGGAGGAACTGCGCCGCGGCCGGGAGGCGACCTGGGAGGAGATCGGCCGGGCCTGCGGGATGACCAGGCAGGGCGCGACCCGGCGCTGGTCCGGCCGGTTGCAGGCCCGTTCCTTCGGCCTCGCCGCCGCCTCCTACCAGCACGGCCGGCCCGGCTACCCGCAGGCGCTGATCGGCTCGGCGGTGCCCCGCGAGGCCCGCCGGGTGCTCGATCTGGGCGCCGGGACGGGCAAGTTGACCGCTCTGCTGGTCGACGCCGGACTGGACGTGGTCGCGGTGGAGCCCGACGAGGGCATGCGCGACCGGCTCGCCGCCGCCGTACCGAAGGCGGCGGTCCGGGCCGGCTCGGCCGAGCGCATTCCGCTCCCCGACGCCGGCGTGGACGCGGTGGTGGTCGCCCAGGCCTGGCACTGGTTCGACCAGGCGGCGGCCGTACCGGAGATCGCCCGGGTGCTCGCCCCCGGCGGCACCCTCGCCCTGGTGTGGAACGTCCGGGACGAGACCGAGCCCTGGGCCGCCGCCCTCGGCGCGCTGATGCACCGTTCGACCCGGCAGCAGATCGACACCGCACCCGTGCTGCCCGCCCCGTTCGGCGCGCCCGAGCGGCTGGAGATCCGCTGGGAGCACTCCACCACCCCGGCCGGAATCATCGACCTGGTCGCCTCCCGCAGCTACGTCATCGCCATGCCCGAAGCCGAGCGCGCCCGGCTGCTGGCCGACGTCGAGCACCTGCTCGCCACCCACCCCGGCCTGGCCGGGCGGGAGGAGATCGCCATGCCCTACCTGACCCGGTGCACCCGTGTCCGCCTCGGCTGAGCCCGCCGCCCTCATCCGCCGCCTCGGCGTCGCGGACGCCGAACCGTACCGGGCCTTCCGGCTCGCCGCCCTGCGCGGGACGCCGAGCGCCTTCACCTCCGGCTACGCGGAGGAGCGGGCCAAACCGATCACCGACACGATCCGGCGGTTGGCCGAGGCCGAGCACGGGCCGGGCGTCCTGTTGGGGGCCTTCGGCGACGACGGCGCCCTGGTCGGCACCGCCGGACTGCGGGTGAAGCAGCGCAGCCAGGAACGGCACAAGGCCACCCTGTACGGCATGGCGGTCGCGGGCCCGGCCGGCGGCCGGGGGATCGGCGGTGCGCTGGTGGACCGGGCGCTCGCGGTCGCCGCCGACGACGCGCGGCTGCGGCAGGTGCTGCTGACCGTCTCCGAGGGCAACGAACCGGCCCTGCGCCTCTACACCTCCCGCGGCTTCGAGGTGTGGGGCCGCGAGCCCCGGGCCGTCCTGGTGGACGGGCGGGCGGTCGCGAAGCTGCACATGGTGCGGCTGCTGCCCGAGCCGACGGGCTGACAATTGTCATGGTGCGGGGGTGTGGCAGCACACTGCCGCCCACCCCCGCCCCGCGGCCACGATGAGGGCATGACCTCCACCGACCTGCACTCCGACGCCCGTCGGGCCTTCCGCACCGTACGGCGGCTCGTGCTCGCCTACCTCGGCCTCAGCGCCCTCACCCTGGTCGCCGCCTTCGCCCTCCGCGACCACACCGACCTGATCACCCCGGCGGTGTGGGTCCGCGGCACGATCGTCCTGGCCGGCGCCGCCGTCGCCCTGCTGCTCACCGTCCGCGCGGCCCGCGGCTCCCGCGGCGCCTTCCGACGGCTGCGGATCGTCTCCGGCGCCATGCTGGTCGCGATTGCTGCGATCATCGCGGTGCCGGGGGTCTTCCCCGTCTGGATGAAGATCGAGCAGGGCCTGTGCGGCCTCGCCCTGCTGGGGGTGGCCGTGGTGCTCAACGGGCGGCAGCTGCGCACGCTGTTCGCCCGGCCCTGAGGAGGGGGCGCAAGAGTGACCGACCTCGACCGTGAGAACGCGCCACCCCTCGCCCACAGCTGGGCGGGCGGCTGGCGGCGGATCATGCTGGGCACCGGGATGCTGGTCTTCCCGACGCTCACCGCGGTGGCCGTGAGCGGCGACGTCGGCGGGTCCGCAGCGGTCGCCGGGTTCGCCGTGGTCATCGCGTTCTGCCTCTGCTACGTGCTCCTCGCGCTCGCCCTCGGGCCCGAGCGGCGCAGCTTCGTCAAACCGCTGCTGGCGGTGATGACCGTCCTGTTCCTGGCCTCGCTGCCGTTCGCCCACGCGGACGCCTTCTACCTCGCCACCGTGATCGTCTCCGTGGTCGTGGTGCTGTGGCGGCAGCACACCCTCAGGGCGGTCGCCGCCGGGACGCTCGCCGCCCTGCTGGTGCCCTGGGCGGTGCCCGCCTGGCACACCGGGCCCGGGGGGTTCCAGGCGCTGGCCCTGCTGTTCACCTCGCTCACCTGCGGCGCCTTCGCCGAGATCGCCGACACCAACCGGGCCCTGGTCGCCGCCCGGGCCGAGGTCGCGCGCCTCGCCTCCGAGGCCGAGCGCAACCGGATCGCCCGCGACCTGCACGACCTGCTGGGTCACTCGCTCACCGCGATCACCGTCAAGTCCCGCCTGGCCCAACGGCTGGCCCCCAAGGACCTGGACCAGGCAGTGGCGGAGATGACGGCCGTGGAGTCGCTCTCCCGCCAGGCCCTGACCGACGTGCGCGCCGCCGTCACCGGCTACCGCGAGGTCACCATCGCCGGCGAGCTCGCCCGCGGCCGTGAACTGCTGCGTGCCGCCGGGGTGGTGGCCGACCTGCCCAAGGCGGCGGACGCGGTCGGGCCAGAGCACCGTGAACTGTTCGGCTGGGTGGTGCGCGAGGGCATCACCAACGTCGTCCGGCACGCCCGGGCGTCGCGCTGCTCGGTGCTGCTGACCGCCACCTCGGTGGAGATCCGCGACGACGGCCCGGGCGGTGGGGGTCTCGGCCTCATCGGTGCGGGCAAGGGCCTCACCGGGCTGAGGGAACGGGTAGCGGCGGCGGGCGGTACGGTCGACGCCGGCCCGCTCGACCCGCGCGGGTGGCGACTGCTGGTCACCGTCCGGCAGGCCGACTCGCGCTCCGGAGGGACGACATGACGATCCGCCTGCTGCTCGCGGAGGACCAGGAGCTGGTCCGCACCGCGCTGCGCGCCCTGCTCGACCTGGAGGACGACTTCGAGGTCGTCGCCGCCGTGGGACGCGGCGACCAGGTGGTCGAGGCCGCCCGCGAGCACCGGCCGGACGTCGCCCTGCTGGACATCGAGATGCCCGGCCTGGACGGCCTGGCGGCCGCCGCCGTACTCGCTCAGCAGGTCCCCGGCTGCCAGGTGGTCATCCTCACCACCTTCGGTCGCGCCGGCTACCTGCGCCGCGCCATGGAGGCGGGAGCGCTCGGCTTCGTGGTCAAGGACGCCCCGGCCGAGGTGCTCGCCGACGCCGTCCGCCGGGTCGCGGTGGGGGAGCGGGTGGTCGACCCGGAACTCGCCGCCGCCACCCTCGCCGCCGGCGCCTCCCCGCTCACCGCCCGTGAGCGCGACGTCCTCGACGCCTCCCGCTCCGGCGCCGGGGTCGCCGAGATCGCCGCGAAGCTCTACCTCTCCGAGGGCACCGTCCGCAACTACTTCTCCTCCGCCATCGCCAAGACCGGCACCCGCAACCGCACCGAGGCCCTGCGCACGGCCGACGAGCGCGGCTGGCTGTAGGGCCCGGCTCCGAGCTCGAAGGCGGGCGGCTCGGGCGTCGTGCGTTTCGGCTTCCCCCGACCGGTTAGACGCACGGGGCCGAGGGAGGAGCAGCGGCCGCGCGGCCCGCCGCGGCGGGGCCGGCGCCGGAGCCCGCGCTCCCGTACGGCGTCCGACGGACCCCCGGAGGAGGAGGGCATGACCGGCTCGCACAGCCAGGAGGACCGTGGCGAGCCGACGGTCCAGCGTTTCGCGGCCGGCTCGTTCGCCGGGCTGTTCGCGGTGACGGCGGTGGTGTTGGCGGTTCTGGCCGCCGTCCTCCCCGTCGACGGGACGACGACGGGCTACTGTGCACTCGCGGCCCTCCTGTTCGCACTGCTCGCGGTCGGCACGGTCGTCGAGCGGGTGGTCGTGCGCCGCCGCCGTGAGGATCGCCCGCGGCACGGCGGAGGACCACCGGTGCGAGACTCGTAGGGGGACGGAGCGAAGGACGGGACACATGACTGGGGACATCGGGATCGAAGCGCTGGGTGACCACGAGTACCTGGTGAGCTTCCCCACCGCCGGCGAGGCGGTGCTCGCCCGCTTCCAGGCCAGCGAGGCGACCTTGGAACGGCTGAGCCCGGACCGCGCCGACGAGCAGCGGATCGTCGCGGAGACCGCCGTCTACCTCTCCGAGCGCCAGCAGACGGCGGACCTCCCGCCGATGATCGACCTCGACGACGTCGCCGCCGCGTACGGTGACGACTACCTGGAGGAGCTCGGACGCCGTCTCAACGCCCGGTGATCCGGTCTCGGGCGGGCGGCGGGCGCGGCTCCGGGGACAGTCATGGCTGACGGAACGGGCGACGGTGCGACCCGGGGGCCGGTGGTGTGGGCGATGGCCGTCCGCGAGGCGGTGCAGGGCCCACCGGTCGCGGAACTGATCGTCGAGGTCGGGGTGAACCTGCACGCCGACCTGGTGGAGGCCGCCGTCGACAGCGGCTTCACGGTCGCGGCCGGTGAACCCCCGGCGACGACCGGCGTCATCGAGGTCGGCGACGGCCGGGTGGAGCGGCTCCTGCTGGTCGGCGGCCGCCAGGGCTGGGAACCGGGCTCACGGGTCGAGGTGTCGCCGCGCTGGCTGGCCGCGGCCGAGGGGCGGGGTGAGGCCGTGGTGGTCGTCGTCCCGCCGCAGGACTGGCCGCTCGGGCCCACCGACGAGGATCTCGGGGCGCGGGTCGGCACGTTCACCCGGTGGGTCGAGGAGCAACGGGTGGCCGGCCGGGTGCTGCACGGGGCGGTCTCGGTGCGCGGCTGGGCGTGAACGGGCTCAGCCGGTGCCCTGGCCGCGCGTCAGTGTCGAGGGCACCTGCGGGCCGACCCGCTTCTCCCGATCGCCCGGCATCAGCGTGTGGCAGTGGGCCTGGCCGCCGGTCCAGGTCGTCGACCGGGATCCGGCGGCACCCGAACACTTCCGGGTCCTGCGCTTCCGCTCGGTGCCGGCGGTGCGCAGCACCTCGGCGAGCACGGTGACGGCGTCGTAGCCCTCGAAGGCGACGAAGGACGGCGCCTGGCCCAGGTGCTCGCGAAGGGCCGCGCCGACCCGCGCGCCGAGCGGCCCGAGTCGCTCCGGCAGGTAGCGCAGGAAGGGGATGCCCGAACCGTCGCCGCCCAACTGTGCCGTCCACTCGGCGAATTCGGGCTGCCCCGCCGGAGCGCCGATCAGGACGTCGGCGAGGCGCTGGTCGTCGCGGACGGACCTGACGATCGGTACGACGGGCTCCGGGTGGCCGACCAGGAGGAGCAGGGTGGTCGCGCGGTGCCGGACGAGCTCCTCGCACAGGCCGGTGGGGAGAGGGCACCGGTGTCGAGTTCGACGACCGTGCCGCCGTGCGGGCCGAGGTGGTCCCGCAGGACGCGGGCCCCGGCGGCCCAGTAGACGCTCGGCTGGGTCGCCACGGCGATGCGGCGGTGGCCCGCGGCGAGCAGGAAGTCCGCGTAGGGTCCCCGTGTTCGCCGCGCCCCCGGTGGGCGTCCGGGCGCGCCGTACTGGCCTCCCTACCCGGTGCCGGCGCCCCAGCCGCGCAACGGCCTGGGCGTCGCGGCGATGGTGCTCGGGATCGTCGGCACCGTTCTCAGCCTCGCCGTCACCCTGTTCCGGCTCTCCTGGCTTCCTGCCGTGCTCGCCCTGATCTGCAAGAACGTCGTCTGGACCGGTGCCCCCAGCTGACCCGGCGTCCGGGACCCCTACCCGGCCCGGGCCCGGCCGACCGGTCGAGCCCGGCCCGTGGCGTGACCCGTGCGGCGCAGCACGGCGCGCGGAGCGGGCGGGGTGCTGCGATCTTCGGAAGGCACCCGGCCGCGCCCGATCGCCGTGCCCGATCGCCGGGTCCCGTCGTTCCGAGACCGTGGAGGCCCGGATGTGGCAGGCTCCCCCCGCCCCCGCCCCCGTCAGCCGTGAGTGGCTTCCGGTGCTGGACATGCCGGCGTCCGGCCCGCAGTACCGGTTGACGGTGCTGCTGCGCATCCTGCTGCTGATCCCGCAGTTCGTGGTGGTGTGGGTTCTGTCGGTGGTGGCGTTCGTCGTCACCGTCATCGGCTGGTTCGGCGCGCTGGTGCTCGGCCGGCTGCCCGGCTTCGTGGCGGACTACCTGACCGCGTACCTCCCGTACGACACCCGGGTCACCGCTTACCTGATGCTCACCGTGGACCGCTATCCGCCGTTCCGGTTCCAGGTCCCGGAGTACCCGGTGCAGGTCGGGCTGCGCCCGGGCCCCCTGAACCGGCTCGCCGTCCTGTTCCGCATCATCCTGGTCATTCCGGCATCGATCGTGCAGGGCCTCGTGAACGCGGGGTGGTGGGTGGTGGCGTTCGTCATCTGGCTGGTGGTGCTGGCCCTCGGCCGGATGCCGCAGCCGCTGTACGAGGCGACCACGGCGATCGTGCGCTACCGGATGCGCTTCATCGCCTATCTGGTGATGCTCACCTCGGCCTATCCCAAGCGGCTGTTCGGCGAGGAGCCGGGCAGCGAGCCCGAGCCGGCGTCGGCCACCCGCCCGCTGGTGCTGAGCGGCGCCGGGCGCGGTCTGCTCGTCCTGTTCCTGCTCCTCGGCCTGGTGTCCTGGGCGACGAGTTCCGTCACCGCCTCGGTGAACTCCGGCGACGACAACGACGACGACAACGGCACCAACCCGACCGAGCACGTCATGGCTCCGCTCGTGCCGGGCCCCGCCACTCAGGGCTGAAACCGTTCTGCCGCAGGGTACTTGACGGGACCACCTGCAGAGGAACATGCGGTGCCGCAATCGGGCCAGCTGGTGTGAACGAGCTCGCAGCCTCTTTCACGTCAGCTGGCCCGATGTCGTTCCTCAGGCCTCAGAGCCTCAGGGACCCAGAGCCTCAGAGCTTCAGGGACTCAGGGCCGCTGGGAGGCTTCCCGGGCGGCCTGCTTGACGGCGGTGATCAGCTGGTGCCGACGGGTGCGCAGGTCCTCGGGGCGGACGGACAGCGAGACGCTGCCGATCACGGCGCCGTCGGCCGCCAGGACGGGGGCCGCCAGGCAGGCCAGCCCGGGGCGGGCTTCCTCGACGTCCAGGGCGACACCGGTCCGGCGGATCCGCCGGAGCTCCTGGTCGAGCCGTTCGGCGGAGGCGATGGTCTGCGGGGTGAACCGGCGCAGGCCGGGCTGTTCGAGGTAGCGGCGGCGCGCGGCCGGCCCGGCGGCGGCCAGGGCGATCTTGCCGTGCGCGTAGGCGTGGGAGCGAGGGTCGACGCCGATCGCGAGGTCGGGCTGCTCGTCGCCGTCGGCGGCGACGGTCCGCACGTCGGCGATCACCAGTCCGTCGCCCTGGTAGGCCACGTAGTTCGCGGAGGCGCGGGTGGCGTGCCGCGTCCGCGCGAGCACCCCGTCGATGCCGTCGGTCAGGCCCGCCTGCCGCTGGAACGCGCGGTGCAGTGCGGAGACCTGGTAGCCGAGGGTGTAGCCGCCGTCCGTGCGCACCAGGTAGCCCCGCTCGATGAGCGGGGTGAGGAGGGTGTAGACCGTCGACAGGGCGCACCCGAGCCCGCGGGCGAGGGCCTTGGCCGAGACCGGTGCGCTCGCCCGGGCGACCAGTTCCAGCACCTCCAGGGTGCGGTCGGCGGCGCGCGGCCCGCTCTGCCCGGCCATGACGGGTGTTCCTCCCGCTCGTCGTTCGTGGTCCCTCCAGTGTGCCGGTGACCGGACCGGGGGCGGTCACCGGCCCCCGGGCCCCGGCTCCCGGCCTCAGGACTCGCGGGGCGAGAGCTCTCCCATGAGGTCCCAGCCGTCACGGTCGGGGAGGTCGACGCTGAGGATCCTCGGCCTGGCGACGACCGCGCCGGACAGCGTCTCCATGGCCTGCCGGAAGTGCGCCGACTCGACGTGGGCCCGGCCGGCCGCGGCGTCGCGAAAGCCCTCCACGAGCACGTACTCGTCCGGGTCGTCCAGGCTGCGGGACCACTCGAAGAACAGGTTGCCCGGCTCAGCGCGCGTGGCCTCGGTGAAGTCGCGGACGACGGCCGGCCACTGCGCGCTCAGCTCGGGGCGGACGGGGAACTTCACGGTGATGAAGATCATGGCGGTCCTTCGGGTCGGGGAGGACGGTCGGGCCCCACGGTGCCCGAGCGCCGCCCGGCGGGGGAAGCGGACGGCGCCGCGATTCCGCCCCTGCCGGAAACCGCCGTGCCTCCGTGACCGCTGTCCGGCTGTACCGCACCGCCCGCGGGCGCGAGCTCCACCGGATTCGGCCGTGGGGGGCGGGCCGCTACGCTGCCTCCCGTGATCGAGGACGGCGCCACGGACAAGGGCAGTGTGACCACGGTCCGGCGGGTCGGCGAAACGATCCGCCGACCGGTCGGTGAGTGGACGCCCGCGGTCCACGCCCTGCTGGCCCACCTGGAAGCGGTGGGCTTCACCCGGGCCCCCCGGGTGCTCGGCGTCGACGGCACCGACGAGGTGCTGTCGCTGCTGCACGGCGAACCCGCCTTCGGACCGTGGCCGTCGCTGCTGCGGTCGACCGCCGGAATCGCCGAGCTCGGGCGCTGGCTGCGGGACTACCACGACGCCGTCCGGGACTTCCGCCCGCCGGCCGACGCCCGGTGGCGGGGCCAGGAGCAGGAGTGGCGGCCCGGCACGGTCATCCGGCACGGCGACCTCGGCCCGTGGAACTCCATCTGGAACGGCGACGGACTGGTCGGGTTCATCGACTGGGACTTCGCCGCGCCCGGCCACGCTCTCGACGACCTCGCGCAACTCGCTTGGTACGCCGTCCCGTTGCGCTCCGTCGAGAAGCAGCGGCGAGCCGCGGTCACCGGCGAGCGCGTCCTGCGGAGCCGCCTCCGCACCCTGTGCGCCGCCTACGGGGCCGAACCGGCGGCGGTGCTCGACGCGCTGGAAGCGCTCCAGACCCGCGAGGCGGGGCGCATCCGACGGCTCGGTGGGCTGGGCCAGGAGCCGTGGGCGGCCTTCCTCGCCCGCGGGGACGTGGCCGAGATGGCGGCCGAGCAGTCCTGGCTCCGCTCGGAGCGCACGGCCCTGCTCGGTGGTCCGGGTGCCTGAACGGCATCGACCGGGGCGCTGAGGCCGCTGTCGGAGGCGGGCCCGGGGTGGCCGCCGAGGTCCTCGGCGGCCACCCGACGGTCACGACGGGCTCACACCAGCCGCAGCACCAGCTTGCCCGTGTTCTCGCCGCGGAAGAGCATCCCGAGGGTCTCCGGGAAGTCGGCGACGGTGCCCTCGACCAGGTGCTCCTTGACCTTGATCCGGCCCTCGCCGATCCAGCCCGCGATCTCGGCCGCCGCCCGCGCGTACTGGCGGGCGTAGTCGAAGACCACGAACCCTTCCATCCGGGCCCGCCGCACCAGCAGCGACAGGTAGTTGGAGGGGCCCTGCACGGCCTGCTCGTTGTTGTACTGGCTGATCGCGCCGCAGACGACGACCCGGGCGTGCATCGCCAGCCTCGTCAGCGCGGCGTCCAGGATCGGGCCGCCGACGTTGTCGAAGTAGACGTCGATGCCGTCCGGGGCGTGGGTGCGCAGCGCCTTGCGGACGTCCTCGGAGCGGTAGTCGATCGCCGCGTCGAAGCCGAGCTCCTCGGTCAGCAGCGCACACTTCTCCGGCCCGCCGGCGATCCCGACCACCCGGCAGCCCTTCACCTTGGCGATCTGCCCGACCATCGTGCCCACCGCCCCGGCGGCGCCGGACACCACCACGGTCTCGCCCTCCTTGAGCGCGCCGACCTCCAGCAGCCCGAAGTACGCCGTCATCCCGGGCATTCCGAGCGCCCCGAGGTAGGTGGACAGCGGCGCGAGCGCGGGGTCGACCTTGAGCGCCCCCTTGCCGTCCGACACCGTGTAGTCCTGGACCCCGAAGGCTCCGACCACGTGGTCGCCGACCTGGAACTTCGGGTGGTTCGACGCCACCACCTCGACCACCGACCCGGCCCGCATCACCTCGCCCAGTCCCACCGGCGGCAGGTAGGACGGCCGGTCGTCCAGCCACCCGCGCATCGCCGGGTCCAGCGACACGTACCGCGTCCGTCCCAGGAACTCCCCGTCCCCCGGCACCCCCACCGGCTCCTCCGTATACGCCCAGTCCTCCGGCCGCACCTCACCGACCGGTCGACGGGCGAGGCGGATCTGGCGGTTGACGTCGGTCATGGCATCTCCTGGGGGGCGTACTCGGTCTCCGCATGGACAGGTGTCCGATTCTAAGCAAGCGCTTAGTCAAATGACCAGGGATTGTCCGGAGTCAGCGGGCCGTGCGTGCCAGGGGTGCAAAGGTGGGGGTCGAGCACCGACGGCCGCTCCGCCGGGTCGCCCCCCGTGCGTGGGGACCGGCGCCGGAGAGGAGAGCGGTAGGTGAGCAGAGCGCAGATCGGTCCCGGTGACTTCAGCCAGGTGTCCTGGACACCGGCAGGTTCTGACACGGCCCGAGCGGCGCGTCCCCGGCAGGGGGCGCGCCGCTCGGGCCGTTCGCGCGAGGAGTCCGTCAGTACTGGGTGCTGACGGTCACGCCGCTGAAGTCGGTGGCGGCGTAGAGGCTGACGTACCGGTAGCCGGCCGTGGTGTTGGTGACGGTGAGGGTCTGGGCGGTGCCGGGGTTGGTGGAGGCGGCGGTGTGGGTGGCCGGGGAGGCCCAGGTGTCGGGGTCGTAGTAGAGGGCCGCGTTGCCGGTGCCGCCGGAGGTGGAGACCTTCAGGGTGGTGGTGCCGGCCGGCAGGTAGAGGTAGAAGTAGTCGAGGTTGCCGGCGGTGCGGGCCTGGCCGGGGCGGGAGCAGTTCTGGCCGAGCGCGTCGGTGCGGGGGTCGGTGCAGGTCGGCAGGGCGGTGCCGCCGCCGGTGGTGACGGTGACCGAGGACGGGGTGGCGGCGGTCTTGCCGGCGCTGTCGGTGACGGTCAGGGCGACGGTGTAGGTGCCGGGGGCGGCGTAGGTGTGGACCGGGTTGCGCTCGTCGGAGCTGCTGCCGTCACCGAAGGTCCAGTGCCAGGAGGCCAGTTTCGCCTGCGAGTTGGTCTCGACGGACTTGTCGGTCAGCGTGACGGTGGCGCCGTCGACGGACTGGCCGAACAGGGCGGTGGGGCCGTCGGCGTAGCAGGCGCCGGCGGCGCAGGTGTTCAGCCAGCTGTCGAAGTCGGCGTCGTAGGAGGTGCCGAGGCCGTTGTAGACCGCGTAGCCGCCCTGGTAGTCCCCGGCGCGGAAGTGGCCGAGCATGTTCTGGATGTCGGCGGGGTGCTTCTCGAACATGTAGCGCACGGCGAGGTAGCCCCACGGGTAGGTGCGCACCGTGTCCGAGTTGTCGTAGGTGTTCTGGAAGATCGTGCTGAGCTTGTACCGGTGCGCGGCGGCCTCGTCCATCGCCTGGGTGTCGGTGGTGCCGCGGTAGGCGTAGGACTCGTACTCGGCGACGCCCTCGATCCACCAGATGTCCGGGACGGAGATCTCGGTGGAGAAGTTGCCCTTCATGTCGTAGATGTTGTCGAGGTAGTGGGTGTACTCGTGGTTGAGGTTCCACACGTTGGCGGGGAAGCCGTCGTTCCACGCCTTCCGGTACATCACCGACACGGGCTTGTTGTTGGGGTCGGTGACGTCCATGACGGTCTGACCGCCGTTGTCGGTGGAGTTGCCGTAGATCGCCCAGGAGTAGGTGAGGTAGTCGTCCCGGTTGGAGAACACGGCGAGGGTGATGGTCTTGCCGTACTGGTCGGGGACGGGTCCGTTGTCCTTGACGAGGTTGTGGAAGAAGGTGTCCTCGCCGCGCAGGCTCGCGCAGACGGTCGACAGCTCTGCGGGCGAGAGGTCCTCGGTGCGGATGGTGCGGTTGTCGCAGACCAGGCTGTTCGGCAGGACGGCCGCGGTGAGCTTGCCGGGCAGGTCGCAGGTGCCGTAGTAGGAGCACTGCGCGTTGTCGTACTGGTTGGCGTTGTACGCGGTGTAGACGTACAGCTTGCCGACGGCGCCGGAGATCGGGGTGGTGTCGAGCACCTTCTTGACCAGCGGCCTGGCGAAGGCCTCGACGCTGCCGCCGTCGCCGGCGGTGCGCGCCAGGTCGTTGCCCGCGTTGACGTCGAGGAAGGCGTTGGGGGTGGTGAGCAGGTCCTTGTGGTTCTGCGCGAAGTTCGCCAGCGTGGTGACCACGCTCGGGTCGGCGGTGACGGCGCTGACGTAGTCGGGGTTCCAGTTCGCCCGCCACAGCGGCGCCCACAGCACGGAGTTGACGGCGTTGACCATCTTCGGGAACGCGTTGTAGCCGTTGTCGTAGCCGTTCAGGACCTGCTGGTAGACCTTCAGGTAGTGCGCCTGGATGTTCGCGCTGTCGGTGAGGATCAGCACCTCGCTGAGCACGGTGCCGTTGGCGTCGCTGACGTCCTTGCGGTGCGCGTTCGCGAAGAAGGCGTCGAGGCCGGCCTGGACGGCGGTGGTGAGCGTGGCGTCGTACGGGCCGACGGCGCTCGCGTTGTTGGACTGGACGTAGTAGCCGGCCCGCAGGAAGAGCACGAGCTGCAGGAGGTTCGCGGAGTTGTCGCCGGTGTAGTTCGCCGCCTGGGCCCGGAAGGCGTTGGCGACGGTCAGCATCTGCGACTGCTTGAACACCTTGCCGGCGTCGGTCCCGGTGACGTTGAACAGCGTCTTGACGCAGTCCGTGGTCGAGCCCTGGACGAAGGAGACCAGGGCGGCGCCGCTGCGGCCGCCGAAGTCGGCGGGCGTGCAGCTGGGCGCGGCCGGGGTCTGCGCGGCCTGTGCGCGCTTGGCCGGCGCCGTGGCGTGGGGGTGGGGCGTGGTCTGGACGGCCGTCCCGGTCGGCTGGAGGGCCTGCCCGAGCAGCTCCGCGGGGAGCGGCGGGGCCGTGCGGCCCAGGTCTTCGGAGGAGTCGGCGGCGATCTCGGCGCCGAACGGCTTCGGCGCGACCGTCCCGGTCTGAACCCCGGCGGCCTCGGCCTGGGGCGTCGGGTTCGAGGCCGCGACGGTCGTCGGGGAGGCGGCGAGCGCGGGGGTCGGTAGCAGGGTGGCGGGGCCGGCGAGGGCGGCGGCCACCAGGAGCGGAAGGGATTGGCGCAGACGCACTGCGGTGTCCTTGTCCTGAGGTGGGGGAGGTGACGCGGCGTCGGCCACGAGGCGAGGGGGTTGACGTGTGACCTGTCACCGGAATCAGGGTCAGAACAATGTCACAGGTTATATGTCATCGCAAGGGTGTGCGCAGGAGCGGCTCCGGGCAGTCGGTGGAACTCGAGGATGGGGCCGGCGTGGAGCAGGGCGACCTGGGTGGCGGCCGTCAGCTCGGCGACCGAGACGAGGATGCCCTGCATGGTGGCCATGAAGGTCCGCTCGTCGTGGTGGCGCGGGCTCTGCCTGCCGGCCTCGACGTCCTTGCGCGAGGTCCGGTAGATCACGTCGATCATGGGCAGCACGTAGCAGTGGACCGCGTTGAAGAGTGTTGAGGCTGGTGACGGCCTGGTCGCCGGCCCGGAAGCAGGAGCGCGTCATTCGAGCAGCGCAAACGGCCGGTGCGGTGGCCCGGCCTCGTCAGGCTGCGGGCGACCAGCCGAGGGCCGGGCCGAGGCGGGTGGCGAGGTCGGTGAGGATCTGCACGTAGTCCTCGTGTGCGAAGGTGAAGGGCAGGGCGAAGGCGACCTCGTCGACCTCCCGGTAGCCGGTGTGGGCGTGCAGCCGTTCGGCGAGTTCCGCGGAGCTGCCGACGAGGTCGGGGGCGAAGAGCAGCCGGGCCGGGCCCTGCGGGGCGAGGGTGCGCGGAGTGCGGGCGAGGGCGTACGCCTGGTACTTGGCGCGCTGCTCGGGGGTGGCGCTGTCGGTGGGGACGACCACCAGGCCCTGGGAGACCCGGGCGCGTTCGCCCTCGGGGTGCACGGCGCGGAAGGCGCGGATCTGCTCGGCCTGGATCCCGGCGAAGTCCGGTGCCAAGTCGGCCGGTTCGGGCTTGACCACACTGCTGGTCAGCAGGTTGAGCCCCTGCTCGCCGGCCCAGCGGGCCGAGCGCAGGCCGGCAGCGCCGTACCAGAGCCGCCCGGCCAGGCCGGGGGAGTGCGGCTGGACGCGGCGCGAGTACACCTCGATGCCCTCGGTGCCGGCGAAGTCGGAGGCGTCCTCGCCGCGGACCAGGGCGATCAGCCGTTCGGCGCGGCGGTGGCCGAAGTCCTCTTGGTCGCCGGTGTCCGGGTAGAGGGCGCCTCGCACGTGCTCGTAGTGGGTGGGCGGGCCGACGCTGAAGCCGGGGTTGAGCCGGCCGCCGGAGAGCAGGTCGACGGTGGCGAGGTCCTCGGCGAGCCGCAGCGGGTTCTCCCAGCCGAGCGGGGTGACGGCGGTGCCGAGCTGGATGCGGCTGGTGCGCTGGGTGGCGGCGGCGAGGACGGCGACGGGCGAGGAGATCCCGTACTGGAGGTGGCGGTGGCGCAGCCACGCGCTGTCGAAGCCGAGCCGCTCGCCGAGGGCGATCAGGTCGAGGGTGGACTCGTGGCCCCGGCGCGGGTCGGCCTCGTCGAAGAGCCCGATGGTGAGGAAGCCGAGCTTCCGCAGCGGGCGGGGGAAGGGCGGCATGGTGGCGGCTCCGCGTGGGATCCTGCGGCCCCGGGGAGGGCCGGACGGGTGGGGCCCGTCGACCGTACGCAGGCCCTCCGCGGCGCCACAAGATCGCCGTGCGATCCGGACAGCGGATCGCAACGGGCCGCAACGCGGCGCAACGCGGGGGCGCGTACGACGGGCGCCCACCCCTGCCGGGTGGGCGCCCGCCACGGGCTGCCGCCGGTCAGCAGCTGCGCAGCTCCGGGCTCTGGTTGCGGATCTGGTTGTGCAGCGAGGTGAACTCGCGGTAAGCCTCGCTGTCCTCGCAGCCGGGGCGGAAGGCTCCGACGCGGTGGCAGTTGACGAAGGCGAGCCTCACGCCGAAGTGGTCCTCCAGGCTGCCGCGGATGGCGTTGCTGGCGAGCGCGCGCAGCAGCTGGGCGCGCTGCTCGTCGCTGGGCGTGGTGTTGTCGGTGGTGAACTCGGCCTCGGTGGCGGCGAGTTCGGTGCTGAGTCCGGCGACGACCTGGTAGGCGTACGGGAGCGAGGCGCGGACGGTGTCGAGGAAGTCGGCCTCGTCCACGCGGCCGTTGCGGGCCTGGTCGAGCAGGGCGGGGGAGACGTCGAGCGACATGGGGGTCCTCTTTCGCGGGGCGCGCACGGGCGCGGTCGGGGGATGGTTAACGAAGATGAAAACCATTTGCGTAAAGGACTGTCCTGGACGCCCCGACGGTCTGTCAAGTACCGCCCCCCGAAGGGCTGACGCCCGGCGCCTGCGGCACCCGCCGCACCTTGATGACGAACACCGCGATCAGCACCGCGAGCGCGGCGAACACCAGGCCCATCCGGAAGGCGGTCGCGATGCCGTGCACCAGCACCTCCGAGGAGTACGGTGCCGGCAGCTTCCCGCTCGCCCGGAACCGGGCGGCCTGCTGCGCGGTGGCCTGCCGGAGGAACGCGCCGACCTGCCGCCCGGCCTCGTTGCGGCTGGCCGTGCCGTACACGGTGACCAGGATCGACAGGCCGAGCGAACCACCCACCTGCTGGGTGGTGTTGAGCATCCCGGTGGCCGCCCCGGTCTCGTGCGGTGCCACGTGCGAGACGGCGGTGAGCATCGCCGGGACGAAGATCGAGCCCATGCCGAAGCCGAACAGCAGCGTCGGCCCGAGGACGCCGCCCGCGAAGGTGCTGTGGACGTCGATCCGGGTCGCCCAGAACACCCCGCAGAACACCAGCACCGAGCCGGTGACCAGGAACGGCTTCGGGCCCCACCGCAACTGGTTGCGCGCGGCGAACTGGGCGGCCGCGACGATCGCCGCGCTGATCGGCAGGAAGGCGAAACCGGCCCGCAGCGGGCTGTAGTCCAGGATGTCCTGCACGAACAGGGTGATGAAGAAGAAGATGCTGAACATCGTGGCCGCCACGCACAGCATCAGCCCGTACACGCCGGAGCGGTTGCGGTCGCGGAAGAGGTGCAGCGGGGTGATCGGCTGTGGCACCCGCCGCTCGTTCACCAGGAAGGCGGCCAGCAGCGCGACCGCCAGGCTGAACGCGGTGAGCGTGACGGCGTCCGTCCAGCCGTGCTCGGAGGCCCGGATGAATCCGTACACCAGCGACACCATGCCCCCCGTCGCGGTGAACGCGCCGGTCAGGTCGAAGCGCCCGGGGTGCCGCTCGGACTCGTTGATGTACAGCGGCGCCAGCACGGCGATCGCGATGCCGATCGGCACGTTGACGAACAGCACCCACCGCCAGGACAGCCAGGAGGTCAGCATGCCGCCGAGCAGCAGACCCACCGCGCCGCCCGCACCGGCGACGGCGGAGTAGACGCCGAAGGCCCGGTTGCGTTGCGAGCCCTCCTTGAAGTTGGTGGCGATCAGCGCCAGCGCGGTGGGCGAGGCGATCGCCCCGCCCATGCCCTGGAGGGCCCGGGCCGCCAGCAGCCAGGCCGAGGACTGGGCGGCCCCGCCGAGCAGCGAGGCCAGGCTGAACACCAGTACGCCGACGATGAACACCCGTCGGCGGCCGAGGATGTCGCCGGTGCGCCCGCCGAGCAGCAGCAGGCCGCCGAAGGTGAGGGTGTAGGCGTTGATGACCCAGGACAGGTCGGTGGTGGAGAACCTCAGCGCCTGCTGGATGTGCGGCAGGGCGATGTTCACGATCGTGATGTCGAGGACCACCATCAGTTGGGCGGCCGCGATGACGGTGAGCGCTATCCCCGGGTGCTGGCCCCGACGTGCGGTCGCGGGCGAAGCCGGGGCCAGGGCGGGAGAGGTGGCCATGGCAGGTTCCCCAATGGCTCGGGGGCGGCGAACGGCGGGCAGGGGACGGATTCGTTCGCCACCCTTGACAGTAGCCCCGGGGGATAGGGAACACAACCGTTCATTACGGACAAGAGGTGATTTCCGGACAACCGCCGATCAGGGGTGGGGGAGCGGCTCGGTGCCCCGGGGGGCGTCACGCCCGGTTCGCGGCCTGTTTGACGGTGCGGATCACCGGCGCCGTCTCGACCTGGAGGACGGCCGGGAGCGCGGCGACCCGGGTCGTCAGGTAGCGGTACAGCGCCCGCTGGTCCGCGCACACCACGGTGGCGTACAGGTTCGTCGGGCCGGTCGTGGCGGCGGCGAAGGCCACTTCGGGGTGGCCTGCCAGCACCTGGCCGGCCTCTTCCAGGTGAGGGGGAGCGACCGAGAGCCACAGCAGGGTCCGGATGCTGAAACCGAGCAGGTGCTTGTCGCAGTCGACGTCCAGGTAGAGCACCCCGCGTTCGCGCAGCTCCGTCATCCGGCGCCGGACCGTCGTCGGCGACCAGCCGGTCAGTGCGGCCAGCTGTTCGAAACCGGCGCGGCCGTCGGCGGCGAGCAGTCTGCGGTCGCCGTCGTCGAGCCGCACCGGGCCGGGCCGGTGCGGCAGCGGAGGCGGGCGCAGGGCCTCGACGGCCTCCGCGTCCAGCGGGCCCAGCTTGGCGATGAGGCTGTCCGGGCCGCCGTAGAAGGTGTGCAGCACGGCGTGGGCGCTCACCCCCTCGACCCGCGGGGTGCGCGGCAGTCGGGCCAGCAGCAGCGCTTCGCTGTCGGCCTCGCTCTCGGTGCGGACCGTGCAGGTGATCTCGGTGCCGCCGGAGGAGAGGCTCACCCAGGAGGTCTCGGGGCGCCGGGCCAGTGCCTCGGCGACCGCGACCGACGCGGACGGCGCGCAGCGCACCCGCAGGAGCCACCGCACCGCGCCCAGCGCGGCCGGGTCGACCCCGCCGAGCACCCGCACCGCGCCGGTCGAGCGCAACCTGGCGTACCGGCGGGCGACGGTGCGGTCCGACACCCCGAGGACGGCGGCGATCGTGCTGAACGGGGCCCGGCCGTCCACCTGGAGGGCGTGCACGAGGCGGCGGTCCAGCTCGTCGTAGTCGGATTCCACCGCGCCGAGCGTAGTGGGTGTCGGATCCCGCCGCCATCGCTCCGGTCACTCGCCCAACGGCCCTTGGTGGGGCGAGCGTTGTTCCCGTCATCAGAACCGCCGGTCGACGGCGCGGCCGTTCGACGACACGGCAGATCGACGAGAACCAGGGAGAGAAACATGGACACCGACGTACTCATCGTCGGCGCGGGCCCGACCGGGCTGACGGCGGCCAACGAACTGCTGCTGGCGGGCGCATCGACCGTAGTGGCCGACCGGCTGCCGCGACGCAGCGCCCTGTCCCGCGCCGGCGGCGTGCAGTCCCGCACGGTGGAGGCGCTCGACCAGCGCGGCCTGCTGGAACCGCTGCTGGCCGCCGGGGACCACCCGGTCGGCACCACCCACTTCATCGGCATCCCCCTGCCGGCCGACAGCGCCTCCCGCCCCCGCCTGCCCTGGCGCTCCGTCCCGCAGGTCGAGCTGGAGGGCTTCTTCGAAGGCCACCTCGCCACACAGGGCCTGCACGTCCGGCGCGACCACGAACTGGTCGGCCTCGTCCAGGACGAGGAAGCGGTCACCGCGACCTTCGCCAACGGCCGTACCGTCCGGGCCCGTTACCTCATCGCCGCGGATGGCGGCCACAGCACCGTGCGCTCGCTATTGAAGGCCGGGTTCCCCGGCCGGGCGGGCACGGCGACCACGGTCGCCGCCGACGTCCGGCTCAGCGGCACCGAGGACCTGGGGACGCACCACCGCGCCGCGGACGGCACCTGGGCGGCGGTGTTCCCGCTCGGCACCGACGGCCGGGGCAGGCCGCTGCGCCGCCTCGCCCTCGGCGGTCCGGGCCGGTCGGTGCCCAGGGACGTCCCGATCACCGAGGAGGAGATCCGCTCCGGGCTGCGGACCGTGTTCGGCGACCGGGTGCGGCTGCTCGAACTGTGCCACGCCCGCCGGATCACCAATGCGGCCCGGCAGGTCGCCGAGTACCGGCACGGGCGGGTGTTCCTGGCCGGCGACGCGGCCCACGTCCACCTCCCGCTCGGTGCCCAGGGCATGAACACCGGCATGCAGGACGCCTTCAACCTGGGCTGGAAGCTCGGCGCCGCCGTGCGCGGCTGGGCGCCGGAGGGCCTGCTCGACAGCTACCACACCGAACGCCACCTGGCCGGCGCCCAGGTGCTGCGCCACGTCCAGGCGCAGAGCCTGCTGATGGACTGGGTGGGCAGCGGCGACCCTGAGGTGACGGCCGCCCGGGAGCTCTTCACCGAGCTGGCCCGACTGCCGGAGGTGCGGCGCCGTCTCGGCGACCTGATGGCCGGGATGGCCACCCGCTACCCGATGCCGGACGTCGTCCCCCATCCGCTGCTCGGCGGCCCCGCACCGGACCTGGACCTCGGCGCGGCCCGACTGCACGAACTGCTGCGCTCGGGACGCGGGGTGCTGCTCGACCCGCGGGACGCCCTGGCCGAGGCCGTCGCTCCCTGGTCGGACCGGGTCGACCGGGCCGGCCGGGGCGCCGCGGTCGAGCCGATGCTCGTCCGCCCGGACGGCTACGTCTGCTGGGTCGGCACCCCGGACGCCGAGGGCACCTCGGACGCCGATGGCGCTTCGGACGTCGAGGGTGCCCTAAAGACCCTGCGGCCGTCCCTCGCCCGCTGGTTCGGCGGCCCGTCCGCCGGGTGACCGTGGCCGGCCCGTCCCTCAGGAGGCCGGCGGGTAGCCGCGGGTGCGGACGAGGGCGTGGGTGAGGTCGGTGAAGGCGCGGGTGGCGGCGCTGCGGTAGGCGTCGGCGCGCAGCAGCAGGGTGACGGTGCGAGTGGGGAGAGGAGGGTCGAGCGGGACCCGGGCGAGGCGGGGGTGGTCGTGGGTGACGGCCTCGGGCAGGACGGTGGCGAGCTGGGTGCGCTGGACGACCTCGGTGAGGGCCTGGACGGAGTTGGCCTCGACGGCGATGCGCGGGCTGACGCGGTGCTGTGCGAAGTAGCCGTCGATGTGTCCACGGGTGGCGAAGTCTCCGCTGAGCAGGGCCAGTTGTCGATCAGCGAGGTCACGGGCGGGGAGCGCGCCGGGCTGGTCGGCGCCGGACTGGTCAGCGGCGGGGTGGCCGGTGGTGACGCTCGCGGTGACCAGGGTGAGGGTCTCGGTGAACAGGGCGGTGGCGGCGACGCCGGGCAGGTGCGGCCCCTGGAAGGCGATGCCGAGGTCGAACTCGTCGGTCAGCAGCCCGGCTTCGATGCGGTCCTGGCTGGTCTCCCGCACCGTCAGGGTGATGCCGGGGTGCCGGGCGTGGAGTTCGGCGGTGAGCGGGCCGACCAGGTAGGCCGTGAAGGTGGGCGTGACGGCCAGGCGCAGCTGCCCCCGTGAGAGGTCCTGGACGTCGTGGACGGCGCGTTCGGCGGCGGCCAGGTCCCGCAGCGCGCCGCGGGCGTGGTGGGCGTACGCCTGGCCGGCGTCGGTGAGGCGCACGGTCCGTCCGGTGCGGTCCAGCAGCTGGGTGCCGAGGGCCCGTTCGAGCTGCTTGACCTGCTGGGACAGTGTGGGCTGGGAGATGTGCAGCTCCTCGGCGGCACGGGTGAAGTTGCCGTGGTCGGCCACGGCGAGCAGGTAGCGCAGGTGGCGCAGTTCCAGGGCCATGGGAGCAACTATAGATGGCAGCAATGAGATCCATGGTTTCTGCGTCTTGGACACTATAGAAGCAGGTCATGCACAGTGGATCTCGACGGGCCCCACCGGCCCGGCCGCCACGAAAGGAAGTGACCCCATGCGTGACTTCGCCCAGGGCATCGCACGCTTCCAGCAGGACGTCTTCCCAGCCAGGGAGGAGCTCTTCACCCGCCTGGCCGCCCATCACGCCCCGCACACGCTGTTCATCGGCTGCTCCGACGCCCGCGTCGTGCCGGAGCTGATCACCGGATCGGAACCGGGCGAGCTGTTCGTCATCCGCACCGCCGGGAACCTCGTGCCCGCCTACACCCCCGGGGCCGACGGGGTCACGGCGAGCATCGAGTACGCCGTCGCGGCCCTGGGCGTGCGGGACATCGTCGTCTGCGGGCACTCCGCGTGCGGCGCCATGACCGCCCTCGCCCACGGCCACGACCTGAGCGGTGCCCCGGCGGTCGCCGACTGGCTGCGGCTCGCCGACGCCTCGGTGGCCCGGACCGCCACCGCCGGGGACGTGCCGGCCCTGGTGCGGCACAACGTGCTCGCCCAACTGGCGAACCTGGCGACCCACCCGTCCGTCGCCCGCGCCCTCGCCGAGCAGGCGGTCACCCTGCGCGGCTGGGTCTTCGACATCGCCACCGGCGGCGTCGAGGACCTCACCCCGGACGGCCGCACAGCCGTGCTCGCGGCCTGACCCGGAAACACAACCCGGACACACCACCCCTGAACCCGGCGGCTCCGCGCACGATCCGCGCAGCCGCGAACCCGAAAGGAACCTCCATGGTGCACGCCCAGTTCGACCCCACCGCCCGTCAGGCCCTCGCCGTCGCCGCCGTCGACGCCAAGATCCGCAAGGACCTCAGCTGGCAGCAGATCGCCGACGCCTCCGGCCTGTCGGTCGCCTTCACCACCGCCGCCGTCCTGGGCCAGCACGCCCTGCCCGAGGACTCCGCCAAGGCCGTCGCCGCCCTGCTCGGCCTGGACGACGACGCGGCGCTGCTGCTCCGGACCGTTCCCACCCGCGGCTCGATCCCCGGCGCGATCCCCACCGACCCGACCATCTACCGCTTCTACGAGATGCTCCAGGTCTACGGCACCACTCTCAAGGCCCTCGTCCACGAGCAGTTCGGCGACGGCATCATCTCCGCGATCAACTTCAAGCTCGACGTGAAGAAGGTCGCCGACCCCGAGGGCGGCGAGCGGGCCGTCATCACCCTGGACGGCAAGTACCTGCCGACCAAGCCCTTCTGATCCGCCCCCTGGCTGATCCGGTCCCACGGCGGGGCGGGCTCGCCGCCCGCCCCGCCCACCGTTCGACTTGAGGGCCGACGCCCCCGACGCCCGACGTGCGAGGGCTGCCGTTCGGGTGATGTTCCGCCGGTCGGGGCGGTGGCAGCCCCTCGGCCTCGTTGAATCCGGTGATCCAGCCACGAGGAGTCGCGAGTGCAGCGACCGTACCGAGCAGGGAGACCGGGTGAACGATCAGGCCGCCTTCGATCACGAACGAGCCCCGGGCAAGGCCCGTTTCGACGACATCTACGACCAGCCGGATCCCCGGGCCTACTTCGCCAGGCTGGCGCCGCTCGAGTACCAGATCCCGCACCATGCGCAGGCGGAGTTCCGCCGTACGCTCGCCGAGCGCACTCGGGCGGCCGACTGCGCGGGCGAGGTCGCCGTTCTCGACCTGTGCTGCTCGTACGGCATCAACGCGGCGCTGCTCAACCACGATCTGACGCTCGCGGACCTCTATGCCCACTACACCGACCCCGCGCTGGGGCGTTTGACCACGGCGGAACTGGTCGAGCGGGACAAGCAGTTCTACACCGCCCGACGCCACCGCCATGCCGTACCGGTCATCGGTCTCGACATCGCGGGCAACGCGCTCTCCTACGCACTGGCCGTGGGACTGCTGGACGACGCCTGTTCGGTCAACCTCGAGCACGACGAACCGAACGCATCGGTGCGCCGTGCGATGGCGCACACCGGCCTGATCGTCTCCACCGGTGCCGGAAGCTACATCACCGCTCGCACCGTCTCCGCCCTGCTGGACCAGGCCCGCCGCCCCGTGTGGATCAGCGCCTTCATCCTGCGCACGGTCGACTACCGGCCGGTCATCGACCGCCTGCGCTCCTACGGACTGATCACCCGCTCGGACCCGGCCGACCTGTACCCCCAACGACTCTTCGCCACCCCGGACGAACAGCACCACGCCGTGGCGGCGGTACTGCGAAGCGGTCAGGAGCCCCACGGCCGGGAAAGCGCAGGACGGTACTACGCGAGGCTGTACCGCTCCCGCCCCGCCACCGCGTGGGCCGACCAGCCGGACTGACGGGCCCGAACCGGGGGCGACGGGTGTCTTCCTGTGAGGGGCCCGGGCGTGACCGAGATCGCTTGGGGGTCTCGACGGGTTCCTCAGGGCGTCGGCGCCGTGAGGAACCGCTGGACCGTGGGTTCGAGCCAGTTCACGATCGCCTCGCGGCCGAGTTCCACGCTCGCCGGGAATCGCGGCACGTAGCGCGTCAGCGCGAGGCCGGGCACGGTGGAGGCGCACCGTGCCGCCCGCGCCGGCGCCAGCTCCGGCTCCGGGCCGATCCGGCGGACCAGCGGGATCAACTGCTCGCGCAGCACGCGAGGAGATCGGCCGCACGCTGTGCCGAGCCGGCCGGGCTGGCAAGCTGGGGGGGTCGGGGCGCCGCCGGGTGCCCCTCGGCGATGGGGGTGCTGGGGTGGGTGGCTCGGTGGCTCGACGGGTGCCTCCGTTGGATCCGCAGGTCCGGGACGCGGTGGCGGCCGCGGGTGCGAGGGCGCGCGAGGTGCTCACCCCGGAGGGGCTGACGGCCTGGCAGGAGCGGGACGCCGACGCCCGGCCCCGCCCGACGCTCGACCAGTTGTGCGACGGCGGCCGGTTCGAGGTGGCGGAGCTGCGGGTGCCGCGGGCCGACGGCGGGGGAGAGGTCACGCTCGTCCATGGGCGGCCCGCCGGAGTCGGCGGCGCCCTGCCGGTGCTGTACTACCTGCACGGCGGTGGAATGGTGACGGGCAACGCGTGGTCCGTCCTGCCGCGGCTGTTGCGCTCGTGGGCGCTGCCGCTGGGTTTGGCGGTGGTGTCCGTCGAGTACCGGCTCGCGCCGCGCACCCGCTTCCCCGGCGCCGTGGAGGACTGCTACGCCGGGCTCGCCCGGGTGGCCGAACACGCCGACGCGCTGGGCCTGGACGCACGGCGCCTGGTGATCGGCGGGAAGAGTGCCGGTGGTGGGCTCGCCGCCGCCCTGGCCCTGCTGGCGCGTGACCGCGGCGGTCCGACCCCGGTCGGCCAACTGCTGCTGAGTCCGATGCTCGACGACCGCGGCGACACCTTCTCCAGTCGCCAGATGGCCGGTCATGACACCTGGGACCGCACCTCGAACGCCACCGCCTGGCAGGCCGTGCTCGGCGACCGGTACGGTGCCGCCGACCTCTCGCCGTACGCCGCCCCGGCCCGTGCCACCGATCTGGGCGGACTGCCCGCCGCGTACGTCGAGGTGGGGTCCGCCGAGACCTTCAGGGACGAGGCCGTCGCCTACGCCGACGCGATCTGGCGGGCGGGCGGCGAGGCCGAACTGCACGTGTGGCCCGGCGCCTGCCACGGCTTCGACACCCTCGCCCCGCACGCGGCCGTGTCGCGGGACGCCCAGGACGCGCGCACCCGCTGGCTGCGGCGCGTTCTCCCGTCGGAGTGAGGAGTCGCGACAGCTGGCCGCATTGACCGGGCATGCTCAGCAACTACCAAGGAGCATACACGAGTTGGTGAGAACTGGGTAAAACCGAACATCTCTCCGCGAGCCGGTCCGGCGCTGTTCATCCGCCGGCCGCCGCCGGTACACCGAGGACTCCCAACCTAGGGGCCGCCACCTCCCCTCCCCCTCCACAGGAGCCCTCCGTGACCCGTCGTTACCTCCGGCTGGCCGCCACCCTCGGCGCCGCCGGTGTGCTGGCCGGATCCACCGTCGCCCAGGCCGCCGCCGCCGAGGAGGGCCGCGGTGCCCACGCCGAGCACGTGCTGCTGGTCTCGGTCGACGGCCTGCACCAGTCGGACCTGGCCCGGTTCGTGGCCGCGCACCCGCAGTCGGCCCTGGCCCGGCTGGTCCGCGGCGGCGTCGAGTACACCCACGCCGGCACCACCAACCCCTCCGACTCCTTCCCCGGCATGGTCGCGCAGCTGACCGGCGGCGGCCCCGGCACCACCGGCGTCTATTACGACGACACCTACGACGCCGCCCTGCTCCCGGCCGGCACCACCGACTGCAAGGCTGCCGAGCCCGGTGCCGAGGTCGACCTCACCGAGGACCTGGACCGGAACCAGGACTCCATCGACGCCGGCCAGGGCCTGGCCGGCCTGCCCGGCTCCATCCTGAAGATGACCGGCCGGCCGCAGACCCTGATCGACCCGGCCAAGCTGCCCGTCGACCCGCGGACCTGCAGGCCAGTCCAACCGCACTCCTACCTCCAGGTGAACACCGTCTTCGAGGTGGCCCGCCAGGCCGGGCTGCGCACCGCGTGGTCGGACAAGCACGCCGCCTACGACATCCTCAACGGCCCCTCCGGAGAGGGCATCCAGGACCTCTTCACCCCGGAGATCAACAGCAAGGCGACCGGCTACGACGGCGACTGGACCAAGGACAACCAGGCCACCGAGCAGTACGACGCGTACAAGGTGCAGGCCGTCCTCAACGAGATCGACGGCTACGACCACGGCCGCGCGCAGCAGGTCGGCACCCCGGCGGTCTTCGGCCTGAACTTCCAGTCCGTCTCCACCGCGCAGAAGCTCAAGAGCTCCGAGGGCCTCCAGGGCGGCTACGTCGGCAAGGGCGTGCCCGGCCCGCTGGTCGAGAAGAACCTGGAGTTCGTCGACCGGCAGATCGGCGCGCTGACCGACGAGCTGCGCAAGCAGCACCTGGACGGCTCCACCACCGTCATCCTCTCGGCGAAGCACGGCCAGTCCCCGATCGACCCGACCGCGCTCAACCGGATCGACGACGGTCCGCTGCTGGAAGGCCTCGACACCGCTTGGAAGGCCGCCCACCCGGGCGCCGGAGACCTGGTCGCCCACGCGGTCGACGACGACGGCGTGCTGCTCTGGTTGAACGACCGCTCCACGGCCGCCACCGGGTTCGCCAAGGACTACCTGCTCGCGCAGAACGGCAACGGCGTCGACATCGACGGCAAGGCCCGGCCCTTCACCGAGAGCGGAGTCCAGAAGGTCTATGCCGGTGCGGCAGCCGCCGACTACTTCCACGTCGAGCCGGGCGACGCCCGGGTGCCGGACGTCTTCGGCGTCGCCCAGTACGGCGTCGTCTACACCGGCGGCAGCAAGATCGCCGAGCACGGCGGCGCCCACGCCGACGACCTGAACGTGCCGTTGGTCGTCTCCGGCGCGGTCACCCCGGACGGCGTCCGCCACGACGAGAAGGTCGAGACCAAGCAGATCGCGCCGACGATCCTGAAGCTGCTCGGCCTCAAGCCGAACGCCCTTCAGGCCGTCCGCGAGGAGCACACCCGGGTGCTGCCGCTCCGCTGACCACCCGGATCCCCGGTCGATCGGAGCACCGGAAGCCCCGCCAGCCGGATGAGCGCACGATCGAGATGAGCGCCCCGAGCGGCCGTACGCCAACCGCGCACGGCCGCTCGTCCACGACTGCCTTCGGAAACGACCACTCCTCCGGCCCTGGCTACGACGGACGCCCGCCGAAGGTCCACCTGCGCACCTCGACGTCGTCGTACCGCTCCGGGGTCAGTACGGCGCGGGCGGCCTTCGGGTCCGGCGCCCGGAGCAGTACGGCCGTGCCCAGCCAGGCGGCGCCGTCGTCGGACAGGAGCGGCCCGTAGACGATCAGTTCGTCCCGGTCGGCAGGCACGGTGAGGTCGGCGGGCCGCCCCGTGCCGAGGCCGAGCACCAGGTAGTGGTTGCCGTCGGTTCCGCCGCCGGGGAAGTCCCACATGGTGCGCCCCAGCAGGTTGCGCCAGCGCCGCAGCAGCACGTCGCGGTAGACGCCGGCCTGGTAGCCGGGCTCGTCGAAGGCGAAGGCGCGGGCGGCGGCGGGATCGGGCAGGTCGACGACGTGGACGCTGCCGGTGGGGGTGTCATCGTCGTCGAGGGTCGGGCCCCGGGCGATCAGCTCGTCCGCGTACCGGTCCATGTAGGACCAGTGTTCTTCGCGCACCTCGTGGCGCAGCGCCACGGAGCCGGGCCGGTCGCGGTGGTAGCAGAGGAACTCCATGCTCGCAGTCTCCCGTCAAGTGGGCGGCACGATCCAGCACCGGGGGTCCGGGCCGCAAGTGTCGGGCGAACGTCGGGCGAACGTCGTGGCCGCGGACGTACCGGGGCCGCGAGGATGGGTCACGTCAGCCGGTCAGCTGACACGGCGAGCGCCACGGAGCGCGGCACCGGTCCGGCCCGGTCGGGGTTCGGCAGGGTCAGTGCCGCCTGCGGGAAAGTGCACGTGCTCCGTCCGCTCACTCATGCTGCGAGGAGAGTTCATGCGCAAGCAGATCTGCACCGGTTTCGGAATCCTGGCCCTGGTGACGGCCGCCCTCGGCGCGGGCGTCGGGTCGGCTTCGGCCGCCGACAGCCGCGCGAACACCGGTACGGTCCGCGCCGCAGCGGCGCTGAACTACGTGGGCCAGTACCGGATCCACAACAGCTACAACGGCAAGTGCCTGGATGCGGACCTGAACACGATCGGCGCCAACGGCACCAAGGTCCAGCTGTGGGACTGCAACGGCTGGACCAACCAGAACTGGACCCTGTGGACCGACGGCACCGTCGACTACATCCAGAACAACTACAGCGGCCGCTACCTGGACGCGGACCTGAACACGATCGGCGCCAACGGCACCACGGTCCAGCTGTGGGACTACAACGGCTGGTCGAACCAGCGGTGGAACTTCGCCAGCTACGGCGTGGTGAACGGCTACAACGGCCGCGTGCTGGACGCGGACCTGAACACGATCGGCGCCAACGGCACCAAGGTCCAGCTCTGGGACAGCAACGGCTGGTCCAACCAGACCTGGACGCTCGAAGCGATCTGACCCCCACCCACCCTGGCCCCGCCCCTCGCCGGGTCTTCCGGCAGCCTGCCCCACCAGAGCTGCCGGAAGACGGTGGCGCCGGCTCGTTCCGAGTCGGCGCCACCGTCGCCGGCGGCACCAGCGGCGGGAAGAGCGGTGGGACGGGTTCAGCGGGGGCTGCGGGTCTCGGGCGACCGGCTGGTCAGCCAGCCGTGACGGACCTCCCAGGTGCGGCCGTCCGCCGTGGCCCCGCGCAGGCCATGCAGGGTGTCGGGGCCCGCGAGGGCGACGGCGCGCGGCTCGGCCAGCGAAGCGAAGCCGAAGGTCCGCTCGGCGGTCCACGTGGTGCTGTGCCGCAGCCGTCGGGCCATCTGGACCCAGCCGGGCGGCGCGGCGGCGACCACCCAGGCGTCCGGGGCCCGGCTGGTGAACCGTCGGGCCGGGCGGAGCCAGGAGGCGGCCTGCTCGGGCCAGTCGGTGACGGCGAGCACGGATCCGCCGCGGGCCCGCCAGGCGTCGGTGAAGGCCTGGGCGGTCGCGCGGGAGGCGTCGTCCCGGCTGTGGCCGACGGCGACCGTGTGCATCCGGGGGCGGCTGGTGCTCAACAAGCCTAGTAGCGTGGCGAGTTCGGCTTCGGTGTGACCGGTGGGGGAGGGCAGTGGCCCGTAGGCGCCGAGTTCGCCGGGGCGGACCAGCGGGGAGGGGGTCATGTGTGCTGCTCCTGCTGTTGGGCCTTCCACTGTCGGCCCTCCGCGGGCAGGCGGACCGCGGAGGGCCGGTAGTCGCCGAGGGGGCCCGGACGGGGACCGGTCCGGGTGCGGCCGGCCGCGTCGAGCAGCCGGGGACGCGGTTGCGGGGCCGGCTGGTCGGGGTGGGCCATGGCGGGCTCAGGCGTCGTGGAAGACGAGCCCGAGGGCGTGCCGGCGGCCCGAGCGCACGGTGCTCACCCCGTGCCGCACGGGGCCCGCGGAGAAGCCCCGGGCCGAGCGGACGGGCCGGTCGCGGGTGGTGAACACCAGGCCGTGGCCCTGTGGGAGGACGGTGCTGGTGCCCCGGGACTGCGCGCGGGGGCGCTGTTCGACGAGGAGGAACTCGCCGCCGGTGTAGTCGGTGCCCTGTTCGTCGAGGCCGATGACCACCTGGAGCGGGAAGACGAGGTCGCCGAAGACGTCGCGGTGCAGCGCGTTCCAGTCGCCGGCCCGGTAGCGGAGCAGGATCTGCGAGGACTTGGCCTGCCCGGCGGCGTGGCACCGCTCCAGCCACTCGTCCAGGCTGTCGGGCCAGGGCGCGGGCCGGCCGAGCTTCTCGGCCCAGCCGCGGGCGATGGTGAGCAGGTGCGGGTACAGCGCCTGGCGCAGCTCGTGGACGGGCCCGGGCAGGTCGTGGGTGAAGTAGCGGTACTGGCCGGAGCCGAAGCGGTGGCGGGCCATGTCGACGGTGGTGCGGAACGGCTCGTCGCGGTCGTAGAGCGCGGCCAGGTCGCGGCATTCCCGGCGGCTGAGGAGCTGCGGGGTGAGCGCGCAGCCGTGGGCGTCGAGTTCCTCGGTCAGGGCCGGCCAGTCGGCCGGGTCGACGCGCTCCCGGGAGCGGGACGCCGCAGGGGCGGGAGGGGCTGTTCGGGTGGTCACGCGGTCCAGTCTCCGGCCCGTCGGCGGCCGGCACCGGCGGTTTTCGGACCGGACGTTCGACGGCCCGCACGCCGGTTGCTCCCCGCACGCCGGTCGGCCTCCCCGCACGCCGGTTGCCCTCCCCACCGCGGGGAGGGCAACCGGCTTCGGATCACCCGACGTTGACGGCGGTGTCGTCGAGGACGAAGGAGGTCTGCTTGGTGTAGTCCTCGGCGCCGGTGAACTTCAGGGTCACGGTCCGGCCCGCGTACCCGGACAGGTTGAAGCTGTGCTGCTGGTAGCCGGCGGCCGCGTTCATGTTGGAGTAGGTCGCCAGGGTGGTGCCGTTGGCGGTCACCGTCAGCTTGTCGTACGCGCTGGTGGTGGGCTCGGCGGTGTCGACGTGCAGCCAGAAGCTGAAGGTGTAGGTGCTGCAGCCGGTCGGCAGGGTCACCGTCTGGGCGAGCGTGTCGGTGTTGGTGCTGCCGTAGCCGTCCAGCCAGACGTCGTACGTGCCGGAGTGCGGCGGCTCGCTGGAGCCGCTGTTGATGGT
Source organism: Kitasatospora sp. NPDC017646 (assembly GCF_044329365.1). Classification (NCBI taxonomy): domain Bacteria; kingdom Bacillati; phylum Actinomycetota; class Actinomycetes; order Kitasatosporales; family Streptomycetaceae; genus Kitasatospora; species Kitasatospora sp. NPDC017646. The sequence goes on along the minus strand of NZ_JBIRJC010000001.1, from coordinate 254,087 downwards.
GCTGCTGCCGCCGGTGTTGGTCTCCGTCCAGCCGGCCGTCGTGCCGGCCTCGAAGCCGGGGTTGGTGAGCAGCTGGGCCGCGGTGCAGCCGCCGCCGCTGCCGGTGGCCTGGACGGTCCAGGTGAAGGTGACGGAGGAGGACGGGCCGGTGGAGTCGGTCGCGGTGGCCGTCACCGAGTAGGTCCCCGCGGTGGTCGGGATGCCGCTGATCAGGCCGGTCGTGGCGTTGAGGCTGAGGCCGGCGGGCAGTCCGGAGGCGCCGTAGCCCAGGGTCCCGCCGGCGGTGTCGGTGGCGGAGAGCTGGAGGCTGGTGGCGGTGCCGGCGGTGGCGGTGCGGGCGCCGGGGTTGGTGAGGGTGACGCTGCCGGTGGTGCTGCCGCCGCTTCCGGTGGCGAGCCAGGCGGTGGCGTTGAGGCCGAGGGCGGCGTCTGTGCCGGCCGGGTCGTTCCAGCCGTTGTAGAGGGTCTTGCCGGATTCGCCGGTGCCGTCGTCGATGGCCGAGCTGTCGCCCCAGATGGCGACCCGGCCCTTGCCGAAGCTGCTGGTGGCGAAGAAGGCCCCGGTGGTGCCGGAGTACCCGGTGCGGTAGACGATGCCCTTGACGCTGGGGTTGTCGGCGGGCTTGAGGGTGAAGGTGGTGCCGTTGCGGATGATGCTGCCGGTGACGGTGCCGAAGGGGCCGTGCAGGACGGGGTCGGTGGCGTCGCCGATGGCGGTCGGGTTGTCGGTCTGGATGTTGAGCAGGTCGACGGAGAGCCCGAACGGGTCGTTGCTGTTGACCGAGTTGGTGGTCATCAGGTCGTTGATGACGGCGGGGGAGTCCCAGCCGTCGTTGTTGCGGTCGCTGCCGGTGTGGTCCGAGATGAGGAACAGTCCGCCGCCGTTCTGGACGAACGTCATGACCGCGGTCTTCTCGGCGTCGCTGAGCCGGACGTTGGGCTCGGGCAGGACGAACTCGTCGAAGTTGGCGAGGTCGAGGGCTCCGCCGGTGCCGTAGGTGATGCTGGAGCCGCTCGGCAGGGTCTTGAGGCTGTACTGGCCGGTCTTCTGGAGCGCGACGCCCCAGCTGGAGATGGCGCCGGTCCAGTCGGTCTCGGACTGCGGGCTGCCGTTCTCGGCGAGCGGGTCCGGCTGGCTGGTGCTGATGATCCAGTCGGCGTTGCCCGCGGTCTCCGCCTTGGTGTCGTCGAACAGCACGCGGTGCTGGGCGGTCGCGGCGGCGGGGGTCGCGGCCGTCACGGTCGCGGCCGCGGCCCGGTGGGGGACGGCGCCGGCGGCGGTGAGCACGGCCAGGGCGACGGCGCCCAGGGCGAGCGGGCGGGTGGCTGCGATGCGTCTGAGCATCGGTCAGGCTCCTTGTGTTGTGGGGGGCAGGGGGGCGCTACGCGCGTAGGCGCAGAGGCACCGTCCCATGATGGGGTAAGCGGCGCTTGAACGGAACGCGACGAAACGGGGCATCACCACGCCGCTCGCCCCCATCCGTGAAAGCCTGCACAGCTGCCACACCGTCAACTCACCGGATCTCCCCGCCTCCGACGGGAACGGACGGTCGCACCGTGCGGATCCCCGTCGCCCCGCCGACTTCCCGCTGCGCTCGACAGGACGCGCCGACGCGGCGCGGGGCGGCCGTAGCGCTCCGGAGCACCGCCCGACCGTGGCCCGGCGCCCGGCTGCCTCCGCCGGGCACCGGGCCACGCCCTTGCATTGCCACCGGGTCTACCCCCGGGCCAGCCTCCCCAGGGCGAGGGCGGCCAGGAGCGCGGCGCCGTCGGCGAGCACGTTGTCGTCGAACTCGGCGTCAGGGGAGTGGTTGTAGGCCGCGGTGAACGGGTCACGGCCGTCGGTCGGGGCGGCGCCGAGCATCAGGTACGCCGACGGGACCAGGGCCGCCAACACGCCGAAGTCCTCGGAGCCGGCGATCGGTTGGGGCATCGGCACGTACCGCTCCGGCCCGACGAGCCGGCCCGCCAGTCCGGCCGCGAAGTCCGCCTCCACCGGGTCGTTGACGGTCACCGGGTACCCGGGCTCCACCTCGGCCACCGCCTCCAGCCCGTGGGCGGCCGCGATCCCGTGCACCACCCGCAGCGCCTCGCCGTGCACCAACTCCCGCGAGCGGGGGGAGAAGGAGCGGATGGTCGCCGCGAACCGTGCCTCGTCGGGGATCACGTTGGCCGCGGTGCCGGCGTTGAGCGTGCCGACGGTGAGCACCACCGGGTCGAAGGCGTCGACCCGCCGGGTCACCATCGTCTGGAGGGCCAGCACCGCCTCGCACGCGGCCGGCACCGGGTCCAGCGCCGAATGCGGACTGGACCCGTGCCCGCCGCGCCCGCGCAGGGTGACCCGCAGGGTGTCGGAGGCGGCCATCACCGGTCCCGGGCGGGTGGTGACCAGCCCGTTGGGCAGCAGGGCCGCCGCCACGTGCAGGGCGTACGCGGCCACCACCCGCTCACCGGCCGCGTCCAGCACGCCCGCGTCCACCATCAGCTGGGCGCCGCCCGCCCCCTCCTCGCCGGGCTGGAACATCAGGACCACGTCGCCCGCCAGCTCGGCGCGCCGCTCGACCAGCAGACGGGTGGCGCCGACCAGCGCGGCCATGTGCAGATCGTGCCCGCAGGCGTGCATCGCCCCGGGGACCTTCGAGGCGTAGGGCAGCCGTACGTTCTCCTGCACCGGCAGGGCGTCCATGTCGGCGCGCAGCAGCACCTTCGGCCCGGGGCGGCCGCCGCGCAGCACGGCCGTGATCGAGCTCAGCCCCTTGCCCGGGGTGAGTTCCAGCGGCAGCCCGTCGAGTGCGGCGAGCAGCCGGGCCTGGGTCCTGGGCAGTTCCAGTGCGATCTCCGGCTCCTGGTGCAACTCCCTCCTCAGGGCGACCAGTTCGGGTTGCAGCAGGGCGGCCGATCGGGTCAGTTCGGGCAGTGCCAGCCGGTCGAACAGGGCGGCGAACGTGGGAAGGTCGGACACGGGGCCTCCAGGCGAGGGTCGGGTCTGGCTGGCTCCATGATCCGCGCTGACCGGCCCGTTCCGGCCGGATTCGCGGATCCGTGACGCGCCGGACCCGGGAACCCGCCGTGATGGTCCTGACCGTCCCGCGCCCGGGCCGCCGGGCTGGAACGCCGCGACGCCGAGGGCGCCTGAGCGCCGGGGCCGTACGGGCGTCGGCCGGTCGCCGGCCGACCGGGCACCGAGCGCACGACGGCCGGGCCCCGCGGAGCGGAGCCCGGCCGTACGAGGTGTCACTGGTCCGAGTAGCTGAGGTCTCCCACCGTCCAGCTGCTGACGTCGGCGATGGCGATGCGGTACATGCCCCCGGTGTGGGGCAGGCCGTAGCTGCCTTGCAGGATGCGGGCGACGTGCAGGTGAAGGTGGGTAGGCGGGGTGGCCGGCGGAGCCGGGTCGCCGGTGGCGGACATCGCGAAGAGCGTGGCGAAGGGCTTCAAGTGGTCTGAGGCGCCGAGGACTTCGGCCACCCGTTCGTGCCAGAGGCGTTCCGGTGCCAGACGGCCGGTGATGACCGCCCCCGGGACGACCACGGTCAGGGGCATCTGGTTGCTGCGCTCGGACTCCACCATTGCGGCGATGTCGACGAGCAGCGCATCAGGGTTCGACATGGATCCGAGAATAGTGCCCCCGGACGCCGGTCGGACCGGATCCTGCTTCGACGGCCGCCCTGGCGGTCAAGTTCGAACAGCTGGGAATGCATTCATTCCGCGCGGCATGCGCCGGGACGCGCGGGCGCGGGATTTTCCGGCGGGTCCCACCACGGCGGGCGGCGGCCTGCTACAGTCGACCCAGTTGCAGTAGTGGTTCCCATGAACTTTGTGTGCGCCTGCTGATGTATCGCAGGCGCATTTTTTGTTCCCCGGCTTTCCGGTGGGCGCTCCATGCGGTGACTCGAAGTACGCACCGTGCGTGCTTCGGATTGTCCCTTGAAGGAGATTTAAATGGCTAATGGCACTGTGAAGTGGTTCAACTCGGAGAAGGGCTTCGGCTTCATCGAGCAGGAGGGTGGCGGCCCGGACGTCTTCGCCCACTACTCGAACATCAACGCCAACGGCTTCCGTGAGCTGCTCGAGGGCCAGAAGGTCGAGTTCGACGTCACGCAGGGCCAGAAGGGCCCGCAGGCCGAGAACATCCGCCCGCTGTAGTTCTTCTGCCGCGGCACCTGCCCGAGCAGTGAGGGGCCCGCACCGAGCACATGCTCGGTGCGGGCCCCTCGGCGTCGCGCCGGCTCCGGAGACAGCCGGGCCGGACGCCGGCCACTGACCGCCGTCCGGCCGCGTCAGCGCTGGGGGCTCGGCGGGGGCGGCAGGGTCTCAGTGCCCGGTGCGGGCTGCGGCCAGACCAGCAGCACGGGGCAGGGGGCGTGGTCGACGACGAAGCGGGTTGCGGGGCCGAGACTGTGCGGCCCGAGGCGGGTGCGGTCGCCGTCGCGGGCCAGGACCAGCAGTGCGGCCCCCTCCGCCGCCGAGACGACCTCGCGCTCGGTACGGCCGGTGCGCTCCAGGCGGGTGCAGGCCCGTCCGAGCCGCTCGGCCGCGGCGTCGAGTAGCTGCCGGGCGGAGGCGTCGGCCAGGTGCTCCACCTGGTCGCCGGGGTCGCGCTCGCGGTGGCCGCGCCCGAGCAGACCGGCGAAGGCGCCGTGCGCGAGGCCCGGGACGTCCCGGTCGCTGACGTGGAGCAGCACGACCTGCGCGCCCTGCGGCGCGTGGGTGCGGGCGGCGTCGACGCAGGCGGGCCAGGTGCCCTCGGTGATCCAGACGACGACCGTCACGGATTCCTCCTCCTCACGATCCGATGATGTGCAGGGACCCCCACAGTGCCACCACGGCCAGTGCCAGGGCGGCGGGCACGACGAGCAGCCCGAGCCGGGTGAACTCGCCCAGACCGACTTCGGTGTCGTGTTCGTGCACGATGCGCCGCCACAGCAGGGTGGCCAGCGACCCGGCGTAGGTGAGGTTGGGGCCGACGTTCACCCCGAGCAGCACGGCCAGGACGGCGCCCGGACCGGAGGGGACGGCCAGCGGGAGCAGGACGAGGGTCGCGGGCAGGTTGTTGATGACGTTCGCCAGGACGGCCGCCAGCGCCGCGACCCCGAGCAGGGCGGGCAGCGAGGTGCCGTGCGGGAGGAGGTGCCCGAGCGCGGAGGCCAGCCCGTTGTCGACCACCGCCCGCACCACGACGCCCAGCGCCAGGACGAAGGCCAGGAACGGCACTGCGGCCGAGCGCACGATCGCGGCCGGGCTGGTGCGGCGCTGGGCGAGCGCCCGGGCGGCGAGAACCAGGGCGCCCGCCAGCGCCGCCCAGGCCGGGTCGATCCCGACCGCCGAGGTCAGGACGAACCCGGCGAGCGTGCCCGCCACCGTCACGAGCGCGAACACAGGCGTCTGCGGCGCCTCCGCCTCGGTCGCGGCCGGGGCACCCGCGTCCAGATCGGCGCCGAAGAACCGGCGCAGCACCACGTACTCCACGCCGATGGCCGCCAGCCACGGCAACACCATCAGCGCGGCGAACCGGGTGAAGCTCAGCCCGCTGGCGGCGAAGGCCAGCAGGTTCGTCAGGTTGGAGACCGGCAGCAGCAGCGAGGCGGTGTTCGACAGATGGGTGCACGCGTACAGGTGCGGCTTCGGACGGGCCCCGAGCCGGGCCGCCGTGGCGAACACCACCGGAGTCAGCAGCACCACCGTGGCGTCCAGGCTCAGTACCGCCGTGATCACCGACGCGACCACGAACACCTGCACCAGAAGCCGCCGCGGACTCCCCGCCGAGGTGCGGGCCATCCACGCCCCACAGGCCTGGAACAACCCCTCGTCGTCGCACAGCTGCGCCAGCACCAGCACGGCCGCCAGGAACCCGATCACCGGGCCGAGCCGCTCGGCCTCGGCCAGCGCGTGGGCGGGGGAGATCGCGCCGGTGGCGACCACCAGTCCCGCCGCCGGGACGGCGACCACCGCCTCCGGCCACCCCCACGGCCGCACCACCGCACACACCAGGACCAACACCAACAGCGCGAGGGACAGGGCCTCGGCGAACGACGTACTCAGGGACCTGCTCCTCGCGGCTGGGGATGACGGCGGCCCCTATCGAACCAGACAGCCCCGACGAACGCCCGACCGCCTCTCCGGAGTCACGCGTGCGTACCTACGGCCTCCCTGGTCGCGCCCCAGGAGGCGAGCAGGCGCAGTCCCTCCTCGCTGGGGGAGCCCGGCTCGGCGGTGTAGACCGTGAGGGTCAGACCGGGCTCGGCGGCCAGTTCCAGTCCCTCGTAGGCGAGGGTGAGGTCGCCGACCGCCCGGTGGTGGAAGCGTTTGGTGCCGGTGCCGTGGTGGCGGACGTCGTGGGCGTCCCAGCGGGTGCGGAACTCGTCACTGCGGGTGGACAGCTCGCCGACCAGTTCGTGGAGGTCCTTGTCGTGGGGCGTGCGGCCCGCCTCGGTGCGCAGGATGGCGACGGTGACGTCGGCGGCCTGGCTCCAGTCGGGGAAGAAGCGGCGGGAGGCCGGGTCCAGGAAGTGGTAGCGGGCCAGGTTCGCCTGGTTGTCGGGGCCGTCGTAGATCTCGGCGTGGAAGGCGCGGGCGAGCGGGTTGGCGGCGAGCAGGTCCAGCCGGCCGTTGCGGACGAAGGCCGGGCCGGCGGTGATCGCGTCCAGGGTCCACTGCAGGCTGGGGTGCGGCGTCCACGCCCTGGCCCGGCGCCGGGGGCGGACGAGGGCGTCGGAGCCGTCGGCCGCCTGCGCCAGGTTCAGCAGATGGGCGCGTTCGGCCTCGTCGAGGCGGAGCGCGCGGGCGACGGCCTCCAGGACGGCGGGGGAGGCGCCCGCCAGATTGCCGCGCTCCAGTTTGGCGTAGTACTCCACGCTCACGTCCGCGAGCGCCGCGACCTCGCTCCTGCGCAGGCCCGGGACCCGCCTGCGGCTGCCCGCGGGCAGGCCCACCCGCTCGGGGGTGATCTTCGCTCGCCGCGAGGTGAGGAACTCGCGGACCTCCTGGCTGTTGTCCACCCCCCGACCGTACGGCCTGTCGGGCCCGGGAGGGATGTACTGCCGGTACACCCCTCGCTGGTGACTCGCCGCGGGCGCCGGCAGCGGGTTCCCTGGAAGGCAGGGGGCGCGAGCAGAACGCACCCCGGCCCCGTGATGCGAAGGAATCCCACTCATGCGCGGAACAGTGATCCACGGCCCCGGCGACATCCGCCTGGAGACCCTGGAGGACCCGAAGATCCTCCACCCCACCGACGCGATCATCCGCACCGCCGTGACCTGCGTCTGCGGCTCCGACCTGTGGTCGTACCGCGGCGTGGATCCGGTGGGCGGACCGAGTCCGATGGGGCACGAGTACATCGGCTTCGTGGAGGAGGTCGGCAGCGAGGTCACCGGCCTGCGCCCCGGCCAGTTCGTCGTCGGCTCGTTCGCCACCTCGGACAACACCTGCCCCAACTGCCGCAACGGGTTCACGTCGAACTGCGTGCACCGCGAGTTCATGAGCACCTGCCAGGCCGACTACGTGCGCATCCCCAACGCCCAGGGCACCCTGGTCGCCACCGACGGGGTGCCCGGCGAGGAGTTCTGGCCGGGCCTGCTGGCCGTCTCCGACGTGATGGGCACCGGCTGGTGGGCCGCCGACGCCGCCGAGGTCAAGCCCGGCTCGACCGCGGTGGTGATCGGCGACGGCGCGGTGGGCCTGTGCGGGGTGATCGCCGCCAAGGCGATGGGAGCGGAGCGGATCATCGCGATGAGCCGCCACGAACCCCGGCAGAAGCTGGCCCGGGAGTTCGGAGCGACCGATCTCGTCGCCGAGCGCGGAGAGGAGGGGGTGGCCCGGATCAGGGAGCTGACCGGCGGCATCGGCGCCGACAGCGTGCTGGAGTGCGTGGGCACCGCCGAATCCATGCGGCAGGCCCTGCGCTCCGCCCGGCCCGGCGGCACCGTCGGCTTCGTCGGCGTCCCGCACGGGGTCTCCGTCGACGGGCAGGAGCTGTTCTTCTCCCACGTCGGCCTGCGCGGCGGCCCGGCCCCCGTACGCCGCTACCTGCCCGACCTGATCGACCACGTGCTGACCGGCCGGATCGCGCCGGGCAAGGTCTTCGACCTCACCCTGCCCCTGGAGCGGGTCGCCGAGGGGTACCGGGCGATGGACGAGCGCCGCGCCGTCAAGGCCCTGCTCAAGCCCTGACCACGTTGCCTTCGACTGGACAGGAAGACCTGTGGAACTCATCAAGCCCCAGCCCACCGGCAAGGCCCCCGCCGACTGGTTCACCGGCGACGTGTGGTGGGACGTCATCGTCGCCGGCCGGGAGCCCTCCCGGATGCGCGCCAACCTCGTCCGCTTCGCCCCCGGTGCCCGCACCCACTGGCACGCCCACGCCGTCGGCCAGATCCTGCACGTGGTGTCGGGTGTGGCCCTCATCGGCACCCGTGGCGGCACGGTCCTCGAGGCCCACCCCGGTGAGACCGTCAACTGCCCGCCCGGTGAGGAGCACTGGCACGGCGCCGCGCCCGACCGCTTCATGGAACACATCGCCATGTGGGAGGGCACCGGCAGCGCCGACACCCCCGAGACCGTCTGGGCCGAGCCCGTGACCGACCAGCAGTACGACGGCCCCCGTACGTGCGGCCGGTAGCCGCCCGGACCGGTACGGAACCGTGCTGCACGGGCGCGTCGGGCTTCCCCGTGCACGGCTATTCACCGGTAACCATTCGCCGATTACAGTGACTTGGCGTGCGAGTCCGGAAGCGAGTGAACGTCCGGGCCGTTGCGCGCCACTGCCCGCAGGAGAGGAGGTGACCACGATGCAGATCACCAAGACCGTGATGAGCAGCGGGACTTCGAACTCGACTCCGCGGATCGACGCCCCACCGGCGTACCGGATCGACGCGCCTCCGGCGTACCGGATCGACGCGCCTCCGGCGTACCGGATCGATGCTCCGCCGTCCCGGGTTGACTCGTCCGCCGAGCGGGACGGCTGAGCCGAAGCCGAGACAGACCTATCGACGGTCGGGGCCCCACCCACTCCGGGGTCCCGGCCCGACGCGGGAGCGGAGTTTGAGGCTGAGCCTGGTGTCGATGCCGTGGCAGCTGCTGGAGCTGCCCTCGTTGGCGATCGGCATCCTGCGCCGCCGCGTGGCACGGACCCGGCCGGAGGCCGAGGTCTCCGAGGTGCACGCGGCGATGGACTGGGCCGGGTTCCTGCTCGCCGAGAGCGGCGGGGACCTCACCCCGCACGACTACACGCACGTCGCGGAGACCGGCCTGCACCACGGGCTGGGGGACTGGGTGTTCGCGGGTGTGCTGCACGACGACGACCGCTGGCGCGAGTTCGAGCTGAACCGTTACGCGAAGGCCAGTGGGGTCGACATCGAGGTGGTGCGGCGGATGCGTCCGTACGCGCGCCCCTTCGTCGAGCGGGTCGTCGACCAGATCCTGAGCGAGGACCCGGACGTCGTGGGGTTCACCACCACGTTCATGCAGAACGTGCCGAGCCTCGCGGTGGCCCGGCTGCTCAAGCAGCGGCGCCCCGGGGTGAGGACCGTCATGGGCGGGGCGAACTGCGACGGACCGATGGGCGCGGCACTGCACCGCAACCACCGCTTCGTCGACTTCGCCGTCCGGGGAGAGGGCGAACTCGCCTTCCCCGCGCTGCTGGAGCACCTCGCGGCAGCGACAGCTCCGCTGGACGTACCGGGGCTGTGCTGGTGGGACGGCGACCGGCCGGTGGCGAACCCCGAGAGCGCAGCGCCCGTCCCGCCCGGGCTGATCCCCGCCCCCGACTACACCGGCTGGCAGCGGGCCCTGGAGGCGTCGCCGGTACGCACCTTCGTGGAGCCCAAGCTCGCCGTCGAGGGAGCGCGCGGCTGCTGGTGGGGAGAGAAGCACCAGTGCACCTTCTGCGGGCTCAACGGCTCGGCCATCGCCTTCCGCAGCAAGGACGCCGACGCCGTGTGGGAGGAAGTGTCCGGCCTGATCGAGCGCCACCGCATCCTGGACCTGGTGATGGTGGACAACATCCTGGACATGGGCTACTTTGCCGGACTGCTGCCGCGGATGGCCGCCAGTGGCTGGGACCTGCGCGTGCACTACGAGGTGAAGTCCAACCTCCGCCCCGACCAGCTCGACCTGCTCGCGGCGGCCGGGGTGGTGCACATCCAGCCCGGCATCGAGAGCCTCAACGCCCGGGTGCTCGACCTCATGGACAAGGGTGTGAGCGGTGCCCGGAACGTGAGGCTGCTGCGGGACTGCCACGACCGTGGCCTAACGGTGAGTTGGAACCACCTCTACGGCTTCCCCGGGGAACGCGACGCGGACTACCGGCCCGTGATCGACCAGATGCCCGCGCTGGTGCACCTCCAGCCGCCGGGCGGCACCATACGCATAGCGCTGGAACGGTTCAGCCCGAACTTCGAACGCCCGGACCTGGGCTTCGCCGCGCGGGCCCCGTCCCGCATCTACGACCACATCTACGACCTGCCGCCCGAGGAACTGGCGGATCTGGTCTACCTGTTCGACACACCGCCGCAGGGGATCCGGGGAGAGATCGAGGCCCGGCTCCACCGTGCGGTCGATGCGTGGCGGGCCGCGCACGCCGGCTCGTTCCTGGTGGTGGTGGCCGACGTCGAAGGAGAGGTGAGGATCACCGACCGTCGGCACGGTTGGCCGGCACGGGACCACCTGCTGCGCGGTCTGGACGCCGCCGTGTACCGGCTCACCGAGCGGGTCCGTACCGCGCGTTCCGTGCTCCGGGCACTGGCCGAGCAGGGGCGGCGGGTGTCGGAGGAGGAGGTGGCTGCGGCGCTGGCGGGCTTGCGGGAGCGCGGACTCGTCTTCTGCGACGGGGAGCAGGTCGTGGCACTGGCGGTGCGCGACCTCCCGGTCCCAGTCCGGGAGGGGGCGGAGTGAACGTGGTGGTCGGCGATCGGGCGGCAGACCTGTTCCGCAGGCACGACCCCGGCTACGGTGCCACGGTGGAGGGCGGCACCATCGTCGTGCCCGACGAGGTCGACCTGGGTGGGGACGCGCTTGCCGCCCTGGGGTTCCTGGCGTTCCTGCGGGTCGCCCTGGAGGAAGGCGTGCCCGTTCGTTGGACGGCGTCCGGAGGCGGTGAACTCGACACCGCACCGCTGCGCCACCTCTGGCCGCCGAGCGGGTTCGCCGGGCTTCCCGCCGACCCGTGGGAGGAGGCGTTCCGGTACGGGCTGTGCTATTTCAGGCGCGGGCCGGGCTTCATCACGGTCAAGGACGCCCGGGCGGAGCACGACGTCCACCTGATGCTCGACCACCCGGACCTGGTCACGACCTTCCTGGCCGGACGCACTCCGCTGCCGGTGGAAGCCCTCACCGCGACGCAGCGCCAGGCGGTCGGCCTGCTCATCGCGGAGAACCTGATGTACCGACTCGGCGATCTGCTCCTGACTCTGCCCACCCACATGCGCCGCTGGCCCGTACCGTTCAGCGCGGTGTGAGCCTGTACGCCGACGGCCCACCGCCCGGAAGGCGGCGGGCCGTCGGGAGAGGTCGGACCCGGCACCACCACAACCCACCTCCGGCGAAGCTGTGCGGACGAGGAGGGCGCGGATGGAGAAGTCGGTGGCAGGCTGACCGCCGGTAGGGCACGATCACGACGTGTGCGGCCCTGCACCTGCCGTGCCGATGTCGGATCGCTGCTCGCCTCGGCGCCTTCCACGCCGGGCCGGAGAGGACGCGTGTGTCGCTCGCTGTTGAAGATCGCCTGGCCGTCATGGAACTGATCTCGTTGCACGGCCACCTCGTTGACGACGGAAGCCTTGACCGGTTGGACGAGTTGTTCACCGCCGATGTGACCTACGACCTCACCGACTTCGGCCAGGAACCGCTGTCCGGGGTGGCGGCCGTCCGGGAAGCGGCATGGGCGCTGGGAGCGGCCAACCCCGTCGCGCATCACGTCACCAACGTCGTCGTCACCGCATGGGCGGAGGGCCGGGTGCAGGTCCGATCCAAGGGGCTGGGCATCAGGGCGGACGGCTCCTGCGGTTCCGTCTCCTACGACGACACCGTGGTGCGCACCGCCGAGGGCTGGCGGATCAGCCATCGCAGGGTCTCGGCACGCCGAACTCCCCTGGGTGGGATGACGAAGCCCCGCTGACCGGGCGGCCGCCCCGGCCCTCACTGCCGGGGCCGGCCGCTTGCTACTGTTCCCGATCATGCGAGCCCTCTTCCCAGGATCCTTCGACCCGGTCACTCAAGGGCATCGGGACGTCCTGCGCCGCGCCGCCCTCCTGTTCGACGAGGTCGTCGTCTGCGTGATGTTCAATCCGAACAAGACCGGCCGCTTCCCCGTCGCCGAACGGCTGGAACGGCTCCGCGAGGCAGCGGCTGACCTGGGCAACGTCACGGTGGACTACCAGACCGGCGGCCTGCTGGTCGACTACTGCCGCCGGACCGGAATCGACGCCGTCATCCGGGGAGTCCGCGACACCCACGACCTGGACCACGAACTGCCGATGGCCCGCATGAACCACGAACTGGCCGGGGTCGAAACCTTCTTCATCGCGGCCGACCCCGCCCTGCGGCACATCTCCTCGACCCTCGTCACCACGATGGGTCAAGGCCTGTCGCGGAAGTGAATCAAGGTTCTGGATGATCAGAGGCCGTGAGGCGCGGTGACCTGACGAACGGCCGGTGGAGTCGGGTTGAGCCGCTGTTGCCGATGGGCGGGAAGCCGGACCGGCCGCCGGTGAGGTTGCCGTTCGTTACGAGGCGCCCGTGCTGGTGACGGCCGTCAACGAATGGTTGTGGCCGGCCTTCACGACAGGCCCTCGGCGAGGTTGTCGGTGACGCGTTGGAGCACGGAGACCGCAGTCGCGTACTCCTCCTCCGTGATGTCGCCGAGGAGCTCCGCACGCACCCGGTCCATGTGTTCCTTCGCCGTTGCCAGGCCCTCGCGGCCCTGTTCCGTGAGGGTCAGCCGGCCGTCCGCGCCGATGCCGAGCCAGCCCCGGTGCACAAGTGAGTCGACGGCGTGGACCATCACCTCGGCACCCATGCGGTAGGGCACGGCCACGGCGCGGATCTCCTCTCCGGTGAGGCCGTGCTCGGCGCGGACGATGTTGTTGAGCGCCCACCACTGGGGTTGAGTGACGTCGATGCGTGCCAGGGTGGCTTGGGAGTGCCGCAGGATCGCTTCGGTGGCACTCCAGGCGACCAGGGCGATGGGCCGCTGGCCGAGCGTGGCGGTGCCGTTCTGCGGGGTGCTTGGGGTCGTCATGATCGTTAGGCTAGGACCTCAAGTGCGGTTGAGGTCAAGGTTGTGGCGCTGCCGCCGCGAGATGCGGCTGCCTGGACCGCACGGAGCGGCTGAACCCGGCCGACGTGATCCGCTGACTCGACCACCGCGCGTCGGGTTCGAGCACGAGGACCGGGATCACGAGGTGGGCCTCCTCCTGGTACCCGGCGTACGGCGGGTGCGCGGCGACCGGCGACGGCTGGTCCACCACGAGCCTCGCACGAAGGGGGCCCACCCGCCCCGCTCCCGCGGGCGGGTGGGCCCCCGGCAGCCGCCTCAGCCGGTGGCCCCGGCGCCGGTGGGGGCGTCGTTCATGCGCTCGTCGTAGCCGGTGGCGGGGTTGACGACGCGGCCGGCGGCCCACCAGTTCTCCCGGGCCGTTTCGTTGATCATCATCAGGACGTCCTCTTCGGGGACGTCGGCGAACAGCCGGAGCCTGTCGACGATCACCCGGAACAGCTCGGCCTTCTGTTCGGCGGTGCGGTGGTTGACGGAGATCTGGACGAACATGGCGCGCTCGCTGCGGCGCAGGCCGAACACGACCGGCTGCATCTGGAAGTTGTCGGGCGAGACTTCGTGGAAGACGTGGAACTGGTCGTCCTGGGGGACCTTCAGCACGTCGACCATGGCGCTGTGGATGCCCAGGGACACGTTCCGGCGGTGCTCGGCGGTGGTCCCCTGGCGCAGGTAGACATTGATCAGAGGCATGATCCGTTGCCCTTTCCTCGGTTGTCCTGCCTTCACGCTAGGAACCCGGGTGGCATTCCACCAACGAATGTCCGGCATGGTGGATATGATTTTTGCTCATGGAGATGACACTGGTCGGGCTGCGGGTGCTGCGCGAAGTGGCCGAGCGGGGCACCTTCACCGCCGCGGCGCAGGCGCTCGGGTACACCCAGTCGGCGGTCTCCCGGCAGATGGCCGCGCTGGAAGAGGCGACCGGCGCCCGGCTCTTCGACCGCTACCCCGGCGGCGTCCGGCTGACCGGCTCGGGCCGTGCCCTGTTGCGCCGCGCCGTCGTCGCCCTGGACGCCCTCGAAGCGGCGGACCGGGAGTTGCGCGGAGCGGAGGAGGTCGAGAGGGGCAGCGTTCGGCTCGGCTTCTTCCCCACGGCGGGAGCGGTGATCGTGCCCCGGGCCCTGGCGATGCTGCACCAGGAGCACCCGCACATCCAGGTGACGACGCGTGAGGGGACCACTCCGTCCCTGGTGCGCGCGCTGCGCGCCGGCACCCTGGATCTCGCCGTCCTCTCCTCCCGGCCACCGCATCGCTCGCCCGACACGGACGAGCCGCCCCTGAGTGTCGAGCCGCTGCTGGAAGTGCACCTGGCCGTGGCGGTGTCGGTGGGCGGCGCGTTCGCCGAACGGGGCAGCGTCAGCGTCGAGGAGATCGCGGGCGCACCGTGGATCGCCGGTCCCGGCAGCGCGGACGAGCCGCTGCTCGGCGTCTGGCCCGGTCTGCCCGGGCGGTCCGAGGTCCGCCACACTGCCCGCGACTGGCTGACCAAGCTCCACCTGGTCGCGGCCGGCGTCGGCATCACCACGGCCACGCCGGCGCTGCTGCCGGTCGTCCCGCCCGGTGTCCGCTTCGTTCCCGTCGAGGGCGCCCCGGAGGAGGTGCGACGCGTCAGCCTGGTGCGCGTGCCGGGCCCTCCCAACGCACCCACGCAGGCGCTGGCACACGCCCTGCGCCGGGAAGCCGCCGATCTGGCTGACCTCGCCGACCTCGCCGACTGACCGTCCCGGACGTGTGCCGGCGCACCCGGTCGGCTGTTCACCGGTGGTCAGTCGGGGCTTCCGTCGCGCTCCCCGCGCCGGGTGTCGAGGGCGGCGAGCTGGTACTCGATGAGTAGGTCGTCGAGCAGGTACGCGCCCGGGGGCCGTTGGAAGATGATGGAGGCCACGGCGTACCAGTCGGTAACCAACCCGCCCCACCGGGCCCCCACCGAGCCGCCGGTGCACCGCTCGCAGGCCCGCCGCGCACGCTCGCGGCGGGCCTGCCTCACCTCCGGCCGGGCCGGGAGCAGATTCGGGACGGCGGGATGACGGGACGAGGGGACGCACTGTTGCCGTCCGGGCGAGTATGGAGGGAGGCTGCAGGTGCGCTCGCCGGTTCGAACGAGGTTTTGTGATGGCCATGCCATGGAAGTCGCCGCCGAGGCCCGGCGAAGGGACTGCCGAGGCGATGGCGGAGCGCGGCGCCACCGAGGCGCTGGCACGGATCATGCGGTCGCTGCCGGACCGGCTCGACGCGCACATGGGTGGCCTCTACCTCCTGTCGGACGACCGGCAGGTGCTCGAACTGGCCATGACGCTGGGGGCCATCCGGCAGTTCACCAGGCCGTGGCGGCACATCGGCGTGACCGCGCCCATCCCGGTGGCCGAGGCCGTGCGCAGCGGCCGCACCGTATGGGTGGGCAGCGGGGACGACATGGCACGCCGCTACCCGAGGGTCGCGCTCGCCATGCCGTACGCGTTCTGCCTCGCGGCCGTTCCGGTCGTCGCGCGGGGGACGACGTACGGCGTGCTGTTCGTCCTGTGGCCCGCCGCGCATCCCCCGGAGCTGTCGGCACCCGAACGTGAGGGGATCGGTGCGCTGGCTGCCCGCCTCGCCGAGGTGGCGGCGGAGGCGGCGGGTGCGGGCCGTCCGATCCGGGCCGGCCCACGGCCCGAGGTGGCGGAGGACCGTGTCGCCGACCCCCTCGCCTCGGTGGCCTCACGACTGCCGGAGGGCCTGTGCGGCCTCGATCTGGACGGCCGGCTGGCCGCGGTCACGCCCGTCGCCGCGGAACTGCTCGGCGAACCGGTGGACGGACTGCTCGGTGCGCGGCCGTGGACGGTGCTGCCCTGGCTGCGGGACCCGGTGTACGAGTACCACTACCGGGCGGCGGTGATCAGTGGGCAGTCCACCTCCTTCGTCGCGCTGCGGCCGCCGGACCGGTGGCTGTCGTTCCAGCTCTTCCCCGACGCCTCCGGGCTCACCGTGCGGATCGCCACCGTGGAGTCCGCCGTCACCGGGGATCCCGACTCCGCCGCTGCCGCCACCGCCGCCGACCCCGCCACCGCCGGCGCCGACCCCGCCACCGCCGGCGCCGACCCCGCCACCGCCGCCGCCGACCCCGCCACCGCCGCCGACCCCGCCTGGGACCACCGGCACGCCGGATGCCCGGCCGATCGGGCGGTGCACACCCGGCCCGGGGTGCTCTACCACCTCCTCCACCTCGCGAGCGCGCTGACCGAGGCCATCGGCGTGCAGGACGTGGTGCGCATGGTGTCCGAACAGATCGTGCCGGCCTTCGGCGGCCAGGCCGTCGCCGTCCTGATGGCCGAGGGCGGCCGCTTGCGCATCGTCGGTCACCGGGGCTATCCGCCCGGCCAGGTCGACCAGTTCGACGGCACCCCGCTGACGGCCTCCACACCCGGTGTCCAGGCGTCGACCAACGCCGTGCCGGCGTTCTTCGAGTCCCGCGCGGAGCTGGAGCTGCTGTACCCGAACCGCCGCGAGACCCAGGACGGGATGGCCGCCTGGGCCTACCTGCCGCTGGTGACCTCGCGAAGACTGATCGGCACCTGCGTGCTGGCCTTCGCCGAGCCGCACCGCTTCGACGTGGACGAGCGTGCCGTCCTCACCTCGCTGGGCGGTCTGATCGCCCAGGCGCTGGACCGCGCCCGGCTGTACGACACCAAGCTCGGTCTCGCCCAGGGTCTCCAGGAGAACCTGCTGCCCCATGTGCTGCCCGCGGTCCCCGGCCTGGAGGTCAGCGCCCGCTACCTGCCGTGCACCGAGGGCATGGACGTCGGAGGCGACTTCTACGACCTCATGCGGGTGGGGCCCGACAGCGCGGCCATCGTCATCGGCGACATCCAGGGCCACAACGTCAACGCGGCCGCGCTGATGGGCCAGGTGCGCACCGCCGTCCGGGCGTTCGCCGCCGCCGACGCCGATCCGAGCACCGTGCTGGCCCGCACCAACCGCCTGCTGACCGACCTGGACACGACGCTCCTGGCCACCTGCGCCTACCTCTGCGTCGATCTCGCCGCTCGCGAGGCCAGCCTGGCCACCGCCGGCCACCCCGCACCCCTGCTCTACCGCCCCGACGGCCGGGCGGAGATCGCGGAGCCGCCCATCGGCCTGGTCCTGAACGTCGACCCCGCCGCGGAGTACTTGCAGCTCCGGCTCGACCTGCCGGTCGGCACCACCCTGGCCCTGTACACCGACGGCCTCGTCGACACACCCGGCGCCGACCTCGACCGGGCGCTGGCCGAGCTCACCGCCACGCTCGCCCGCCACGGCTCCCAGCCGCTCGACCGGCTGGCCGACGCGCTCATCGGACGGGCCGGGCACGCGGACCACCGCACGGACGACATCGCGCTGCTCCTGGTCCGGTCCGTCCCGCGCTGAACCGCGACCGGGGGAGAGTTCCCGCTGCCGCCGTCGCCCGGGCCGTTCCCCCAGGGGACGGACCAGGGTCGCCCCAGGGTGATCACTGATGGGCAAGGGCGCGCCCGGCCAGCAGACTTGGCGCCGTCAGGAAGGCCCGCCCGCGCCATTGAAGGAGACAACCGATGCGGATCCGCCGCACCGTCACCACGCTCGCCCTGGCCACCGCGCTCACGACTGCGCTCACGGCCGGCGCCGCCGCGTCCGCGTCCGCGGCCGTCGCCGCGCCGGTCGCAGGCGCCTCGCCGTCCGCCGCACCGACCGTCGCGGAGATCCTCGGCCACCTGCCCGATGCCGTCGTCGCCGGTGCGCTGGTCCGGCAGGACGGTGCGAGCGCCACCGCCGGCCCGGTAACGGCGGACGCGTACCTGCGGATCGGCAGCGTCACCAAGGTGTTCACCAACACGGTGGTCCTCCAGCTCGTCGCGGAACACCGGATCGGTCTGGACGCACCGGCCCGGCAGTACGTCCCCGAGGTGCTGCCCGAGGCGTACGGTGACGTGACCGTGCGCCAGCTCCTGGACCACACGAGCGGCCTGCCCAAGCCCGCGCGGACCCCCGGCCCGGCCGACGGGCCCGGATGGCAGCTCAGGTCCGTGACACCCGTGGACCTCCTGCGCGAGTCGTTCGCCGCTGCCGACGCCGCGCCCACATCCCGGGGGGAGCAGCAGTACAACGGGCTCAACTCCCTGGTCCTCGGCCTGGTCGTCGAGAAGGTCACCGGCCGGTCCTTCACCAGCGAACTGCGACGCAGGATCATCCAGCCGTTGCACCTGACCCACACCGGCCTGCCCGCCGCCGACGACCCGGCGATCCCTTCGCCCCACGCGGAGGTGTACCTGGACGGACAGGACGTGACCGAGCAGAGCCCGTACCCGTGGGCCGAGGGCGGCATGGTCTCCACCGCGTCCGACCTGGACCGTTTCCTCACCGCGTTGTTCCGGGGGCACCTGCTCCCGCCCGCCCAGCAGAAGCTGGTCTTCGAGGTGCCGGACGTGCCGAGTGCCGCCGACAACACGAACTGTGCCGGCACGGACGCCTGTTACAGCGTCGGCGGGCTCATGCGTTACCGGCTCCCCGACGGCGAGTACGCCTGGGGCAAGACCGGCTCCCGCCCCGGCTGGGACAACGGGATCTTCGCCACCCGCGACCTGAGGCACCGCGTGGTGTACTCCCTGAACCCGACCGGGAACGGCGACGACCTGCCGTACATCAAGGCGCTCGTCAACGCCGGGCTCGCCGACTGACGACCGGACCGTCACGCCCGGGGCGCGCGGTACCCGTCGACCGCCCGGCTGATCACCGCCGGCGCCGCGAGGCAGAAGCCGTACACGGACACCAGTCCGTGGCCGTTGTCCTGGGCGCGGTGGTCCGGGCGGTCCGCGGCCGGTTCACCGCCCGCCCGGACGGGCGGCCCGCCTTGACGTCAGGAGCGGGCGAAGACCTGGCGCGCGCCGTAGGCCGCGGCGCCGAGGGCCAGCACCCCGGCGCCCCACAGCACCGAGGTGCCGGGCAGGGCGAAGGCCAGGACCAGGCAGCCGGCCAGACCGAGGAGGGGCAGAGCGCGTGGTGGCCGCCCCTCCTCGGCTTCGAGCGTCCAGGCGGAGGCGTTGGCGACGGCGTAATAGGCCAGCACGCCGAAGGACGAGAAGCCGATCGCGCCGCGGATGTCGCCGACGGCCGCGACCACGGCCACCACGGCGCCGACGGCGAGTTCGGCGCGGTGCGGAACGGCGAAGCGCGGGTGGACGGCGGCGAGCCGGTGGGGCAGGTGTCGGTCGCGGGCCATCGCCAGAGTGGTCCGGGAGACGCCGAGGATCAGCGCCAGCAGTGAACCGAGCGCGGCCACGGCCGCCCCGGCCCGTACGACCGGGGCCAGTCGCGGCGCCCCGGCGGCCCGGACGGCGTCGGCGAGGGGCGCGGTGGCGTGGGCCAGGCGCTCGGGCCCGAGGACGGCCAGGACGGCGAGCGCGACGGCGGCGTAGACGACCAGGGTGATGCCGAGTGCCAGCGGAATCGCGCGCGGGATCGTGCGCTGCGGATCGCGGACCTCCTCGCCGAGGGTGGCGATGCGCGCGTACCCCGCGAAGGCGAAGAACAGCAGGCCCGCCGCCTGGAGCACGCCGTGGAAGCCGGCGTCCGCGCCCACCGCCCAGCGGCCGGCGTCGGCGTCGCCGCCGGCCAGACAGGCGACGACGACCGCGGCGAGCACCGCCAGGACCACGGCGACGATCACCCGGGTCAGCCAGGCCGCCTTCTGCACCCCCGCGTAGTTCACCGCGGTCAGCGCCACCACCGCCGCGACCGCCACCGCGTGCGCCTGCTGCGGCCACACGTACGAGCCGACGGTGAGCGCCATCGCCGCGCAGGAGGCGGTCTTCCCGACGACGAAGCCCCACCCGGCGAGGTAGCCCCAGAACTCGCCGAGCCGCTCGCGGCCGTAGACGTACGTGCCGCCCGACCGCGGGTAGCGGGCGGCCAGCCGGGCCGAGGACGTCGCGTTGCAGTACGCCACCACCCCGGCCAGTGCCAGCCCGACCAGGAGCCCGGACCCGGCGGCCCCGGCAGCGGGGGCGAGCGCGGCGAACACACCCGCGCCGATCATCGACCCCAGCCCGATCACCACGGCGTCGACCACGCCCAGGTGTCGCCGCAGCTCCTCCGGCTCGGGCGCCTGTGCCGATGAACCCATGGATCCGTGTCCTTCCACGCTCTTCGTTGTCGGCGCGCACGCTACTGGACGGGGTGGCCGTCCGGCAGATCGGCGAGCGGTGGTGGTCCACCTCACTCTACAGAAGTAACCGTTCAGGAGAGTGATGAATGTCAATCGCAGGGCGAGGACTTGGCGTTTACGCCAAGCTTGCCCTGTGCAGTTTGACGATCGCGACCACTGGGTGTCAGTCTGATAACCGTTCAGAACGGTTACTTGTGTGCCTGCGGTGAACGACCTGACGGCAGGACCACCCTTCCCACGCGCCAACGCCCCTGCGGGCCTGGCCGCTTCACGCCCTTGGACGGAACCCCGATGAACCGGACCCTGACCGCCCTCGCGGTCGGAATGTCCCTGGCCGCCGTGCTGTACGCGCCGGGTGCCTCGGCGGCCACCGGCACGCCCGCTCCCCACAGCCGGCTGCAGACGGTCGGCGGCAGCGCCTCTTCCTCGCGCCGGGCACGGCCCACTGCGGTCTCAGCGGCCGGATCGACGACCTCGCCGCACTGACCGCCTGGGTCGAGCGGGGCGAGGCCCCGCAGACCCTCGCCGCCACTCTGCCCACCGCCGACGGCCGAACGGTCAGCCGCAACCTCTGCGCCTACCCGCTGGTCTCCCGCTACGACGGCCACGGCGGCCCCGCCGACGCCGCCGGCTTCCACTGCGCGCCCGCCACCCGGCGCTGACCGGGCACCCTCGGGCCTGGTGGCCAGGACCCGGACCCCGGTCCGTCGGGGGCCGGGCGCGGGAGGTGCCGCTGTTCCGGCGGGAGACGGCCGAGCGGCTCGGTCATGGCGCGTTCACCTGCCCGTCCTGCGCGGTGGTCCCGGCCACCGGGCGGCTACGGTCCCGACCCAGCGGTCACCCGGTCCACCGGTTCCCACCCGTTGCGGAGGCAGCGCGTCAGCCGAGCAGTGCGCCGCCCAGCAGCATCGCGACCACGAGCCCGGCCAGCAGGGCGTAGCGCCGGTCGCCGGTGCGCAGCCAGCGGGCGACGGTGACCAGGATTCCGAGGGCCGGGGCGACGGACAGGGTGAGGAGGCCGAGTCCGAGCAGCAGGGGCCCCGCGCCGTGCTGGGAGGTGAGCTCGGCGAGGGCGAGCGGGCGGGCGGTGCGGTCGCCCGCGGCCAGTGCGGCGACCAGGCCGGCCAGGATCAGGACCAGCGCGAGGGCGCTGACGACCAGTAGCGCGGTGGCGGTGAGCCGGTTGGTGCGGGCTTCCCGGACGAGGGCGACGTCCGGTGCCGGTGTGGTGGCGACCGCGGGCTCCGCGGCGGTGGCGACGACGGTCTCGTCGGTGGGCAGGTCAGACATGGATCACTCCGAAGGCACCGAGCAGGAAGGAGAGGCCCGAGACGAGCACCACGGTGGTGTAGACGGCTTCGATGGTGCCCACCGAGAGCCGGCCGGAGAGCCGGGAGCCGAGCAGCGAGCCGGTGGTGATGCCGAGCACGATCGGGGCCACCAGCAGGGGCTGCACCACGCCGGCCGCGAAGTAGACCACGAAGCTGGCCACCGCGGTGATGCCGATCATGAACTGGCTGGTGGCGGTGGCGACCCGGACCGGTACGCCCATGCCCACCGTCATCGCGGGCACCTTGAGGAAGCCGCCGCCGACGCCCAGCATGCCGGAGAGCATCCCGGCCGCCATGGAGGCGCCGGCGCCGAGGAGCGGTCGCCGGGCCCGGTAGGCGCGCGGGGTGCCGTCGGACTCGTCCGCGATCAGGCCGGTCAGTGCGGTACGGCCTTCAAGGGCCCGCAGTCCGTGCCGGGTGAGGGCGTCCGGCGGGGTCCCGGCGGGCGCCGACCCGCTCGCGGCGGTGGGGAGTCGCTTGCGCCGGCGGGTGAGTTCGGCGGAGAGGAACTGGCTGATGCCGAAGACGCCCTCCAGAAGCGGGCGCGGGATGAAGGCGGTGACCAGGCTTCCGGCGATGCCGCCGATGGTGGTGGTCACCTCCAGGCTGAACGCCAGGCGCTTGTGGGTCAGGCCCTGACGCAGGTAGGCGGCGGATCCGGTCGCGGAGTTGGCGATGACGGCGGCCAGCGAGACGGCGACCGCGGAGCGGAACGAGACGCCGTAGCCGAGCACCAGGACCGGGACCACGATCGCGCCGCCGCCGATCCCGGTCAGTGCGCCGACGCCGCCCGCCGCGGCGCCCATCAGTATCAGTACGAGGAGGGTGGAGAACGTCATCGTCATCGGCATGCCCTTTCCCGGGGACGCGTGGACAGCGTGTGCCGAGTGCACATCTTCCGGAGCCCGAACGTTAGTTGACACAGGATCAGGGAAATGCGGGACTGTGACGTACACCACCGGTCGCGACTGGACAGTTTACTTGTCGGTAACATGGCGGAGTCCGGGGAGTGGCATCGTCGATTCCGCTCGCACCGGGATGTGCGACCGGCGTGAGCCTGCAACCTCGCCTCCGAGGAAAGGGCAAAATCCATGACCCCGTTAGCCGTTCAGCAGCGTTCCTCCGCCGCTGACCAGATCGATGAGGCCGTCGGAACCGACGCGGCGGCCTTTCTGGACAACGTCCGTCGCTTCACTCGGGAGCGCATCGCTCCGGTGGCCGGACTGATCGACCGCAGTGACGAGATCGGCACGGAACTGTTCGCGGACATCGCCCGCCAGGGCCTGTTCGCCAACTCCCTCGGCTACCGCGCCGACCAGCCGCACGGCGGCCCCGAGCGGGTGCGCTTCCTCCTCGACGTGCTGGAGGAGCTGGCGCGGGTCTCGCCGTCCGTCGCCAAGGCGGTGATGGACCAGAACCTGGGCCAGATCGGGATGTTGCGCGAGTACGCGGGCCGTGACCTGCGCGAGCGCTACCTCGACGCGATCCGCACCGGCGAGAAGCAGGCCGCGTTCGCGATGAGCGAGCCGCAGACCGGTTCCGACGTCGCCCGGTTCACCACGGTGGCGACCCCGGTCGAGGGCGGCTACCGGATCAGCGGCGAGAAGGACTGGATCACCGGCGCGGCCCGCCGGACGGTGCATTTCGTGGTCGCCAAGCCGGCCCCGGAATCGCGCGAGGTCGGCCTTTTCCTGGTGGACCGCAGCAGGCTCGGCGCGGGGGACGGAACGGTCGAGATCGACGACCGGAAGGAGAAGCTGGGCCTGCGCGGGCTGGGCGAATTCCACGTCCGCTACCACGATGTGTTCGTACCCGTCGAACAGGTGGTGCTCGGTTTCGACCGGACTTCGCTGCGCAGAATCATGCGCCACTACAACGGAAAGCGGCTGGGCCAGTCGGCGATCTGCCTGGGCCTTTCGAAGAGCGCGTTGCGGACGGCCTTCGACTACGCCAGTGCCCGCCTTCCGGCCGGTTCGCCCGGGCACCTCGCGATGCAGTCCACGCTGGCGCCGCTGGTCGGTGAGCTGCGGGCGGCGCAGGCGCTGATCGAGTGGGCCGCGGGGGAGTGGGCCGGCGGGGACGAGACCGGCGCGCCGAGCGCGATGGCCAAGTACGTGACGGGCGAGCTCGCGCAGCGGGTCACCAACGCCGCCGCCCAGGTCTGCGGCGCCAACGGGCTGTCGGACAAGATGCCGCTGGTCCGGTTGATGCGGGACGCCCGGATGCTCACCGTGGCCGGCGGTGCCTCGGAGGTGCTGCGCGGCACGGTCGCCCAGCACCTGGGCCGCCTTCTCGACTGAGCCCGGCCGCACCCGTCCCACGGCCACGCCCCGTCGGCCGGCCGTGCACCGGCCGACGGGGTGTGGCCGGCCCGCCAACGTGAGAAGGAGTGAACGATGCGCGTTGCGACCATCAGGACCGGTGGAGTGGAGGCACTCGCGCTGGTCGATCCGGACGGCGGCGCCCTGAGGCTGCCCGCTCCCGACCGGCCCGGGCCGGTCGGCCTGCCCGAACTGCTCGGGGAGGGGCCGGAAGCCTGGACGGAGTTCGCCGAGCGGGCCCGCCGGGGCCGGCGACTTCCCTTCGGTGATGTCGAGTTGCTGGCGCCGCTGCCGCGTCCGGCGAACAACCTGTTCGCCCTCGGGCTCAACTACACCGACCACGGGGAGGAGGCCTACCGCGCGGCCGGCCGGGAGTACCGCAAACCCCGGCACCCGGTGGTGTTCACCAAGGACCGGGGCTGCGTGGCCGCCCCCGTCGGACCGGTGGGCATCGACTTCTCGCTCTCCCGGGAGATCGACTGGGAGGTCGAACTCGCCGTGGTGATCGGCCGCCGGGCCCGGCGGGTCGACGAGGCCGGGGCGCTGGACCACGTCTTCGGCTACTGCGTGGCCAACGACATCACCGCGCGGGACCTCCAGACCCGGCACAAGCAGTACTACCTGTCCAAGAGCCTGCCCGCCAGCTGTCCGCTGGGCCCGTGGATCACCACGGCCGACGAGGTCCCCGATCCGCACGACCTGGCGATCACGCTCAGCGTCAACGGTGTGCCCCGCCAGGTCTCCCGGACCGACCGGATGGTGTTCTCGATCCCGGAGACCATCGCCGCGATCTCCCGGATCGTGCCGCTGGAGCCCGGCGACGTCATCCTGACCGGCACCCCGGCCGGTACGGGGTTCGCCGCCGATCCGCCGAGCTACCTGGAGCCCGGCGACGTGGTGGAGTGCTCGATCGAGGGGCTGGGCACGCTCCGAAACCGGATCGCGGCGCTGGACTGACGGCAGGCCTCCGGCCGTCCGGATCGTGGCTCACGCCGCCGCGACGAGCTGGTCCGCACCGCCCACCGCACCGCTCACGGTGCCGCCCACCGTGCCGTCGACGGTGTCGGCGGCCGGCCTGGTGGCGGAGCGGCGGCTCGCCACGGAGCCCCCGCCCACCGCGCCGCTGACCAGCAGCCCGCCGGCCAGCAGGGCGCCCCGCGCGCCGAGCAGCTGGATCGAGGCGCCCAGCAGCGGGGGACCGGCCAGGCCCCACAGCGTGCTCACGCTGCGCCAGGCACCCAGGACCCGTCCGCGCAGGTGGGCGGGCGGATCGGTCTGCAGGATCGTGGACACGGCCGTGTCGCTCAGCGACTCCAGGACGGCCATGGGAACGACCAGCACGGCGAGCAGCAGCAGGGTGGGCGAGAGTGCCGCGAGGCACTGGAGGAGCCCCCCGGTCGCCGTCAGCACCGCCACCAGCCGGACCGAGGGGTTGCGCAGCCGGCCGGCGATCACCGCGCCGACCGTGCCGCCGACGGCCAGCACGGTGGCGATCAGCCCGTACTCCCGCGCCCCGCCGTGCAGGGCCCCGCTGACCAGCGCGGCGAGGGTGAGTCCGTAGTTGCGGCCGAGCATCGAGCCGAGGCCGGTGAGACAGGCCACCGCGACCAGGCGGCGCCGCCCGCAGAAGAACGCGACGCCGGCCCGTACGCCCTGGTGGTCGGTCTCCGGCTCGGGTTCGGCGGCCGGTGCCGCACCGGCCGCCGGCCGCAGGAACGGAATGACCAGCGCCACCAGGACGAAGGACAGACCGTTGGCCAGGTAGGCGCTCGCCATGCCGAACAGGCCGACCACGACCCCGGCGAGGGCGGTGCCCGCCAGCCGTCCGACGCTGTGCACCACCGAGCCCACCGCGATCGCCGAGGGCACGTCCTCACGGGGGACGAGGTCGTTGCCGAGCAGGGCGCAGGCCGGGGACTCGATGGTGGCGATCAGCCCGGTGAGCACCGCGAGCACCAGGAGGACGGGGATGCTGAGCGCGCCCAGCGCCACCAGCGCCGCCGTGCCGAGGGCGATCACGGCCAGGGCCGCCTGGCTGACGGCGGCGGTGGTCTTGCGGGGCCACCGGTCGACCGCCGCTCCGCCGGCCAGGCCCAGCAGCAGACCGGGCGCGACCTGGAGGGCGAGCGACAGGCCGGTGACCGCGGCCGATCCGGTCAGCTGGAGGACCAGGAGGTTCTGGACCGTCATCTGCATCCAGGCCCCGGCGTTGGAGACCAGGTTGGCCAGCGACCACCAGCGCATGCCCTGGTGGCGCAGCGAACGCCAGGGCGCGCGGGAGGCCTCCGGTCCGGTGCCCGCCGAACGCGCTGTCGTCGGAGCGGAGACCGTACGTCGGGACGGGACGAGGACGCGGCGGGCGCGCGGCGGTGCGGTGTTCTCGGGCAGCACTTTCACAACCGGATCGGGTGGAACGGGGAGAGGGGCCGGGCTCGATCCGGGGCAGGCGTCGCCCGTGCGTGAGCCGGTGCCGCCGGAGCAACCGGGCACCGGGCGGTAGGTCCATGCTCGACGGCCGGGGCGTGATCTCAAACGTCGGCTGGCTCACATTGCCCTCAATGGCTTCGGTGCCATACCGCTGACCTGCGGATTCCTCGCCGCGGTGGGGTTGCTCACACAGACTCGGCGGGCCGCGCGGCCGGTGCGGAGCCGTGCTGAGGGCCTTCGAACGGGTGAACCGGTGCGGCCCGGGTACCCGAACGGGCTCGGAACCGTCGCACCAGCGGAATCGGCGGGCCCCGCTCCCGCGGCCGCGCCCGGGCGGCAGGCCCTTCCTCTCGCGGGGCCCGGCGGTGGCGGCGAGGCTGGGCGGAGCGCCGCGGTACCGGCCGAGAACCGAGGAGGAACGGATGACTTCCCGCCCTGGAGAACGCCTTCACGCCGTGGTCACCGGCGGGGCCGGTTTCGTCGGCTCCCACCTGTGCACCGCCCTGGTCGCACACGGCTACCGGGTGACCTGCGTCGACGACTTCTGCACCGGGGCCGCGGCCAACGTGGCCCACCTGGCGGCCCGGCCCGGCTTCGAGCTGCGGGAGGCCGACGTCGGGGAGGGCCTGGACGTCGAGCGCCACGTCGACTACGTGTTCCACCTGGCTTCGCCCGCCTCCCCCCTCGACTACCTGCGCCTGCCCCTGCACACGCTGGACGCGGGCAGCCTGGGCACCCGCAACGCGCTGGAGCTCGCCCGCCGGGACGGCGCCCGGTTCCTGCTCACCTCCACCTCGGAGGTGTACGGCGATCCGCAGCAGCACCCCCAGGCGGAGAGCTACTGGGGCAACGTCAACCCGGTCGGCCCGCGTAGCGTGTACGACGAGGCGAAACGGTTCGCCGAGGCGCTCACCACCGCCGAGGCCGGCGCCGTCGGCGTGGACACCGCGATCGTCCGGCTGTTCAACACCTACGGCCCGCGGATGCGCTCCCACGACGGACGCGCGGTGCCCACCTTCATCCGCCAGGCGCTGGCCGGGGAGCCGCTGACCGTCACCGGCGACGGCACCCAGACGAGGTCGCTCACCTACGTCACCGACACGGTCGACGGCATCCTGGCGATGGCACGCTCGGACCTGGCCGGTCCGGTGAACATCGGCAACGACGTCGAGTTCACGATGCTGGAACTGGCGCACCTGATCATCGAGCTCACGGACTCGCCCTCCACCGTGCAGTTCGTGGCGCGGCCGACCGACGACCCCGCGGTACGGCGCCCCGACATCACGATGGCCCGCGACAAGCTCCGCTGGGAGCCGATGACGCAGGTCCACGAGGGGCTGGCCGCCACGATCGAGTGGTTCCGCGCGCACCCGGAGGCCTGACACCGACGCTCCCGGTGGACGGTGCCCCGTCGCCGGACGAAACGAGGAGGTCACGCGCCATGCGTGTGCTCGGAATCAACGCCCTGTTCCATGACCCGGCAGCCGCCCTGGTCATCGACGGCCGGACGGTGGCCGCGGCCGAGGAAGAACGGTTCAGCCGCCGCAAACACGGCAAGCGCCCGCTGCCCTTCTCCGCCTGGGAACTGCCGGTGCAGGCCGCCCGGTGGTGCCTGGCGCACGCGGGCCTGACCCCCGCCGACGTCGACCTCGTCGGCTACTCCTTCGACCCCGAACTGGCCCGCCCCGCCGACGCCATGGGCCTGGACGACCCCTGGGACCACCTGCGGCTGCGGTACGCGCAGGAGGCCCCCGGCTTCCTCGCCGAGGCGCTGCCCGGTCTGGACCCGGCCAAGGTCCGCTTCGTGCCGCACCACGTCGCCCACGCGGCCTCCGCCGCGTACGCCGCCGACGGCGCCACCGATCCCTGCTCCGTCCTGGTCCTGGACGGCCGGGGGGAGGCCACCTCCCACCTCGCTGCCCGGCGGGTCGGCACCCGGCTGGAACCGCTGGCGGGACAGCAGCTGCCCCACTCGATGGGGCTGGTGTACGAGGAACTCACCCAGCACCTGGGCTTCCTGCGCTCCTCCGACGAGTACAAGGTCATGGCGATGGCCTCGTACGGGACGCCGCGGATGGCCGACGAGCTGCGCCGCCACGTGTACCCCACGGGCGACGGCGGCTTCCACGCCACCGCCGTGCCGTGGACGGAACTGGCCCCCGCGCTCACCCCCGGTCAGGAGTGGACCCCGCACCACGCCGACCTCGCCGCCTCCGCGCAGCGCGTGCTGGAGGAGGTCCTGCTCGACCTCGCCCGCTGGCTGCACGGCCGCACCGGGGACCGTCTGCTGACGCTGGCCGGCGGCGTCGCGCTGAACTGCGTGGCCAACTCCAGGATCGCGGCCGAGGGGCCCTTCGACCGGGTCTGGGTGCAGCCCGCCGCCGGCGACGCGGGGACCGCCCTGGGCGCCGCCCTCCACCTGGCCGCCGCGGGCGGTGACCAGCCGCTCCCGATGCCCGGCGTCGACCTGGGCCGGGGCTGGTCGGACGCGGAGGTGGAGGCGTGGCTGCGCCGGGCCCGCGTGCCGTACGAGCGGCCCGCGGACGTCGCGGCCGAGGTCGCCGGGGCACTGGCCGAGGACGGGATCGTGGCCTGGTTCCAGGGGCGGTCCGAGTTCGGTCCGCGGGCGCTCGGCCACCGGTCGCTGCTGGCCCACCCCGGCCGCGCGGCCAACCTGGAGCGGCTGAACGACGTGAAGGGCCGTGAGCAGTTCCGGCCCGTCGCCCCGATGGTGCTCGCGGACCGGGCTTCCAAGATCTTCGACGGGCCCCTGCCCAGCCCGTACATGCTCTTCGTGCACCGGGTCACCGCCGAATGGCGCGAGCGGATCCCCGCGGTCGTCCACGTGGACGGCACCGCGCGGATCCAGACCGTCGACCGGGCCGCCGACCCGCTCACGGCCCGGATGCTGGAGGAGTTCGAACTGCTCACCGGACTGCCGGTGGTGGTGAACACCAGCCTCAACACCGCCGGCCGGCCGATGGTCGACGACGTGCGCGACGCGCTGGAGTGCTTCGGCTCCTCGCCGGTCGACCTGCTGGCCCTGGGCCCGTTCGTGGTCCGGCGCGGCCGGATGTTCGCCGACCCCGCCCGGCCCGGGGAGGGAGAGCGGTGAGCGGCGGCACCACCGCCTACGCGGTGGTCGTCCCGACGCTCGGCCGGCCCAGCCTCACCACCTGCCTCCGGGCGCTGGCGCAGGGCCAGGGGCCGCCACCGGAACAGGTCGTGCTGGTCGACGACCGCCCGCTGACCGACTGCGGGCCGCTGGCCGTCGAGGTGCCACCGGCGCTGCGGGACCGGCTGACGGTCCTGCCCGGCGGCGGCAACGGCCCGGCGGCGGCCCGCAACACCGGGTGGCGCGGCGTGTCCCAGCCCTGGGTCGCCTTCCTGGACGACGACACCGTGCCGGGCCCGACCTGGCCGCGGGACCTGGTGGCCGACCTGGCCGCCGCACACCGCACCACCGGCGGCGTCCAGGGGCGCATCGAGGTGCCCCTGCCCGTCGGTCGGCGGCCCACCGACTGGGAGCGCGGCACGGCGGGTCTGGCCCGGTCCCGGTGGATCACCGCCGACATGGCGTACCGCAGGGTGGTGCTGGAACAGGTCGGCGGTTTCGACGAACGCTTCCGCCGGGCCTTCCGCGAGGACGCGGACCTGGCCCTGCGGGTGCTCGACGCCGGCTGGCGGCTGGAATCCGGCAACCGCCGCACCACCCATCCGGTGCGACCGGCGGACCGCTGGGTCTCGCTGCGCCAGCAGGCCGGCAACGCCGACGACGTGCTGATGAACCGGCTGCACGGACCGCACTGGTGGGAGAGGGCCGAGGCGCCCCGCGGACGCTTCCCGGCGCACGTCGCGGTGACCGCCGCCGCGGTCGCCGCACTGGGAGCCGCCGCCGCCGGCCGACCGCGCGCCGCCGCGGCCCTCGCCGCGCTGTGGCTGGCCGGCACGGCGCAGTTCGCCGCCGCCCGGGTCCTGCCCGGCCCCCGCTCCCGGGAGGAGGTCGTCGCGATGCTGCTGACCAGCGTGCTCATCCCGCCGGCTGCCTGCCGGCACCGGCTGCGGGGCCTGCTGCGCCACCGCGCGGCCGCGCCCTGGTACGAGCCGGACATGGTCGTGCCCTCCGCCGGACCGCGGACGCCGCAGCCCGTCCGGCCGGTGGAACGGGAGGAATCCTCATGACGTCCGCCACCGGACGGGCCCCGTCGAGCGTGTGGCCGCCGTACGGCCGGGCACGGGCCGACGAGCCCTGGCTCTTTCCCGCGCGACCCCGCCCGGGCGGGGCGCCGGCGGCGGCCGCCGTGCTCTTCGACCGGGACGGGACCCTGGTGGAGGACGTGCCCTACAACGGGGACCCGGCCCTGGTGCGGCCGGTGCCCGGCGCCGTGCGGGCGGTGGCCGCGCTGCGGGCGGCGGGCCTGGTGCTGGGCGTCGTCAGCAACCAGTCGGGTGTGGCCCGCGGTCTGCTGACCCGGCGGCAGGTGGAGGCCGTACAGGGCCGGATCGACGAGCTGATCGGGCCGTTCGGGATCTGGGCGGTCTGCCCGCACGGACCGTCCGAGGGCTGCCGGTGCCGCAAACCCGCGCCCGGCCTGGTCCTGGCCGCCTGCCGAGGCCTCGGCGTACCGCCGGCCCGTACGGTGGTCATCGGGGACATCGGCGCGGACGTCGGAGCGGCCCGCGCGGCGGGAGCCCGGGCGATCCTCGTACCGACCCCCGCGACCCGGCCGGAGGAGGTCGCGGACGCGGACACCGTCGCGGCCGACCTGGCCGCTGCCGTCCGGCTGGTGCTCGACGGCCGGCCCGGCACCCACCGGGAGGGCACATGACGACCCTCGTGGTCAGGCTCGACAGCGTCGGCGACGTCCTGCTCGCCGGCCCGGCCGTCCGGGCCGCCGCCCACCACTCCCGGCGGGTGGTGATGCTCTGCGGACCGCAGGGCGCCGCCGCCGGCCGGCTGCTCCCGGGAGTGGACGAGGTCGTCGTCTGGGACTCGCCCTGGACGGGCTTCGACCCGCCTCCCGCGACGGCCCGGGGAGTCATGGAACTGGTGACCGCGCTCGCCGCCAGGGCGATCGAGCGGGCCCTCGTCCTGACGTCCTTCCACCAGAGCCCCCTGCCGACCGCGCTGCTGCTGCGGATGGCGGGAGTGGCCCGCATCGCCGCGGACAGCGTGGACTACCCGGGCTCCCTCCTGGACGTGCGCCACCAGCGCGCAGCGGGGCGCCACGAAGCCCAGGCGGGCCTCGACCTCGCCCGGGCCGCGGGCTTCCCCCTGCCGCCCGGTGACGACGGCCGACTGGCCGTCCTGCCACCGCCCGACCAGCGGCACCTCACGGGCCCGGGCCGCTACGTCGTCCTGCACCCGGGAGCCGCCGTGCCCGCCAGGGCGCCCGGTGCGGGCCTGGCCGCGGCCGCGGTACGGGTGCTGACCGCCGCGGGCCGCCGCGTGGTGGTCACCGGCGGTCGGGCGGAGAAGGAGCTGACGGCCCAGGTGGCCGGCGCCGACGCCCTCGACCTCGGCGGGCGCACCGGCCTCGCCGAACTGGCGGGCGTCCTCGCGGGCGCCGACGTCGTCGTCGCCGGGAACACCGGTCCGGCCCACCTCGCCGCCGCCGTCGGCACCCCGGTGGCCTGTCTGTTCGCGCCCGTGGTGCCGGCCCACCGGTGGCGGCCTTACGGCGTGCCGCACGTGCTGCTGGGGCGTCAGGACGCCCCCTGCGCCGGGACCAGGGCCCGGACCTGCCCGGTCCCGGGCCACCCGTGCCTGGACTCGCTCACCGCGGAGGAGATCGTCACGGCCGTCGACCTCCTGCGGGGACCCGCCGACCACGACCGAGCGGCCGCCCCGGAGGTGATCCGATGAACATCCTGCTGTGGCACGTCCACGGCTCCTGGACGACCGCGTTCGTCCAGGGACCGCACACCTATCTCGTGCCCGTCACGGAGGACCGCGGACCGGACGGCCTCGGGCGCGCCCGGACCTTCGACTGGCCGCGCACCGTGGTGGAACTGCCGCCGGAGCGGCTGCGCGAGACCGACATCGACCTGGTGGTGCTCCAGCGTCCCCACGAAGCGGCGCTCGCCGAACGGTGGCTCGGCCGACGGCCCGGCCGCGACCTTCCGGCCGTCTACCTGGAGCACAACAGCCCGCACGGCGACATCCCGGACACCCGCCACCCGATGGCCGACCGGGACGACCTGACCGTCGTCCACGTCACCGACTTCAACGACCTGTTCTGGGACTGCGGCAGCACCCGGACCACCGTCGTCGAGCACGGCGTCGTCGACCCCGGGTACCGCTACACGGGAGAGCTGACCGCCTCGGCCGTCGTGGTCAACGAGCCGGTCCGCCGCGGCCGCACGACCGGGACCGACCTGCTGCCGCTGTTCGCGCAGCAGGGCCCGCTCCACGTCTTCGGCATGGCGACCGGCGGGCTCGCCGCCCACCTCGGGCTGCCGCCGGACCGCTGCCGGACGGCCGAACTGCCCCAAGCCGCCCTGCACGCCGAACTGCCCCGGCGCCGGCTCTACCTGCACCCGGTGCGGTGGACCTCCCTGGGCCTGTCGCTGCTGGAGGCGATGCACCTCGGCATGCCCGTGGTGGCCCTGGCCACCACCGAGGCCGTCCGCGCCGTGCCGCCCGGAACGGGCGTGCTCTCCACCGACGTCCGGGAACTCGCGGACGCGGTGCGGCACTACCTGGCCGATCCGGACGCGGCCACCGCGGACGGGCTGCGCGCCCGGCAGGCCGTCCTGGAGCGGTACGGCCTGAAGAGGTTCCTCGCCGACTGGGACCGCCTGATGGAGGAGGTGACCCGTTGAACGCCCCCCTGAGCATCGACCTGGTCTCCGAACACGCCAGCCCCCTCGCCGCCCTCGGCGGGGTCGACGCCGGCGGGCAGAACGTCCACGTCGCGGCGCTCGCCGGCGCCCTCGCCGACCTCGGCCACCGGGTCGTCGTCCACACCCGGAGGGACCGGGCCGACCTCGCCGAGCACGTACCGCTGCGGCCGGGCGTGCTCGTCCACCACGTACCGGCCGGCCCGGCGCGCCAACTCCTCAAGGACCAGCTGCTGCCCTACATGCCGGCCTTCGGGGACGAGCTGGCGCGGTACTGGCGGGCCCGGCCGCCCGACGTCGTGCACGCGCACTTCTGGATGTCCGGACTGGCCGCGCTGCGCGGCGCCCGGCACCTGGCCATCCCGGTCGTGCACACCTACCACGCGCTGGGCGTGGTCAAGCGCCGTCACCAGGGAGCGGCCGACACCAGCCCGCCCGGCCGGCTGACCATCGAGGCCGCGATCGCCCGCTCGGCCCACCGCCTGGTGGCGACGTGCAGCGACGAGGTCGCCGAACTGCTGGGAATCGGCGCCCCCTCCGACCGGATCAGGGTCGTGCCGTGCGGCGTCGACCCGGCCCGCTTCACGCCGGCCGGCCCGAGCGTGCCGCGCGGTGGGCGCCGACGACTGCTCATGGTGGGCCGGATGGTCCCGCGCAAGGGCGCGGAGACCGCCGTCGAGGCGCTGGTCCGGCTGCCAGGGGTCGAACTCCTGGTGGCCGGCGGCCCACCCGCCGACGAGCTGGACGCCGACCCGTACGCGCGACGCCTGCGCGCGCTCGCGACCCGGCTCGGAGTGGCCGACCGGCTCGTCCTGCTGGGCGCGGTACCCGCCGACGCCATGCCCGCCCTGCTGCGCAGCAGCGACCTGGTGATCTGCCCCGCTCACTACGAGCCCTTCGGCATCGTCCCGCTGGAAGCGATGGCCTGCGGCGTGCCGGTCGTCGCCACCGCCGTCGGCGGCCACCTCGACACCATCGCCGACGGGCGCACCGGCATCCTCGTGCCGCCAGCCTCCGCCGAGGCGCTGGCCGCCGCCGCGCACGCCCTGCTGGCCGACCCGAAGACCCGGCACGCCTACGGGGAAGCCGGGCGCCGCCGCGCCCTCGCCTTCTACACCTGGCAGACCGTCGCCACCTGTACGGCGAAGGTGTACGACGAACTGCTGGGCCGTGCCGGCCCACCGACCCGGACGGTCGGCGCGGCCCGGACTTCGCGAGTCACGACAGGAGGCCCCCGATGACCACGCGCTTCTTCGACTCCGCCGACGACCTGGAGCAGGCCGCGCGCCACTGCCGGGCCCTGGAGACCGCCATCGGCGCCGTCCGCGCCCGCCACCTGCCGCTGCTCACCGGGTGGGGAGAGGCGCTGGCCGGACTGCTGCCCGCGGGCTCCCGCCTGCTCGCCGCGGGCAACGGCGGCAGCGCCGCCCAGGCCCAGCACCTGACGGCGGAACTGGTGGGCCGTTACCGGGGCGAACGCGCCGCGTACTCGGCGATCTCCCTGCACGCCGAGACCTCCAGCCTCACCGCCATCGGCAACGACTACGGCTTCGAGGAGGTCTTCGCCCGCCAGGTCGAGGCCCACGGCAGCGCCGGTGACGTGCTGATCCTGCTGTCCACCTCGGGCCGCAGCCCCAACCTGCTGGCCGCCGCCGACACCGCCCGCTCCCGGGGCCTCGGCGTGTGGGCGATGACGGGCCCCCGGCCCAACCCGCTGGCGGAGCGCGCGGACGAGGCACTGGCGGTGGAGGCGCCGGAGAGCGCCACCGTGCAGGAGGTCCACCTCGCCGCCCTGCACATGGTCTGCGAAGCCTTCGACGCCGCGCTCGACCGCAGACAGGACGCCGGGGATCCGTTCACCGCACCGCCGGACCGCGAAGTGCCGCGACTGCCCGGGCGGACTTCGTGAACGGCCCGCTGGTCGTGGTGGGCGACAGCCTGCTCGACATCGACATCGACGGCCGCGCCGAACGCCTGGCCCCGGACGCCCCGGTGCCCGTGGTCGACGTGGCGGCCGAGCGCAGCCGCCCCGGCGGCGCCGCACTCGCCGCGTGCCTGGTGGCGCGAACCGACCGCGAAGTCGTCCTGGTCACCGCCCTGGGCCGGGGACCGGCAGCCCGCACCCTGCGCCGTCACCTCGCCGGACGCGTACGACTCGTGGAGCTGCCGCTGGCCGGCGACCTCCCGGTCAAGACCCGCGTGCGGGTCGACGGCCGCGCCCTGCTGCGCATCGACCGCGGTGGCGGAACCGTCGGGCCCCCCGACCGCCGGGCCGCCGACGTGCTCTCCCGCGCCGCCGCAGTCCTGGTCGCCGACTACGGCCGGGGACTCGCCGACCGGCTGCGCTCCCCGCTGGCGGCCCGCGCCGCGCACGTCCCGCTGGTCTGGGACCCGCACCCGCGCGGCGGGCCGCCCGTCCCCGGCACACGGCTGGCCACCCCCAACGCCGCCGAAGCCAGGTCCTGGGCCACCGCCCTCGACCCGGGCGCACCGACCGGCGACGGGCTCCCCGACCACACCGCCCGGGGCGCGCTGCTGGCCGAGCGCTGGCGCGCGGCATCGGTGGCCGTCACCCTCGGGCGGCGGGGGGCGCTCCTGAGCCGGGGCACCGAGAGCCCCATCCTGCTCCCTGCCCCTTACGAGGCCACCGGCGATCCGTGCGGAGCCGGCGACTGCTTCGCGGCAGCCGCCACCGCGGCCCTGGCGGCCGGCGCGATCCCCGAGGAGGCGGTGCAGAGCGGGGTCACCGCGGCGGCGGACTTCGTGG
This sequence comes from Kitasatospora sp. NPDC017646, assembly GCF_044329365.1. Lineage (NCBI taxonomy): Bacteria > Bacillati > Actinomycetota > Actinomycetes > Kitasatosporales > Streptomycetaceae > Kitasatospora > Kitasatospora sp. NPDC017646. Next base: position 217,973 of record NZ_JBIRJC010000001.1, on the reverse strand, counting down.
CCCGCGGCGGTGCCGGCAACCCCGCCCTGTGGGACCAGGCCCCCGCCCCGGCGACCGCGCCGCCCGACGCCCGGCGGATCGCCGAGGCCACCCGGGCCAGGGGCGGCACGGTCGTGGCGGCCGGCGGCTGCTTCGACCTGCTGCACGCCGGTCACGTCTCCCTCCTGGAATCCGCCGCCCGCCTGGGCGACTGCCTGATCGTCTGCCTGAACTCCGACGACTCCGTGCGCCGGCTCAAGGGCCCGGGCCGCCCGCTCAACCCGGTGGGCGACCGCGGGCGGATCCTCACCGGCCTCGGCTGCGTGGACGCCATCCAGGTGTTCGAGGAGGACACCCCCGAACGGGTCCTGCGCGCCCTGCGCCCGGACGTCTGGGTCAAGGGCGGCGACTACCGGCCCGAAGCCCTGCCCGAGGCGTCGGTGCTGGCCGAATGGGGCGGCCAGGTGCTCGTCCTGCCCTACCTGGACGGCCGCTCCACCACGGCGCTCGCCGAGCGGGCCTCCGTCCGGCCCCGCCCGTGAGCGAAGGGCGGCCCACCCTCCTGGTCCTGCGGGCGCTCGGCCTGGGGGACCTGCTCACCGCCGTACCCGCCCTGCGCGCGCTGCGCCGCCACCACCCGGACCACGAGCTGGTCCTGGCCGCCCCGGACCGGCTGGCACCGGCCCTCGCCGCCACCGGCTCGGCGGACCGGCTGCTGGCCACCGACGCCCCCGGACGCGAGGTGCCCCACCGCCTGCCCTGGGACGGTCCACCGCCCGACCTCGCGGTGGACCTGCACGGCAACGGACCGGCCAGCCGTGACGCCCTGGCCCGCCTGCGACCCGCCCGCCTGATCGCCTACGCCGACGCCCGCGCCCCGCGCTGGCGGGACGACGAGCACGAGCGCGAACGCTGGTGCCGCCTGCTGCGCCACCACGGCATCGGCGCGGACGCCGACGACCTGCTCATCGCCCGGCCCGCCGTCCCCTCGCCCGCGCCCGGGGCCGTGCTCGTCCATCCGGGAGCCGACTCGGCCGCCCGGCAGTGGCCGCCCGACCGGTTCGCCGCGGTGGCCCGCGCGCTGCGGGGGCAGGGCCAACGGGTGGTGGTCACGGCCGGACACGGTGAACGCGCCCTCGCCGAAGACGTCGCGCGCGACGCCGCACTGCCCGCGGGGGACGTCCTCGGCGGCGGTGCGGACCTGCCCTTCCCCCTGCTGGCGGCGCTGGTGGCCGGGGCCCGCGCCGTGGTCTGCGGGGACACCGGGATCGCCCATCTGGCGGCCGCGCTCGGCACGCCCTCGGTGACGCTCTTCGGCCCGGTCTCGCCGGTACTGTGGGGACCGCCCCCCGGCCCCCGCCACCTCGCCCTGTGGCGGTACGACGGCGACGACACCCGGCCCGGCGACGCCCACGGTCCGCGGCCCGACCCCCGCCTGCTGCGCATCCGCCCCGCCGACGTCCTGGCCGCCCTCTCGCAGCTGCCGCGCCCGTCGCCGACACCGCGTCGGTGACCCGGCCGGGGGGCGGGTGCCCTCCCGGCCGGCGGCCGTGCCCCGGTTCAGCCGATGTAGCGGCGGGCCCGGGACGTACGCTGCGCCCCTTCCAGGCTCCGCAGCGCCCGTTCGACCCGGGGCGGTACGGTCCGCCGTTCGCGCAGCACCCACGGCAGGCCCGCCACCGCCTCGGCGAAGGCCCGGAGGGACACCGCGTCCCGCGGCACCGTGCGGGCCAGGAAGGCGGTGCGGCGCACCGCGCGCCACAGCGGCCGGCGCAGCCAGGTGAACCAGAGGGTGTTGCGGATCCCGTGCCGCCGCCGCAGCGTCGCGTCGCGGGCCGGGGACGGGCGGTGATGGACCGTCAGTCCGTCGGCGTAGACCAGCCAGTGGCCGGTGGCGGCGAGGTCGGCGGCCAGCAGCTCCTCCTCGCCGCCCAGCCACAACCGCGGTCGGAAGCCGCCGGCGGCGCGGAACATGTCGGTGCGGACGGCGGGGATCCTCGGGGGTGGTGCCCCTGCCGCCGACGCTCCTCCCGTGTGACCCCCGGGCGGCCCGGGGGCGTGGCGGGAGCCGGGCCGCCTCACAGCTGCGCGGTCAGGGCGACCAGCAGCGCGGCCAGCCCCACGGCCAGCCAGGCCACGTAGTCCCCGAGCAGTCCCGAGTGCAGTCGGCGCAGCGGCAGGACGGTCGCCCGGTACAGTCCACCGGTGCCGCGCCCGGGGTCGCGCCGGACGGCGGCGGTGGCGAGGCCGACGGCCAGCAGGGCGGAGAGCAGGCCCAGCAGGACTCCGGACGCCGTCCACCAGGCCTCGGGCACGGCGGGCGCGGCCGGGGTCGGCCCGTTCGGCCGTCCGAGGGTGTCGGTGAGGTAGCCGGCCCGGTCGGTGAAGGCCACCGCCGCGGCGGCCAGGGCCCGTCCGACGCCCGGCAGCACGCCGACGGCCAGGCAGCCGGCCAGCAGCAGACCCGGGACGAGCAGTATCGGTACCGGCGTGCGGCGCCCCGGTTCGCGGATCTCGGGCTCCTCGCCGTCGCCGGTGGTCGCGGCCACCTCGGGGTGCTCGGCCGGCGGCGCGCCGACCCCGCCGAAGACCCGCAGCCCGGCGCGCAGCACCGCGCCACCGGTGAGCGCGGAGACCAGCACGAACACCACCGGCAGCCAGCCGCCCCAGCGCCCGGCGGCCTCCTCGGTGACGGACTTGCCGAGCCCGGTGCCGAACGGCGGCAGCCCGGCCAGGGCGAGTGCGCCGATGACGAACAGCAGCCCGGTGAGCCGGAGTTCGCGGGCCCGGCCGTGCAGCCCGTGCTCGTCCACCGAGCCGTACCGGTCGAGCAGCACGCCGGTGAGGCCGAACAGCGCCGCCTTGGCGCCCGCGTGGCCGGCCACGTACACCGCCGAGCCGGTCAGCCCGGCCGGGTCGAGCAGCGCGGCGCCGATCAGGAACAGTCCGATGTGCCCGACGGTGGAGAAGGCGAGCATCCGCTTCAGGTGTCGCTGCTGCCAGCACATCAGGGCGCCGACCAGGGCCGTGAGCACGCCCGCGGCGAGCAGGGTGTCGCGGACCGCGGCGTCCGGCAGGCCGCCGGCCCCGCCGAAGACGACGCAGTGGATGCGGGCGACCCCGTAGACGCCCAGTTCGACCATCACCCCGGACAGCAGCATGCACACCGGGCTCGGCGCCACCGCGTGGGCGTCCGGCAGCCAGAAGTGGAAGGGCGCCGTCGCGGCCTTGACCAGCGGACCGGTTAGGACCAGCACGAATCCGACGACGACCAGGGCGTCCCGGCCGTGCCCCGCCGCGGCACGCTGGTCCAGGGCCGCGCCGATCTGGGCGAGGCCGAGTTCGCCGGTGCGGGCGTAGAGCAGGCCGATGCCGAGCAGCGAGAGGTACGCGGCGGCCGAGTTGACCAGTCCGAAGGCGAGCGCGCCCTGCAGCGGGCGCGGGTCCTCGATCCGGTAACCGGTCAGCGCGTAGGCGACGGCGCCCATCAGCTCGAAGAAGACGAAGGCGTCGAAGAGGTCCCCGGTGAGGGCGAAGCCGCACATCCCGGCCTCGAAGAGCAGCAGCAGGGCGGGGAACATCCCGCCGTGCTCGCCGGCGGGCTCGTCGAAGTACCGCCAGGCGTAGCAGACCACCGCGAGGACGAGGACGGCCGCGAGCAGAGCGAGGCCGGTGCCGAGGCGGTCGGCGACCAGGACGATGCCGACGCTGTGGCCGTTGCGCGGGCTCCAGCCGCCGAGCCAGGACACCGCCCGGCCCTCCGGTGCGGTCCGCGCCCACAACAGGGCCAGACAGGCCACGTCGGCGGCGGCCCAGGCGGTGGCCAGCGCGTCGCGGCCCCAGCGGGGCAGCCGGCGTCCGGCGACGGCCATGACGGCGGCGCCGAGCAGCGGGATGGCGACGGCCAGCGGCAGCAGGTTGGTGGTGCTGAACGGATCAGCCGTGTTCACCGGGCCTCACCCCCGCAGCCCGGTGAGTTCCTCCGGGTCCACTGTGTCGTGCCGCTTGCGCAGTTGGATGACCAGGGACAGCAGCAGTGCGGTGACGGTCGCCCCGACCACGATGTCGGTCAGGGCGAGCGCCTGGACCACCGGGTCGACCACCGGGGCGTCGGTCGGCAGGTCGGAGAAGACGGGTGCGGTGGCGCCGTGGCCGCGGTAGCCGACGGCGAGCAGCAGGACGTAGGTGGAGGACTGGGCGACGGCCAGGCAGCCGACCGCCTGCACCAGGTTGCGGCTGGTCACCAGGCCGTACAGCCCGGCGAGCAGGATCCAGCCGGCGACCAGGTAGGGGAAGAGGCTCATTCGCCGCCCTCCCCGCGGGGGGCGATCTCGACCGCCTGGTCCAGGAAGTGCGCCAGCAGGACCACCACGCCCGAGGCGACCTCGACCCCGACGGCGGCGTTGACCACCGCTACCAGCCCGCTGGAGGACATCTGGTTGAAGGTGCCGAGCGGCAGGGTGTTGGCGAGGTAGCCGGCGCCCTGGACGAGGCCGATCAGTCCGAGCGCGGCGTAGCTGCCGGCCGCGACGGCCTCCGCCACGTCCAGGACGGCCAGTGGGCGGATCCGCTTGAGCACCAGGTAGTCGGCGGCGACGTAGGCCAGGTGCAGGGCGGTGGCCAGCGCGACGCCGCCCTGGAAACCGCCGCCGGGGCTCAACTGGCCGTGGGCGACGAGGTATCCGCCGACCAGCAGGGTGACCGGCAGCAGGGTGGCGCCGAACAGCCGGGTGGTGGGCAGCACGGGTTCGGCGGCGGCGCGGCGCTTGTGCTCGTCCCGCGCCAGCCGCAGCAGCATGCCGGCGCCGAGCACCGAGCCGAACAGGATCGACTCCTCGCCGAGGGTGTCGAAGGCCCGCTGGTCGAAGTTGACGGAGGAGACGATGTTGGCCGTCCGCTGGGCCAGGCCGGCCGCCACCGCCCGTTCCCCGTAGGGGTGGTGGTTCCCGCCGAAGCGGGGCAACTCGGTGGCGGCGGCGATCAGGGCGGCGGCGAGGACGGCGGCGGCGGTCAGGAACAGCCGCAGCCGGGCGGCGCGGCTCACTCGGTGCGGTCCGGGTGGTCGTCCGACCGCTCCTGGCGGCGCACCCGGCGGACGGTCAGCAGGATCAGCAGCGGGGTGATGGCGCTGCCGACGCCGAGCTGGGAGAGCGCGACGTCGGGCGCCTGGAGCACGGTGAACAGCATCGCGAGGCAGAGGCCGAGCAGCGCGAGGACGGCGGCCTGCCGCACCGGGTCGCGGGTGAGCGCTGCGGCGGTGGCGGTGACGGCGGTGAGCAGCAGGGCGATCACGGTCAGGGCGTTGGTCAACGCTGGGCCTCCCGTTCGGCGCGCACGGTGGTGCGGGCGACGGCCATTGTGGTGACGGTGCCGCCGGCGGCCAGCAACAGGCCGATCACCAGCAGCTTCACGGCCGCCCGTCCCGGCCCGGTGTCCACGGCGAGGGCGAGCGCGACCAGTGGCGCGCCGAGGGCGGCGGCCGGGGAGAGGGCGTGCAGGCGCAGGTAGGGGCCTGGCAGCACGGCGAGGGCGAGCGCGGCGAGCAGCAGCGCCGCGGTGCCGGCCACCAACAGGACCAGCGCGAGGGTGTGCCGGGGCGTCACTGCTGCCTCCCGGCCAGGAAGCGGGTGAACACCAGCGTCCCGGCGGGCGCCAGTACTGCGAGGTCCAGCGCCAGGTCGGTGTACGAGGTGCGGCTGAACCCCTGGGCGAGGAGCAGCAGGACGACGGAGGCGGTCGTCGCGGCGAGGTTGAGTCCGGCCAGGCGCTGCTGGGGCGAGCCGCGAAGTCCGAGCAGCAGGCAGGGGCCGATCCCGCCGACGGCCAGCACGGCCGCCGCGAGCAGCCAGGCGTTCACTCCCCGGCTCCGGTCAACGCCCGCTCCAGCGAGGAGCGTCCGTCACCGAGCGCGTGGACGGTCAGTTCGCCGTCCCGGCTCCCCACCGCGTACGCGCCGGGCGTCGAGGACAGCAGTGCCGCGCCCCAGGCGGCCCCGGTGCCGTTGCCGAGCCGCACGGTGCGGAAGCCGCCGCGCCGGTGCCGGGGGGAGAGCACGGCGAGCGCGAGCCGACCGGTGTCGGCCAGCAGGGTCCACGGGAACGCCCACAGCGCCCGCGCCAGTCGGGCCGTTCCACCGGGAGTGGCCCCGGACGCGCGCCGGACGGCGACCGCGCCCACTGCCCCGAGGAGCGCCACACCGCCGCCCACCGCCATCTCCAGCGGGGACACCGAGCTGATGAACACGGTGTTGAGCAACAGCAACACCCCCCACCAGAGCAGGAGTTCGAGCATCGTTCGCATTTCCACCACCCCCATGTCGGTCCTCCGGGCGCCCGCCACCGGGGCGGGCGGCCCCCAGGTGTACCGTCCGGTCGGCGCACGCGTCCCGCGCGCAACGCCGCCGCGCGCGCGATCGCGGCACCGGACCACCCGTTCGCCGGACGGCGGGCCGGAAAGCTCCGATGATCGGTCCGGCCCGCGCGGTCCTGCTGCCGGTGCTGCTACTTCTCCGGCTCGTGGGCCGGCTCCGTCACCTCGAACTCGGGGCCGTCCTGCGGCCCCTTCTCCTCCTCGTGCTCCGGCGGTGGGCTTCCCTCGCCGGTCATCCGGGACTCCGGCGTCTCGACCGGCTCCTGCGGATCCTTCGGTACCGGGTTGCTCATGGTGCTCATCGCGTTCGCCTCCTTGGAGCGGGCGTGGGGCGCGGGCGGGCGGCCGGTCAGGGCTGGAACAGCACCTTGACCACGCCGTCCTGCTTGTGTTGGAACATGTCGTACGCGGCGGGGGCCTCGGCCAGCGGCAGGTGGTGGGTGGCGAAGCCCTCCACCCCCAGCGGGTCGCCGTCGCCCAGCAGCGGCAGCAGGTCGTCCATCCAGCGCAGGACGTTCGCCTGCCCCATCCGCAGCCGCAGTTGCTTGTCGAACATGGTCAGCATCGGCAGCGGGTCGGTCATCCCGCCGTACACGCCGGACAGCGAGATCGTCCCGCCGCGCCGGACCAGGTCCACCGCCAGGTGCAGGGCGTGCAGCCGGTCGAGGCCGACCCGGGTCATCAGCCTGGCGGCCAGCGCGTCCGGCAGCAGCGAGGTCATCCGCTGGGCGGCGGTCGCGGCGGGGGAGCCGTGCGCCTCCATCCCGACGGCGTCGATCACGGAGTGCGGGCCGCGGCCGTCGGTGAGGTCCCGGACGGCGTCGACCACCCGGGAGCCGAGCCGGACCAGGTCGAGCACCTCGACCCCGTTCTCCCGGGCGCGTTCCAGCCGCTCGGGCACCAGGTCGACGCCGATCACGGTGCCGGCCCCGCGGTGACGGGCGATCCGGGTGCACATGTCCCCGATGGGGCCCAGCCCGAGCACCGCGACGCTGCCGCCGGGCGGGATCTCCGCGTAGTCGACGGCCTGCCACGCGGTGGGCAGCACGTCGGACAGCAGCACGTAGCGGTCGTCCGGCGGCCCGTGCGGGATCGGCACCGGCAGCGTGTTGCCGAACGGGACCCGCAGCAACTCGGCTTGACCGCCCGGAACTTGACCGTAGAGCTTGGTGTAGCCGAACAGGGCGGCGCCCATCCCGTAGTCGCGCACCTGGGTGGTCTCGCACTGGGACTGGAGGCCCTGCACACAAGTGGGGCAGGTGCCGCAGCAGACGTTGAACGGCACGACCACGCGGTCGCCCGGTTCGACGGCGTGCACGGCGGGGCCCGCCTCGCGGACGACGCCCATCGCCTCGTGGCCCAGGATGTCGCCCTCGTCCAGGAAGGCGCCCAGCACCTCGTACAGGTGCAGGTCGGATCCGCACAGCCCGGTGGTGGTGACCTCCACCAGGATGTCCGTGGGCTCGCGGATCACCGGGTCGGGTACGGAGTCGACGCGGACGTCACGGCGTCCGTGCCAGGTCACGGCCTTCATGGTGGCTCTCCCTCCGGACGGGTCGGCGGCCGCGCGGGGCGGCCGCCGTACCGGACTCAGTCCTTCCCGACGTCCTTGAGCTTCTCGCCGGCCTGCTTGATGTCGCTCTTCATCTGCTTGCCCTTGCCCTCGGCCTCGACGACCGGGTCGCCCATGGCCTTGCCGGCGGCCTCCTTGACCTTGCCGTGGGCCTTCTCCGCGACATTGCGTGCCTTGTCCTCGGTACCCATGGGGTGTGCTCCTCTCGTGGCTCCGACGGTGGGGCGGGTCATGGCCCCCGAGCCGCGTGTGCCCCGGACGCGCGCTTCCACACCCGGCAGGCGGGGGCAAACACCCACCTCAGGACGCGGTCGGCTCGTTGTGGGCCCGGGCCGCCCGCCGTCCGAGGGCGGTGAGCCGGTGAACCGGGCCACCCGGACGGTGCCGGGAGGCGGCCCGCACGCCCGGGACGCCGTGCTCCGGAGCGCCGCCGGCCGACGGCAGCACCCGCGCGGTCAGGGAGAGCAAACGGTTGGTGGTGGCGGGCGCGGCGCCGTGGGCCAGCACGGCGGCCTTGGCCAGCGGCGTCAGCACCAGCTCGCGCCGCCCGGTCTCGGCCGCCCGGACGATCCGCCGCGCGGCCCGCCGGGCGTCCATCGACACCAGCGGCATGGACGCCGCGGTGGCGAACCAGGCGTACTCGCGGTCCGCCTGCCCGGCGAACTCGGCGGCCGTGTGGGAGCCGGTGCGCATCAGGCCCGGCAGTACGGTCGTCACCCGGATGCCGTACGGCGCCAGCTCCGCCGCCAGCCCCTCCGAGAGGCCGGTCAGCGCGAACTTGGCGGCCACGTACGGCAACAGGTGCGGGGCCGGGATCCGCCCGCCGATCGAGCTGATCATCACGATCGAGCCCGCGCCGCGGGCCCGCATCGCCGGCAGCACCGCCTGGACCAGCCGCAGCGGCGCCCTCGTCATCAGCTCGTGCGCCCGCCGGAAGTCCTGCTCGTGCATCGCCGAGACCGGACCGACCTGGATGACACCGGCATTTCGGTCAGCCGGGGGCCGGGTGCGCCCAGGCGAGGAGCCGCTCGCGCGGCCAGGTGGTGACGAGCCGTTCGGGGGTGAGGCCGAAGCGGGCCGCGCGGGCGTAGCCGGAGGTGAGCCAGTGCAGTTGCTCCGGGGCGTGGGCGTCGGTGTCGACGGCGAACAGGCAGCCCGCGTCGACGGCCAGACGGAGCAGCTCGTCGGGCGGATCGCGGCGCTCTGGGCGGCAGTTGATCTCCACGGCCGTCCCGGCGGCGGCGCAGGCCTCGAAGACGGCCTCGGCGTCGAAGCGGGAGGGCGGCCGGCCGCGGCCGGTGACGATCCGGCCGGTGCAGTGGCCGAGCACGTTGGTGCGCGGGCCGAGCACCGCCGTCAGCATCCTGGCCGTCATCGGCTCCGGGTCCGCGCGCAGTTTGGAGTGGACGGAGGCCACCACGAGGTCGAGCCGGTCGAGCAGTTCGGGTTCCTGGTCGAGCGAGCCGTCCTCCAGGATGTCGCACTCGATCCCGGTCAGGAGCCGGAAGGAACCGTCGTGCCCGTCCCGGGAGTTGTACGCCGTGACCACGTCGAGCTGCTCCCGCAGCCGTTCGGGGCTGAGGCCGTGGGCGATCGTCAGCCGGGGCGAGTGGTCGGTGAGGACGGCCCAGCGGTGCCCGAGCGCGCGGGCGGCCTCGGCCATCTCCTCGATGGGGTGGCCGCCGTCGGACCAGTCGGAGTGGAGGTGGCAGTCGCCCCGGGCGGTCGCGAGCAGACCCCACCCGGCCTCGGCGGTCGGTCCGGCCGCGGCTTCCAGCCGGGCGAGGTACGTCGGGGTCGTGCCGGTGGAGGCCTGGGCGATCACCTCGGCGGTGACCGGGCCGACGCCCGGCAGGCGGCGGGCCCGCGCGGCGTCCACCGGCCCGGGCGGCAGGGCGTGGACCGCGTCGGCCGCGGTGTGGAAGGCCCGCACCCGATAGGGCGAGGCGTCGTTCCACTCCAGTAGGAAGGCGATCCGCCGCAGCGCCGTGCCCGGATCCATGACGGCCGGTCGGTGCACCGCCGCCGGTCACCGCCCCCGCGCGAGCGCGCGGGCGGCGGCACCGGCGAGGACCGCGCCACCGGTGGTGGCGAGCAGTCCGTGGTGCTGGGAGGCCCAGAGCTGGGCGCTGCGTTCGTGGGACTCCTCGTCGAAGCGGCCGTGGGCGCCGTGGTCCCGGGAGGCGTCCGCCGGGGCCCACAGGTTGGCGCGGTCCTCCGGGTGGCGCGGCCCGTGCTCCTGCTGGGCGTTGATGCCGGTGCGGGCGAGGTAGCGGTCGAGCAGACCGGGGGCGATCGCGTTGGCGATCAAGGTGGCCACGGTGCTGCCGCCGACCCAGTACTCGCGCCGCCCGGGGTGGTCGGCGGCGTAGCGGACGGCGCGGGCGGCCACTTCGGGCTGGTGGACGGGCGCGACGGGTCGGGCCCGGCCGCGCAGCCGGTTGAGCACCCAGTCGAACTGCGGGGTGTTGACCGCGGGCAGCTGCACCATGGTGACCCGCACCCCCGTCCCGCTGGCCAGCAGCTCGCAGCGCAGCGCCTCGTGCCAGCCCTGGATGGCGTGCTTGGCACCGCTGTAGGCGGTCTGGAGCGGGATGCCGCGGTAGGCGATCGCGGAGCCGACCTGGACGATGGTGCCGCGGTCACGCGGCAGCATCCGGCTCAGCGCGGCCCGGGTGGCGTTGACGTAGCCGAGGTAGGTGACCTCCGTGACCCGGCGGTACTCCTCGGGGCTGATCTCGGTGAAGGGCGCGAACACCGACACGAAGGCGTCATTGACCCAGACGTCGATCGGGCCGAATTCCGCCTCGGCCCGGGCCGCCGCCGCCTCGCAGGCCTCCGGGTCGGAGACGTCGGCCAGGATGGTGCGCACCGGGGAGCCGGCGGCCTGCGCCTCGGCGGAGGCCGCGCGCAGCCCGGCGACGCCACGGGCGACCAGCACCAGTCGGTTGCCGTCGGTGGCGAACGCCCGGACGCAGGCCCGGCCGACTCCGGCGGTGGCACCGGTGATGACCACGGTTCGGGGCTCGGAATGCGTACGGATCCTCATGGGGGGCGTCTTGCCGGGCCCCCGGCGCCGAAACGTGCCGGACGGGTCACCCCGTCACGGGTGGGGGTCGTCGCAGTCCGGCCCGTCGGGCCCGTCGGGCGGCCGGGGGCTCCGGTCGTTGTGCCGGTGCAGGTGCCCGACGGGCAGCAGCAGCCAGCAGGACGCGAACCACAGCATGACGGCGGCGGTGATCCAGCCGGAGATCGCCGAGTCGGTCGCCACCCGCAGCAGGAGCAGCAGCGCCGAGCCGATCGTCAGGGCCAGCAGCACCAGGCCGACGGCGACCAACCGGGCCGCGGCGTCGACCAGTTGGGGCTTGAGGCGGCGCCCGGCGAAGATCCGGTGGTAGGCGACGGGGGACGTCAGCGAACCGGTGGCGAGAGCGCCGAGCACGACGGTGGCCACGTAGAGTCCGCGGTCGAAACCGTCGAGCTGGGCGAAGCGCGGCATGAAGACCACGCTCAGCAGGAAGCCGAAGAGGATCTGCGAGCCGGTCTGGGCGACCCGGACCTCCTGGAGCAGGTCGCTCCAACGCCGGTCGGCCCGTTCCTCGGGCGACTCCCGGCGGCCGACCCGGGGCCGGGGGAGGTGGTCTTCGTGGCCGATGTTCGTCGCCGCCATGGTGATCGCCTCCGCCTCCTCACGTCGGCGCGTGTCTCACGTCGGCGCGTGTAGCCATGACCGGGCGGGGCAAACGCGGGGCATGGACGAGGAGCACGTGGCGTCCCCGGCCGCATCCGGGACGGTCTCCGAGCACTCGACCGTCCGCCTCGCGCGGCACGGCGGTCGGGACGGCGCGGCGCCGTCCCGACCGGTGAGACGGGTCGACGAACCCGCGCAGCGGGTCCATCCAGATCCGGGAGCGGCGTCGGCCCTGCCCGGTTCTTCGCCGGACGCGGAGCCCGGGGCGTCGCCCGAACCCGCACGGCCGTCGGAGGAAGTGTCGTCGGCGCGACGAAGCGCCCCGCCGGGCCCGGTGTGAGGAGGGCCGGCATGGACCGTACCGGGCGAGGACGACCGGCGGCCGCCGGGGATACCAGGCGGCTCGCGTTCGCGGGCAGTGAGGGCGCGGTGCAGCGCAGCCGTGATTTCAGCCGTGCGGCGCTGCGGTCCTGGCACTGGCTGCCGGCCGCGGACGACGAACAGAGGGCCCTGGCGGAGGACGTCCTGCTGATGGTCTCGGAGCTGGTCACCAACGCCTGTCTGCACGCCCCCGGCGGCCCGCGGGAGCTGCGCCTGGACTGGGACGGTGCCCGTCTGCGGGTGGAGGTCGTGGACGCCAGCCCGGTGCCGCCGCGGCTGGCCGAGGCCGGTGACCCGGCCCGGCCGGGCGGGCACGGCCTGCGGGTGGTGGACCGGCTCGCCCGGGCCTGGGGGTCGGTGCCCGAGGGCGGGGGCAAGCTGGTCTGGCTGGAGGTGCCCTCCCCGCTCGACCGGCACGTACGGCTCGACGGCTTCAGCCGTCGGGGCTGAAGCCGTCGAGCCGCAGAACGCTACGGCTGCCCGGGGTGTGGCTGCGGTGGTGGTGCCGGGTCGGGGTCAGGGTAGGGCGTGGGGTCCGGGAACGGCGGGATGGGCGGAGGCACCGGATCGGGGCCCTCGCCCGGCCTGGGCGCGGGGTTGGGGTGGGGGATCGGCTGGGTGTCCGGATCAGGGGGCGTCGGAACGGTCATGGCGCACCTTCGTCGGAAGTCGGAAGTCAGGAGCCGGAAACCGGATGCAGCGGCGGCCCCGCTCGGTGAGCAGGGCTCAGCGGCCGAGCGCGTCGGCCAGCTCGTGCTTGTTCATCTTCGAACGGCCCTTGATGTTGCGGTGTTTGGCCTCGTTGTACAGCTGGTCGTAGGTCGGCCCGCCCGAGCCCTTGTGCGAGCGCTGTCCGCCGCGCCGGGCGGACGACATGTCGTGGGTCGACGTGCGGCTCGCGGTCTTGGACTCGCCGTGCCGGGCGCGCTCCTTGTTGACCGTCCGGGCTGCGATCTCCTCGGCCCGCTTCTCGCTCTCGCCCCGGTCGAGCGCGCTGTCCTTGATGTGCTCGTACTGGCGTTCCCGCTTGGGGCTGGATCCTCGGGGCATGACCGCCCCTCCTCTCGGACGTCCGGGTCATTGCCTGAGCGCGTGTACCCGGATAAATCACAAGAAACCAGCCGGAAACGTGAATTCCATGTCGTATGTCGGGTAGAACACCCGTGCGGCGGTTCGCCGGACGAACGGTCGCCGGCACCCGGCCGGGTGCCACCGGGACCCCGCCGGCGAAGCCGGGTCGGGATCCTGGGGAAGAGCCCCCGACGCGCGAGCGAGAGCCCGTGGGCGTCGCCGGGCGTTCATCCCGATGCCGAGGAGGACTCGTGTCCACCCCTCTGGAAACAGCTCCCCGTGGCGGGCAGGAGACCGTCCTGTCCTCGGGCACCCCGTCCGACCTGCCGCCCCGACCCACCAAGACCCAACTCCGCGCGATGGGCAAGACCGAGGCGCGTGAACTCAGCGACGCGCTGTTCGAGCGGCTGTCCGGGCTGGCCCGGGAGAGCGCCGCGTACAGCTACGTACGCGGCACGATCATCGAGCTGAACATGCCGCTGGTGCGCTTCATCGCCGCCCGCTTCCGCCACCGTGCGGAGGACATGGACGACATCCTCCAGGTCGGCACGATCGGCCTGATCAAGGCCGTCGACGGCTACGACCCGCAGCGCGGCGTCGAGTTCGTCACCTACGCCATCCCCACCATCGCCGGCGAGATGAAGCGCTTCTTCCGGGACACCTCGTGGCCGGTCCGGGTGCCGCGGAGCATGCAGGAGCTGTACCTGACGGTCGCCCGTGGCTCGGACCGGCTGGAGCAGGAGCTCGGCCGCCTCCCGCAACCGCGGGAGATCGCCGAGGACCTCCACCTGAGCGTCGAACAGGCCACCGAAGGCCTGGTCGCCGGCCGGGTCTACCGCCCCAGCTCGCTGGACGCGCTGCGCGAGCAGGACACCGACGAGAGCGGCAGCGCGATGCTGGACCGGCTCGGCGGCTGCGACCCCGGCATCGAACTCGCCGACTTCCGCACCGCCGTGCGCCCCCTGCTCGCCGGACTCCCCGAGCGCGAACAGACGGTGCTCAAGCTCCGCTTCTGGGAGGGCCGGACCCAGTCCGAGATCGCGGAGCGGATCGGCGTCTCCCAGATGCACGTCTCCCGGCTGCTCACCGCCACGCTGACCCGGCTGCGCGAGCAGCTGGAGGACCGCGACGCCCCCGGCTGGGCCGACGAACCGGCCGAGTCGGACTGACTTTTCCCCCGGCGGGTGTTTCCGACCCCCCGCAGCGGTTAGCCGTGCTGCGGGGGGCCGTCGTGTCAAGGGCGTCAGGAGGAGCACTGTGTCCCCGAAGGTTTCCGACCACATCCTGGAACGACTGCGCGCCTGGGACGTCCAGTACGTCTTCGGCTACCCCGGCGACGGCATCAACGGGCTGCTCGCAGCCTGGGGCCGCGCCGACAACAAGCCCGTCTTCGTCCAGGCCCGCCACGAGGAGATGGCCGCCTTCGAGGCCGTCGGCTACGCCAAGTTCTCCGGCCGTACCGGAGTGTGCGCGGCGACCTCGGGCCCGGGCGCGATCCACCTGCTCAACGGGCTGTACGACGCCAAGCTGGACCACGTCCCGGTGGTGGCCATCGTCGGCCAGACCAACCGCAGTGCCATGGGCGGCTCCTACCAGCAGGAGGTCGACCTGCTGAACCTGTTCAAGGACGTCGCCGCGGAGTACTGCCAGATGGTGACCGTCCCCGAGCAGCTGCCCAACGTGCTCGACCGGGCGATGCGCACCGCTGCCGGCCGCCGCACCGTCACCGCCGTGATCGTGCCCGCCGACGTCCAGGAGCTGGACTACAGTCCCCCGGAGCACGCCTTCAAGATGGTGCCCTCCAGTCTGGGCGCCCCGCAGTGGACGGTCGTCCCCGAGGACGCCGAGCTGCGCCGGGCCGCCGACGTGCTCAACGCCGGCCGCAAGGTCGCGATCCTGATCGGCCAGGGCGCCCGCAGCGCCCGGGAGCAGGTCCAGCAGACCGCCGAACTGCTCGGCGCAGGGGTCGCCAAGGCGCTGCTCGGCAAGGACGTCCTGCCCGACACGCTGCCGTACGTCACCGGGTCGATCGGCCTGCTCGGCACCCGCCCCTCCTACGAGCTGATGCGCGACTGCGACACCCTGCTCACGATCGGCTCCTCCTTCCCGTACACCCAGTTCCTGCCCGAGTTCGGGCAGGCCAGGGCCGTGCAGATCGACCTCGACCCGTTCATGGTCGGACTGCGCTACCCGTACGAGGTCAACCTGGTCGGCGACGCCGCCCGCACCCTCGACCGGCTGCTGCCGCTGCTGGTCCGCAAGGAGGACCGCGACTGGCAGCGCACGATCAGCGACAACACCGAGCGCTGGTGGGACGTGATGGAGCGGCGCGCCGGGGTGGATGCCGACCCGATCAACCCCGAGTACGCGATCCACGCCCTCGACCACCTGCTGCCCGACGACGTCATGGTCACCGCCGACTCCGGCTCCGCCGCCAACTGGTACGCCCGCCACCTGCGCTTCCGCGGCCGGATGCGCGGCTCGCTGTCCGGCACCCTGGCCACCATGGGCCCGGGCGTGCCGTACGCGATCGGCGCCAAGTTCGCCCACCCCGACCGGCCCGCCATCGCCATCGTCGGCGACGGCGCGATGCAGATGAACGGGCTCGCCGAACTGATCACCATCGCCAAGTACTGGCAGCAGTGGGAGGACCCGCGGCTGGTGGTGGCGGTGCTCAACAACCGCGACCTCAACCAGGTCACCTGGGAGATGCGGGCCATGGAGGGTGCCCCGAGCTTCCTGCCCTCCCAGCAGCTGCCCGACATCGACTACGCGGGCTTCGCGCGCAGCCTCGGCCTCGGCGCCGAACGCGCGGTCGAGCCGGAGGACGTGGCCGGAGGCTGGCAGCACGCCCTCAACGCGGACCGCCCCTACGTCCTGGAGCTGCGTACCGACCCGGCCGTCCCGCCGATCCCGCCGCACGCCAGCTGGGACCAGATCCAGGCCGCCGCCGCGTCCGTGCTGCGCGGGGACAGCGACCGCGCGGCGATGGTCCGCCAGGGCTTCAAGGCGAAGCTCCAGGAACTGCTGCCGTCCTTCGGAGGCCGGCATGGCCATCACTGACCCGGTCCGGCGCGGTGCCGGACTGGCGCTGCGCAACGTCCGCACCGGGCGCTTCCAGCGCTCGCTGGCGCTGGCCACCGGCGCCGGCTCGGTGATCACCGCCGCCGAGATCTACCTGGAGCACGACCGGGCCGGCTTCGGCAACCGTGTCATGTGGTGGCCGGTCCTGCTGGGCCCGGTCGGTGCCGTCGCCGGGGTGGCCGGGGCGATCAGCCCCCGGGCCGCCCGCACCCTGCTGCCGGTCGCCTCCGCGTCCATCGTCGCCAACGGCCTCCAGGGCACCTGGCTGCACGTGCGCGGCATCGCCGAGAAGCCGGGCGGCTGGGCGATGGCCCGCTACAACGTCGAGATGGGCCCGCCGCTGTTCGCACCGCTGCTGATGAGCCTGGTCGGAGGGATGGGATTGGTCGCCGCCGTACTGCGACGGGAGTCCGCTGATGCCTGAGCCCCGCTTCCCCGGCTTCGACGTGCTCTCCCAGGCCCGGCACTGGGACCGCGAGACGACGGCCGTCGTGGTGGCCCGCACCGGGCCCCAGCCGCCGCTGCGGTTCTTCACCCCCGCCGAGGAGGCCACCGCCCGCGCCCTGCTCGACCAGCTGCTCGACCACCCCGACGCCCCGCTGCTGCCGATGATCGACGCCCGGCTCGCCGAACTGGAGACCGACGGGTGGCACTACGCCGACATGCCGATGGACGACGAGGCCTGGCGCCGCTCCCTGCGCGCCCTGGACGAGGAGGCCGACGGCCCGTTCGCCGCGCTCAGCGAGGTCCAGCAGCGGGCGCTGATCGGACGGGTCCAGGAACTCACCGGCGAGCACTGGCACGGCATGCCCGCCAAGCACGTGTGGAGCCTGTGGACCAGGTACGCGTGCACCGCGTACTACTCGCTCCCCACCGCCTGGAACGAGATCGGCTTCGGCGGCCCCGCCCACCCGCGCGGCTACCTGCGCCTCGGCGCGGACCAGCGCGAACCCTGGGAGGTCGCCGACGCCCACTCCAGGCCGCCCCGGCCGCCCGACGACGAGCCGCCCCACCCGGTGCCCCCCGCCACCGACCCCGGCCGGCACTCCAGGCTGCGCGCCGCCGCCGAGACCGTACGGGCCAACGCCGCCGCCGAGCGGGAGGTCCGCCGCAGCAACGCCTCCGCCTGGCTGCTGCCCCGCGACGGCCACGGTTTCGACCACGGCCTGCGGCGCGACATGCGGCGCTACGCGGAGACCGACGAGGTGGACCTGCTGATCGTCGGCTGCGGCGCGGGCGGCTCCACCCTGGCCCAGCGGATGGCCCGCCGGGGCTGGAGCGTCGTGGTGCTGGAGGCCGGCCCGTTCTGGGACCCGCTCACCGACTGGGTCAGCGACGAGGCCTCCTCCCACCACCTGTACTGGACCGAGCCCCGGCTCATCTCCGGCACCGACCCGGTACCGCTCGGCTCCAACAACTCCGGCCGCGGCGTGGGCGGTTCGATGATCCACTTCGCCGGCTACGCGCCCCGCTTCCACCCCTCCGACTTCCGCACCCACAGCCTCGACGGCGTCGGCGCCGACTGGCCGCTCGACTACGAGGACCTGCGCGAGGCCTATCGCCGTGTGGAGTACGAGCTCCCCGTCGCAGGCCAGTACTGGCCCTGGGGCGACCCCCACCCCTACCCGCACCCGCCGCACCCCGTCGGGGGCAACGGCGAGATCTTCCTGCGCGGGGCCGCCGCCCTCGGCATCGAGGCCCGGGTGGGCCCGGTCGCCATCACCAACGGCCGCTTCGGCCGCCGCCCGCACTGCATCTACCGGGGCTTCTGCCTCCAGGGCTGCAAGGTCAACGCCAAGGCCTCCCCGCTGATCACCCACGTCCCCGACGCCCTCGCCCACGGCGCCGAGATCCGCGCCGACTGCATGGCCGCCGCCGTCGAACTCGACGCCGACGGACTCGCCCGCGGCGTGCGCTACTTCCACCACGGCCGGGAGCACCTCCAGCGCGCCCGTACCGTCGCCGTCGCCGGCTACGCCATCGAGACCCCGCGCCTGCTGCTCAACTCCGCCTGCCCGCGCTTCCCCGACGGGCTGTGCAACGACCACGACCTGGTCGGCCGCTACGTCATGGTGCAGGGCGCGCCGCAGACCTCCGGCCGCTTCGACGAGGAGATCCGCGCCTACAAGGCCCCGCCGCCCGAGGTCTCCACCGAGCAGTACTACGAGACCGACCCCGACAAGCCGTACAAGCGCGGCTTCACCATCCAGAACATCTCCCCGTTGCCCATCACCTGGGCCGAGCACGTCGTCGCCCAGGGTCACTGGGGCGCCGACCTGCGCACCTACCTCTCCGACTACGTCCACTGGGCCACCCTCGGCGCCATGGCCGAACTGCTGCCCCAGCCGGACAACCGGATCACCCTCGCCGAACAGACCGACCGGTACGGGCTGCCGGTCGCGAACTTCTCCTTCTCCCAGTGCGACAACGACCGGATGCTGATCCAGGCGGCCCGGGGGGTGATGGAGTCCATCCTGCGCGCCGCCGGGGCGAGCGAGGTCATCACCATCGACCGCTACGCCCACCTGGTCGGCGGCTGCCGGATGGCCGACCACCCGCTCGCCGGGGTCGTCGACCACCGCCTGCGGACCTTCGCCGTCCCCAACCTCCTGATCACCGACGGCAGTGTGCTGCCCACCCAGGGCAGCGCCAACCCGGCGCTGACCATCATGGCCCTGGTCGACCGGGCCGCCGGGCTGCTGGCGGCGGGCGAACGCTCCGGACTGCGGGTGCCGTCATGAGCGAGGCCGAACACGTCGCCGCGGCAGCGGCTCCGGCGAAAGGATGAAGACCATGACGACCACCGCGGCAGCACTCTTCGACGTCGACGGCACCCTGCTCGACACCACGTACTTCCACGCCCTCGCCTGGTGGGAGGCGCTGCGCCAGCACGACCGCACCCTGCCCGTCGCCCGGGTCCACCGGGCCATCGGCATGGGCTCCGACCAACTCCTCGACCACCTGCTCGGCACCGACCGCGACCGCGGCGACGACGAGGGCATCACCGCCGCCCACAGCGCCCTCTACGCCCGGTTCTGGCCCCACATCCAGCCGCTGCCCCGCGCCGCCGACCTGCTGCGCGCCTGCGCCGACCGCGGCTGGGCGGTCGTCCTCGCCAGCTCCGCGTCCGAGCGCGAACTCGCGGTGCTGCGCCGCGCGCTCGGCGCCGACGAGGTGATCACCGCGGTCACCTCCGCCGACGACGTGGACGCCACCAAACCCGCCCCCGACCTGGTCCACGCCGCCCTCGACCGGGCGGGCGCCGAACCCGAGCACGCGGTGTTCATCGGTGACACCGTCTGGGACGTCACCGCGGCCGGCCGCGCCCGGGTGCCCTGCATCGCGGTGGAGAGCGGCGGCTTCGACACCCGCGAGCTCCTCGGCGCGGGCGCCGCCGAGGTCCACCGGGACACCGCCGAACTGCTGGCCGACCTCGACCGCAGCCTGCTGGCCGGCCCGGCCTGAGGCTCCAGGAAGACGGCCCACCGGCCCGGGGCTCCCGAAGACCAGATGGAGTCGCCCCGGCGGAGTGAACTCACGTGGGCGGGGTACCCGTCGGGGCGTCCCGAACGGACCCCACGGAGGAGGCCGCGATGGACCGAAGCCCCGGACAGCCCGATCCGTCCGGCCCGGCCCGGACCGAGCCGAACGGCTGGCCGCTGGACGAACCCGGGGGCCACATGCCGCCCGACCGGGCCCAGGCGATCCTGGAGGCCGCGAAGCGGATCGGCTCGCTGCTCAAGGCCAAGGACCACCCGTTCGCGCTGGCCGGCGGGGTCGCCGCCTACGCCCACGGCGCCGATGTGCGGCTCCAGCACGACGCCGACTTCTGCATCCGTCGGGAGGACGTCGAGGCCGTCACCCACACGCTGCGCGAGGCCGGACTCCAGGTGTTCCTGCCGCCCGAGGACTGGCTGATCAAGGCCCGCTGCCTGGGCCAGGACGTCGACCTGATCCTGGAGCTCGCCAAGCGGCCCGTCACCTCGGAGCTGCTGGAGCGCGCCGAGGTGCTGCCGGTGGACTCCGTGCGCATGCCGGTGCTCTCCGCCACCGACCTGGTCAGCGGCCTGCTGGCCGCCTTCTCCGAGCACCACTGCGACTTCGGGGCGGCGCTCTCGGTGGTGCGGCCGCTGCGGGAGAAGATCGACTGGCGGCGGGTGCGGGCGGAGCGCGGCGAGCAGCCGATGCCGGCCGCCTTCCTGTACCTCCTGGAACGGCTCCAGGTGATCGAACCAGAGGAGGCCGCCGCATGACCGGCGCCCACGACACCGGGTCCGAGGACACCGAGTACCGGCTCGCCCACCTGCGCGACCGCCTCGCCGACGACGAGGTCGGCGAACTGGGCCTGAGGATCGAACTGCACGGCACCCACGTCACGGTGAGCGGCACCGTGCCGAACGAGCGGCGCCGCGCCGCCGTCGAGCGGATCGTGGGGGAGGTCCTGGACGGTCTGAAGGTGTACACCGACATCGCGCTGGCCGACGGCCGGCCGCCGACCGGGGCGGAGGACCTTCCGTGATCCGGGTGGCGGCGGTGGGGGACATCCACCTCGGCCCGGACAGCCGGGGCGTGCTGCGGCCCGCCTTCGCCACCCTCGGCGACCTGGCGGACGTCCTGCTGCTGGCCGGGGACCTCACCCGGCACGGGACCCCCGAGGAGGCCGCCGTGGTGGGGGCGGAGGTCGGCGGACTGCCCGTACCCGTGATCGCCGTCCTCGGCAACCACGACTACGACGCCGGCCGGCCGGAGGAGGTCGCCGGGATCCTGGCCTCGCACGGCGTCCAGGTGCTGGAACGCAGCTCGACCGCCGTACGGGTGGACGGCCTGCTGGTCGGAGTGGCCGGCACCAAGGGCTTCGGCGGCGGCTTCGCCGGCCGCAGCGCCGGTGAGTTCGGCGAGCCCGAGATGAAGGCCTTCGTCCGGCACAGCCGCGAGTGCGCCGACGGGCTGCGCACCGCCCTCGACGGACTGGCCGCCGAGGGCTGCGACCTGCGGATCGCCCTGACCCACTTCGCCCCCGTCCCGGACACCCTGGCGGGGGAACCACCCGAGATCCACGCGTTCCTGGGCAGCTACCTGCTCGCCGAGGCGATCGACGGCGCCGGTGCCGACCTGGCCGTGCACGGTCACGCCCACCTGGGCACCGAGCGCGGTCTGACGGCCTGCGGCGTGCGGGTGCGCAACGTCGCCCAGCCCGTCATCGGCCGGGCCTTCGCCGTCTACCAGTTGCACCCGCCGGTCAGCTGACCCCGAGCCCGCCGGTCAGCGCCGGTCAGCCGGCGGCTGGGCCAGCCGGGCCGCGCACTCCAGCAGCATGGCGTGCACGAAGGCCTGCGGCAGGTTGCCCCGCTGCTGGTGCTGGGCGACGTCGTACTCCTCGGAGAACAGGCCGGCCGAGCCGCAGAGTCCGCGAGTGGTCTCGAACCAGCGGGCGGCCTCGACGGCGTCGCCCTGCCGGTGCTCGGCGAGGGCCATCAGGAAGCCGCACAGCACGAACGCGCCCTCGGCCTCCGCCAGCGGGCGCTCGTCGTGCCGGAAGCGGTAGGCGTAGTGCCCCTGGGTGAGCTGCTCGCGGCAGGCCCGCAGGGTCGCGACGGTGCGCGGGTCGTCGGCGGGCGGCCAGCCGCGCACCGGGGGCAGCAGCAGGGCCAGGTCGGCCGCCGGGTCGCCGGGGGAGCGCTGCCAGCGGCCGGACGGGTGCAGCGAGCGGCGGGAGGTACGGGCGGACAGCCGGTCGGCCAGTGCGTTCCACTCGGCCGCGAGCCCGTCCGTCAGCCCGGCCGGTCCGATCACCTGCGGTCGGGTGATCGCGCGCAGTCCGGCGGCGCAGATCAGCCGGCTGTGAGTCCACAGGCGGGGGCCCAGCTCCCAGATCCCGGCGTCCGGTTCGCGCCACCGGGCGGCGATCGCCGCGGCCGCGGTCCGGGCCGCCCTGCGGGTCTCCGGGCCCAGCCGACCGTGCCGGGCGGCGGCCGCGAACAGCAGTAACGCCTCGCCGAACGCGTCCAGTTGGAACTGCCGGGTGATCTGGTTGCCGACCTGGTCGTGGCCGCCCGGGTACCCGGGCAGGTCGACGCTGTGCTGGTCGGGCACCTGTCCGCCGGTCACGGTGTAGGCGGGGGCGATGTGCGGCCCGTCCTCCGCCAGCCGCGCGGTGGTGAACCGTACGGCGTCGTCCAGGAGCCGGTCCGGTCCGCAGGCGGCGACGGCCTGCCCGGCCAGGCACTGGTCGCGGATCCAGACGTAGCGGTAGTCGTAGTTGCGGCCCTCCTCGGCGCGTTCGGGCAGGCTGGTGGTGGCCGCGGCCACCATGCCGCCGGTGGCGGGCGAGGTAAGGCCGCGCAGCACGGCGTGGGAGAAGCGGGCGTCGCGTTCGTCGTAGGTGTGCCGGAGGTCCGGCACGGCCGCGTGCCAGGCACGTTCGGTGGCCCGCCAGCACCGTTCGGGGTCCGGCGGCGGCCCGTCGAGGCCGTGGTCGGACACCTCCAGGACGAGGTCCAGCTGCTCGCCCGGGGGCAGGGCGACGTCCGCCACCAGGCATCCGTCCGGATCGGGGCGGGCCGCCCCGGCGCCCGTCCAGCGCAGCCGCAGCCGCCCGGCGCGGATCGTCCAGCCGTCCGCAGTCCGGTGCGGGGTACGGGGGCGGTCCGGTCCGAAGCCGCTGCCCGCCGCCAGCCGCAGCCGCAGCCGGGCCGGGCCGTAGTCGGCGGTCACCCGGCGCAGCAGCACCAGCCGGTGCGGGTCGGCGGGCATCGCGAGGGCCTCCCGGCACACCACCACGCCCTGCTCGGTGATCCACCGGCCATGCCGGATCAGGCCGCGGTCCTCGTAGTAGCCGCCGGGGACGAACCGGCCGACCGGGGTCACGGCGTACTCGCCACTGCCGCCGATCAGCCCGGCGAACACCGGGTCGGAGTCCCAGCGGGGAGCGCAGAGCCAGGCGACCTCGCCGGACGGGCCGATCAGCGCGCCGCGTTCGCCGTCGGCGAGCAGGGCGTATTCGCGCAGACTGCGGGGAGGGAAGGCCGTCAAGTCACTCCCCCTGGGCCACGCGGGGCAGGATCTGCTCGCGGTAGAAGTCGAAGAAGCCCTCCTGGTCCGGGCCGATCTGGCCGACGTACACCTCGTCGAAGCCCGCGCCGACGTAGCTGCGCAGCCGCTCCGTGTGCTCCTGGGGGTCGTCGCCGCAGGTGACCGCCTCGGCCACCATCTCCTCCGTCACCAGCTCGGTGGCCTGCTCGAAGTGCCGCGGCGTGGGCAGGACCTGGGCGAGCTCGCCGGGCAGCAGTTCGCTCGGCCAGAGCCGGTGGACGGTCTTGACCGCCCGCTCGCGGTCGGGCGACCAGCACACCTTCACCCCGCCGACCACCGGTCCGGTGCCGCCCGCCGCGCGGTAGCGGCCGACCAGCTCGGTGTCGGGGGTCATGGTGACCAGCCCGTCCGCGTACCGCGCCGCCGACTCGGCCGCCTTGGGGCCGAACGCCGAGACGTACACGGGCAGTCGGCCGTCCTTCGGTGGGGTGTAGAGCCGGGCGTTCTCGACCGTGTAGTGGGCACCGCGGTGCGAGACGAGGCCGCCGGTGAACAGCTCGCGCATCACCGCGACGGCCTCCTCCAGCATCTCCGTCCGTACGTCGAACGGCGGCCAGCGGTCACCGAGGACGTGCTCGTTCAGCGCTTCGCCGGTGCCCACGCCCAGCCGCAGCCCGCCGGCCAGCTGCACGTCCGCGGTGGCCGCCGCCTGGGCCGTCACCGCGGGGTGGAGCCGGACGGTCGGGCAGGTGACCAGGGTGGTCAGCGGCAGCCGGGTGACCTGGGAGAGCGCGCCGATCACGCCCCAGACGAACGGGCTGCTGCCCTGGGCGTCGTTCCACGGGTGGTAGTGGTCGGAGATCGCCAGGCGGGTGAAGCCGGCCCGCTCGGCCAGCTGGGCCTGCTCGACCAGCTGCGCGGGGGTGAACTCCTCGCAGGACAGGAAGTAGCCGAACGCGGTGGTCATGGCAGCCTCGGTTCCTCGGTGGGCTCCTCGTGGTTCCTCCGGTGGAGCGGCTAACCCCGCCTGGGGCGGTGAAACCTCGGCGCCGCCCGCCCGCCCGTCGTTCGCCCGGCGCGCCGGACGACGAGAGCAGGGTGATGCGGAGACCTACGCCGTCCTCGGAGAGGACTGACCAGGCGGGGACCGGCCGGGCGCAAGCCGTCGGCCCCGGCACCTGCTCCCGTCTTCCGCGCGCCGCCCGGCGGCCGGTCCACCACCGGCCCGGCCGCCGCTGGCCGGGCGTCGGCCGCGGCGCCCGGGCCGCCCGCTACCGGCTCAGGCCGGGGGCTGCGCGGCCTGACCGGGGGTCCGCGTGGCCACGTCCCGGGGTGCCTCAGCGTGCCGGGACGAACTCCGAGAGCCGGTCCAGGCCCTGAGCGACCGCCGCGAAGCCGCGGTCGAGCATCCGCAGCTCGTACTCCTCGACGGCGGAGGACAGTTGGGCCTCGCCGCGGTGGACGGCGGTGAGCGAGCGGCAGAGCAGCGCCGCGTCCCGGAACGCCGTGTTGGCGCCCTGGCCGGCGCTCGGCGGCATCGTGTGGATCGCGTCGCCGAGCAGGGTGACCGGCCCGGTGCCCCAGTGCGCCACGGGCTCGGCGTAGCGGATCGTCAGCGGCGAGCTGTTGCCCGTGTCGGACCGCCGGACGAGTTCGACCAGATCGGGGTGCCAGCCGTTGATCAGGCCGAGCAACCGGTCGCGCACCTGCGGCCAGGTCACGGCGTCAGCGCCGAGCGGCTCGGGGAGCATCACCACCCAGCGCAGGTAGCTGTCGGCGTCCGGCAGTTCCACGTCGGGCGCCAGCTCGGCCGCGGCGAGCCGCGGTGGCCTGCGGAACTCCATCCGGCCGATCAGCAGGCTCAGTCCGGAGCCGCGCACCAGGGTGCCCGCACCCGGCACCAGGGCGGCGAGGCGCTCGGTCAGCGGGGTACGGCCCAGCAGCGCGTTGCCGGGAACGGCGGCGACCTCGGCCCCCGGAAGCAGCTGCCGGCGCACCGCCGAGCCCACGCCGTCCGCCCCGACCAGGAGGTCGCCCACCACGCTGCCGCCGTCCGCGAGCCGGGCCTCGACCCGGCCGTCCGGCAGCTCGTCGTACCCGACCACGGCCCGGCCGAACTCCACCCGGTCCCCGAGCCCGGCGAGCAGCAGCTGCCGCAGCACGTGCCGGTCGGCGGCCGTGCCGTCGGCTACCTCGCCGAGCTGCCGGAGTTCTTTCAACTGCGGGTCCACCAGCCGCCTTTCGCCCGTGAGCGGTCCGGTCACGGCCGCCAGCAGGCCGTGCAGCCGGGGCGGCAGGCACTCCCGCAGCGCGGCGAGCCCCAATCCGTCCAGGCCGATCCGGAAGCCCTGGTAGCGGCTGCCCGCGCCGGGCTCCCGTTCGAAGACCCGGACGTCGATCCCCGCCCGGACCAGCCCCTGTGCCAGGCAGAGCCCGCCGATCCCGGCCCCGGCCACCAAGACCTTCATGCTCTGGATCCCCTTCGCCATGGTGCTCTCTCCTGCGTGTGCGTTCGATTGATGCACCGTCAGCTTCGCGAATCCCGGCCCCCGGGCGGCAGGCCGCTGCGTCACCGGTCGGGGGTGACACCTGTCACCCCCGATCTCCTGACCGCTGTCAGCCCCGCGGCACCCCGGCCCGGGCGATCTCTCGGACGGTACTGGGACACCCACCCGTCGCTCCAGGACGCCGAGCCACGCGGTGCCGACGCCGTCGCCGGGATCGCCGCCCACGACCGCAAGCTCGCCGCGGCCCGGCAGTTCACCTCCGTCGGCCTGCCGCTGACCGTCAACGCCGTGTTGCACCGCGGCAATCTGGCCCGGCTCGGCGCCCTCGCCGACCAGGCGGTCGCGCTGGGCGCCGACCGGGTCGCGCTGGCCCACGTCCAGTACTACGGCTGGGCCTGGCGCAACCGCGCCCACCTCGCCCCCGGCGAGGAGCAGGTCCGGCACGTCGAACGGGACGTCGCCGCCGCCCGGGAGCGCCACCGCGGGCGGGCCGAGATCGTGTACGTCGCCGCCGACCTGCACGGCGGCACCGTCAAGCCGTGCACGAACGGGTGGGGGCACGAGCAGTTGGCGGTCGCCCCCGACGGCGACGTCCTGCCCTGCCTCGCCGCCGCGCAGCTGCCCGGCCTGACGGCGCCCAACGCGGTCACCGACGGGCTGGCGGCCAGCTGGCACGACTCACCCGCCTTCAACCGGTTCCGGGGCACCGCCTGGATGCCGGAGCCCTGCCGCAGCTGCGACCTGCGCGAGCTGGACCACGGCGGCTGCCGCTGCCAGGCCTACCAGTTCACCGGCGATCCGGCGGCGACCGACCCGGCGTGCCGGCTCTCGCCGCACCACCATCTGGTCTCGGACCCGGCCCCGGTCGAGACGGCGGCCCCGGTGCCCCGGCGCTTCCGCTGGGGACCCGCCCGGGCCACCGGGAAAGGAGCAGGTGTGAAGGTCAGGGTCCTCGGGGCCGCCACCGGCGGCGGCCTGCCGCAGTGGAACTGCGGCTGCGCCGAGTGCACCGCCGCCCGCCGCAGCGGCACCGCGCACAGCCAGGACTGCCTGGCGGTCAGCGGCGACGGCCGGGCCTGGTACCTGGTCAACGCCTCCCCGGACCTGCGGACCCGGGAGCTCAAGCGGCCCGGAGTTCCGCCAGTGCGTCCTTCGACAGGCCGACCCGGACCAGGGCGGCGGCAAGTCGGGCGTGCTCCTCCGGCGGGACGAGGCCGCCCAGGCCGCGGGGCGTGTGCGGCAGGCCGAGGTCCTCGGCGGCCGCACACGCCCGCTCGTCGAAGAACGGGCGCAGCCACGGCCACACCGCCTGGACCTCCCGGCAGAAGATGTCCGCGCCGACCGGGCCGATCCGCGGCACCTCCCGCAGCAGCTCCCGCAGCGCGTCCGGATCGCCGTCGGCCTCGTCGCCCAGCCTGCGCAGGTCGCCGTGCCAGCGGTCGAGCAGCAGCTGCGCCCCTTCGCCGAGCGCGGTCGCGGTGCTCTCGTCGTACCGCACGTAGTGGGCCCGGCCCAGGGCGTCCACCCGGTCCTGCCAGCCGGAGGCGGCCATCGCGCGCGGCGTGCGGTACCCGGCGGCGGACAGCTCCCGGGCGGCCTCGATGGCGGTCCCGGCGCTGATCCGGATCGAGCACAGGACGGTCATGACCAGCAGCCGGTACAGCGGCGAGGGCTTGTCGTGCAGCGTGATGCCGGCTTCCTCGGCGTACGTCCGGCCGTGCTCGGCGAGCAGCCGGGTGGTGATCGTGTCGACCGTCATGGCGTCGGCGCCTCCGTCGGATGGGTGGCCGTCAGGAACGGGCGAGCAGCGCCCGGTAGACGCCGCGGTGGCACATCGCCGGCCACTGGCGCTCGGCGGCGCGCCGCGCCAGGTCGGCCCGGTGGACGGTCCGGGTGGCGTGGGCGGCGCGCACCGCCCCGACGAGCGTGTGCCCCGCGGGGACGGCCGCGACCCGGATCCCGGTGCGGCAGCGGCGTTCCGGCCCTGCGGGGACGGGCGGGAGATCGGGGATGACGGCGGTCATGGCTCCTCCTGGAGCGCGGCCGGTGACGGTAGGTCAGCCGGCGCCGGGCAGCCGGACCTCCAGGTGCCCCGAGAGCACCCGGGTCTCCAGCACGGGCTGCGGCGCGGTGGCGGGGCCGCCGGCCACCTCGCCGTCCCGCAGCCGGAACTCGCTGCCGTGCCAGGGGCAGCGCAGGCAGCCGTCGACGACGGTGCCCTCCGAGAGCGGGCCGGAAAGGTGGGCGCAGCGCTCCGCGAGCACGTGGCAGCCGTCCCCGTCGCGGACCACGACCACGGAGAGCTCGCCGGCCTGGCGGCGGACCGGTCGGCCGACGGGGAAGTCCTCGACCGGGCCGAGCGCGGCCCAGTCCGGCGGCGCCAGCCTGGGCACGGCGGCGGCCCGGTCGGGTCCGGCGGCCTGCCGGTAGGCCAGGTGCCCGCCGAGCACGCCGCCGGCCATCACGGCGGCCATCCCGGCCATGCCGAGCAGCCGGCCGCGGCCGCGGTGCCCCCGGCAGCGGGCCAGCAGCGAACCGGAGTACAGCAGCACGCCGCCGGTGTTGGCGAGCGCGTGCACCAGCCCGGTGCGCCGCCGGGGCGGGTCGAGCTTGGCCCAGTCCACCCAGCCCGCGAGTGCGGCGGGCCCGGCGGCCAGCAGGCCCGCCGCCACCAGGGCGTCGGCCGATCGGTGCCGGCCCGGGGCGAGGTCCAGAAGTCCCGCCGACATCCAGCAGCCGATCGGCAGCTGGACCAGGGCCGGGTGCAGCGGGTGGCCCAGCCAGACCCCGTGCAGGGCGTCGCGGTAGGAGCCCAGCGGAAGGGCCTGGACGGCGTCGGCGAGCGGCTGGGCCGGGGCGTCCAGCACGTCCCAGTGCGCCGGTGCCTCCAGGGCGCGGCGCAGCAGACGGGACCACTGGTGGGTGTGGAGAGCTGAGGTGTCCATATCGGGCGGCTAGCCGAACCCGGCCCGGCCAAACCCACCTCGGCGGCAGGGCCCGCCGCTCCCCGCGGGAACGGGCCCAGCGGCTGGGCACCGACCTGGACGGAGTGGTCCGCCGGATCATGGCGGAAGGCCGGTAACGGTCAGGAGCCCCGGCCGGCGGAACCGGGCCGGCGGAACCGGGCCGGGTTTCCCGGGGCGGCGGTGTTTTCGATCGGCGGCCCGGGGCAGCCGCCGGGTGTCGGAGCCGCTGCCACCTGGGACGACACCATGACCTCTCCCGATCCAGAACCCGACCGCACCCCGGCGCTGGACGAACACGGCGCACTGCCCGGCGGGGACACCCCGCCGGCCGAGGGCGGAATCTCCGGCATCTCCCACCCGGAGCCCGTGGAAGTGCGCCGGGCCTGGGGGCCCTGGCCGGCCGTCCTGATCGTGCTGCTGGCCGTGGCGGTCTCCGCCATGCTGGTCGGCATGCTCGTCGTGCTGGCCTGAAGCCCCCTCCGGCCCGCCCGGCCCGCGGTCAGCGATCGCCGGCCGCGAGCGCCTCGCGGACGGTCACCAGACAGGGATCGCAGTACCGGTCCGGCACCTCCGTGCCGGTGCCGTCCGCGGCCGGGACCACCCGCTGGGACGGTTCGAGGAACCGCCCGCACAGTGACGCCGTCACGTCGTCCTTCGCCACCACGTGCCACACCACGGCGGGCGGCGTCACCGCCGGGTCGTGCTCGGCCCACATCTCGTACACGGCGACCTCCGGGTCTCGTGGCTCGGTCACCCCATGCAAACCCGGGACACCGGGCTCGGCCACCGGGCCGGGCCCGGTGGGATGGTTACGCCGCTCGGAGACGGGCACACGCGGGATCGGCCGGGACGGACCCGGCCGGGCGACACGAGGAGGCCCCAGATGAGCATGGTGAAGGAGTCCGTGGACGTCGACGTCCCGCTGCACGCCGCCTACAACCAGTGGACGCTGTTCGAGGAGTTCCCCCGCTTCATGGAGGGCGTCGACGCGGTGACCCAGCTGGACGACCGCCACAACCACTGGCGCACCAGCATCGGAGGGGTCAGCCGGGAGTTCGACACCGAGATCGTCGACCAGCAGCCCGACGAGCGGATCGCCTGGCGGACCGTGGACGGCGATGTGGAGCAGAAGGGCGTGGTCACCTTCCAGCGACTGGACGACCTGCACACTCGTGTCAACATGGCCATCGACTTCCGGCCCGAGGGCATGGCCGAGAAGACCGCGGACGTGCTGGGCGTGGTCGACCGGCGGGTGAAGGGGGACCTGAAGCGCTTCAAGGAGTTCATCGAGGAGCGCGGCCGGGCGGAGGGCGGCTGGCGCGGCCGGATCAGCCCGGGCTGATCCCCTCCGCCGGTGCGCTCCGCCGGTGCGGCCCCCTCCCGGGAGACCTCCCGGGAGGGGGCCGCACCCGTGCGGTGGGCCATCAGCTCTCGGTCGGCCGCTCGCCCTCCGCGTCCTCGCCGCCGGTCGTGCCCTCCACGGACTCCGGCGTCTCGACGCCCGGCTGATCGGTACGGTCCTCCGCCCACGCCGCGTCGGTTTCCGGGGCGGTCGGATCGGGCTCGGGCGCGCCGCCGTCGGAGCGGATCCGCACCGCCTCCTCCTCGGCCGACAGGCCCGCCGTGTCACCGGGGGCGTCGCCCCGCAGGTCGGTGTGCCGGTCCGGGAGGTCCAGCCGGCCGGCGGCGTCCTCCGGCTCGTCCGCCACGGCCGTCCGCTCGTCAATCTCCGGCTCCTCCTGGGCGAGCCGGGCCTCCAGGGACTCTCCCTCGGCCTGTTCGGCCCCGGTGGTGCCGTGGGACTCGGCGGCCACCGGGGTGTCCCCGGGGACGGCCGGGATCTGCGGGTCCTGCGACCACTCGCGGGACGGGGAGCCGTCCTGGAGGTCGGGGATGCCCTCGTCCTCGGGCTCGGCGCCCGGATCGTGGTGGCCGCGCTCGGGCTCCGGCAGCGGTTCGTCCGTCTCCGGCACCGGGTCCCCGGCGCCCGCCGGGTCGGCCCGACTCGTTCCGGTGGGCGGATCGTCCGAGGGCGGCGGCTCGACCGAGGTCGGCTGCCGGCGCGTCGGTCCCGCGTACTCCTCACCCGGCTGGACGCCCGGCACAGGGCCCTCGGCGATCTCCGGCTGCTGCTCGGCGCTCCCGGCCACGTTCGGCGTCCCGCCCTTGCCGGTCGGCGACGTGCGGCGCTCGGGGCCCTCGCCCCGCTCCTCGGCGGGCTGCGTCCCCGCGGTGTCCGCCGGCCCGATCGCGCCGCCCATGTCGTGCAGCGGCCGTTCGTGTGGCGATCCGTTCATGGTGTTCCTCCCTGCCGTGTGCGGCCCGATCGACCGGACCGCTGACGCGTCTACCCGGCCGCCGCCGCGCGTACCGGCCGGTTTGCCGGGCCGATGCGGGGTAGGCGCGCGGCATGGAGGACTTCGGACCCCCGGCGGACGACTCGGCCGCCGACGACACGGAAGCGTTCGACCTGTGCGACCTGTGCGGCCAGGTCGTCGCCGCCCCGGACCTGCTCAGCGCCCTGGTGCCGGACTCCTCCGCGCTGCACCCCAGTGATCCGGAGCTGGACGGCAGACGGGTGCTCACCGCCTGCACGGTGGAGCACCTGGCCGAGCTCGTCGAGCACTACCGGGACCGTCCGTTCGTCCCCGAGGAGCAGTGGGCCGGCAAGGTCTGCCGGACGCTCGCCGAGCAGGAGGAGCCCGTTCCGCTCAGCCAGGTCGCGCAGCTGAGCGGTCTGTCCGTGCAGCAGGCGGCGCAGGGCGTGGAGTGGCACAACGCCCGCGCCCGCGAGTGGCAGGCCCGCTACGGCGACCGGGCGGCAGCCGACCACGACGACGACGAGCCGTGACGCGGCGGGACCGCGCAACCACCCCATCGAACCCGGAGGATGGAACACCACCACCGCCCTCCCGCTGGGCCGTCCGGTCCGCGCGGAGCCGCCGGACTGACCGCCGGTCCGACGGCCCGACAGCCGCCCGATGAGCCGCCGGCTGATCCCGAGGTCGCGCCCGGGACCAGCCGGTGACGGCTGTGCGAGGACCACCCGCGTCTCACGGCTCGGCCGACTCCGTCGCCCGGGGGTCCGGGTTTTCGTCGGGCCGTTCCTGGTCCTCCTCCAGGCCCGCCGCAGGCGCGTCGGGGCCCGGGGCGCGGGGACGCGGCGGACCACCGCCTCCAGCGTTCCGGTGCGGGATCCTTCGGCCCGCCGGTGCCGCGCGGCTACCCGGAACGGACACCGGCGATCCGGCATGGCCGCGCCGATGACGGGTACCCGCCGACATCCGGGGGGCGCGGTCCGCCGCGCCCGACGATACCGAAGCCGCCAAGGAGGAGCGATGACCCACCACACCAAGGTCCTGGCGATCGTGACGAACTACGGTGTCGAACAGGACGAACTCCTCGTCCCCCTGCGGCACCTGCGCGAGAACGACGTCCAGGTCGACATCGCGGCCCCGCACCGGGACGACATCCAGACCCTGGTGGGAGACAAGGACCCGGGCGAGACCGTGCGCCCGACCCACACCCTCGACGAGGTCGAACCCTCCGGCTACGACCTGCTGCTCATCCCCGGCGGCACGATCAACGCGGACACCCTGCGGCTGCGCCAGGAGGCGGTGGCCCTGGTGCTCGCCTTCACCACCTCCGGCCGGCCCGTCGCCGCCATCTGCCACGGCCCGTGGATGCTGGCCGAGGCGGGCGTCGCCTACGGCAAGCGGCTCACCTCCTACCCCTCCCTGCGCACCGACCTCGCCAACGCCGGTGCGACCTGGGCCGACGAGGCGCTGGTCACCGACGACGCCAACGGCTGGCGGCTGGTCACCTCCCGCAACCCGGACGACCTCGACCACTTCCTCCGGGGCATCGACTCCGCCCTGAGCGCCCGCACCGGAGCCGCCGCCTGACCGGCGCCCCACCGGCCCGGGCCACGGCGAAGGCCCGTACGGGCGCCGCCTGGTCCGGCACCGTACGGGCCTTCGCGGCGCCGGTCACCCGCGGCGCCGGTCACCCGCGGCGCCGGTCACCGCGACGGGAAGCGGTCGCGACGGGAGGCGGTGGGGCTCCACCGTCCTGGCGAGAGCGGCCAGCGGAACCACGGCGTTCACGCGCCGGAGTTCCCCGTGGAGCGACGGAGTTCTGTTGGTCGGTGCCGCAGCAGGAGGTAGGCCGCCTCGGCCGGTCCTTCGGCAGCCGGGCAGGCCGTCGGCGTACAGGACCGGTACGGGGCGACCGTCGGCCGGGTCGCGTCCGGGACCCGGATGGCGTGGGCGCCGGCCGCGAGCGCGGCGGCGATCACGTTCTCCCCGCAGCCGATCACCGTGACACGGGAGGGCGGCAGGCCGAGCGCCCGGCAGGCGGCGGTCACCAGACCGGGTGCGGGCATGTGGCAGGAGCAGGTGTCGTGCGACCCGTGCGGGCACACCGCCCACACGTCGATCGGACCCAGCAGCGCCTCGGCCCGGGCCTGGACCGTCTCGACCTGCCCGCGCCCGAGGAGCCCGCGGGCCACACCCGGCTGGTTGCTCAGTACGCCGACCGCGAAGCCCGCCGCGCGCAGCGCCGCGAGCGCGGCCCGGACGCCCGCCGTCGGGTGGACCATGGCGGGGTCGCCGTTGCAGGCGACGTTCTGGAGGAGAGTGCCGTCGCGGCCGAACAGCACGGCGCCCGTCGGCCCGTCGGCCGTCGCTCCGCCGACCCTCGCCGCCTCGGGGCGGGCGGAGAGCCAGGGTCCGGTCCGGCCCGGGGGCTCGGCGGTCGGGCGGGGCTGCGGGACGGTCGGTACGGGTTCTCCTAGGTAGGCCATACCCCTGCGGGTTGCCGCCGCCGGGACGGGCAAACAGCCCACGGACGGATCGGTACGGGCCGGGCTCAGGGCGAGTGCCGCCCGGTCGTGTCGTCCGGCGAGTCGGTCGCGCAGGACGGTGGTCGCCCCAGTGCCCGGCGGAAGCCCCCGGACCGTGGAGCCCTCAGACCGTGGAGCCCGCAGGCCCCGTGGAACCCGCGGGCACCGGCGGGCCCGCCCGGGGCTCCCCCAGGCGGCGCTCGCACCGCCGCAGCTCGTCCGGCCGGGCGCGGGACCGGAGGGCGGGGAGGAGTTGCTCCTCCTCGCCGCGCAGGTGGGTGCGGAGCACCAGGAGCAGCACGGCGGTGGCCCGGCGGCGCCCGGCGACGGACAGGCGGCGGTCGTCGGTTCGGTCCAGCAGTCGGCGGATCGACGCGTGGGTCCGGCCGGCGGCGTCCGCGAGGGCCCGTCCCCCCGGCAGGCACCGGCGTGCCAGCGGGTAGAGGTGCTCCTCCTCCGTCGCCAGGTGGGGCAGGAGGAGGCGCCGCAGCGCGCTGAGCAGCCGCAGGTCCTCGTCGTCGGTGGCCCCGTCGCGGGCCCGGACGCCGTCCAGCTGTCGCAGCAGCGCCTCGATGGCCCGGTGCTGGGCGAACAGCCCGCTCGGGAACCCTTCGGCGGCGTTCATGGGGCCCTCCGTTCAACGGCGGGTGGGAAGCGCTTGAACGCAGGCGTCTGCCCGGTCCCGGCCCGGACAACCCCGTTGGGGCGTCCGGGCCGGGACCGGGCGGTCGGAGGGTCCAGCCGGTCGTGACCCGGAGCGCGGCCGGTGTGCCCGGCGGGTACGGGGGTGAGGATCCGGGTGGTGATCCGCCCGGCGGTCCGGACGGCTCAGCCGGTGGAGTCCCGCCCGGGGGCGAAGCGCTCGTGGTAGCGGCGCACCGCCTCGTCCAGGACGTTCCGCCCCAGCCAGGCGAGCGGCAGCGGATCGGCGATCAGCGGCTCGTGGTCCGGTCCCGCGCCGACCACCCGGCCGGTCAGCACCCACGGCCGACGTTGCGGGCAACTCTCCGCCAGGTCCGCGTACTTCATCACCCTGCGGGCGACCCAGTCGGCGGCGGGCCGCGGCCACCAGGGCTCGGGACGCAGCGGGGTCACCGACAGGCCGGGCAGGGGGACGTCCGCCTCGTAGTCGCGGCTGAGGGCCCCGTCCTCGGCGGGTCCCTCGGAGTACCGCAGGTAGACGTCCAGGTCGCCGGTGGCGAGCGAGGTCAGCAGGGCCAGGTCGTCGATCAGGCCCATGCCGTCCTCGCCGCTTGCCCCGTGCATCGCCTGCCCTGCCTCGGTGACGTCGGCCGTCCCGGTCGTCGATCCGGAACCGGGACGTACCGGGCGGCTGCCCGGGATGGACAGCGGCAATCCTGCCGACGGCCGGCCAGCGACCCGGCGGCGTTCGCGCTGGTCACGGTCCATGGGAGGCGGCGTTTGACCACGGACCGCCCGGGGACACGCCGGACCGTGGGGGAATTGTCGAGGAGGAGGCCAGCGATGTCGAACGATGCCATCGTCCTGCTGCGGGAGGACCACAAGGAGGTCCGCCGCCTGTTCCGCGAGTACCGGGGGCTCGCCGACGGCGACGGCGACGACGGAGCGCGGCGCAGGACGGTCCAGCGCATCGTCGAGGAGCTGACCGTCCACACCTACCTGGAGGACGAACTGGTCTACCCCAGGATCCGCCAGGAGCTGCCCGGGATGGCCGAGGAGATGGACCGCGCCGAGCAGGAGCACCACGTCGCCGACCTGCTCTGCGAGGAACTCAGCCGAATGTCCCCGGACGACGACGGCTACGACGCCAAGACCGCCGTCCTGATCGACTCCGTCGAGCGGCACATCGAGCACGAGGAGGAGGACTGGTTCCCGAAGGTGCGGGCCGCGCTGGGCCGCACCGAACTGCGGGAGCTGGGCGAGCGGATGCAGGCCGTGCGCGAGACCGCGCCGCGCCACCCCACGGCCGGCGGCATGCTGCACCGCATCGCCGACGCGCTGGAGGGCTGATTCGGACCGGCCGCGGCAGCGAGCACGACCCGCAACGCCCAGGAAAGTAGTCCCGTGCAGCACGACGAAGACCTGCTGGACCAGCTCACCGCGGACCACCAGGCCGTGCTGGTCCGCTTCAGCGAACTCAGCGGTCTGCCCAGCGGGGACCGGCGGCGCAAGGAGCTGGCCGATCTGGTGACCGACCAGCTGGTGCGCCACACCCGCGCCGAGGAGCAGCACCTCTACCCGCTCGCCCGCGACCGGCTGGCCGACGGCCCGGCCGTGGTGGAGCGCGAACTCGCCGACCACCGCGCGGTGGAGGCCCTGCTCGGTGAACTGCGCCCGACCCGGGCCGGCGGGCCGCGCTTCGACCGCCTGGTCGCGCAGCTGGCCGAGGAGGTCACCCGGCACGCCGCCGAGGAGGAGAACCGGCTGTTCCCGGCCGTACGGGCGGTCACCACCGAGGACGAGCTGCGCCTCCTGGCCGCCCGCGCCCGCGAGACCAAGGAGGACTCATCCGGCCGGCCCCGCCACCAGCCCCCGGCCGAGCGCCCCGCCGACCGGCTGCCGCCGCCCGAACGCCCGCTGATGGAACGGCTGCGGGACTTCCTGACCCCGGGCGGACCGCGCTGACCGCGCCGCACCCGGGGAGGACGATGAGACCGGCCCGGCGCCCCCGCCCGGACGTTTCGCCCCGGTGCTCCCGGGCAGCCGAGCGGTGACCCGCGGACGACCGTCGGCGGGCCCGGAGGGAGTTGAGGACCATGGGACACGGCGGAAACGCCATCGCCGAGTTGACGACTGATCACCGCCAGGTGAAGAGGCTGTTCGGCGAGGTCTGGGCGCTGCCTCCGGGCGCCCCGCGACGCCGTGGGCTCGTGGACGGGGAGCGGAACCCGTTCCCCGCGCCGGAACGCGCCGGCTCGCCCGACGAGCTGAGCGAACTCGGCGACCAGGTCCGGCGCGCGAAGAAGCCTGCGCCGGCCCGGACGCACCCCTGCGCCCCGGACACCCCGCCCGGGAACAAGCTGCCCTGTTCGCCTGGAAGGCCAACCACGCCGCCGACCGGCTCACCCGCCCGCTGGTGCGCCAGGACGACCGTCTGGTCGAGACCGACTGGGACACCGCGATGAGCGCGGTCGTCGCCCGCTCGAAGCATCTGCTGCGTGAGCGCGGGCCGGGCTCGATCGGCTTCTACACCAGCGGTCAGCTCTTCCTGGAGGAGTACTACACCCTGACGGTGCTCGCCCGGGCCGGCACGAGAACCCCACCGGGGGCCCGGTCGACCACCTGCGGGAGAGGGCCGCGACGGCGCTCGGCCGCCGCCACGAACCCGGCCTGCTCCTGCTGCACGACCTGCGGGACCGCCACATCGCCGCCACCCGGAACTCCCTCCACTGGGAGATGCTCGCCCAGGTCGTGCAGGCCACCCACGACGCGTCGCTGCGCGCCCTCGCCGACGCCTGCCACCCACAGACCCTGCGACAGACGCGGTGGACCAACACCCTGGTGAAGACCCTCTCCCCGCAACTGCTCAGCAGCCTCTGACCGGAGGAACCCCCATGCCCGCACCCCCTTTCCGCACCGCCCCCGCACCTCCCCGGGGCCGGCGCACCGGCCGTAGGCCGACCCCATGACGGACCGGCCGGCGGGCCTCGGGTGGACCTTCCTCACCAACCACGCCCGCGTACTGGTGCAGATCGCCCGGGACCCCGGTATCCGGGTGCGGGACATCGCCGCGCGCTGCCTGCTCACCGAACGGGCGGTGCAGCGGATCATCGTCGACCTCGAAACGGCCGGCTACCTCACCCGCGAACGCCAGGGGCGGGTCAACCGCTACCGGGTGATCGCGGGAAAGCAGCTGAGGCATCCGGCCGACGCGGGGCCCACCCTCGCGGAGCTGCTGGAAGCGCTGCTGCGCTGACGGCGCCGGGGCGGGCGGGCCGAGGGCGGGCGGGCCGGGGGCGGGCGGGCGGGGTCAGTCGGTGGCCTGCTGGAGGGCGGCCCGGACGAAGTGCAGCAGGTCGGCGACCGTGAGCGCGGTCAGCCCGGAGCAGACGAGCCTGGTCGCCCCGGGCGCGATCACCTGGGCGCCCGTCAGGCCCGTCGCGATCCACAGGCCGGTGCACCGCACTGGCGGTGAGCAGCACGTCCCACGGGCCGGGCGCTGGCAGCGGCCGCCCGGTGCGACGGGCGGCCGCGGCGAGCAGGCCGGTGCCGCCGAGGTGGACGGCCATCGCGGTGAGGTACCCGCCGATCGGCTGCTCGCCGTCCGGCTCGTAGGCGCGTCGCTCGTCGCGCAGGGCGGTTTCGACGGCGTCACCCGGTGA
This sequence comes from Kitasatospora sp. NPDC017646, assembly GCF_044329365.1. Taxonomy (NCBI): domain Bacteria; kingdom Bacillati; phylum Actinomycetota; class Actinomycetes; order Kitasatosporales; family Streptomycetaceae; genus Kitasatospora; species Kitasatospora sp. NPDC017646. The sequence goes on along the minus strand of NZ_JBIRJC010000001.1, from coordinate 180,173 downwards.
TCGGGGGCCGGTCACGGCGGGCCCCGCCGGACGCGCGGACCTGCGGTCACCAGCGGTACCACCGGCTGCCGCCACGGCGGCCGAACACGAAACCGAGCAGCCACAGCACCAGTACGGCGAGCGCGATCCACCACAGGGCGTGCACGATGAAGCCCACCCCGCCCAGGATGATCGCCAGCAACAGGATGAGAACGAGGAGAATCATGGGATTCGGCCCCTCTCGTGGGGAGCGGATCGTTACGAATCCGGCGTGTGCCCGCTCCGGCCCGGTCCATTCGCGGACGGCGGTTCCGCTCCGTGCCCGGAAGGGCCGGTAGCCCCGGGCTATCCTGCCGGAATGCCTTCACCAGATGCCGGAACCGACCCGGCGGTCGTACTGTCGGGCTACGGTCCCGTCGGCCGTGCCTACGCGGAGCGACTACTGACCCAGGGCGAGGGGGTCGCGCGCGACCACGGCGTCCGGCCGAGGCTCGCGGCCGTACGCGTCGGCTCCGCGCAGACGCTGCTCTCCGACGGCGAGCCCGTTCCGGCGCGTACGGCGTGGGCCCCGCTGACGTCCCTGGAGCGGACCCTCGACCGGACCGGCGCACGGGTGCTGGTCCAGGCGCTCCCTTCCTCCCCGCAGGCACGGCAACAGGCCGCCGAGGAAGCCGTGCTCGCGCTGGGCCGAGGGGTCCACGTCGTCACCGCCGCCAAGAGCCACCTGCTGAGCCACTGGAAGGAGCTCGGCGAGGCCGCACGGGCGGGCGGAAGCCTGATCAGGATCTCCGGAGCCACCGGCGCCGCCCTTCCGGCCGCGGACCTGGCACGCACCGGAGTGCGCGGCCTCGGCTGCCGCTCGGTCCGGGCGTGCCCCAACGGCACCGCCACCTTCGTGCTCGACCGCCTGGCGGCGGGCGACGCCCTCGACCAGGCGGTGCGCGAGGCCCAGCGCCGCGGCATCGCCGAGGCCGACCCCACGGCCGACCTCTCGGGCAGCGACGCCGCCACCAAGGTGCGGCTGCTCGCCGCCCTGCTGTGGGGCTGGGAGCCCTCGGCCGTCCGCGTCAGCACCGAGGCCGTGGACGCGCGGACGGGCCGGGCGGCGGTGGCCGCGGCCGCCCGGGGGCACCGGCTGCGGGCCGTGGCGAGCGCGAGCGCGGACCGTCCGCTCGTGGTCGAGGTGCGTCTGGAGCAGACCGCGCCGGGCGACCCGCTGCACGCGCTCACCGGCCCGGAGAAGGCGGTCGTCTACGGCTGCCCCGACGCCGGGGACATCACGGTCAGCGGCGGCCGGTCCAGCCCGCTCGGCGCGGCGCTCGCGCTGCTGCGGGACACCCTCGACGTGACGGCGCCCCACAGGTACGGCTTCGCCTGAGGCCCGAGGGGGCGGCCCGGCCGGGCCCTACGGCGCCCGCAGGGCCGTCTCGCAGGCGAGGCAGCGCCGGTCGGCCAGGGCGGGCGGGTACCAGGGCTCGCCCGGGCGGGTGGGCCGGTAGTGGGAGTGCTCCATCGGATCGGTGTCCAGGCCGCACAGGGTGCGGGGGAGCGGATCCTCGGGCACGTCCGGGTCGCCGCCCGCCGCGTGCACCGCGAACACCACCGGCTCCACGCCGTCCGGCCCCAGGGCCTCGTCCTGCTCCAGTTCGAACAGGACGACGATCGCCGTCATGTCGTTCCGCCCGTCCGTGTCCCGGCCGCCGTCCGACGGACCCCGCCGGTCACCGCTTCTTCTTCGCCAGCCACTCGGCGAGCACGGCGGCCTGGCTGTGGTCGACGTCCTTGGTGGCGGTCAGCAGGGTGAGCCTGTCGTGGGCGGCGAGCTCGCGCAGGTGGCCGGCGGCCTCCTGGTGGTCGTCGTCGTGCAGCTCCGTGAGGTAGCGGCGGCGGAACTCGGTGAAGCGCTCCGGGTCGTGGCCGTACCACTGGCGCAGTTCGGTGGACGGGGCGACGTCGCGCAGCCACTCGTCCAGGTGGGCGTCCTCCTTCTTCATCCCGCGCGGCCAGACGCGGTCCACCAGCACCCGCTGCCCGTCCTGCGGAGAGGAGTCCTCGTAGATCCGCCGGTAGGTGATCTTCGCGGCCATGACGGGATCCTCTCGGTTGCGCGGTGCGGCGGGAGGCGGCGGGCGCCCCACACCAGCGTGTGCCCGGATCGGGCGGATCCGCACACCGGCGGCGGTCCGCGCCCGGCGCTGCCGCGTGGCACCCGGGCGCACCGGCCGGGCGCCGCTAGGGTCCCGCCGGGGGGTGTCATCGGCTCCATCGCGGAGGTTCCATGAGTGCGTCCGACACCGCCGCGCCGCCGCGCACCCAGGTCAGGGTGCGGCGGGGCAGCAGGTTGCTGCGCTGGCTGTTCACCACCGATCACAAGGTGATCGGCAACCTCTACCTGGTGACGGCCTTCGGGTTCTTCCTGCTGGGGGGCCTGATGGCGCTGCTGATGCGGACGCAGTTGCTGGGCCCCCACACCGGTTTCCTGTCGAACGAGCAGTACAACCAGATGTTCACCATGCACGGCACGATCATGCTGCTGCTGTTCGCCACCCCGACCTTCGCGGGCTTCGCCAACGCGATCATGCCGCTGCAGATCGGCGCCCCCGACGTGGCCTTCCCCCGGCTGAACGCCTTCACCTACTGGGCCTTCCTGCTGGGCGGGCTGATCGTGCTGAGCGGGTTCCTCACCACGGGCGGGGCCCCCGCCTTCGGCTGGTTCGCCTACGCGCCGCTGAACGGGCCGGCGCACTCGCCGGGGACGGGCGGGGACCTGTGGGCGCTCGGCCTGGTGGTGGCCGGGCTCGGGACGATCCTGGGCTCGGTCAACTTCATCACCACCATCACCTGCCTGCGGGCCCCGGGCATGACGCTGTTCCGGATGCCGATCTTCACCTGGAACGTGCTGTTCACCTCGATCATGGTGCTGCTGGCCTTCCCGGTGCTCACCGCCGCCCTGCTGCTGCTGGAGGCGGACCGCAAGTTCGGCGCCCACGTCTTCGACCCGGCCAACGGCGGGGCGCTGCTGTGGCAGCACCTGTTCTGGTTCTTCGGCCACCCGGAGGTGTACATCGTCGCGGTGCCGTTCTTCGGCATCGTCACCGAGATCATCCCGGTCTTCAGCCGCAAGCCGGTGTTCGGCTACTACGGGATGATCGGCGCGACCATCGCCATCACCGCGCTGTCGATGTCGGTGTGGGCCCACCACATGTTCGCCACCGGGCAGGTGCTGCTGCCGTTCTTCTCGATGATGTCCTTCCTCATCGCGGTGCCCACCGGGGTCAAGTTCTTCAACTGGATCGGGACCATGTGGAACGGCTCGCTGTCCTTCGAGACCCCGATGCTGTGGTCGATCGGGTTCCTGGTGACCTTCCTGTTCGGCGGCCTGAGCGGGGTGCTGCTGGCCGCGCCGCCGATCGACTTCCACGTCACCGACAGCTACTTCGTGGTGGCCCACCTCCACTACGTCCTGTTCGGGACGGTCGTGTTCGCGACCTTCGGGGGCTTCTACTTCTGGTGGCCGAAGATCACCGGGAAGCTGCTCGACGAGCGGCTCGGCAAGGTGCAGTTCTGGATCCTGTTCGTCGGGTTCCAGACCACCTTCCTGGTGATGCACTGGCTGGGCGCCCAGGGCATGCCCCGGCGCTACGCGACGTACCTGGCCGCGGACGGCTTCACCACGCTCAACGTGGTCGCCTCGATCGGCGCCCTCCTGCTCGGCGTCTCCAACCTGCCGTTCTTCTACAACGTCTGGATCACCACCCGGCACGGCACCCCGGTCGGGCAGGACGACCCGTGGGGCTGGGGCCGCTCACTCGAATGGGCCACCTCCTGTCCGCCGCCGCAGCACAACTTCCTGGTCCTGCCCCGGATCCGCTCCGAGTCGCCGGCCTTCGACCTGCACCACCCGGAGGCGCCGCCGGAACAGTCGTCGAGCGACTCCGAACAGCACCGGGGCGGCCGGAGCGGACAGGAGGAGGGGCGATGAAGGCCGAGGGGTGGCTGTTCACCGTGATGACGGTGTTCTTCGCGGGGACCGGGCTCGTCTACGGGCTCTGGGCCCGGGAGCCGGCCGGAAAGGCGATCCTGACGGTGGCGTTCCTGATGTCGGGACTGGTCGCGCTGTTCTGGTTCGTCCAGCACCAGCGCAAGGGCGGCGGACGGCCCGAGGACCGCAAGGAAGCCGAGATCGTGGAGAGCGCAGGGCCGAAGGGCTTCTTCCCGCCACGCAGCGGCTACCCGGTGCTCACGGCGGTGGGCCTGGCGGTCTTCGCGCTGGGCCTGGTGTACGCCCTGTGGCTGATCGTCTGCGGGACCGTCCTGCTCGCCTTCGCCGTGTTCGGCTTCATCTTCCAGTACCACGACCGCGGCGACGACGGGGCCTGAGCCACCGGAACAGCCGGCCCAGCGGCCCGCGTCCCCGGACGGTCGCGGGCCGCTCGGCGGTCGGCTGCGGGGGGTGCACCGGATCGGTGAGGACGGCCGTGACGGCGCGGGACTCCTGCTCGGTGGCGGGCAGTTCGACCCGGTCGCCGTGGTACCAGGAGCCGAGCGCCGCCCGGACCAGCTCGGTGCGCGGTGCCCCGGGCAGCGGCTCGTCCGGCCGTGGCGCGTCCCTGACCAGCATCGCGTACCGTTCGGCCGCCGGGACCGGCCGGTGGTGGCCGTCGAAGCCGCCCTCGATCGACTGGTCGATCCGGCCGGTCTCGTCACCCTCCAGCAGCCGGCTGCGGTCGCGGGCCTGGAGGGCCAGGCACAGCCGGCGGGTCGCCATGAAGGCGAGCGGCGGTGCCAGGAAGAACGCCGCCCGCAGCCCCCAGGTCAGCGAGTTGACCGAGACGCCGAAGTAGTAGGCGATCACGTCGTTGCCGCCGGCGATGAGCAGCACCGTGTAGAAGGTCACCCCGGCCGCCCCCAGGCCGGTGCGGACGGGCTTGTTGCGCGGCCGGTCGCACAGGTGGTGCTCGCCGCTGCCCGGGGTCAGCCAGCGCTCCACGAAGGGGTAGGCGTACAGCCCCGCGAACAGCAGCCCGGGCAGCACCAGCGCGGGCAGCAAGGCGTTCCAGGAGACGGTGTGCCCGAGCACCCCGGTCTCGACGGCCGGCATCAGCCGCAGGGCGCCCTCGATGAACCCGATGTACCAGTCGGGCTGGGCGCCCGCCCCGACGATGTCGGGGCGGTAGGCGCTGTAGCGCCAGATCGGGTTGATCTCCGCGAGCAGCGCGGACAGCGCCAGGACGCCGCCCACGGTGAACGCCAGGCCGGTGGTTCGGGTCAGGAACTGGGGGAAGAACGGGTGCCCCACCACGTTCCGGTTGGTGCGGCCCGGCTCCGCCCACTGGGTGTGCTTGAGCACCACCACCAGCGTCAGGTGGAGGCCGATCAGTGCCAGCAGCAGCCCGGGCACCAGGAGGATGTGCACGGTGAACAGCCGCGGGATGATCGCGTGCCCGGGGAACTCGCCGCCGAAGACGAAGAAGCTGAGGTAGGTGCCGACCACCGGCACGGACAGCAGGACGCCCTCGGCGATCCTGAGCCCGGTGCCGGACAGGGTGTCGTCCGGCAGCGAGTAGCCGGAGAACCCCTCCAGCAGGGCGAGGGCGAACATCGTCACCCCGATCATCCAGTTGAGCTCGCGCGGGCGGCGGAAGGCACCGGTGAAGAACACCCGCAGCAGGTGCACGCAGATCGAGGCGGTGAACAGCAGGGCGGCCCAGTGGTGGATCTGACGGATCAGCAGGCCGCCGCGCACCTCGAAGCTGATCCGCAGGGTCGAGGCGTAGGCCTCGGACATCCGCACCCCGCGCAGCGGTAGGTAGGGCCCGCGGTAGTCGAGCTCGGTCGCGCTCGGGATGAAGAAGAAGGTGAGGAAGACCCCGGTCAACAGCAGGAAGACGAAGCTGTACAGCGCCAGCTCGCCCAGCAGGAACGACCAGTGGTCGGGGAACACCTTGCGGAGCAGCTCCTTGCCCGCCTCCGACAGCGGGAGCCGCCCGTCGACGGCGCGCACGGCGCGCTCACCGCGCGTCGGCCCGGGCGGGTTCGTCCCCGCCCGCTCCTCGCGGTCCGGCATGCCGTCCGGAGACGGGTCGTGGCCCAGATTTCCGTCCATAGCGGGCAACCTAGTGCGAAACGCCCCGTCCGGGTGCGCAGGCCGTCACGATCCTCCCTCCGAGCGAGGAGTGGAGCACCCCATCGGAGCAATCCGGCGGAGCCCGGGCAGGCGGAGCCCGGGCAGGCGGTGGCCGACGGTCCGGGCCGGACCGTCGGCCGGGGTGCCGCGCCGGATGCCCGGCTACCCCCAGTAGCCCACGTGCACGGCGGAGGCCTCCTCGAAGAGGTACGGCCCGGACACCTCCACCGTGTTGCCGCCGGCCGCGAAGACCGTGCGGCACGGCAGTTCGAGCACCGGCTCGTCCGGGTCCACGCCCGCGATGGCGTTCAGCTCGGTCGCGGCGAGGGCGTAGACGACCCGGCGGATGCCGCTCCAGTAGATCGCCCCGGCGCACATCGCGCAGGGCTCGGTGCTGGAGTAGAGGGTGGCCTCGGCGAGCTGGTGCGGGGCCAGGGTGCGGGAGGCCTGGCGGACCAGGTTGGTCTCCGCGTGGGCGGTGACGTCGTGGTCCGTCAGCACGGTGTTCTCGGCCGTGAGCAGGACGGTCCCGGCGGGGTCGGTGAGCAGCGCGCCGAAGGGGTGGTTGCCGTGGGCGCGGGCGGAGGCGCCGAGCTCGATGGCGGCGAGCAGGTAGTCGGGGGAGTGGTCGGCCATGACGGGGTCTCCTCGGGGCGGTGCAGGTCGTGGCGTTAAACGTATAACGTCACGAAGGTCGGATGGTGGTCAGCAGCTGCCGTAGCCTCCTCCGCCGGGGGTGCGGATCTCCAGGGCGTCCCCCGCTCCGACGTCGGCGCTGCCGCAGCCCGGCAGGTCCTCGACGCCGCCGTCGGCGCGCAGGATCCGGTTCTCGCCGAGGCCGCCGGGCGAGCCGCCGTCCAGGCCGTACGGGGGGACGCGGCGGTGGCCGGAGAGCAGGCTGACCGTCATCGGTTCGCGGAAGCGCAGCCGGCGCAACGCGCCGTCGCCGCCGTGCCAGCGGCCCGTGCCGCCGCTGCCGGGACGGACGGTGAACTCCTCGACCAGGACGGGCAGTCGCCACTCCAGGACCTCGGGGTCGGTGAGGCGGGAGTTGGTCATGTGGGTCTGGACGACGTCGGCGCCGTGGAAACCCGGCCCGGCGCCCGAGCCGGAGGCGACGGTCTCGTAGTACTGGTGGTGCTCGTTGCCGAAGCTCAGGTTGTTCATCGTGCCGGAGCCCTCCGCCTGGACGCCGAGCGCGGCGTAGAGCGCGCCGGTGATGGCCTGGGAGGTCTCGACGTTGCCCGCGGCGACCGCGGCGGGGTGGGTCGGGGCGAGCATCGAGCCGGGCGGGACGACGATCCGCAGCGGGCGCAGGCAGCCGTCGTTGAGCGGGATGTCGTCCTCGACGAGGGTGCGGAAGACGTACAGGACGGCGGCGGTGACCACGGCGGAGGGGGCGTTGAGATTGCTCCCGAGCTGGGGCGAGGTGCCGGTGAAGTCGATGGTGGCGCTGCGGTCCTCACGGTCCACCCGGACCTCGACCGCGATCACGGCGCCGGAGTCGGTCTCGTAGCGGTACGAGCCGTCGCGCAGGCCGTCGATGGCGCGGCGCACCGCCTGCTCGGCGTTGTCCTGGACGTGCCGCATGTAGGCCTGGACGACATCGAGCCCGAAGTGCTCGATCATCGCGTTGACCTCGTCGACGCCCTTGCGGTTGGCGGCGATCTGGGCGCGCAGGTCGGCGAGGTTGGTGTCCGGGTCGCGGGAGGGGTACCGCGCGCCGGTGAGCAGCCGGAGGGTCTCCGCCTCGCGCAGCCGGCCGTCCGCCACCAGCGGCCAGTCGTCGAAGAGCACGCCCTCCTCCTCGATCTCGCGACTGGCGGCGGGCATCGAGCCGGGGGTGATGCCGCCGATCTCGGCGTGGTGGCCGCGGGAGGCGACGAAGAAGAGGACCTCCTCCCCGGCGGCGTCGAACACCGGGGTGACCACGGTGACGTCGGGCAGGTGGGTGCCGCCGTGGTACGGGTCGTTGACCGCGTAGGTGTCGCCGGGGCGCAGGTCGGGGCCGCGGCGGCGGATCACCTCCTTGACGGTGGTGCCCATCGACCCGAGGTGCACCGGGATGTGCGGCGCGTTGGCGACGAGGTTGCCGTCCGGGTCGAACAGCGCACAGGAGAAGTCCAGCCGCTCCTTGATGTTGACCGACTGGGCGGTGGACTCCAGCCGGGCGCCCATCTGTTGGGCGATCGCCATGAAGAGGTTGTTGAAGACCTCCAGCAGGACGGGGTCGGCGGTGGTGGTGACGGCCTCCTCGGTCCGGGCCTCGACGTGCTCGACCAGCAGGTGCCCGGTCTGCGTCACGGTCGCCCGCCAGCCGTCGTCCACGACGGTGGTGGCGTTGGCCTCGGCGATCACCGCCGGGCCGTGCACGGTGGACCCGGGGCGCATGGACTCCCGCTCCAGCAGCGGGACCCGGCGCCGTTCGCCTCCGGTGTACAGCGGGACGGTCAGGGGCTCGTCCTCGGTCGCGGGGGTGGCGGAGAGGGCGCCGAGCTCCGGCTGCTCGGTGAGGCCGGTGCCCTCGACGGCGAGGGCCTCGACTACCAGCGGGCGGTCCATCAGGAAGGAGTAGGTGGCCCGGTGCCGCTGCTCGAACTCGGCGCGCATGTCGGCCGGTTCCCCCAGCCGGACGCCGATCGCGGTGTCGGTTCCCTGGTAGCGCAGCCGGGCCCGGTGGGTCAGCCGGATCCGCTCCCTCGGGATGCCCTGGTCGAGCAGCCGGTCGGTCGCTCCGGCGGCCAGCTCGTCGGCCCGCTCCCTCACGGTGGCCATCTCGCCCTCGGCCAGCGGCCGTTCGACGGCGTGCTCGCGCAGCACGGTGGTGTCGGCCAGGCCGATACCGAGGGCGGACAGCACACCGGCCATCGGCGGGACCAGCACGGTCCGGATGCCCAGCGCCTCGGCCACCGGGCAGGCGAGCTGGCCGCCCGCGCCGCCGAAGGTGGTCAGCGCGTAGCGGGTGACGTCATGGCCCTGCTGGACGGAGATGCGCTTGATCGCGTTGGCGATGTTGCCGACCGCGATCCGCAGGAAGCCCTCGGCCACCTCCTCGGCCGATCGGTCGCCGATCTTCCCCGCCAGCTCGGTGAACTGACGCTGCGTCAGCTCACGGTCGAGCGGCCGGTCGCCGTCCGGGCCGAAGACGTGCGGGAAGTGCTCGGCCTGGATCCGGCCCAGCAGCAGATTGGCGTCGGTGACGGTCAGCGGCCCGCCGCCGCGGTAGCAGGCCGGCCCGGGGTCCGCGCCGGCCGAGTCCGGCCCCACCCGCAGGCGTTCGCCGTCGAAGCGCAGGACGGAGCCGCCGCCCGCCGCGACGGTGTGGATGGCCAGCATGGGCGCCCGCAGCCGTACCCCGGCGACCCGGGTGGTGACCACCCGCTCGTACTCGCCGGCGAAGTGCGACACGTCGGTGGAGGTGCCGCCCATGTCGAAGCCGATCACCCGGTCGTACCCGGCCAGTCGGGACATCCGCACCATGCCGACGATGCCGCCCGCCGGACCGGAGAGGATCGCGTCCTTGCCGCGGAAGTGCCCGGCCTCGGCCAGGCCGCCGTTGGACTGCATGAACATCAGCCGCACGCCGGCGAGTCGGTCCGCCACCCGGCGGACGTAGCGGCGCAGCCCCGGGTCGAGGTAGGCGTCGACCACGGCGGTGTCCCCGCGCGGTACCAGCTTCATGAGCGGGCTGGCCTCGCTGGACAACGACACCTGGTCGAAGCCGAGTCGCTCGGCGAGGCGCCCGATCTCACGTTCGTGCCCGGGGTGGAGGTAGCTGTGCAGGCAGACCACGGCGACGGAGCGGATGCCGTCCGCCAGACAGCCGCGCAGCTCCTCGGCGAGCCGGTCCAGGTCGGGTGGGCGCAGCACCTCGCCGTCGGCGGTGATCCGCTCGTCCACCTCGACCACCCGGGCGTACAGCGGTTCGGGCAGGGTGATCTCGCGGGCGAAGATCTGCGGCCGGTCCTGGTAGCCGATCCGCAGCGCGTCCGCGAAGCCGCGGGTGATGCACAGGGCGGTCGGCTCGCCGGTGCGCTCCAGCAGGGCGTTGGTGGCCACCGTCGTCCCCATCCGGACCGAGTCGACGTCCCTCCCGAGGTCGGCGTCGGGCGGCAGGAGGGCGCGGATGCCGGCCACGGCGGGGTCGCGGTAGCGGGCCGGGTCGTGCGAGAGCAGTTTGTGGGTCAGCAGCCGGCCGTCCGGGGCCAGCGCCACCACGTCGGTGAAGGTGCCGCCGCGGTCCACCCAGAACTGCCAGCCCCTGGAAGCCATGACCGGGTCCCTCCTCAGTCCGCGGCGTGCGCGAACAGCGCCGCGTGGCGGGCGATCGCCCCGGCGTGGTCGGCGCACTGCTGGTAGCAGCAGGCCAGCAGCACCAGGTCGGAGGCGTCCACCGGGTCCGTGGCGTCCTCGTGCAGCAGCAGCTCGTAGAGCAGCCGCTGCCGTCGGCCGACCTCCGGCAGCTCGGTGAGCACGTGGGTGACGCCCTCGGGTGCGCCGGCCTCCAGTGCGTGGGTCGCCCGCGCCACCAGGTCCAGCGAGGTCTCCGCGAGTCCGCGCAGCGGGCCCAGCAGCCGATCGCCGTACGGCTCCCGCTCCTGCCGCGCCCAGGCCGCCTCCAGCAGCCGCTGCACCAGCTGCCCGAGCGACTCCACCTCGCACCCGACGTGGACGCCGACGACCACCCCGGGCCGCCCGCCGAGTGCGGTGGCGGCGTCCTCCTCGATCCTGGCGTGCAGTTCGGCCAGGGCCGTCTCGGCGGCCGTGATCGCGTGGTGGTCGGCGGCCGGGTCCGTCAGCACGGCGGTGGCGCCGCGCAGGGCGCAGTGCGCCAGGCGGACGAGATCGGCCAGCTCGCCGACCAGAGCGCGGTAGCCGGACATCCTCCTCACCTCCCGCCCCCTCGACCAGTGTCTCCCCGCCGCCGCGCCGCCGCCCCGGCGGGGGCGGTGACGACCGGCGACGCCACCGGGTGAGCGCGCCCACCCGGTTTTGGACACGTACGGCTCAGTATTCGTCACCCACGGGTGCGGACGCGCCGAGCAGGGCGCACGGTTTCCCTGGGAGAAGGAGTTCTCCCAGGTCGTACGGTCGGCCTCCAGCCCGCCGGGTTGCGGCTGGTGCCGGTGACGCACCGCGCACATGACCGACGACCCCCGGGTACGCGCCCGGGCTCCGCAAACACAAACCACCGAAGGAGACGGCTGATGAGCCGGATCAAGCCCACCGATGTCCAGAAGGCCCTGAAGGGCGTCAGCTACCCCGCCGACCGCGACGAACTCGTCGAGCGCGCGCGCTCGAACGGGGCTGACGAATCCCTCGTGGACCAGATCTCCGACCTGGACCGGGACAGCTTCGAGGGCCCCGACGAGGTCAACAACGCACTGTTCCGCCAGAGCTGACCACTGTGCGGTAGCTGACCACTGTACGGTGGCCGGAGGCCCGGGAACCCCCCGGGCCTCCGGTTCGTCCTGTCTGTGCCGCATCCGTGCCGCATCCGTGCCGGTCTCTCCCTGGAGGAGCTCGGCCGGCGCGCCCAAGCCCCACGAGCTGACGCGGTCGGCTCAGCGGTCCAGGGCGGCCGGACGGCGTCGGGCGGCGCCCAGCGAGCGGCCGCGGGGCAGAGGCTGCCAGGGGTCGTTCGCAGCGAGCTCGTCGGCGTCGGCGAGGGTCCAGCGGCGGGCCGTGAGCGACGGGTCCTCGACGTCGGCCCAGGTGACCGGCGCGGCGACGGGGGCGCCCGGCAGGGCCCGTACGGCGTAGGGGGCGACGGCGGTCTGGGCGTAGGCGTTGCGCTGGGTGTCGAGGTAGAGACGGCCGCGGCGGGCGGCCTTGCGGGCGGCGGTGGTGAGGCGGTCCGGATGGCGGGCGGCCAGCACCCCGGCGAGGTCACGCGCGAAGGCGCGGACCTCGTCGAAGGGCGCCCGGCGGTCCAGCGGGACGAGGACGTGCAGACCGCGCGAGCCGGTGGTCATCGCGAGGGCGGGAAGGTCGAGTTCGTCCTCCAGCAGCGCGCGCAGCAGCAGCGCGGCCTCGCGCACCGCGGCGAAGTCGGTGCCCGGCGGGTCGAGGTCGAGAACCAGGCGGTCCGGGTGGTCGGGACGGTCGCTGCGCGAGAGGAAGCGGTGCAGGGTGGTGCAGGCCTGGTCGGCGAGGTAGACCAGGGTGGCCGTGTCCTCGCAGACGGCGTACGTCACCGTGCCGCCCTCCTTGGGCAGTTCGACCCGGCGCACCCAGTCCGGGAAGTGCTCCGGAACGTCCTTCTGGTAGAAGCCGCGGTTCTCGATGCCGTCGGGGTGGCGTTCGAGCATGAGCGGCCGGCCCCGCAGTTGCGGGAGCATGCGGGCGGCGACGGACCGGTGGTAGCGGGCGAGGTCGGCCTTGGTGAGGCCGTCCTCGGGGAACAGCACCTTGTCCGGGCGGTCCACCGGCACGGTGCGGCGGCCGGCCCGGATGTTCACGGCGGCGGTCATCCCGGGCTCCCGGGGGGTGTCAGGGCATCGCCCCGGCCGCGACCTGGCGCAGGGTGTGGCCGGAGCGGGCGGAGCGGGCGCGGTACGGGTCGGGCGTGCCCTGGGCGGACGCGCCGGCGTCGGCCCGCTTGACCAGCAGCCAGGCCTCCCGGCTGCCGCTGCCGCGCTGGGACGTGTCGCGGCCGGTGCGGATCCGGGTGAGCGCGTAGCCGCCGTGCAGCTTGTGGCCGTCGAGCCGGAAGGAGGCGTGGCCGCGGTCGAGCGCCTCGGCGAACGGCACCGGGCGGCCGTCGCGGTCGGTGGTCAGGTTGCGGAAGGTGCCCTCGTCCCAGACGATCACCGCGCCCGCACCGTACTCGCCCTCCGGGATGACGCCCTCGAAGGTGCGGTACTCCAGCGGGTGGTCCTCGGTGGGGGTGGCCAGGCGCTTGTCGTGCGGGTCGGTGGACGGGCCCTTCGGCACGGCCCAGGACTTCAGCACGCCGTCGGCCTCCAGCCGGAAGTCGAAGTGCAGGGTGCCGGCGTCGTGGATCTGCACCACGAAGCGCGGCTGCTCACCAGGCGGGCCGGTCCTTCCGCCCCGGGGCTCCGCCGTCCGGGTGAAGTCCCGCCGGCGGTGGTAGCGGTCGAGAGCTTCCTTGGCAGCCATCGCGTCCTCCCAACGGATGCGGTTCCGACGCGAAGCGGCTACCCCGGGCGCCGGTTCTCACCCGCCGGCCGCCGGCACCCACGCCTCCCGCACATCACGGGGGCCGGACGGTACGGGCCCGGACGTTACGGGGGCCGCCCGCCGGGCAGCCGTCTGGTGGGAGGTGGCGCGGATGGACGGGCCGGGGCTCTCCGGGCGCGAACTGCGGATCCTCACGGAGATCGAGAACCAGCTGCGGGTGGACCGCCGTATGGACCGCGCCCTGCGCACCATGCGGCGCGGCCCCCGCTGGCTGGCGGGGCGGATGCTGCGGGCGGCCGCCCGGGTGCCGGCCTTCGTGTTCTCGGCGCTGGGGGCGCTCTCCGCGGCCCTGCTGCTGGTCAGTGTCACCGCGCACTCACCCGCCGTGCTGGCCGGATCCTCCCTGGTCTGGGCGGGATCGATCACGCTGGGGACGGCGCGGGTGGTGGCCCACCGCCGGGGCATCGCCCCGTGATCCGTGCCTGCGCGGCTTCTCCGGCGGGTCGTGGTCCCGCAGCTCGCTGATCACCGCCCAGGCCACCGACACCACCGGCACGGCGACCACCGCGCCCAGCACCCCGGCCAGCACGGCGCCGCCGATCACCGACAGCGCCACCGCCACCGGGTGGATGCGCACCGACCAGCCCAGCACCAGCGGGTGCAGCAGATGCCCCTCGATCTGGCCGATGACCACGATCAGCGCGAGCACCAGCAGCGCGATCACCGGCCCCCGCGCCGCCAGCGCCACCAGCGCCGCGACCGCCAGCGCGATCGGGGAGCCGATCAGCGGCACCAGCGCAGCGACGAACTCCAGCACCATCAGCGGCAGCACCAGCGGCACCCGCAGGATGGCCAGGGCGATGCCGACCAGCACGGCGTTGGTCGCCGCCACGATCAGCACCCCGCGGGTGTAGCCGGCGAAGGTGTGCCAGGCGACCCGCCCGGCCCGGCTCAGGACCGGGCGCGCCTCGGCCGGGAGCTGGCGCTGCGTCCAGCCCCACATCCGGTCGCCGGAGTGCAGGAAGAACACCGAGCAGAACACCGCCAGGGCCAGCCCGGTCGCCATCTCCACGGCCGTGCTGGCCCCGCTGAGCGCGGTGGTCAGCAGGGCCGAGCGGTGTGCCGAGATGATCGCCCCGATCTTCGCCCGTAGGTCCGTGACGGTGCCGGGCCGCAGGTGGAAGGGGGCGCGGGTGAGCCAGTGGTCGATCCGGCCCAGACCGCCGCGCAGCTCGTTGCCGAGCCCGTTCCACTCGTCGGCGACGTTCGTCCCGACCAGCGCCAGGACGCCGCCGACGAGCGCGATCGCGCAGACGAAGGCCAGCAGTACGGCGAGCGGGCGGGGCATCACCCGGTTCAGCAGGTCGACCAGTGGGCGCAGCACGGAGGTGATCACCAGTGCCAGGAACACCGCGATCACCGGCACCTGGAGCCTGCCCAGGACGGCGACGGCCAGGTAGGCGGCCACGCCGATCAGCCCCAGCCGCCAGACGTACCCGGCGGTGGTGCGCAGCCCGGCCGGAACGTGTTCCCGGGGCGCCACCGGACGCGTTCGGCGCAGCGCCACCCGGGGCGGACGGCTGCCGAGCGGCCGGGGGCGACGGCCCGGTCGTCCCGGGCCGTTCACGCCCACGGGCCGGCCCCCGGGCGTCGACCGGGCCGGACGGGCGGAACCGGCAGCGGCGACCGCACCGGCCGGTCGGGCCGGTGCGACCGCGGGTCTCGCCGGGGCTTGCTCACGGGGCGGTTTCCGGGACGGGCCACGGCCGGCTCAGTCGGGCGTCTCGTGCGGCTCCGGCTCGTGGGCCGGGTCGGTCGGTACGTGTCCCTGTCCGTCGTCCGGGCGGCGCCGCCCCTGTTCGGGCCCGGGCGGGGGACCGTCGTCAGCCGTCCGGGACCCGGGTGCCCGGACCGGGATCGGCGGGTCCTTCGGCACGGGCGTGCCGTGGTCGCGGGTCGGGTCCTGGTCGCTCATGGGCTCGCCTCCCTCGTCTCGATCCTGCTCGGGGCCGTAGCCCGTCCGCGCCCCGGGTGGGCCGGACGGAGTCGTGTTCAGGCGGCCTTGTCGTGGTGGACGCGCAGTGGGCGGATGTTCCGCACCGCGGGCTCGTCGTTCTCCTGGTAGTGGGTGAGCCGCACGCCGATGTGGTGGTTCCGCACCGGCCTCCGCCCGAGGAAGCCGGCGACGACCGCGCACACCAGCCCGGCGGACGGGGGGACCGGATGGCCGGCGACGGTGGCGCTGCCGTACATGGAAGCCTCCCGGCTGGACGTCCTGCTCCCAGCGTCTCTCCGGCTCGGAAGCTCGTACACCTCGGCGCCACGGGATCCGTGCGGCCGGACCCGGGCCCCGACGGCCGTCCGAGCGGTTCGGCGCGCCGCGCGGCATGATGGTCGGGACGGCACCCCGCCGTTCCGAGCGGACCGGGAGCGCACGATGCCAGGGCCAACCGAGGTCCCCAGCGAGGGGGAGAAGCAGAGCGGGAGCCTGCACGTGGTGGTCGACGACCGGGCGTCGGTGCGGGTCGTCACGGTGACCGGGGAACTGGACCACGACTCGGCGCACGTGCTGCGCGCGGCGCTGGCGCAACCGCTGCACGACGGCGTCCGGCGGATCGTGGTCGACCTCGCGGAGCTGCGGTTCTGCGACTCCACCGGCCTGAACATCCTGCTGCGCGCCCGGCTCGACGCGGACGCGGCCGGGCGGACCCTCGAAATCTCGCGGCCGCGGCCGATCGTGGCCAGGCTGTTCGAGGTCACCGGCACCGACACCGTGCTGCGGGTCCGGCTCGACCCCGACGCCACACCCGGCCCACCGACGACGGAGGCCGCCGGCGATACCCCGCCTCCCGCGTCGCCTCCGGCCGCGCGTCCCGACGCGAAGTGAGGCGGCGCACCGTGAGCCCGCCGGGAGTGATGGACTGCCGGGGGCCCGGGCGGACCGGACGACTCCTGTTCGCGGGCAGCGAGGGCGCGGTGCGGCGCAGCCGTGACTTCAGTCGGAACGCCCTGCGGATCCTGGGGCCGGTTGCCCGGGCGAACCGTGCGTCGGCCGCCGGATCCCGGGCAGAACCCCTCTGCAGCGGCTGCGGGTTCGCGGCGCTGCCGGGAGAATCACCGTGTCCGGCACTCTGGAGACCGCGCCTTCGGTGTGGGAGATCGCCGAGGACCTCCACCTGAGCGTCGAACAGGCCACCCAGGGCCTGGTCGCCGGCCGGGTCTACCGCCTCAGCTCGCTGGACGCCCTGCGCGAGCAGGAGACCGACGAGAGCGGCAGCGCGATGCTGGACCGGCTCGGCGGCTGCGACCCCGGCATCGAACTCGCCGACTTCCGCACCGCCGTGCGCCCCCTGCTCGCCGGACTCCCCGAGCGCGAACAGACGGTGCTCAAGCTCCGCTTCTGGGACGGCTGCACCCAGTCGGAGATCGCGGAGCGGATCGGCGTCTCCCAGATGCACGTCTCCCGGCTGCTCACCGCCACGCTGACCCGGCTGCGCGAGCAGCTGGAGGACCGCGACGCCCCCGGCTGGGCCGACGAACCGGCCGAATGCGTCTGAACTGCTCGGTCACACGGTGTTTCCCGGCCCCGGCAGTGGATAGTCGCGCTGCGGGGACCGTCGCGGGAGAAGACGTGGAGGAGGAGCACGATGGCGCGCCGCCAGCCGAAGGGCCAGGGCCTGGCATTCGACCGCACCAGCGCGCCCGGCGCGTTCAGCGCGCAGGCCTCGCCCTGGGCCGAGGGCACCGTGATCGCCCTGTACGGGGAACTCGACCTCGACTCGATCACCGAGCTGAACGACGTGCTCCTGCCGGCCCTGGCCCAGCCCGCCACCGTCGTCGTGATCGACTGCGCCGGGCTGGAGTTCTGCGACTCCACCGGGCTCAACGCCCTGCTGCGCGCCCAGGCCCGCGCGGCCGACGACGGCAGCCGGATCGAACTGGCCCGCCCCCGGCCGCTGGTCCTGCGGATGCTCGAACTCACCGGCGCCACCGACGCCTTCCGGATGCGTGACATCGTCCCCGGCTGAGGGCGCCGCCGGCGCCGGGGAGGCGGAGGAAGGCCGGGAAAGCGGAGCGACGTCGGGCGAGCCGCGGAAGGGAGCCGAACATGGCCCGGCTGCTGGTCGACGGTGACGACCTGGTCGTCCGCCTGGCCTGGTGGGAACGGATCGTGACCCGCCGCAGGGAGGTCCGGGTACCGCTGGACACCGTCACGACGGTCGAGGTCCAGTCGGACCGCTGGCGGGCGCTGCGCGGCGTCCGGGACGGCGGACTGGCCGTCCCCGGCGCGCTCTGCCTGGGCGTGTGGCGGCACAAGGACGGACGGGACTTCGTCGCCCTGCGCGGGCACGCGCACGCCGTGCTCCGCGTCGGTCTGCGCCCGCCCGCACCGTTCGCCGGGCTCGCCGTGGAGACGGACGACCCGCTGCGGACGGCGGCCGAGCTGCGCACCGTCCGGGCGCGCACCGCTCCTTCCTGAGCGGGCCGCTCCGGCGGCGTGGCTGCCGTCCCCGGGCTTGCGGTGGCACAGTGGGAGCAGGGCGGTGGCCCGCCGCCCCGAGCCGGGTTGCCCAGAGGCCCCGGCCGTGCGATCCGGACGGTGGACGGATGGACGAGCACCTTGAGAACGGGCTTGCCGAACAGCCGCTGCGGCAGCTGCTCGCCGGGCTCACGGCGGTCCGCGACGGCGACTTCCGGACCCGGCTGGACCCGGACCGTCCGGGGGAGCTGGGCGAGATCGCCACGGTCTTCAACGGGATGTCCGAGCAGCTGTCCCGGGTCACCTCGGAGGTGACCCGGGTCGCCCGCGAGGTCGGCACGGAGGGCCGGCTCGGCGGCCAGGCCCAGGTGCCGGACGCGTCCGGGACGTGGCTGGACCTCACCGAGTCGGTCAACGCGATGGCGGGCAACCTGACCGGCCAGGTCCGGGGGATCGCGCGGGTGGCCACGGCCGTCGCCGGGGGCGACCTCACCCAGAAGATCCGGGTGGACGCGCGCGGCGAGATCCTGGACCTCAAGGAGACCCTCAACACGATGGTCGACCAGCTGTCCGCCTTCGCCGACGAGGTCACTCGGGTGGCCAGGGAGGTCGGCACGGCCGGCAACCTGGGCGGGCAGGCGACCGTCCGGGGCGTCTCCGGCACCTGGAAGGACCTCACCGACAACGTCAACGTGATGGCCTCCAACCTCACCGGACAGGTCCGTTCGATGTCCGAGGTGGCGACCGCCGTCGCGCGCGGGGACCTCTCCAAGAAGATCACGGTGGAGGCCAAGGGTGAGGTCGCGGCGCTCGCCGCCGCGATCAACACCATGGTGGACACCCTCTCCGTCTTCGCCGCCGAGGTGACCAGGGTCGCCCGCGAGGTCGGCACCGAGGGCATCCTGGGCGGCCAGGCCCGGCTGCCGAACGTCGCCGGCACCTGGAAGGACCTCACCGACAGCGTCAACTTCATGGCGCACAACCTGACCAGCCAGGTGCGCAACATCGCCCAGGTGACCACCGCCGTCGCCGAGGGCGACCTCACCCGCAAGATCGACGTCGACGCGCGCGGGGAGATCCTGGAGCTGAAGACCACCGTCAACACGATGGTGGAGCAGCTGAGCTCCTTCGCCGCCGAGGTGACAAGGGTGGCTCGCGAGGTCGGCACCGAGGGGCGGCTCGGCGGCCAGGCCGAGGTCGAGGGGGTGTCCGGCACCTGGAAGCGGCTCACCGAGAACGTCAACGAGCTGGCCGGCAACCTCACCCGGCAGGTCCGGGCGATCGCCGAGGTCACCAGCGCCGTCGCGGCCGGCGACCTCACCCGGTCGGTCAGCGTGGACGCCTCCGGCGAGGTCGCCGACCTCAAGGACAACATCAACGCCATGGTCGAGTCGCTGCGCGAGACCATCCAGGCCAACCAGGAACAGGACTGGCTGAAGACCAACCTGGCCAGGTTCTCCGCCGCCATCCAGGGCCGCCGGGACATCAAGGCCGTCGCCGAGATGATCACCGACGAGCTGACGCCCCTGGTCGACGCCCAGTACGGCGCCTTCTATCTCGCCGAGGAGACCGACGGCGGCCCCGAACTGGTCCGGATCAGCGCCTACGGCCGGGCGGCGGACGAACTCTCCGACCAGCGCGTCAAGGTGGGCGACTCCCTGGTCGGCCAGGCGGCGCGGAGCCGACGGGTCATCGCGGTCGACGAGCTGCCGCCCGGCTACGCCGTCATCGCCTCCGGCGCCGGGGCCGCCGACGCCCGCTCGCTCGTCCTGCTGCCCATCGCGTTGGAGGAATGGCTGCTCGGCGTCCTGGAGTTCGCCTCCGTGCGGCCCTTCACCGAGGTGCACCGCGACTTCCTGGCCCAGTTCGCCGAGGCCTGCGGCGTCAACATCGGCACCCTGCTGGCCAACGCGCGCACCGACGAACTGCTCGGAGAATCGCAGCGGCTCACCGCCGAACTCCAGGCCAGGTCCGAGGAGTTGCAGTCCGGCCAGGAGGAGCTCCGGCGCTCCAACACGGAGCTGGAGGAACAGGCCGCGCTGCTCGCCGAGCGCAACCGCGACATCGAGGCCAAGAACCTGGAGATCGAGCAGGCCCGCCAGGAACTGGAGGAACGCGCCCGGCAGTTGAGCCTGACCTCGATGTACAAGTCCGAGTTCCTGGCCAACATGAGCCACGAGCTGCGCACCCCGCTGAACAGCCTGCTGATCCTCGCCCAGCTGCTCGCCCAGAACGCCACCGGGAACCTCACCTCCAAGCAGGTCGAGTACGCGGGTGTCATCCACTCCGCCGGTGCCGACCTGCTCCAGCTCATCAACGACATCCTCGACCTCTCCAAGGTCGAGGCCGGAAAGATGGAGCTGACCCCCGAACCCTTCGCCGTGCGCGAGCTGTTGGAGTACGTCGAGTCCAGCTTCCTGCCCCTCGCGGACCATAAGGGCCTCACCTTCACGGTCGCCGTCGACCGGGCCGTCCCGGACGAACTCGTCACCGACCAGGCGCGGCTGCGCCAGGTGCTGCGCAACCTCCTCTCCAACGCGGTCAAGTTCACCGACAGCGGCCGGGTGGAACTGCGGATCCAGCGGGTCGACGGCCCGGAGCTGCCGTTCGAACTCGGCCGGGTGGGGGCGGCGGTGGCCTTCCACGTCGAGGACTCCGGCATCGGCATCGAACCCGACCAGCTGGACACCATCTTCGGTGCCTTCCAACAGGCCGACGGCACCACCAGCCGCCGCTACGGCGGCACCGGCCTCGGCCTGTCGATCAGCCGGGAACTCGCCCGGCTGCTCGGCGGCACCCTCACCGTCACCTCCACCGCCGGGCAGGGCAGCCGCTTCACGTTCTACCTGCCCATCGCCTCGTCCGAGCGGCGCGGCGGCGGCCCGGAGGCCGGACCCGGCGTGCTGGTGGTCGAACCCGAGCCGCCCGGCCTGCTCACCCTGCTCGCCCGCGCCGCCGTCGAATCCCTGGGCCCCGTTGACCCGGCGGTGCGGATCGACAGCGCCCAGGACGAACCGGGGCTGCGGGCCGCCGTCGCCACCGGGTCGCACCGCTGCGCGGTGCTCGACCTCGCCCACTCCGGCGAACTCGCGCCCGCCCTGCTCGACGCGCTCGGGGACGGCGCCGCGGTCCTCGGCTACCAGGGTGACGGCGCGTCCGACCACGTCGCGGTGGGTGGAGTGGAACTCACCCACGGACTGGACGAACTGCGCGAACGGGTGATCGAGCGGCTCGGTGGCCGCCATCCGGCCACCCCCCGCGCCGCCGACGCCGCCGCCGTGGCCCCGGTGGCGGACGAGCGGCTCGCCGGGCGGACCGTCCTGATCGTCGACGACGACGTGCGCAACGTGTTCGCCCTGGCCTCCGTCCTGGAGGAGAGCGGGCTGACCGTCCTGCACGCCACCGACGGCCGGACCGGGCTCGACCTGCTGCGCGACCACCCCGAGACCGACCTCGTCCTGATGGACGTCATGATGCCCGGCCTCGACGGGTACGCCGCGATCGGCGCCATCCGTGCCGACGAACGCTTCGCCCGGCTGCCGGTCATCGCCGTCACGGCGAAGGCCATGCCCGGGGACAAGGACAAGAGCCTGGAGGCGGGCGCCGACGACCACGTGACCAAACCCGTCGACACCACCCTGCTGATCGACCGGGTGCACCGCTGGCTGGACACGCCATGACCGCCCGACCGGAGCTCGGGGACAGTACGGCCCGGGCCCTCGCCGGGACGGTCCGCCGGTTGCAGGACGCGGCCGACCGGCTGCGGGCCGAGGCGCGGGCCCGCAGCGTCGTCGACCTGGCCACCGGCATCCTGTCCGAGCGCCTCGGTGTCCTCCCCGCCGAGGCGGCCGCCCACCTGGTCCGGCTGGCCCGCGAGGCCGGTGTACCGGTCGCGGCGCTGGCCGCCGACATCGTGGGGCTGCCCGAGGCCGGAGCCGGGGCGGCCGGGGCGCCGGAAGCCGAGGCGGACGGTCGGCGGCTGTCGGTGTCCGAGGCGGCGGACGGACCGGCAGGAGGACCGGCAGGACGGCCCGCCGGGATGCCGGTGGCCGGGGCGCCGCCCGTCACTCCCGCCCTCGCCGCCGAGCCCGACCTGCAACGGGCCGCCGGGGCCGTCCTGGAGCAGCTGGCGTCCTCGCTCGGCGTCCGCGCCCTGGCCGTCTGGCAACGCCTGCCGGGCGGCGGGCTCTGCCTCGCCGCGCACAGCGGACTCGCCGAGGCCGAGGCCGACGCCTGGAGCCGTGTCCCGCCCGGTGTGGCCACCCCGGCCCAGCAGGTCGTCGGCGGCGCGGCGGAGCTGTGGCCCGGCGATCCGGCCGCCGCCGGTCCGTCGGTCGGCCCCGGGGCGGCCCGGGCGGTCCTGCCGCTGCTGGAGGCGGGCCGCCGGCGAGGCGCGCTGGAGGTGCTCTGGACCGACCCCGGGCCGTCCCTCACCGCGGCCCAGCGCCGCCAGCTCCGCGCCCTCGCCGAGCTCTGCACGACCCTGCTCGGCCCGGTCGACCGGCCGCCGACGCCCGAGGACCTGGACATCCTGCTGGAAGGCCTGCTCACTCCCGCCCTGTTGCTGGAACCCCAGATCAACGCCGGTCAGCTCGTCGACTTCGCGATCCGGCGGGTCAACGCGCAGTTCCGCGACCCGCTCGGCCGCCCCCGGGACGCGCTGGAGGGCGCGTCCATCCTGGAGGCCTACCCGGTCGCCGGCGCCGGCGGACTCTTCGAACGGCTGCTCAGAGTGCACCGGACCGGGGTCCCGCTGACCGGCGAAGCCGTCCAGCTGGTGCTCCGGGACGGGCCGCTCGCGGCGCCCGCCACCGTACGACTGGCGATCGCCCCGTTCGGTGGCCGACTGCTGGTCGGGTGGGACTCCGGGACCGGGCCCCCCGGCGACGACGAACAGGCCGCGCTGCTGGGCCTGGCCCAGCGGCTGGCCCGGGTCGCCGGGTTCAAGGAGGACGCCGACCACCGCCGGATCCGCTGGAGCGACGGTCTCCGGGAGCTCTTCGGCCTTCCCGCCGGAGCACCGCCCGTCCCGCTGGTCCACCTCGTCCGGCACGTCCACCCGGACGACGAACCCGCCGTGCGCCGCCTGGTCGACACCGTCCGGTACCGCCGGCGCGCCTCCTCCGCGGCGTTCCGGCTGGCCCTGCCGGGCGGCGGCTACCACTACACCCGGGTCATCGCCGAACCCGTCCTCGACGACGAGGGCCGGCTCGCCGGGCTGCGCGGTGCCTACCACGACGTCTCCGCCCAGCACCGCACCGAGGTCGCCCTCGGCGCCACCCGGGCGCTGCTGGCCGACCGCGAGCAGGAGTCGGCCGAACGCGCCCAGCTGGCCCTGCGGCTCCAGCAGGCCATCCTGCCCGCGGCACCGCCGCCGCTCGGGGTGACCGGTCTGCGGGCGGCCGTGCGCTACCGCCCCGCCGCCAAGCGCGACCGGGTCGGCGGCGACTGGTACGACGTCCTGCCGCTGCCCGACAAACGCGTCCTGCTCGCGGTCGGGGACGTGGCCGGGCACGGCGTCGGAGCCGCCACCGGGATGGTCGCGCTGCGCCACGCCCTGCGCGGACTGGCCGTCACCGGGGCGGGCCCGGCCCGGCTGCTGGAATGGGCCAACACCGTGGCGCTGCGGGAACCGGGGCATGTCACCGCCACCGCCGTGTGCGTGCTGCTCGACCCCGCCGGCGGCGAACTGCGCTGGGCGCGGGCAGGGCACCTGCCTCCGATCCGGCTGGGCAGCGACGGCGCGCACGTCCTGCCGCTGCCGCACGGCGTGCTCCTCGGGGCCCTGGAGGAGGCCCGGTACGAGGAGCACAGCGCGCACCTGTCCACCGGGGACGTCCTGCTGCTCTACACCGACGGCCTGGTCGAACGGCGGGACCGGCCGGTGGAGGACTCCGTCGACCAGCTGATCCGTACGGCCGGGGCGCCGGGGCCGGACCTGGAGCACTACCTGGACCTGCTGCTCGACCTCAGCCCCGCCGACACCGAGGACGACACCTGCCTGATCGCCGTCCGGGTCGAGTAGGGCGCGCGCCGGCCCGGGCCGCTGCTCCCGGAACGTTACGGACGGAGCCCCTCGGGTAGGCGCGGCCTCGTAGCGAGGGGTGGCCGAACCGGACGGAAGGGGAATCCCATGCTGCTGCTAGGACTACTGCTGATGGCGGCCTCCGGCGCCTTCATCGGGCTGCTGATCGCCGACAACCTCGCCGGCGGGCCGGGATACCAGGTGACCGTGCTCGGCACCGACCTCGTGAGGCTGAACAGCCTCGCCGTCTTCCTCTCCGGCGTCGCCCTCGCCCTGCTGTTCTGCCTGGGACTGGCCCTGATGGGGCTGTCCCGGCGGGCCGCCCGGCGTCCGGTCGCGGCCGCCGGGTACCGCGGAGACGCCCGGCGGGTGGAACCGGTCGCGCCGCTGGAGACCCGCGGCACCCCGACCGGGACGGCACCCGTGGAGCCTGACGAACGCGCCGCCGGACAGGGCGACCGGGCCGCCGGGATCCCCGCGGAGCCGCAGCGGCGGCGCAGCCGGCACCTGTTCGGGCACTGACCGGGGCACCGGGGCCACAGGAGACCCACGGGCGGACGACACGGCGAGGAGGGAGGTGCGGTCGGATGGGCGGAGCCCGGGTGTCCGCACGCTCCCGCCCGTCCCAGTGGCCGTGGGCGCGCCGGCTGCCGCTGTCCGCCCGGCCGGGGGCGGTCGCCGAGGCGCGCTCCTGCACCGCCGATTTCCTGGCCGACGTGGCCGACTCCCGGATGGTCGCCGACGCCGTCCTGCTGGTCTCCGAGCTGGTCGGCAACGCCGTCCGGCACACCGGTGCGCCGCGCTCGCTCCTCCTGGTGCGCTGCCGGGGGCTGCTGCGGATCGAAGTCAGCGACGCCAGCCGCCGCCCGCCCCTGCCCCGGACGCCGTACGGCGCGAGCGAGAGTGGCGGCCGGGGCCTGTTCCTGCTGAGCCGCCTCGCACTGCGCTGGGGCTGGTACCCGGCGAGCCCGGGCAAGTCCGTCTGGTGCGAGCTGCGGATCCCGGGGGACAGGTCCTAGCCGGCTGCGGGCCGGCGGGTCTCGCCCTGCGTCGCCCGCCGGGCAGGACCCGCTGGACAGGCCGTGGGCCGGCGGGTCGTGTGCGAAGAGAGGGCGGTCATGGGTGCGGAGAGCGCGCGGAGCGTCCGGTGGCGTCCCCGGCCGGGGCGGGTGGACCCGGGGCTGCTCGAGCTGATCGTCGAGGACGACGGGCAGGGCCCGGGCCGCGGCGACGCCGGGCACCCGGGGGTGGGGCTGCGGTCGATGAGCGAACGGGCGGCGGAGATCGGCGGCAGCTGCACCGTCCATCCGGTCGAGGGCCTCGGCGGGGGCACCCGGGTGCACGCGGTGCTGCCGCGCAAACCGGCGAGCGGCTGAGCCCGTCGAGGAAGGGGTGTGCCGACTACGGGCTGACCGGCCCCCACACCTCGAGGGTGGCCGCCGCCCAGGCCCGCACCCGGTCCGGGAACCCCGCGGCCGGGAACGTCCCGTCCTGCGCGACCTCCTCGACGGTGACGGCGAACCCGCCCCGCGGCGCCTCCCGCCCCGGCGGGACGGCTCCGCCCGGCGCGGAGCGGCCCGTCACCCGGTGCGAGTTCGCCGCGCGGGCCCGCCCGATCAGCCTGTCGACCGCCGGCAGCCCGCCGTCGAGGTACGCCCGCAGCAGGCCCCGCGCGGCGGCCCCGCCGTCGGCGGGCAGCCGGGCGGGGTGCTGCAACAGGAAGCAGGACACCGACACACCGTGCAGCGGCCCCCACGGCTCCGCCCGCGAGTGGTCCAGCGCGAGCAGGCCGTGGAACAGCTCCTCGCACCCCCGCGCACCGCACGCCCCGCAGGGATCCGTCACGCCCGTACGTCCTTGCTCATGTACATCGACGACACGCCGTAGCCGCTGCGGCGGTACAGGGCGATGGCGGCCTCGTTGTCGCCGAACACGTTCAGGGCGAGCGCCGTCATGCCCTCCCGCGCGACGAGCCGCTCGGCGGCGGCGAGGATGGCGGCGCCGTACCCCTGACGGCGGAACGGCGGGAGGACACGTATGTGGTACAGCCACGCGGAGCCGGAGGTACCGGCCTCGGCGCGCGGATCGGGGCCGATCCAGGCGGTGCCGACGGTCTCGCCCGACTCGTTCTCGGCCACCACGAGGTGGTGGCGGGGGGTGTCCCGGCCGTCGGGCAGGAACCTGGCGGTGCCCTGGCGGGTCCGCTCCCGGGCCAGCTCCTCGGGCATGAGCCGGGCCAGTTGGCGCACCGTATCCGCTTCACGCTCCTCGGTGGCCGACCGGTACTCGGCCGGGGTCATCTGACGCAGGGTCACTGTCCGCTCGTCCATGCCGCCATCCTCGCCCCGACGGCGGCCGCGGCGAAAGTGCTTTTGCCGCGGGTAGGGCGAGGGCGTGGTACCGCGGTACTACGGACGGTCCGATGATCAGCCCGCGGTGCCACGGATCGGGCGCCTCCCGCCCTTAGCGTGGAAACGTGGGCGGCCGGGACGGCCCGGCCCCTGAGCGTAAGGGCGAGCGATGATCGAGGCGCACCAGCTGACGAAGCGGTACGGGGAGAAGACCGCCGTGGACGGGCTGGACTTCACGGTCCGGCCGGGAGCGGTCACCGGCTTCCTCGGGCCCAACGGCGCGGGCAAGTCGACCACCATGCGGATGATCGTCGGACTGGACGCGCCCACCAGCGGCTCGGTGCGGGTCAACGGCCGCCGGTACGCCGAGCACGCCGCGCCGCTGCAGGAGGTCGGCGCCCTGCTGGAGGCCAAGTCGATCCACCCCGGCCGCTCGGCGTTCAACCACCTGATGGCCCAGGCCCACACCCACGGCATCCCGCGCCGCCGGGTCGAGGAGGTCATCGAGCTGACCGGCCTCCAGTCGGTGGCCCGCAAGCGCGCCGGGGCGTTCTCGCTCGGCATGGGGCAGCGGCTCGGCATCGCGGCCGCCCTGCTGGGCGACCCGGCCACGGTGATGCTGGACGAGCCGGTCAACGGTCTCGACCCCGAGGGCGTGCTGTGGATCCGCAACCTGCTCACCTCGCTCGCCGCCGAGGGCCGGACGGTCTTCGTCTCCTCGCACCTGATGAGCGAGGTCGCGCTGGTCGCCGACCACCTGATCATCGTCGGACGCGGCAAGCTGCTGGCCGACACCACCGTGCAGGAGCTGGTCCAGCAGGCCGGCGGCGACGTCGTCAAGGTGGCCAGCGCCGACCCGGCCGGGCTCCGCTCGGCGCTCGCCGGGCCGGGCGTGGAGATCACCGGCCGCACCGGCTCGGAGGAGTTGCTGGTTTCCGGGCGGACGGCCCGCGAGATCGGCATCACCGCCGCCGAGCACGGCATCGCCGTGTTCGAGCTGACCCCCCGCACGGTCTCCCTGGAGGAGGCGTTCATGGACCTCACCAGGGACGCCGTCGAGTACCACGGCACCACGACCACCACCGAGACCACGAGGAGCGCGGCATGAGTACGGTCGCCCCGAGCCAGACGTCGTCCACGCCCGCCGAGCCGCGCACCGCCCGTCCCGCCTACAAGGTGACGGCCGGCCGCGTGCTGCGCTCGGAGTGGGCCAAGCTGTGGTCGCTGCGCTCCACCTGGATCACCCTCGGCCTGGCGCTGCTGTTCCTGGTCGCCTTCGGGCTGATCGCCGCCTTCCACTTCAAGTCGCGGATCACCTCGGGTGGTCCGATGGACCGCGACCTCGCCGATGCGAGCACGCTCAGCCTCTCCCTGTTCGGCACCAACTTCGCCCAGCTGGCACTCGGCGTCCTCGGGGTGCTGGTCGCGGCCGGCGAGTACTCGACCGGCATGATCCGCTCCACCCTGGCCGCCGTGCCGCGCCGCCTGCCGGTGCTGTGGTCCAAGGCCGCCGTGTACGGCCTGATCGCGCTGGTGCTGGGCACCGTCGGGGTGTTCGTCGCCTTCTCGGCCGACAGCGGCATCCTGTCCGGCACCAAGGCGGCGATGACCCTCTCCGACGCGGGAGTGGTGCGCGGCCTCCTCGGCGCCGGCCTCTACCTCGGCCTGGTCGGCGTGATCGGCGTCGCCCTCGGGGCGCTGCTGCGCTCGGTGGCCGGCGGCATCGCCGTCCTGGTCGCCTCGCTGATGCTGATCCCCGGCCTGACCTCGCTGCTGCCCACCTCCTGGCAGAACGACATCAGCCCCTACCTGCCCAGCCACGCAGGCGAGGCGATGTCCGCCCTGCACCACGACTCGACGCTGCTCTCGCCGACGGCCGGCCTGCTGGTCTTCCTCGGCTGGACGGTGCTGGCCCTGGCGGGTGCCGCCGTACGGCTGCTGCGCACCGACGCCTGAGCCCACGGCGTGTCTGGGACACTCGCGGTGCGGCGCCGGAACCGACCGGTGCCGCACCGCACCGCCTTCACGACCGTCAGGGAGACCCCACCGGTGAGCGAGGACCACGCCACCTCCGCCGGCCCGTTCGCGGCCACCGACGCGCTGTCCGGCCACCCGCTGTTCGCCCGGCTGGCCCGGATCGGCCAGCGGCTGCGCGAGGCCGACCGGGCCCACCCCTGGGTGCTGGACGCCGCCGTGGTGGCCGTGGTCTTCCTGGTGTTCTGCCTGCCCGACCTCTTCCCCGGCCACGGCGAGGACGGCCCGCACGAGCACCGGCTCGCCCTGGTCCGCCCGCCGCTGTCCGGCACCCTGGCCTTCCAGGCGGGCCTGGTGCTGCCGCTGCTGTGGCGCCGCCGGAGGCCCACCGAGGCCTTCGCGGCGATCACGGCGGTGTTCGTGCTGCAGTGGTCGCTGGGCGTCGGCCTGCGCGCCGACGCCGCCCTGCTGGTGGCGCTCTACAGCCTGGCCCTGCACGGCCGGCTGCGGCACCTGGCCTGGTCCTGCGCGGTGATGGCCGGTGCGATGGCCCTGGTCGCGGTGGAGGTCTCCGGTGGCGGGCTGCCGGTCGGGGACGCCCTGTTCTTCCTGGTCAGCGCCGCCACCGCGGGCGTCGCCCTGGGCATCGCTGTGCGCATCCGCCGGGCCCAGCTGGCCGGGCTGCGCGAGCGCGCCGCCCGGCTGGAGATCGAGCGCGACCAGCGCAGCCGGCTGGCCGCCGCCACCGAACGCACCCGGGTGGCCCGGGAGATGCACGACATCATCGGCCACAACCTGTCCGTCATCGTGACGCTGGCGGACGGCGGCGCCTACGCCGCCCAGGCCTCCCCCGAGCGCGGCCGGGAGGCGCTGCAGCTGATCGGCGAGACCAGCCGCCAGGCGCTCGGCGAACTGCGCCGGATGCTCGGCGTGCTGCGCGACCAGGCCGACCGGACCGCCGAGTTCAACCCGCAGCCCGGCATCGCCGACCTCGACGGGCTGTGCGCCCGGATCCGCGCCGCCGGCCCCCAGGTGGGGTACACCCTCGGCGGCGACCTGGAGCAGCTGGACCGCGGCGTCCAGCTGATGGCCTACCGGATCGTCCAGGAGGCGCTCACCAACGCCCTCAAGCACGCCGGCCCCGAGACCCGGGCGCACGTGACCCTGACCGCTGACGCCACCCGGCTGCGGGTGCGGGTCCGCGACAGCGGCCCGCCCGACGGCGTCCGCCGACCGGTGCGGCCGGACGGAGAGGGGCACGGCCTGGCCGGGATGCGCGAACGCGCGGCCGTGTACGGCGGCACCGTCACGGCGGGCCCCGGCCCTGGGGCAGGATGGACCGTGGAGGCCGTACTGGACCTCACCCCCGAACCGACAGGCGGCCACCCGTGACCACCGTCCTCATCGTGGACGACCAGCCACTGCAGCGCTACGGCTTCCGGATGCTGCTGGAGAGCCAGCCCGACACCGAGGTGGTCGGCGAGGCCGCCCATGGCGCCGAGGCCGTGCGGCTGGCCGCCGACCTGCGGCCCGACGTCGTCCTGATGGACATCCGGATGCCCGGCATGGACGGCATCGAGGCCACCCGCCGGATCGTCGCCGGTGGCGGACGCTCGCGGATCCTGGTGCTCACCACCTTCGACCTGGACGAGTACGCCCACGCCGCGCTGCGTGCCGGGGCCAGCGGCTTCCTGCTCAAGGACGCGCGCCCGGAGGAACTGCTCTCCGGGATCCGGGCGGTCGCCGAGGGCGACGCGGTGGTGGCCCCGGCCATCACCCGGCGGCTGCTCGACGCCTACGCCCACCACCTGCCGGTCCGCCCGCCCGGCGCGGCGCCGGTGGAGGACCCGCGACTGGAGGCGCTGACCGAGCGCGAGCGGGAGATCCTGGTGGCCATCGCGCAGGGCTGGACCAACAGCGAGATCGCCCAGCGGCTGGTGCTGGCCGAATCGACCGTCAAGACGCACGTGAGCCGGGTGCTGGGGAAGGTCGGCGCCCGGGACCGGGTGCAGGCGGTGATCTTCGCCTACGACCGCGGCCTGACCCGGCCGAACCCGCCGATCGCGGGCTGAGCCGGCGGCCCCGGGCACCGCACGCGTCCGTTCACCTGCCGTCCCCCGTAGGGTTCCCGCGCCGCCGAGCATCGACAAGCCGGCCGGACGTCGACGGCGCCGGCACCCGGGCGCTCCTCCGGGCGCCGGCGCCGGGCCGGCGGGCGGGCAGCCGCTCAGAGGTTCCTCTCCAGCGCCGCCAGGTAGTTGCGCATGAGGTGGTCGCGCACGTCCTCGCCGGTGGGCTCGAATGCGGCGGAGGTCAGGCCCTTGGCGCGGTCGGCGAGGCCGGAGATCAGGCCGCTGGCGCCCTCGTGGACGGTCCCCGCGGAGTCGATGAACCGCAGGGCCTCGGTGTGGGTGAAGGCCGGCTCCGGCGGCAGCTGCGGGACGATGTCGTCGTTGTTGACGAAGCGGTAGCTCCGGCCCTTGAGCGCCTTGTCGTACGCGGCGGTGAGGAGCCGGTCGCAGGTGCGGGGCTGGCCGAAGGTGGTGGGTCCGGCCACGGGGGGCCTGCCTTTCGTCGGGGGGAGGCGGTTCCTCGTTGGTAGCGGAACCGCTCGCCGCCGCCGGGGCGGCAGTGCCCGGGAGTCACCCGAAGGGAGCGGGGGACCGTACGGAGCGACGGCTTCGCGGGCTGTGCGGAGCCGAACGACGCGCGGTCCCTGGGAGGGAACGGGTTCGTTCACTAACATTGGCGGTAGGCCTGGTGTGAACAGGGACAGGGAACCCCCCGGAAGGTGTGCAGCCATGTCCGCTGAAGCCCGAACCGCTGGGGGCGGCACCGAGCGGGCGGCGGTGACGGCCGCCCCGGTCCGGCGGCGCGGCGAGGCGCTGGAGAGCGCCATCCACGGGGCGGTGCTCCAGCAGCTCACCACCGACGGCTACGCGCGGCTCACCATGGAGGGCGTGGCCGCCGCCGCGCAGACCGGCAAGGCCGCCCTCTACCGCCGCTGGTCCTCCAAGGAGGAGCTGGTCATGGACGCGCTGCGGGCCAGCCTGCCCCCGGCCGGACCGGCCCCCGACACCGGCAGCCTGCGCGGGGACCTCCTCGCGGTGGTGACCGGGCTGCGCACCGCGATGGTCAGCGACCTGGGCGCCGCCGTGCGCGCGATCATGAGCGAGATCGACCACCAGCGCGCCCACGCCTTCCTGGAGCTGGTGCTGGAGCGGGTGGTCGAACCCACCACCGCGCTGATCGCCGAGGTGCTCGACCGGGGCACCGCCCGGGGCGAGGTCCGTCCCGGGGCGGTCACCCCGCTGGTCACCGACGCGGTGCCGGCGCTGATGCTGTACCGGATAAAGATGTGCGGCGGGGGAGCCGTCGAACTCGATCCGGCGGCGATCGTCGACGAGGTGCTGCTGCCGATCGTCCGCCGTCCGTAGGTATCAGGCCCCGCTGTTGCGCAGCATGTCCTCACGCTCGACGACCTTGACCCGCTCGCGGTCCTGGGCCCGGCCGAGGGCGCGCTCGTGGGCGTCGAGCCGCTTCCAGCCGTCCCAGGTGGTGTAGCGCACGCCGCGGGCCCGCAGGTGCTCCTCGATCGCCCGGGGGTCGGGTTCGGCGGCACCGGGCAGGCGGCCGCCGGCGTGGTCGTCCAGCAGGCAGGCGACGGTCTCGTTGGCGTCGCCCTTGGTGTGGCCGATCAGGCCGACCGGGCCGCGCTTGATCCAGCCGGTGACGTAGACGGCGGGGATGTGCGAGCCGTCGCCGTCCAGCACGCGGCCCGCCCGGTGCGGGACGGTGCCGGAGACCGGGTCGAAGGGCAGCTTGGGCAGCTCGTCGGAGTAGTAGCCGACGGCCCGGTAGACCGCCTGGACGTCCCAGTCGGTGTGGCGGCCGGTGCCGCGCACGTTGCCGGTGCCGTCCAGTTCGGTCCGCTCGGTGCGCAGGCCGACCACCCGGCCGTCCTCGCCGAGGACCTCGACCGGGGACTCGAAGAAGTGGAGGTACACCCGGTGGGGGCGGTCGCCGACGTCGCGGATCGCCCAGTTCTCGACGGTGGCGGCGACCAGGTCGACGTGCTTGACGGCACGGCGCTCGGCGATCGAGCCCTCGTCGTACTCGATGTCCTCCGGGCTGACGATCACCTCGACGGTGGGCGAGTGGTCGAGCTCGCGCAGCTCCATCGGGCTGAACTTGGCCTGCGCCGGGCCGCGGCGGCCGAAGACGTGCACCTCGACGGCGCGGTTGCGGGCCAGGCCCTCGTACACGTTCGGCGGGATCTCGGTGGGCAGCAGCTCGTCGGCGGTCTTGGCGAGGATCCGGGCCACGTCCAGGGCGACGTTGCCGACGCCGAGGACGGCGACCTTCTCGGCCTCCAGCGGCCAGCTACGGGGCACGTCCGGGTGGCCGTCGTACCAGGAGACGAAGTCGGCGGCGCCGTAGGAGCCGTCCAGGTCGATGCCGGGCAGGTCGAGCGCGCGGTCGGCCGTCGCGCCGGTGGCGAAGACCACGCCGTCGTAGTAGCGGTGCAGGTCGTCCAGGGCGAGGTCGGACGGGTAGTCGACGTTGCCGAAGAGGCGGACCTGGGGCTTGTCCAGCACCTGGTGCAGGGCGGTGACGATGCCCTTGATCCGCGGGTGGTCGGGGGCCACGCCGTAGCGGATCAGGCCGAACGGGGCGGGCATCCGCTCGAACAGGTCGATCGAGACACCGGGTGCCTGCGCGGCGTCGGACTTCAGCAGGGCGTCGGCGGCGTAGATGCCGGCGGGGCCGGCTCCGACGACGGCGACTCGGATCGGGCGGGTCATGCGGGCGGATCCTCCGGTCGGGCGCAGGGAGGTGATTGGTCTGGACCCTTGCAGCCAACCCGCTGTTCGAACGGAGGTGTAGTCGGTGCTGGTCTATGAGGTCATAGAGCAGACCTATGGCCGGCCCGGGAACTTTTCCGGGCCGGCCGGGCGGCCGTCAGCCGTGCTCGGCGTCGCCCGCCTGCGGCGGGACGCTCGGAGCCGCGGCGGCCGCGCCCTCGGTGAGCCGGGCCGTGGAGGCCTCGAAGAAGCGCAACAGCTCCACCGGGAACGGCAGCACCAGCGTCGAGTTCTTCTCCGCCGCGACCTCGACCACCGTCTGCAGCATGCGCAGCTGCATCGCCGCCGGGGTCGCGGCCATCTTGCTCGCCGCCTCGGCGAGCTTGGCGGCGGCCTGGAACTCGCCGTCCGCGGTGATGATACGGGCCCGGCGCTCGCGGTCGGCCTCGGCCTGGCGGGCCATCGAGCGCTTCATCGAGTCGGGCAGGCTGACGTCCTTGATCTCCACCCGGTCGATGTGCACCCCCCAGCCCGCGGCCGGGCTCTCCAGCATGAGCTCCAGGCCCTGGTGCAGGTTCTCCCGCCCGGACAGCAGGTCGTCCAGCTCGCTCTTGCCGATGATCGAGCGCAGCGAGGTCTGGGCCACCTGCAGCATGGCGAAGCCGTAGTTCTGCACGTCCACGGTGGCCTTGATCGGCTCGACCACGCGGAAGTACAGCACCGCGTCGACGCTCACCGAGACGTTGTCCTTGGTGATGCCCTCCTGCGCGGGCACCGGCATGGTGACCACCTGGACGTTCACCTTGCGCATCCGGTCGAGCACCGGCACCAGCACCGTCAGGCCCGGCTCGCGGACCTGCCCGCGCACCCTGCCGAGCCGGAACACCACACCGCGCTCGTACTGCTGCACCACCCGCACGCCGGTCATCAGCCACAGCAGGACGACCACCACGACGACCACGAGTACCGCCACGCCCGTTCTACCTTCTCCCCGTCGCGGCGCAGCCGGGCCGGGTCCGGGGTGGCCCTGTCGCCGGATGCTCGCCGCGCGCAGCACAGTATGCGCCCGGCCGGGCGGGAGGGTAAGGCGTGCGGAGCGGGATGTTGACGCATCGTCGACTGCCCGCGCGCGGAGGCGGGAAGCGGGGGCACGCCGCCCGGGTCGAGTGGCGGCGCGCCCCCGGACCGGATCAGGCGCGGAAGACCTCGGCGTGCTCGGCCGCGAACTCGGCGAAGGTGCGCGGCGGACGGCCGGTCAGCTTCTCCACGTCCGAGCTGACCGCCGAGGCGTGCCCGGCCGCGTACAGCCCGTACAGCTCGACCATGCCCTCGGCCCGCCACGGCTCCCAGCCCATGCCGAGCAGGCCGTCCAGCGCCACCTCGGGAGCGAGCGCGGCGTAAGCGACCAGGTGGCCCGCGGCGGTGGTCAGCTGCTCGGCCAGCTGCCCGTGGGTGAGCGCCGCCGGGCCGGTCAGGGTGTAGACCGCGCCCTCGTGCCCCTCCGTCGCCAGCACCTCGACGGCGGCCGCCGCGACGTCCCGGGCGTCCACGTACGAGACCGCGCCCTCGCCGCCCGGCACGGCCAGGTGGCCGGCCCGGACGGTCGGGGCGGTACCGAGGAAGTTCTGGTAGAAGCCGTTCGGGGCGAGCACCGTCCACGGCAGGCCGGAGGCCTTCAGGTGGTCCAGGCCCGCGATGTGCGCGGCGATGAAGCGCACTCCCTCCGGGCGGTGCTCCACACCGGCGGCCGCGTGCAGCACGATCCGCGGGCGGCGGCCGGTGCGGACGGCCGCGTCGATCACGTTCTTCTCGTGCTGGGCCATCTCCGGGTGCACGGCCACCAGCAGGTAGACCGTGTCGGCTCCGGCGAGGGCGGCGTCCAGCGACGCCTGGTCGGCGAAGTCGGCGGCGACCCGCTCGACCGCCTCGTCCCACTCGGCGGGGCCCTGCGACCCGGCGCGCACCAGCGCCCGTACCGCCTGGCCGCGCTCACGCAGTCCCATGACCACCTTGGACCCGACCGTACCGGTGGCACCCGTCACGACGATCACGGATGTGTCTCCTCGCCCCGTTGACGACCCGGACCTGATTCCGCGTCAGCGGCATGATCGCAGGCGGGTGAAGAGGGAGCAAGGCCGGGGCCCGGGCAGGCCGCGCGGAGGGTGCCGACACGCACGGGGCGCTGCCGTTCCTCGACTTGGCGATGGCCGGACGCTTGGATGGATCGGGCCTGGTCACCGCCCGGACGCCGGTCCGGTGGCCCCGTGGGCGAGCCGAGGAGCCACCACCGTGAACCACACGTCCGATCCCGACCCCGCCGCCGTGGCCCGCCGGGTCGCCGAACGGCGCGAGCGACTCGGCCTCAGCGAGGAGGACCTGGCCCACCGGGCGGCGATGGCGCCGCGCTACCTGGGCCACCTGCTCCAGGCCGGTCCCGTCTTCGACCCCGGCGGGTTCGTCCGGATCGCCGCCGCACTCGGCGCGACCCGGGACGAACTCCTGGAGGACGGCCCCGACGCCCCGCCCGGCCGCGGCGGGCCCGGCCCGCGGCCCCGGCTGCTCCGCCTGACCGACGCCGAGTGCTGGGAGCTGGTCGGCTCGCACGGGATCGGCCGGATCGCCCTGCCGGTGCGTCCCGGTCCGGCGGTGCGTCCCGTCAACTACGTGGTCGACCGGGCCTCCTTCGCCTACCGCACCGGCGACCGCGCCGGCACCGCCCCGGAGGAGGGGGCGGAGGTGTCCCTCGAAGTCGACCGCATCGACGAGTTCCAGGGTCGCGGCTGGACGGTGCTCGTCGTCGGGCCGGCGCAGTACGTGGACGACCCGGAGGAACGGCGCCGCCTCGACGGACTGCCCGGCGCGGCCCCGTGGGCGGGCGGCGACCGGCCGCGCTGGGTGCGGATCCGGCCCGCGGAGATCAGCGGCCGCCGGCTGGTCACCGGCTGAGGACGCCGACTCCTGCGGCGCGGCGGGTGCCGCACGCCACCGGCCCGGTCGCCCGGGCCCGGGGAGGCCTCAAGTCCGTTACTCATCCGACAGGTTGGGGACGGATGCGCGTGGGCGGCGGGTCACCGCTCGGGCATACTCGTCGGATGGACGCAACCGCCAGGGCTGCCTGGACCAACACCACCCACGACTGGGCCGCCGCCGTGGACACCGAGCACCTCGCCCGGATCCGCGCGGGCGCCGCGGAGTTCGCGCCGGGCGGGGTGGAGCACCTCGTGCTGGAGGTGCTCGCCCACCCCGGCGACGAGGCGGCGGCACGCGGCGCGGGCCGGTGCGTCGTCACCCTGCACGCCGACGGCTCGGTCTCCGTCCGGGACGACGGGCGGGGCACCGACACCCGGGTCGACGAGCGCGGCGAGGTGGTCAAGAAGCCGGTCATGGCCACCAGGGACCTGCGCTTCTTCGACCGGCCCGAGGCGGAGCGGCTCCCGGACGGGCACCCGCGCCGGGGCATGTCGGTGGTCGCTGCGCTCAGCACCTGGCTGGTGCACACCAACCGCCGGCTCAACGGCGCCTGGACCCAGCGCTACGAGCACGGCCTCCCCGTCACCGGCCTCGACCCGGTCGAGCCCGACGGCACCACCGGTACCTGCGTGACCTTCCGACCCGACCCGTCGTTGCTTCCGTCCAGCCCGTTGGACGCGGACCGGCTGACCCGGTGGGCGAGGCACTGGCCCGCCCTGGAGGTCCGCGTCGAGGTCGCCGGACGGACTCCGTAACGCGGCGAGGAGGAGCGGGTGCGGCCCTGGTGGGCCGGCGTCCTGGACGGCGTGCGCACCCCGTGCCCGCCCCGCGGCCCGATCCGCTGGGGCACACGGTGGCGGATGGCGGGGCGAGGACGGCCCCGCTGTTCCGAGGCCACCTTGTAGCGGGCGCTACCGGCCGCTACGCTCGCCGCCATGAAGCAGCTGAACGTCCGCCTGGACGACGCCGTGCACGAGGCGCTGGAGCGGCGAGCGGAGGCCGCCGGGCTGAGCCTGCCGGACTACGCGCGCAAGGTGCTGGCGGAGGAGGCGGACGAGCGTCGCGAGCGGTTCCTGACCGCCGCCGCCCACTTCGCCCAGGCCTGGGGCCCCGCGTTCGAGGCGGAGTTCGGCCCGTACCCGGCCACCGGCCGCGACGCCGCGGCGGACGCCGCGTGATCCTGCGGATCGACCGGACCTGGCTGCTCGACATCGCCCACCAGTTCCTGCCCGCAGACCCGGACGTCGCCGACTACGGGACCCTCGCCGCCGCCGTGGCCCGGCACGCCGACGCGGTCATGGACGTCCCCGTCTACGAGGCCGTGCATCAGCGCGCGGCCGCGCTGATGCACCAGCTGATCCGCGTTCCGGCCCTGCGGTCGGCCAACGAGCACTTCGCCGCCGTGGTCGCCGCCTCCTACCTCAGCGCCTCCGGCGTCATCGTCACCGCCGGACCCCGACAGGCCGTCGAGCTCGCCGCCCGCATCCGCGCGGGCCGGGCGGACGTCCGGGAGACCGCGGCCACGATCCGCGCCTGGTACCGCTGAGCCCGCATCCGCCGGCCCGCCGCGCACGGGAAGTCGGACCGGCCGCCTTCCCGTGCAACGGCCGACCGTGCTCGGCCGGTTCGGCGCCGGGTCTCCACGAGGTGGAGGCCGAGGAAGCTGCCGAGGAGCACCGGCCCCGGCCCCGACGGATCGGGGCGTCGAGACGGGCGCGGGTGTCCGGACCGATGCCGTAGCGCTCCCGGCCTTCCTCGGCGAGTGCGGGCACTGCCCGCGGTGTTCCCGGCCGAGGTCCACAGCTCGCCGTCGCGCACGAAGACCGGGTCGGGGTCGACGGTGACCCGGGGGTACCCGCTCGGCGAGCTGGTTTCTGCGGTCCGGTCAGGTCGAGGACCTGGAAGTCGGGGAAGACGGCGAAGACGATGCGCGGGCCGCTCACCCCTCCAGGCCGGCCCCACGCCCCGATGGCGGCAAGGACACGGAGGTGACGATATCCGCCACACCGCCCCGGCCGGACCGGGGCCGGGTCTGCCGTGGGTCCTCGGAAGCCCGGTCGTGATCGCGGGCGGCCCCGGGGCCGGTACCCGGGACATCTCCGCTCAACGCACCCGCTCCAGGGCCCGGTTCAGGTTGTACGCGGCGGTGCCCGCCATCGCCGCCCGGTCCGGGAAGCCCCCGTCCAGCAGCCGCAGCGGCCCCGCCGTCAGCGAGAGCCGCTGCGCCGGCAGGTAGGGGGCGAGCCGGTCCTCGTCCAACCCGGCCGCCGCCAACGGCCGGTAGGCCTCGTGCAGGCGGATCCGCAGGAACACGTGCTCCCACTCCACGTCGAAGTACATCGAGCCCTCGACGTCGATCACCACGGGCTGCCCGGCCGCGTCCACCCGCACATGGTCGGGCCCCGACTCGCCGTGCACGAGGGCGTACTCCGCCCGCGGCCGCCGTGCTGCTCTGGACGGACAGGACCGAGGAACTCGACCGGCGGTTCCGCGCCGCGACCGTCGACGACGACGGCGTCGCCCTCGAAGGGTTCCACCGGATCCCGCCGCCCGAACTGTGGTGGTGGCGACGCCACCCGCGTGTGCTCGTCGGGGACCTGGGCCGCGCGCTGCGCCCGTCGGTCTGACCGCTACCGAGGGACCACCGATCAAGTCTCCGGCACCGAGGCCGGCGTCTGCGGATCCCGTCGTCCCGGTGACGTCGCCCCTCGCGCGCTGACCGGCCCGGAGCCGGTGCCCGGGAGCAGGTGGCGGCGATCGCGGCGGCCCTGGGGCGGGAGGTGCCAGTCGGGGAGATCGGCCGGGAGGAGGCCCACCGGCAGCTGCTGCGCGTCCGTGACACGGTGGCCACGGTCGGTTCGTCGACGTCCATGGCCGCTCCTCGGTCTCGTCCGCTGTCGTGACACGAACCTATGTGAGCGGGGTGCTTGACGGGCAGGCGGGCTGCCGGTCCCGATGATCAGGGCCCGGGCGCCCGGGAGTCCCAACGGCAGCCCGGTGTCACTCATCGCCGTCCGGGAGCGCGGCCGGCCGGGGGCGGGCGGCGAGCGACCGGCCCACCTCGCGGACCAGGGTGGCGACGCCGTCCGGTTCGAGGCCGTGCACCGCCGTCGCCCGCAGTTCGATCGAGCTGCCGTCCGCGCGGGTCACCCGGACCACCGTCTCGCCGGCCCGCCGCCGGATCCAGGCGATCAGCGCGCTGGTTAGTCCGGACACGGCGCCACCCGTACCGACCGCGACGGTGAGCACGTCGGCCATGGTGCCCAGCGAGCCGGGCTGCGGCGGTGCGGCCTCCAGCTCGACGCGCCCGCGCAGCTCGTCCTCGGCCTGCAGCCAGGCCAGCAGGGAGGCGGTGGCGCCGCGGTCGGCGTCGGTCACACGGATTCGGAGCGGTTGGTCCACGGTCCCCCCAGGAGTCAACGGAGCAAGCTGTGTTGACTCAGCGTCACGCCAAGGAGTGGTCGCGGTCAAACGCCGTGGTCGGCGGCCCGGACGGACCGCCCGGCGCATCCCGCTGGGCCGAACGGGCGACGGGGAGCGGCCGTCCGGGGGCCTCGTGGCAGCCCCCGTGGCAGCCCCCCGTGGCGCGGCTGCGACGACGGCGTGTCGGGTGGCGGATCCCCGGGTGGGACGGGAGGGTGACTGGCGGGGGACCACAGGAGGGAAGAGCGAGCATGCCCGAAGTCACCACCCCGTACGTGACCGGCACCCCGTGCTGGACCGACCTGATGGCGCAGGACCAGCAGGCCGCGCTGGACTTCTACCGCGACCTGTTCGGCTGGCAGGGGCAGATCGGCCCGGCCGAGTTCGGCGGGTACGCCGTCTGTCGGCTCAACGGCAAGGCGGCGGCCGGCATCGGCCCGGCGATGGCCCCCGATGGCATGCCGGAGTCGCCCACCGTGTGGACCAGCTACCTGGCCACCACCGACGCCCGGGCCACCCAGGAAGCGATCGTCTCGGCCGGCGGCACCCTGCTGGTGCCGGTGATGGACGTCGGCGGCCTCGGCCGGATGCTGGTCGCCGCCGACCCCCAGGGCGCGGTGTTCGGTGTCTGGCAGGCGGTGGACTTCCACGGTGCCGGTGTGGTCAACGAACCCGGCGCGCTGATCTGGAACGAACTCCACACCGACGACATCGGGGCCGCCACCGCCTTCTACGGCGAGGCCTTCGGCATCGAGGTGGTGCCGGTGGAGGGCGACGGCCACTACTGGGAGCTGAAGGTCGGCGGTCGTGCCGTCGGCGGCGCCTCGCTGCTCGACAACGACCCGCCCGGCACTCCCGCGCACTGGCTGTGCTACTTCGCGGTCGACGACGTGGACTCCGCCGCCGACGCCGTGGTGAAGCACAACGGCACCCTCCTCGTGGCGCCCTTCGACATGGCGGCCGGCCGGATGGCGGTGGTCGCCGACCCCCAGGGCGCCCCCTTCGCGATGATCAAGATCGGCCCGAGGTAGCAGCGCCGCCGCGTCGGCCGAACACCGAGCCCGCCCGGAACGACCGGGCGGGCTCGGCGTTCGGCCGTGCCCGGCCCGGTCGGGCCGATCAGGTGGTTGCGGTGCCGAACCACCGGGCCAACGCGTCGTCCAGGGACCGCTGGTCGTCGCCGACCCAGGCCACGTACCCGTCGGGGCGCAGCAGCACGGCGGGGACGTCCAGCTCCTCCACCGGGTCCACGACCCGGTCGACGCGGTCCGCCCAACCCGTCACCGAGAGGGCGCCTCCCGTCGCGTCGAGCAGCAGCGGCCGGCCGCCGTGCATCCGCTCGTACAGGCGCCCCTGCTTCAGCCGTACGTCCCGCAGGCGGCGGCCGAGCAGTTCGTGGCCCTCGCCGAGGTCGTAGCGGACCCCGAGGCCGAAGACCATCTCGGTGACGTACCGGTTCACCTCCTCGAAGTCCATCAGGGTGGAGAGCAGTTCCCGCAGCGCGACCGCGCCGGGCTCGGAGCCCAACAGGGTCATCTGGGCCCGGGTGTTGGCCAGTACCCGGGCGCCCACCGGGTGACGTTCGGCGTGGTAGCTGTCCAGCAGGTCGGCAGGGGCGTGGCCGTGCACGGCCGCCGCGAGCTTCCAGCCGAGGTTGTACGCGTCCTGGATGCCGATGTTCAGGCCCTGGCCGCCGGTCGGCGGGTGGATGTGCGCGGCGTCGCCGGCCAGGAAGGCCCGGCCGAGCCGGTACTGCTCGGCCTGTCGGGTGGCGTCGCCGAAGCGGGAGAGCCAGCGGGGCGAGTGCGCGCCGAAGTCGGTGCCGGCGGTGGCGCGCAGCTGCTGCCGGAACTCCTCCAGTGTGGGCGCCTCGGCCCGGTCCTCGGCCACGTCCGCGGCGGGCACGACCATGCGGTACGCTCCGTCGCCCCGGGGAACGGCGCCGAAGCGCAGCTCGGTGCGGCGGACCTCGGTGACGACGGCCTCGATCGTCGCCGGGGCCTCGGTCAGCGACAGCTCGCCGAGCAGGGTGTCGACCCGGGACGGCTCGCCGGGGAAGTCGATGCCGAGCTGCCGGCGCACCGTGCTGCGGCCGCCGTCGCAGCCGACCAGGTAGCGCGAGCGTAGCCGGGTGCCGTCCGCCAGCTCGACCGTCACCGCGTCCTCGTCCTGGCTGAGCCCGGTGACTTCCTGGCCGTGCCGGACCTCGGCCCCCAGTTCGAGCGCGTACTCGCGGAGCAGCCGCTCGGTGACCGGCTGCTCGACGGTGAGGCCGTACGGGTGGGCGGTGTCCATGGTCTCCGGCCACGGCTTGTGGATGTGGCCGAAGAAGCCGCCGACCCGGAACTGCCCGCCCACCGCGAGGAACCGGTCCAGCAGTCCGCGCTGGTCCATCATCTCCACGCTGCGCAC
The DNA here is from genome assembly GCF_044329365.1 of Kitasatospora sp. NPDC017646. Lineage (NCBI taxonomy): Bacteria > Bacillati > Actinomycetota > Actinomycetes > Kitasatosporales > Streptomycetaceae > Kitasatospora > Kitasatospora sp. NPDC017646. The sequence goes on along the minus strand of NZ_JBIRJC010000001.1, from coordinate 138,484 downwards.
GTGCAGCCCCTGGCCGCGGGACTCCGCGGTCGGCTCGGTCAGCCGCTCGAGCACCAGCACCCGCACGCCCTGGAGCCGCAGTTCGATCGCCAGCATGAGGCCGGTCGGCCCGCCGCCGACCACGATCACATCGGTCATCGGAAGATCCCCCAGAGAGTTCGAACGAGGCCGGCAACTCGGGACACCGGCGTACGGGCGGTGCGAACCGCGCATTTCGCCAGGTTCCGGCCTCGGGCGACGATTGTGCGCCCTGACGGGGGCCTTGCCGCAAGGCCCCCCGCGCGCGGTACCTTGATAGTGGCGAGGAGTCCCTGATCTCCTCGCCTTCGTCGTCGGCGGGGGCCGTACGCCGCCCGGAGCGTGGCGGGAGGGGGCGGCCGGTCGGGCGGAAGCGGTGCGGGTGCACGCGCCACCGTGGTTGGTGCGGGCGCGCGTCGTCACGGGTCGACGTGTGCCGAAGAAGCGCTCGTGGCCGTGGCCCTTCGGCGGGCCGGCCGGCCGGTCAGAGGCCGAGGGCGTCGGCGGTTTCCTCGGTGGTCCAGGCGAAGAAGTCCGTGGCCGGGTCGAGCGAGCCGACCAGGTGGCCGTGGAGTTCGAAGCCGATCAGGCCGATGAGCTGGATCCACGCGGAGACGGCGCGGGCGAGGGTGTGCGCGGGGAGGTCGGGGGCGAAGGCGGCGGCGAGGCCGGCGAGCTGCTCGGGGAGGGCGCCCTGGAGGGCGGGGCCGGTCGGGGTGGGGCGCAGTGGGGCCGCGCCGAGGATGCCGAGCAGGGCGAGGGGGAGGCGGGCGGCTGCCGCGACCGTGCTCCCGGGTGCGGCGTAGCCCGGGACAGGGGTGCCGTAGATCAGGGCGAACTCGTGCGGGTTGGCGCGGGCCCAGTCGCGGGTGGCCCGCCACACCGCTCGCCAGTGCTCGCGGGCGGAGGCGTCGGCGGCAGCCGCGATGGTCTGCTCGGCGGCTTCGCCGAGTTCGCTGTACGCGTCGATGATCAGCGCGGTCAGCAACTCGTCGCGGCTGGCGAAGTACCGGTAGAGCGCCGAGGAGGCCATGCCCAGCTCGCGGGCGACGGCGCGCAGGGACAGCTGCTGCGCTCCTGAGGAGGCGAGCTGTCGACGGGCTTCCTGCTTGATCTCGCGGGTGAGTTCCTCGCGGGCCCGTTCGCGGGCGGTGCGGATCGCTGGCATGGGGGAAGTCTGCCACGAATCGGATCGGCGCACGCATTCGAGAGCACTGCTCTTGTTTTGCCCGGCGTCGGGTGCCATGCTGAAGGCGTCGTCGAGAGCGGTGCTCTCGGATCGAAGCAGCAGTCATGGAATCGAGGGAATCCGATGTCCCAGCCCGCCCAGGTGCCCGACCCCGCCACCCGCCTGATCGCGCCCACCACCCGCCTCGGCGTCGCCGCCACCGAGCTGCTCAACCGCCTGGTCGCCGCCCTCACCAAGGCCGGCATCAGCCTCTGGGGCTCCCGGGTCCTCGCCGTCCGTGGCCGCAAGAGCGGCGAATGGCGCACCACTCCGGTCAACCTGCTCACCCACGAGGGCGCGCGGTACCTGGTCGCGCCGCGCGGCCACACCCAGTGGGTCCGCAACCTCCGGGTCGCCGGCACCGGCGAACTGCGGGTCGGCCGCCGTGCCGAGAGCTTCCGGGCCGTCGAACTGCCCGACGCGGACAAGCCCGAGGTGCTCCGCGAGTACCTGCGCCGCTGGAAGTGGGAGGTCGGCTACTTCTTCGACGGCCTCGACGCCGACTCGCCGACCGAGGAGCTGCTGCGGATCGCCCCGGGCTTCCCGGTCTTCCGGATCACGCTCGACTGAGCGGGAGCCGCGAGTTGGGAGCCGCGAGTTGGGAGCCGCGAGTTGGGAGCCGGGCGCCGGACGTCAGGCGGTCGGTACCAGGTAGCGGAGCTTGCGGCCGTCCGTGGCGACGAGACGGCCGCCGTTGGCCTCGATCACGCGCCGCGAGGCGGTGTTGGTCCCGTCGCAGGTCAGCAGAGCCCCGCCGACGCCCAGCGCGGCGGCCACCGGCAGGGCGGCGGCCAGCATCGCGGTCGCATGGCCCCGCCGCCGGGCACTCGGGCGCACGTCGTAGCCGATGTGCCCGCCGACCCGCTCCAGCTTCGGGGTCAACCGGTGGCGTATCGCCAACCGGCCGAGCAGTTGGTCGCCCTCGGCCCACCACAGCGTCGTCATCGGCACGCCCGCGTCCCCGCGCATCCCGGCTTCCGTGCGCTCGCCCAGGACACGCGCGACGTAACCGGCGAAGGCGGCAGGGTCCGTCAGGGCGGCCGGTTCGACGTCGGAGACGAACCACGGGACGGGCGCGCCGGGTTCGGCGCGGAACTCGGCCACCGCCGCCAGGAAGGAACTCCGCAGCCGGACCGTCGGGTCGATCAGTTCGGGCATCACGCCATGATGCCCGACCGCCCACGCGGCCGTCACGGCCCGGGCCGAGGCTCCGCGAACGCGGGAGCGGCCGACGGGCGGTCAGGCCGGCTTCGGCACCGTGCCGGCGTTCTCGCGTACCCGGTCGAGCGTGCTGCCCTCGTGCTGTCCCGCGTCCACCGGTCGGCCGTCAGCACGCTGTCGCGGCCGGCTTCGAAGGCCCGGTCCCGGACGGGGGCGCCATGGTCGGGAAGGCGAGCGGGAGTTCGTCCTGGCGCCGGTGGCACCAGGTGCGGGCGAAGCCGGGGGACCGGACGTGGACGGCAGCTTGCGGTCCGCCACCGGCCGTGTGTCGTCCGGGTGGGTTGATGACGAACGAAGATGATGCGACCGACCGCTGGGGCACCGGTGCTGCTAGCGTGGCGCGGAAATCCGCAGCGATGGGAGTACTGGCGTGGCGGGCGGGCATCGGTGGCTGCTGGATGAGACGCCCTGGCCGGAGCAGGCGCGGTTGGGGTACGGCGCGTTGGTGGAGCTGGTCACGCCCGAGCCGCCGGTGCCGGACCCCGGGTGGCTCGGGGACGGGGTGGTCGGTGCCCGGGGCGTGGTGGTCGGCTGCGAGGTCGGGGGCGAGGGCCCGGTGTACGGGGTGGTGACCGAGGACGGCAGCCCGTGGCGGCTGCGGCCGGAGTTCCTGGCCGCGCTCGGCGGCTGCCGGACGGACCTGCCGCCGCGCTACCGCAGCGACCTGCCGGAGGGCACCCGGGTGCGGATCCTGGCCGGCCCGGCCCCGGAGGGCGGGCCGGCCGGGGCCGTCGGGCGGGTCACCGGACTGTGGTGGGAACGCGCGCTGGAGCCGCCGATGGGTTACACCGTCGAGGTGGGCGAGTACACCCACTGCGTGACCCCGGAGCAGGTCGAACTGCTCTGATTCCCCCAGCCTTCCGGGCGCGCGCCGGGTCAGCCCTTGCCGCCCGCCTTCAGGACCTGGGCCGCGGCCACGCCCGCGGCACTGTTGCCGTGGCCGCCGCCCTCGACCTCGGCGGCGACCGCGAGGTCGTTGCGGTAGGCGATGAACCAGCTGTTGGTGGCCTGGCTCGAACCGGCCTCCACGGTGCCGGTCTTGGCGCCGATCTGGCCGCTCAGCCCGGACATCGGGGTTTGGGCGGTGCCCTGGGTCGCGGTCCGGGCCATCATCGAGCGCAGGCCCTGGGCGACGTCGGCGGGCAGTCGGCCGGGGGCAGTCACGCGCTTGGCGTCCTCGCGCAGCACGGGCTGACGGAACGTTCCGCTCTGCACGGTGGCGGCGACCGAGGCCATCAGCAGCGAGTTCACCTGGATCTGGCCCTGACCGATGTACTCGGCGGCCGCCTCGTCCTTGTTCCCCGGCACCGGGATGGTGGCGTCCCGGCTGGGGATGCCGATCCGCCACTGCAGGCCGAGGCCGAACTGGTCGCGGGCGACCGACGCCAGGGTGCCGGGCTGGAGCTTCTCCAGGCCCTTGTCGATGAACCCGGTGTTGCAGGAATGGATGAAGTCGTCGCTGAGGGTGTAGTCGGGATGGCTGCCGGGCTCGTCGTTGTGCCAGGTCCGGGGGGAGTTGGTGGTCTCCTTGCAGGGCGCCGCGGTGTCGGGAGTCACCCCGGCCTCCAGCAGCGCCGCCGAGGTGATCACCTTCATCGTCGAACCGGGCGCCTGCCCGCCGCCGACCGCCCGGTTGAAGCCGCCCTGCGGGGCGTAGGCCATGGCCAGGATGTTTCCGGTGCTCGGCTGGACGGCCACCAGCGAGGCGGGCTTGCCGTCCGCCGACTGCTGCTTCACGGCCTCCTCGGCCACCTGCTGGAGGTCGGCGTCCAGGGTGAGCTTGACCTGCGGCGCGCTCGGCGGCGTCAGCACGAACAGCTGCTCCGTCTCCTGCGGCCCGCCGCCGCCGAGCACCACGGCCTGCCCGGTGACGACCTTCGCCCCGTCGGGCGGGGCGATCTGGGGTAGTACGGACCGCAGCGACGGGAAGGAGTCCAGCGGCTGGCCCTTGCGGTCGACGGGCTTGGACACCGGATCGGGCAGGGCCTTGACGGCGAGCGTCTTGCCCGCGCCGAGCCTGGGGTGGATCACCGTCGGCGCCCAGCGCACCAGGATGCGCCCGTCCCCGGCGCGCACGACGCCCAGCGTGCTGTCGTACTCCCAGACCTCCGTGGTGCCGTCGAACTCCGCCCGCACCCGGTAGCCGACGGCCGGCTCGCTCGGCGTGCCGGAGGCCGCGGCGGCGCCCGTCCCGGTCAGGGTGAGCGCACGGGCGGGCACGCCGTCGTGGAACGAGGCCAGCGCCATCCGGGCGGCTTCCGGGCGGTCCGTCAGACCGGCCGCGGCCGTGAGGTCCCCCCGGCCCCAGGCCGCCAGGAAGTCCTTGGCGACCGCGTCGGCCTCCGCGGCGGTGGGCGGCGTCTGAGGCCCCTTCGACGCCGTGGCGTTCGCCCCGGCCCCGCTGCCGGAGGAGCCGCCGGACACGGCGCTCACCACGTTGTAGGCGCCGTACCCGCCGACGACCACCAGCGCGGTGAACACCCCGCCGACGGCCACCAGCCAGACCCGGCGGGACCGCGGGCGGCGCGGGGCCTCCTCGTGGCCGGTGTGGACGAGGTGGTCGTCGTGGTGCTGCTCCGGGTAGTGCTCCTCGTGGTCGTACTCGTGTTCCTGCTGCACGGTGCTGCGTCCCCCCTGCGTACTCCGGTGTGTGTCGCCCGCTCCCCTCCCGGGGGGCGCCTGCCGTGCGGGCGCCCCCCCCGGCCGTTCGGGCCCGGACAGCCTATGCGGCGGCGGCCCACCGGTCGACAGTGGGGGCTTTGCCGGCGCTTGACCTGCGGAGGGGGCGGTCGGGAGCCGTCCGGCGGGGTTCGGCCCGCGAAGGTCCGGTGGCCGAGGACGCGCGGGAACGCGACGGCGGAGCATGCGGTGGGGACGTCGCCGAACTCCCGGACGCGGGGGAGCCGGCGTCGACTCAGGCCTTCTTTACCACGCTGGACTTGAGCTGCATCGCCCCGAAGCCCTCGATCCGGCAGTCGATGTCGTGGCCGTCCACGCCGTCGACCAGGCGGATGTTGCGGACCTTGGTGCCCGCCTTGATGCCCGAGGCGCTGCCCTTGACCTTGAGGGCCTTGACGACGGTCACGGTGTCGCCGTCGCTCAGCACGTTGCCGACCGAGTCCCTGATCACGCGCTCGCCGGTGCCCGCCTGGGCGTCGACGTCGGCGGGAGCCCACTCGTGGCCGCACTCCGGGCAGACCATCAGGGCGTTCATCTCGTAGGTGTACTCGCTGGAGCACGAGGGGCACGGCGGGAGGGCGTCGCTCATGGGCTCTGGCTGTCCTGTTCTGTCCGGTCGGCACGGGGATCGGCGGCTGGTCAGCCTCTATGAAATTGAAGAATTTTTCAAATCGCCATCCCGGTGCTCCGGCCGTTCCCCGGCTCCCGACCGGCGCGCGCACGCCCTGTCCGCGCCGTGGACGCGGACGCTCCGGCCTGATATCCAGTCCACTGGCGACCGGGCGGAGCGGGCGCCCCAGGCCGGACGGACCACCGAGGAAGCAGGGGCGATGCGCAGGATTCTGATCGTCGGCGCCGGGCAGGCCGGCCTCCAACTGGCCCTCGGGCTGCAGTCCCACGGCTACGACGTCACGCTGCTGACGGACCGTGACGCGCAGGAGGTGCGTGACGGACGGGTGCTGTCCACCCAGTGCATGTTCGACTCCGCGCTGCGCACCGAGCGTGCCCTCGGTCTGGACCTGTGGGCCGATCAGGCGCCTCGGATCGAGGGCGTCGGGGTGTCGGTCAGCGGGCCGGAGTCGGTCCGGGTGATCGACTGGGTCGGGCGGCTGGACGCCTACGCCCAGTCCGTCGACCAGCGGCTGAAGATGTCCACCTGGCTGGATGCCTTCGCCGCGCGCGGCGGCCGGGTGGAACTGCGTCGGGTGAGCGCCGCCGACCTGGAACACCTCGCCGGTTCGTACGACCTGGTGCTGGTCGCCTCCGGCAAGGGCAAGCTGGCCTCGCTGTTCGAACGCGACGAGGAGCGCTCCCCGTACCTGCGGCCGCAGCGCGCCCTGGCCGTGTGCTACGTGCACGGGCTCGCGCCGCGCCCCGAGCACGACTTCCCCGCGGTGCGCTGCAACCTGGTGCCCGGCACCGGCGAGTTCTTCACGATGCCGGCCCTGACGGCGGACGGGCCGTGCGACATCCTGCTCTGGGAGGCCCAGCCGGGCGGTCCGGCGGACGCCTTCGACGGGATCCGCGACCCGGCCGAACACCTCCGGATGATGCTGGAGTTGATGAAGGCCTTCACGCCCTGGGAGTACGACCGCACCCGGTCCGGCGTCCAGCTCACCGACGCCGGCGCCACCCTGGCCGGCCGCTTCACCCCGATGGTCCGCCGACCGGTCGGTGAACTGCCCGGCGGCGAGGCGGTGTTGGGCGTCGCCGACGTGGTCGTCACCAACGACCCGATCACGGGCCAGGGTGCCAACAGCGCGGCCAAGTGCGCCGCCCTGTACCTGGAGGCGATCCTCGCGCACGGTGACAAGCCCTTCGACCGGGACTTCCAGCAGTCCGCCTTCGACCGCTTCTGGGCGGACACCGCCCGACCCGTCACCACCTGGACGAACGCGATGCTCGCCCCTGCGCCCCCGCACGCGGTGGAGCTGTTCGGCGCGGCCGGTCGACTCCCGGCCGTGGCCGACCGGTTCGCCAACGCCTTCGACGACCCGGCGGATGTGGAGGAGTGGCTCCTCGACCCGGAGAAGGCGGCCGCCTACCTGGCCTCGGTGGTACCGCGGGGCTGAGCGGCACCGCGGGGCTGAGCGTCGGACGCGTCACGGTGGGGTCAAGGTCTCGCCAAGTTTCGCGCAGAGGCGTCCTGATCATGGTGGGTTCGTGTCAACCCCGGCCCGTCGGGGGATGGTTGGGCACAGAACGCGGACATCAGGAGACATGTGGTGGCGGTCGACGGCAGCAACATGGCGCACGCTGTGATCGAGACGGCGGTGAAGGAACGCACGCGTCTGCACACCGGCCGCAGCCGGACGACGGCGATCGTGGTGCTGGTCCTCCTGGCCGGCCTCGGCCTGTTCCTGGCGCTGGTGGTCGGCAAGACCGACCCGACCAGCGCCCCGACCTGCGACGGGAAGACCATGACCCGGAGCGACGAGTGCCGGATCTGGTCCAACCGCGGCGGCGGGGGCACCTTCGGCTACCAGGAGATGATCGACCGCCGGGAGTCCGGCAAGGGCGTGTGGCAGGTGGTGGGCTTCGTCGCCACCGGCCTGTCCGTCGTCCTGATGGGGGTGGCGGCCACCAAGCTCAACCCCGCCCGCCCCTGGGGCAAGCCGGTCACCGCCGTCTGTCCGCGCTGCCACCAGCCCACCCTGCGGGAGAAGCTCACGGTCCACACCATCTCCCGGGGACGGACCAACTACCGCTACAGCGGCATCGTCACGCTCTGCACCCCGGTCTGCGGCTTCAGCGCGGTGCGCCAGCGCTGACGCGGGCGTGGAGGGACCGGGACCGGGCGCCGCAGCCGCAAGGACCCGGTCCCGACCGCGTACCGCAGCTTGCCCCGGGCCCGGGATCAGTCGGCGAGCCCCAGCGGGTCCGGGGCGGTGCCGAGCAGCTCGGGGCCGTTGTTGCGCACGCTGTTGACGGTGGGTGGGACGGCGCGGACCCGCAGGGCGCCGTCGGCGGGGCGGCGCAGCAGGTGGTGGAGTCCGGCCGGGTCGGTGTGGCCGGGCGAGAGCCAGGTGGGGAGGTCGTCGGGGGCGATGGTGAGCGGCATCCGGTCGTGGACGCGCCCGGCGGAGTCGGTGGCGTCGGTGGTGATGACGGTGGCGGTGGCGAGCCAGGCGAGCGGGTCGTCCTCGGGGCGGGTGGGGTCGCGCCAGAACTCGTACAGGCCGGCCATCAGCATCACGCCGCCGGTGCTGAGGAAGTACGGCTGCTTGTACTTCTTGCGGTCGTCGGTGGCGGGCACCTCGCGCCACTCGTAGTAGCCGTCGGCGGGGATGACGCAGCGGCGGGCGGCGAAGGCCTTGCGGAAGGCGGGCTTGGTGTCGACGGTCTCCGAGCGGGCGTTGATCATCCGGGCGCCGCCGGACGGGTCCTTGGACCAGGACGGGACGAGGCCCCAGCGCAGCGGACGCAGGTGGCGCAGCACCTCGCCGGTGTCCCGGTCGACGCGTTCCAGGACGGCCGGGACCGGGTCGGTGGGGGCGACGTTCCAGCTCGGCGCGAGGGTCTCGGCCGGGTCCCACCGGAGCTCTCCGAGCAGCGGGACGAGGTCCTGGGGAGTGGTGGTGGAGACGAAGCGGCCGCACATGCCCCCCAGCCTGCCACCCGGCACGGACAACCGGGGCCTTCAGCGCGCCGGGTGGCCGTCCGGGGGCTGAGTGCCGCCGTCCGGGGAACGGCTGTCGCCGTCCGGGGCGGGGCCGGTGCGGCCCGGGGTGTGGCCGAAGGCGCGGCGGAAGACGTCGATGAAGGCGCTGGCGGAGGACCAGCCGCAGCGGTGGGCGACGGCGGTGACCGGCTGCCCCTCGGCGAGCAGCACCAGGGCGTGGTGCAGCCGCAGCTGGGTGCGCCACTGGGGGAAGGTCATGCCGAGGTCGGCGCGGAAGAGCCGGGAGAGCGTCCGGTCGCTGGCGCCGACGGCCCGGCCGAGTTCGGCGAGGGTCCGGCGGTCGGCCGGGTCGGCGTGGAGCAGTGCGCACAGGGCCCGGAGCAGCGGGCTGCCGGGCATGGGCAGGTGAAGCGGCTGCCGGGGCGAGGCGCGCAGCTGGTCGAGCAGGACGGCGCGCAGCCGGGTGCGTTCGGGGCTGTCCTCCTCCGGGGCGCGGGTGTAGGCGACGATCAGTTCGCGCAGCAGGGGGCCGACGGTGAGGACGGTGGGCCGGTCGAGGCCGAGCGGGTTCTCGTTGGCGGGCAGGCCGACGAAGTGCAGTTCGAGCTCGCCGTGGGCCTGGTGGGCGTGCACGGTGCCGGCAGGGATCCAGAGCGCCCGGTTGCCCGGGGCGACCCAGGAGCCGGCGTCGGTGGTGACGGCGACCACGCCCCGGGCGGCGTAGGCGATCTGGTGGTCGTCGTGGCGGTGGGCGTCGATCCCGGCGCCGGGGGCGAGCAGCTGGGCCCGGGTCGGGGCGACGGGGTCGTGGCGAATTCGCGGCATCAACTGGCAGATTATCGGAAGTCCGACAGCGCGGGTACGCCCGAGCATGGCCGCATGGCAACCCGAACGACGAAACGACCGTCACAGAAGAGCTCGATCGCCCTGCTGTCCGTCGGGCATTCCTGCGTGGACGTCTACCAGGGCGCGGTGGCGGCCCTGGTGCCCTTCCTGGTGGCCGAGCGCGGTTACGGCTACGCAGCCGTATCGGGTGTGGTGCTGGCCGCCTCGCTGCTGTCCTCGGTGGCCCAGCCGCTGTTCGGAGCGCTGACCGACCGGTGGCCGCTGCCCTGGCTGTTGCCGGTCAGCACGCTGCTGGGCGGCGTGGGCATCGCGCTCAGCGGGCTGGGCGACTCGTACGGGCTGACGCTCGTCTCGGTGGCGCTGTCCGGTGTCGGGGTGGCGGCGTACCACCCGGAGTCCGCGCGGGTGGTGAGGGCCGTCGCGCAGGGGGCCGGGCACCGGGGGATGGCCTGGTTCTCGCTGGGCGGCAACCTGGGCTTCGCGGCGGCGCCGCTGCTGGTGGCGGCCGTGGTCGGCCTCGGCGGTCTGCGGCTCACCCCGCTGCTGGTGCTGCCTGCCCTCGCGGGCGCCGCGCTGTGCCTGCCGGTGCTGCGCGAGCTGGCCCGTCGTCGGGCGGCCGGGTCCACCGCGGTGGGCCGGGCCGGGCGGGACGACCGGGCGTCCTTCGTGAAGCTGTCGCTGGCCGTGGTGTGCCGCTCGATCGTCTTCACCGGCCTGAGCACCTTCCTGTCCCTGTTCGCCACCCAACGCCTGGGCGGCGGTACGGCGACGGGCACCGCGGCGCTGGTGGTGCTGTACGCGGGCGGCGCGGTGGGTTCGCTGCTGGGCGGGGCGCTGGCCGAGCGGTGGGGGCGGGTCGCGGTGGCGCGCTTGTCGTACCTGGTCGCGGCGGTGGCCGTGGCGGGGGTGCTGGTGGTGCCGGGCCCGGCGCTGTACGTGTGCGTGGCGCTGACCTCGGCGGGCCTGTACGTGCCCTTCTCGCTCCAGGTCACGCTGGGGCAGGACTACCTGCCGTCGCGGATCGGCACGGCGAGCGGGATCACCCTCGGGCTGACGGTCAGCGTCGGCGGTCTGGCCAGCCCGCTGATCGGCGGGCTCGCGGACGCGACCTCGCTGCGGACGGCGCTGCTGCCACTGGCGGCGATGCCGCTGCTCAGCTGGGCGCTGTTCCGCAGCCTGCCGGAGCCCGCGGCGCCCGGGGCGGAGCGGGAGACGGAGGCGCTGACGGCTCGGGCGTAGTGCGGTGGGAAGGCCCCTGGGAACCGCCAGGGGCGGGCAGGGGCCTTCCCGGCTCGGTGCGCCTCTCAGCGAGCGAGCGCGTCGGCGCGCCCGGGCGGCGGCGGTTGTACGGGAGCTCGGCCAGCAGCGCGCCCATCGCACAGCTGTCGGTCAGCGCCGAGAACGCCAGCCCGCCGCCGACCGCGGCCGACACCCAGCGGGCACCCGACCGGGCCGGGTCGGCGAGCAGGCCGAGCAGGACGATCGACCCGGCCACGAGGCGGATCTGCCGGTCCGTCGCCCACACCGGGCGGGCGCCGGCCACCCGGTCCACGGCGTGCCCGGCGCTCACCCAGGCGTTGGTGCCGCCGGTGACGACGAGGGCGGTGATCCCGGCGTCGGCGAGCTGGTCGCAGGCGTTCCGGGCGCGCTGTCCGGAGGCGCAGACGACGGCGAGTTCGTTCTTCCCGGCGGCGGCGCGCAGGGCGGGCAGGGCGCGGTCGAGCCGGTCGAGCGGGACGTTCAGGGCGCCAGGGATGTGACCGCCGGCGTACTCGCCGGGGGAGCGGACGTCGATCAGGGTGAGCCGGCCGAGGCGCGGCTTGAGCTGCTCGACGGTGAGGGGCGTGGTCATGGCGAAGCGTGGTCCTTTCCGGATGGGGGGAGCGGTACGGCCGGGGCGGGTGGGTCGCTGTCAGCTCAGGGTGGTGACCAGCATCAGGGCGGCGACGCCGAGCAGGGCGATCGCGAAGGCCCGTCGCAGGGTGCGGCCGCTGAGTTTGTCGGCGAGCCGCTTGCCGTCCCAGGCGCCGAGGATCGCGGCGCCGGTGAAGGGCGCGGCCACGGACCAGTCGATCGAGCCGGTCGCGCCGAGGCGGGGCAGCAGGGCGGCGAGGGAGTTGGCGGTGATGACCAGCAGGCTGGTGCCGACCGCCTCGGCCATGGTGAAGGCGAGCACCGAGACCAGGGCCGGTACGGCGAGGAAGCCGCCGCCGACCCCGAGCAGTCCGGTGACGGCGCCGAGTCCGGCGCCCGCCGCGGCCGAGCGGCCCGGTCCCGCGGCGGAACGTTCCTGCTGCTCCGCCTTCGGCGGCACCAGCATCCGCCAGGCGGCCAGCGCCGCCAGCAGCGCGAAGGAGCCGGTCAACAGGGCGCCCGGCAGACGGGCCGAGAGCGCCCCCGCGGCCGCGGCGGCGGGTAGTCCGGCGGCGGCGAACAGCGCTCCAGTGCGCCAGCGCACCCGGCCGGCCCGGGCGTGGGCGAGCAGGCCGGTCAGCGAGGTCGCGGCGACGATCACCAGGCTCGCCGTGGTGGCCAGCGCCGGGGAGAAGCCGAGCAGGTAGACCAGGGCGGGTACGGCGAGCATGCTGCCGCCGCCACCGAGTCCGCCGAGGGCCAGCCCGACCACCGCTCCCGCGGCGAGCGCCAGGAGCAGTGTGGTCATATCAGGTGTCCGGTGCCGCCGTCGGGCGTGGTGATCGGCAGGCCGGCCTGCGCCCAGCCGCCCATGCCCCCGGTGACGTTCAGCACCTCGACGCCGCGCGCGGCGAGCAGTTCGGCCGCGCGCCGGGAGCGGTTGCCGGAACGGCAGATCGCGAGCACCGTGCGGCCGGTTGCCACGGGCGGCAGCTCGACCCCGGCGGCCAGGGCGATCAGGGGCAGGTGCAGGGCTCCGGGGGCGTGTCCGGCACTGAACTCGGCGGCCTCGCGGACGTCGAGCAGCACGGCCGTGCCGGCGCGGGCCAGCTCCCGGGCCCGGGCGGGGGAGGTCTGTCCGGGGGCGGACGGCGGCTGGGGCATGGGTTCTCTCCAGTGATGCGGGCGGGACCGCAGTGGTCCGGCGCGTAGGGGGTGGCGCATCGGTGGACGCCGCCCCGTCGTAGGGGCGTTGGCGGTGGCGCGGGTCTTGCCTCGGCCCTGCCGGTGCCCGGTCGGTGCCGGGTCCGGCGGCGGCCGGCTCCCCTTCGATGCCCACCATAGTACCCCCGGGGGTATTATCGAAATCGTTCGTTGATACCCCCGCCCGTATCGGACCGGGCGGGCGGCCGTGTACTGGCATGCATTTCGGCTCCGGGCATCGAAGGGATCGCGACCGCGCTGCGGCGCCCGGCGCCACCCAGGAGGTTCCCGTGTACTTCGCCCGTGAGCCCTGCGCTGCAGTGAGGGGGCCGCCCGCGCGGGGGCGGCCCCCTCGGGAGGAGGGAGCCTCCAGCAGGCCCGTGTACCGGCATCGGCGGCAGCGTGATCGCTCGGCGGCAGCCGTATCCGAGCAGTTGCGTCCGTCGACAGACTGAATACCCCAGCGGGTATGTTTGAGTATGTATGGCCAGCTTGTCGGGCCCCAACCAGGAGAACTCCATGATCTTCAGTCAGTACTACCTCGACTGCCTCTCCCAGGCGTCCTACCTCATCGCCGATGAGACCAGCGGCCAGGCAGTGATCGTCGATCCGCGCCGGGACGTCGACGAGTACCTCGCCGACGCCCAGGAACGCGGCCTGACCGTCGTCGGCGTCATCAACACCCACTTCCACGCCGACTTCCTGGCCGGCCACCTCGAACTGGCCGCCCGCACCGGTGCCTGGATCGGGTACGGACGCAGGGCCGAGACGGAGTACTCGATCCGCAAGCTCGCCGACGGTGAGCGGATCGAACTCGGCGACGTCACCCTGCAGATCACGGAGACCCCCGGTCACACCCCCGAGTCGATCAGCATCCTGGTCTTCGAACAGCCCGACGACACCGTCCCGTACGGCGTGCTCACCGGCGACGCGCTGTTCATCGGCGACGTCGGCCGCCCCGACCTGCTCGCCTCGACCGGCGTCACCGCCGAGGAACTCGGGGCCATGCTCTACGACAGTGTCCACCGCAAGCTGATGGCCCTGCCCGACGAGACCCTGGTCTTCCCCGCCCACGGCGCCGGCTCGGCCTGCGGCAAGAACCTCTCCACCGACCGCCAGTCCACCATCGGCCGGGAACGCGCCACCAACTACGCCTGCGCGCCGATGGACGAGGCCACCTTCGTCGCCCTGGTCACGGACGGCCAGCCCACCGCCCCCGGCTACTTCGGCTACGACGCCGACCTCAACCGCCGTGAGCGCGAACTCTTCGACCCGGCCGCCGTCCGCGCCCTGGCCGCCGACGACTTCCTGGCGCGCCGCGCGGAGGGCGCCCTGGTGGTGGACGGCCGCGACCCGGCCGCCTTCGCCGCCGGACACCTCACCGGCGCGCTCAACGTCCCCGCCGACGGCCGCTTCGCCGAACAGTCCGGCACCGTGCTCGCGCCGGAGAGCGAGCTGCTGGTGATCGCCCCGGAGGGGCGCGGCGCGGAACTCGTCACCCGCCTGGCCCGGATCGGCTTCGACCGGGTGGCCGGCTACCTCGCCGACCCGGAGGAGGTCTTCCTGGCCCACCCCGAGCTGACGCGCCAGGGTGCCCGCCTCACCGTGCACACCCTGCGTGAGGAACTCGCCGGCCAGCAGCCCCCGTTGGTCGTCGACGTCCGCGGCGCCGCCGAGCGCGAGGCCGGCGCCATTCCCGGCTCGCTCCACCTCCCGCTCGCCGAACTCCCGACCCGGCACGGCGAACTGCCCACCGACCGCCGCGTCGTCCTGCACTGCGCCGGCGGAAGCCGGTCCTCGATCGCCGCCAGCCTGCTGCGCCACCACGGGCACCGGCACGCCTACGACCTCATCGGCGGTTACGGCGCCTGGGAGGCCACCCCGACGGCGTGACCGCACCTGACCGTCCCCGGGCCGCGGGAGTTCCTGAGGGCTGCCCCTGCCACCAACCGCTCCCACTGGTGCGTGGCGGTCAGCAGCCCCGTGGACAGCACCCAGCCGAGGAACTGGATATCCGGGGTGGCGCCCTCGGCGTGGACCTGCGCCGGAACGGGGCAGTGGAGCGACACCGTCCAGCCGGCCCGGACCCCGTCCCGTGAGTCGTTGTCGAGCAACGGGTGTGTCAGGTGACGGGTGCTCAGCGATAGCTGGGCCCGCCGGTCAGTCGATGCCTTCGATGATGCGGAAGTCGCGCTCGAAGCCGTCGGGGAGGGCCACCAGTGCCCTCTGGTATGCCTCGCTCTCGTATGCCGCGACCGCCTGTTCAAAGCCGTCGAACTCGATCAGAACGACGCGTTGCGTGATTCCGGCCTCGTGGGCGACGACTTGACCGCCACGGGACAGGAGACGCCCGCCCGCAGCCCGGACAGCCGGACCCGCCAGTTCGTTGTAGGCGGTCAGCCTCTCAGGGTCGGAAATGGTGGGGTAGACACTGACCCAGTAGCCCTTGGCCACGGAAAACCTCCTGTGTTCGACCGGACACGTCCGACATCGAATTGACACTCGGATTGCTCGATCCCGACGGCGACCCGGGGGGTCGAGGTCCTCAAAGGCCTCCGTCGAGGTCATGCCTCGATCCTTGCCGTTCGAGCCGGCCTCGGCCATGGCGAAAAGGTCAGCCTCCGATACATTCTCGCCATGCCCATCCACCGTGCCGCCCCCGGTACTCCCGGCGCCCGCGACCTGGCCGGGCGCACCGCCGAACAGGATCGGGCGATGCGCCCGGAGCCGCGGCCTGGCGCCCACAAGGTGGTCGTCCTCGTACTCGACGGGATCTACCCCTTCGAACTCGGCATACCCCAACATGTCCTGGGCTCCGCCGGTGGCCGCTACGAGGTGGTGACCGCGGGCGTGGACGGGAAGCCCGTGCGCACCGTCTCGGACCTGACCGTCACCCCCGGGCACGGCTTCGAGGTGCTGGCCGAGGCGGACACCGTGATCATCCCTGGGTACGCGATCACCCGGGCCTCGGCCGCCGTCGCGGACTCGAAGGCGCTGGACGCGCTTTCCAGTGTCCGGCCCGGCACCCGTCTGGTGTCGATCTGCAGCGGTGCCTTCCTGCTGGCCGGCACCGGTCTCCTCGATGGGCGCCGGGCCACCACCCACTGGGCGCTCAGCGACCACTTCCGGGAACTGTTCCCCCGGGTCGAGCTCGACACCGGCGTTCTTTTCGTCGACCACGGTGACGTGTTGACCTCGGCGGGGGCGGCCAGCGGCTTCGACGTCTGCCTGCACCTGCTGCGCCAGGACCACGGCACCGAGGTCGCCAACCAGGTCGCCCGCCACTGCGTCATGCCGCCGTACCGGGACGGCGGGCAGGCACAGTACATCGAGCGGCCACTGCCGCCTACTGGCGCAACCGGCACCGGGCCGACCCGCGACTGGGCCTTGCGGCGGCTCGAACTACCGCTGTCGCTGGATGAGTTGGCCGCGCACGCGGCGATGAGCACCCGTACCTTCGCTCGGCGCTTCAAGGAGGAGACCGGTCTGAGCCCCGGCCGCTGGCTGACCTCGCAGCGGGTGCGGCGGGCCCGGCACCTGCTGGAGTCCAGCGATCTGCCGGTGGAACGCGTCGCCCACGAGGTCGGATTCGCCACCGCCACCTCGCTGCGGCGGCACCTCGCGGCGGAGGCCGGAGTCGCCCCGTCGGCGTACCGTCGCACCTTCCGTGCCCCGGATCCGGCCGACGGCGGTGCGGGCTCCGTTCCCGCCTAGCCACGACGCACCGTACACGGTGGCCGGCACGTCACCCTCGTACAAGTCGCCTTCCGCCAGTGGGTCGACCCGGGGGATCCCCACCGCCAGGGGCAGGAGATGGGCAAGGCCCACGTCTTGCCTGATCAGCAACCTCATGTCCCCGCCCGGTCCAGGTCGTTGCTTCGCCGCTGTGTCCAGCGGGGGCGCCACTGAATTGAACGTGTTCAATTATCGCGCTAGGCTCGCTGCCGGAGATGAGGGGGGAACTCATGAAGATCGTCATCCCCGGCGGCACCGGCGCGCTCGGGACCCTGCTCGACCGCAGCCTGACGGCCGCCGGCCACCAGGTCGTGGTGCTGAGCCGACGGCCCAACGGGCCCCGGCAGGTCGGCTGGGACGGCCGCAGCCCGGGTGCCTGGACGGCGGAGATCGACGGCAGCGACGCCGTCGTCAACCTGGCCGGACGCAGCGTCAACTGCCGCTACACCGAGGACAACCAGCGGGAGATGATGGACTCCCGGGTGCACTCCACCCGGGCCGTCGGCCGGGCGGTCGCCGCCGCCCGCAGGCCGCCCGCCGTCTGGCTGCAGATGAGCACCGCGACCGTCTACGCCCACCGCCACGACGCGCCCAACGACGAGCTGACCGGCCGGATCGGCGGCGGCGAGCCCGGTGCCCCGGCCTCCTGGCGGTACAGCATCGACATCGCCCGGGCCTGGGAGGACGCCCAGGCGCAGGCCGACACCCCGCACACCCGCCGCCTCGCGCTGCGCACCGCCGTCGTCCTCGGCCCCGAGCGCGGGGGAGCCTTCGACTCGCTGTCCTGGCTGGCCCGGCTCGGCGTCGGCGGGCCGATCGCGGGTGGCGGGCAGTACGTGTCCTGGATCCACGACCGGGACTTCGCCCGCGCCGTCGAGTTCCTGATCGAGCACGAGGAGCTCAGCGGCCCGGTCAACCTCGCCGCCCCGAACCCGCTGCCCCAGCGCGAGTTCATGCGTGAACTGCGCGCGGGCTGGGGCATGCCACTGGCGCTGCCCGCGGCCCGCTGGATGGCGGAACTCGGCGCGTTCGCGCTGCGCTCGGAGAGCGAACTGCTGCTGAAGAGCCGCCGCGTCGTGCCCACCCGGCTGCTGGAGGCGGGCTTCGCCTTCGCGTACCCGGACTGGCCGCAGGCCGCCCGCAACCTGATCCGGCGGCTGCGCGGGCGCTGAGCGCCGTCACGGGGCTGTCACAGCTTCGCCGTGGCGGTTGCCCCCGGCGGGTGCCGGTCGGGAGCGTGGGGGTGTCGAAGGGGGGCGGAACGTGGTGCGGCTGGGTTTCATGCAGCAACGGGGGGAACTGGTCGGCGTCGGCTCCATGGTGGGGCTGGTCGTGGCCATCCTCCTCGCCGAGACGGGGACGGCCGGCGGGGGAGGGGCCTTCCTCGCCATGGCGGCGATCGTCGCGGTCGCCGCCTTCGCGCTGCCCCACGCGTACTGGCTGCGCGCGGACGAGAACGGGATCATCCTGGTGCGGCTGCTCGTACCTCGCCGCTACGCCTGGGCGGACATCCGGGGGCTGGCGATGGAGCTCGGCCGGGACGAGGAGAACGACGGCCACCACCTCACCCTGCGGCTGCGCCTCGCCGAGCCGTCCGGCCGGTTCCGGGGCCCGCGCCTCGGCCGGATCGACGTCACCGAGGAGGACACCCCGGAGGGCGTCCCGCCCCGGGCGCTGGCCGAGCTGTTCGCCGTGTTCGTGGAGCACCAGCTGCCGGTCGACCTCCCGGAGTTCGCCAACGAGGTGCTCAGGGTGCGCGGGATGCCGCAGCTGCCGCCGCTGCCGCTGTGGGCGCCGCCCGTCGAGGGGGCGCCCGGCCCGGAGCAGGCCTACGCGGGGGCGCCGGGCATCCAGGACGAGAGGGACGACCTCGTGGCGCTGGGGAAGGCGGTCAAGCGGCGGCCCGGACTGAGCCGGGAGTACCTGCTGCGCCGCGCGGCGCTGGCCGACCGGGTGTTCCTGCGCGACGGGGACGGCCTGGCGCTGGCGATCGCGCTGCGGGCGGCGGAGCAGCTGGTGGAGCACGACCGGATCAAGGTCGAGGGCGACCATCGCGACTACGTGCGCCAGCAGTACCTGAGCCGGCGCACCCTCGACCGGTAGTGGGGGCAGGGGCCAGCAGGTGGTCCAGTACCCGGCCGAAGACGAGCCGCCCGGCGAGCGCCAGCACCGGGTCGAACAGCCGGGGCAGACCGGTGATCCGCAGCTCCTCGGCCCAGACCACCTCGCTGCCCGCGCCCACCGCACGCACCCGCAGTTCGGCGCCGCCGTGCACCACCCGACCCCGCTTCGCCAGTCGGCAGTGCTCCGGCGCGGCCAGCTCGACCAGCTCCATCGGGTCGTCGAAGTGCAGCGGCCCGAGGGCCGTCCGCGCCAGGATCACGTCCCCCGGCTGCCGCCCGGTGCCCCGCACCACGCTCATCCGGGTGAACGGCACCCGGTCGCCGTGCCGGGGCCAGGCGGTGAGCCGCGCCCAGCATTCGGCGGGCGGCAGCGCGGAGCGTCGGGTCAGTACGAAACGGGCCATACCGCAGCCTAGCGCCGCAGCCCGGTCAGGCCGCCCCGCCGCCATGACCGGGTGGCCCGGGCGCATGTTCAGCGGCGGTACGCGGCCGTCGCGATCTCGACGAAGGACCGGATCAACGGGTTGGTGTCGCCTTCGTTCCACACCGCCACCACTCGGCTCGGCGGCATGTCGACCAGCGGTACGACGGCCAGTTCCGCGGGCAGGTCGTGTCCGAGCGGGGCCAGGCCGATCGTGCCGTTCCACAGCACGGCCTGGAGGCATTCCTGGACGGCGCGCACCGCCGGGCCCTCACGCGGCGTGCCGCCGTTCCAGTACGACTGCCAGACGGGGTCGGTGCCCTGCGGGAACTGGAACCAGCGGCGGTCGCTCAGCTCGGCCAGCCGCAGCCGGTCGCGGCGGGCCAGCGGGTCGTCGGCGCGCAGGACCACGCCGACCGGATCGGACCGCAGCGCACGCACCGTCAGGGCGGTCCCGTCGAACGGCGCCCGGGTCAGGGCGACATCGACCAGTCCGGCGCGCAGCCCGCAGGTCGGGTCGGTCAGATCCGTGTCGCGGACGCGGATCTCGACGCCGGGGTGGGTTCGGCGGTAGGCGGCGGCCAGTCTCGCCACTCCCGGGTCGGTGCCGTCGCCCAGGATGCCGACGGTGATGGTCGCGCGACCGGCCGCCGCGCTCACGCGCACCCGGACGCGCTCGGCGTGGTCGAGCAGGGCCCGCGCCTCCTCGAGCAGCACCGCGCCCACCGGAGTGAGCGTGACGCCCGTGGGCGCGCGGGTGAACAGCAGGGCCCCGACATCGGCCTCCAGCCGCTTGATCGCCCGGCTCAGCGGCGGCTGACTCATGTGCAGTCGGGTGGCGGCCCGGCCGAAGTGGAGTTCCTCGGCGACCGCCACGAAGTACTGCAAGGTCCGTAGCTCCACGCTGCAACGATACCCACGGGATATCGGCATCGCGGGACGGGTCTTGGACACGCGCAGGCCCCCGGCGGTGGACTCGTGGGCATGACCGAAGAAACGAAGACCGGCCGGCCGCAGACCGCTCCCGCCGTGTCGGTGGTGGGCCCCGGCGACGGCGAGACGATCGTTCTGGGCAGCACGCGCATGCGCGTCCTGGAGGACGGCAGCCGCACCGGGCACCGCCTCGCGATCGCCGAGTCCGTCCTCGCCCCGCACACCCAGGGGCCGCCCCAGCACCGCCACCGCGAGCACGACGAGGGCTTCTACGTCCTCTCCGGCACTCTGCGGTTCACCGTCGAGGACGAGGACTACGACGCCGCCGCGGGCACGCTCGTGATGGTTCCGCCCGGCACCCCGCACACCTTCGCCAACGTGACCGACCAACCCGCCGTCATGCTCAGCACCTTCACCCCCGACCTGTACGTGCAGTACTTCCGGGACCTCCAGGAGGTGCTCTCCGGCGGCCGGCCGCTGACGCCGGAGGCCAACCTCGACGCGATGAGCCGCTACGCGACCGAGCCCGCCACCGAGCGCGGCATCGACGCCGCCTGAAACCGACGGCACACCACGACGAACGACACGATCGACGGCCCCGTGAACCGGTGGCCCATGAACGGGAACCATGGACATCGCCTATTGGATCGTCGCGGGCCTGCTCGCGCTCTTCTACGTCTACGCGGGCACGCTGAAGGTGGTCCGCAGCCGCGATCAACTCCGACCGATGATGGCCTGGGTCGACCGCATGCCCCTGCCGGCCCTCAGGGCGCTGGGGACGGTCGAAGTCCTCGGCGCGACCGGCCTGGTCGTTCCGCCGCTGACCGGCATCGCTCCATCGCTGGCGCTCGCCGCGGCCATCGGCTTCGTACTCCTGCAAGTCGGCGCCATCGCCGTCCACCTGTCCGGCGAGGACCGCCGGATCGCACTCAACGCCGGGCTCACCGTCACCGCGGCGGTGACCGTCTGGTTGGCCACCGGGCTGTGACCGGGGGCGGCGGCGAGTCCGACGGCGGCGAGTCCGACGGTGGCGAATCCGTGCGGTCGGAGCCCTACCCGCCCAGCACCCCGGCCTCGCGCAGGGCGGCGATGCGGGCGGCGGGGTAGCCGAGGGCGCGCAGGGCGAAGTCGGTGTGGGCGCCGAGCGCGGGCACGGGCCCCATCGGGAGTTCGACGTCGGCGAAGTCGAACGGGGGCAGCAGGGAATGGACTTCGCCGACCGGGGTGGCGACCGGGCGCCAGCGGTCGCGCGCGGCGAGCTGCGGGTGGTGCAGCAGGTCGCCGATCTCGTTGAGGCGGGCCGATGCGATGGCGAGGGCGTCCAGGCGGTTGATCGCCTCGTCGGCCGTCATGGTCGCCGTCCGGCCGCCCACCAGCGCGTCGACCAGCCGGCGGCGGCGCACCCGGGCGACGTTGGTCGCCCACTCGGGGTGGTCGGCGAGGTCGGGGCGGTCCAGGAAGCCGGTGGCGAGGCGGGTCCACTCGCGGTCGTTCTGGATGCCGATCATGACCTCGCGGCCATCGGCGGTCGGATAGGCGTCGTAGGGGGCGATGGCCGGGTGGGAGAGGCCCGCGCGGCCCGGTGAGCGTCCGGTGCCCTGGGTGTGGTGGAGCTGGTGGCCCAGCCACTCGGCGGTCGCCTCGAACATCGACACCTCGATCGCGGTGCCGCGTCCGGTGCCGATCCGGCCGACGAGTGCGGCGAGGGTCGCCGTCAGGGCGTACATCCCGGCGGCGATGTCCGAGGTGGGCACGCCGGTCTTGGCCGGCCGGTCCGGCGGCCCGGTCACCGAGGCGAGCCCCGACTCGCACTGGATCAGCATGTCGTAGGCGCGTTTGTCCTGGTACGCGCCGCCGGCGCCGTAGCCGGACAGGTCGACGGTGACCAACCGGGGCTGCCGGGCCCGCAGTTCGGCGGAGCCGAAGCCGAGACGGGCGGCGGCCCCGGGGGCCAGGTTCTGCAGGAAGACGTCGGCGCCGGCCACCAGGTCGGCCAGCACGGCGCGGCCCTCGGGCGTCTTGAGGTCGAGGACGACCGACTCCTTGCCGCGGTTCAGCCAGACGAAGTGGCTGGCCAGGCCGTTGACGCTGTGGTCGTAGCCGCGCGCGAAGTCGCCGCCGTCCGGGCGCTCGATCTTCACCACCCGGGCGCCCAGATCGGCCAGGTGTCTGGTGGCCAGCGGCACGGCCACCGCCTGCTCCAGTGCGACGACCGTGATGCCCGTCAGCGGCAACGACATCCGTACTCCTCCCTCGTGGACCGTCCGGGGCCTACCCGCACCCGGCGGGGTTCAGTCGGACCGGTCGCGCGGGTGATCGGGAGACGGGGTTGGGGGGGATGGTGACGCGGTTCGGACGGATACGGTCATCCGACCGATCCCCGGGCCCGTTCCACGTGCTACCGGTGACCGCAGTCGGATGACCGATGCCGTGCCCGCGAACGGCGGGACACAGTGGAGACGCTCCACGAGCAGTCAGGTCACGGTGGGGCGGTACGCCTTCCGGTTCCTCCGCCGCCGTCCGCCGTGTCCGCGCCCTCGGCACGCCCACGGAAAGGTGGTTCACCCATGTTCACCCCGAAGACGGTGCTCCGCGGCTCGGCCGCCGCGGCGGCCACGATCGCGGCCGTGATCGGTTGCGGCGCCGGACCGGCGCAGGCAGCCGGCTGGCCGCCGCTGCAGCCGGGCGCCCACCTCTTCACGGGCATCGACGGGAGCGGCACGACGACCACGGTCGACCTGGGCGACCTCGGCACCTGCCACACCCTGCCGGCACCCGTGCGCTTGGTCCAGGTCGCCAACGGCTCCGCGTCCGTGGTGCTGTACTCCGGCGCGGGCTGCACGGGTGCGGTCCCGTGGGGCACCGGCTCGCTGGCCCAGTCCAACACGCCCTGGGAGATGCGCAGTTACCGGGTCGTCCCGGCCTGACGGAGGCTGCGGCGGTCGCGGTCGGCCTCCCGGGCGGAGGCCTCGGACGCCGGTGCCGGAGGTGCGAGGGCCGACCGGCCCGCGCCCCCGGCACCGGCTTTCCCGGGAGCCGGGCAGGGGCGGCGACCGGGAGAACGGACAGCAGGCCGGCGGGCCGTCAGCTTCGAAGCCGTGTCGACGAGCACGAGCGGCGCCCCCGACCGGAGAGAGGGTCAAAGCTTGGCAAAGTCCGATTCTTCCCCCTGGATGTGCCATTGCACATGTCACATCATTCTCCCCATGAGAAAAGCCATCGCCCTCCTCTCGGCCGCCGCGGCCGTGGCCACCCTCGGCGGGATCGTCGGTCCCGCCGCCGCCGTCGAGCCCGACGGTCCCGACCTGGTCGACACCGGTCAGGGAAAGCTCGTCTGGAACTCCTGCAACGACACCGCGACCCCGGCGCTCCAGTGCGCGATGCTCGAGGTGCCGGTGGACTACGCCGACCCGCGCGGCCGCAAGATCAAGATCAAGCTCAACCGGCTTCCCGCCACCGCCCCCAAGGACAAGCAGCAGGGGCCGATCCTGCTCAACCCCGGTGGCCCCGGCGACTCCGGGCTCTGGATGCCCGCCTACATCTCCGGCCAGATCCCCGCGGACGTCGCCTCGACCTACGACTGGATCGGCTTCGACCCCCGAGGCACCAACAGCAGCGACCCCCATGTGGTCTGCGACGCCCACTACTTCGACGCCGAGCGCCCCGACTACCAGGTGGACCAGGGGACTTCGAAGGCCTGGCTGAAGAAGGCGGCCGGCTACGCCGCCGACTGCGCGGCCGACTGGTCCTGGCTGCTGCCGCACATGACCACCGTCGACAACGCCCGCGACCTGGACAGCATCCGCCGGGCGCTCGGCGTGCCGAAGATCAATTTCTACGGCGGCTCCTGGGGTACCTCGCTCGGCTCCACCTACGGCCAGCTCTTCCCCTCGCACGTGCGCCGGATGGTCCTGGACAGCATCGTCGGCCCGACGATCAGCTGGTACGACCACAACGTCCTCCAGGACCAGGAGCACCAGCGCCGCTTCGACGCCTTCGCCGAATGGACCGCCAAGGCCGACTCCGTCTACCACCTCGGCGCCGACGCCAAGGCCGTGGAACAGGCCTACCACCAGGTCGAGGACGCCCTGCGCAAGGAACCGGCGGACGCGGCCCCGGCAACCGGCAAGATCGGCCCCGCCGAGTTCGAGGACACCTTCTACAGCGGCGGCTACAACTTCCTGCGCTGGCCCCGGATGGCCACCGTGCTCTCCGCCTACCTCACCCAGCACGACACCCGGCCGCTGACCATCGCCTACAACAAGTACGCGGCGCCCGGCGCCGACGACGGCGCCTTCCCGGCCTACAACGCCGCCCAGTGCACCGAGAACGCCTGGCCGCGCGACTGGGAGTTCTGGAAGAAGGACCAGGCCAAGGTCAACGCCACCGCGCCCTTCTACACCTACAACAACATGTGGTACAATGCCGCCTGCATGTTCTGGCCCTACCAGGGCAACCCGGCGGGCCGACTGAAGATCACCGGCAAGAACCTGCCCCCGGTCCTGCTGTTCCAGGCCACCGAGGACCCCGCCACCCCCTACCAGGGCGGCCTGGCCATGCACGACGCGCTGCCCGGCTCCAAGCTGGTAGTCCAGAACGGAGGCAGCTTCCACGAGATCCTCTTCCACGGCAACGCCTGCCTGGACGACACCTTCACCGCCTACCTGCGCGACGGCAGCCTGCCCCAGGGCAGGGGACGGATCGCCAAGACCTGCGCCCCCGAGGCGGATCCGACCCCGGTCTACGTGACCCCGCCGCCCGCCACCGCCAAGGCGCTGACGGCCGCTCCGGCGGCCCCGCTCCCGCCGACCGACCCGGAGGCCGTGCGCGGGGTGCTGCGCTAGGAGGCGCCGGCCAGGAGCTCTCCGACGCCGGGACGGCACCCAGCGGCGCAGCCGGCGACTCCGGGCTGCGCCGCTCCGCCCGTACGCCCATCACCGCTCCGACCGGGCCACGGCCATGATCAGCGCCGTGCCGGGGCAGGTGGGCGGGCGCCGTCGGCACGGCGGTCGCCGGAGGTCGCCGCACCGCCCGGGAGCGATCAGTGGGGCGGGAAGAGCGTCGTGAAGCCGGTCAGGACGGGGATGACCAGAAGGAGGGCGGCGAGGGTCCCGCGGGCCAGGGCGCAGCGCTTCCAGCCCGCGAGCAGCAGGAGGATGCCGGCCGGGAACAGGATGAGGGTGAACGGCAGCGGGATCAGCAGGTACGGGACGGCGAGCGCGACCTGGGTGCCGAGCACCGTCCCACCGACGGTCAGGCAGACACGGCGGAACGTCAGGGGATCCGCGAGCGTGAGGGGCAGTGCGGTGAGCACCAGGAACAGGCCCCAGAGCGTGACGAGCCACCAGGGCGCGGTCGTGCCCACCAGTACCCAGGGCTGCACCCAGGTGGCCGCGGCGAACAGGGCGATCAGCCAGGGCCGATCGGTTCGGAAGGCGAAGAGGTGGGCTGTCATCCGGTCCCCCCAGGATTTTGAACGAGTTCAAAATGAACTCGTTCAAATCTACTTGCCGCGGCGGGCCCCGGCAAGTCGGTCGAACCGGGCGGTCCGACGGGCCTGCCGACGACGTTCCTGTCGTCGGCAGGCCCGTCCGTGGCCGGTGTCGTGAGCCGTTCGGTGCGCCTGGGTGTGCGCCGGTGCGCCGGTCGGGTGCATGCGCTCAATTCACTTGTTGAGACACGAAGTTGGCGCTTTGTGGTGGCGTGGTGGAGCATGGGCGGGGCCCGGTCTGTTGCGGCGCGCTCGCGCCCGGCCGAGGCGGCACGCGTACGGCGAGAGGAGGCGGGTCCCGTGGGTTCGGTGGTACGTCCGTTTCTGGTCCGGGGGAGGGCGGTTCCGCTGGCCAGGTACCTGGCGGAGGAGGACATCGAGGGCCTGGTGGCATGCTCGTGCATCGGCAACGAGGTCACCATCGACCTCGCCGACACCCGGATCCTGGTGAACCTGGCCGACGTCGGAGGGGTGGTGGGCCTCACCTTCCACATGGTCCAGGACGGCCCGGCCAAGGCCCGTTCCTGGACGCGCAGGCTGCCGAGCGACACCGCGCCGAGGGAACTCGCCGCGAGCATCGCCCGGGACGTCCGGACGCTGGAGCGCGAACTCGCGCCGCTGCGACGCCGGCCCCCGGAGGGGACGGAGCGCCGCTGGCCGGCCGTCTGAGGGCGCTAGGGTGCGGGCGTGGACCATGATCACTCCTACCGCGACCACCCCTTCGCCGACGGGCACAACGTGCTCTGGGAGCTGGAGGGTTACGGCTCCGACGAGCGCCAGCACTCCTCCCGGCTGCTCGGCCGGGACGAGTACCTGCGGGTCCGGCACCTGTTCGGGGCCGAACTCGCCGATGACGACTGGCTGATGGCGGGCGTGTACCCCGTCCCGGCACGGCTGTGGCCGCCGATGCAGGAGCTGCTCGGACCGCTCGGCTTCGAGGACGGCCTCGACTACTTCCTCGGCGCCCGCCAGAACCTCCCCGGCGGACGGACCTGGCGGCCCGCACCCGACGGCCGTACGCCGCCGGGTCCGGTGCCGTCGCCCTGACGGGGTTCCAGCGCGCGTCTCCTCTTCCGTCCGGCATGCCGCGGTTCCCGCGCAGGGGTTCCAGCGGCTCCCCCGCGTCAGATATCGGTCACCGTGGCGTTCTCCGGGGGGCGAGCGCGAGGTGGGTGAGTACGGCGCCGAGCGCGGAGAGGGCCGCGAGGACGAGGCCGAGGATGTGGAAGGCGCCGGTCAGACCCGCCGTCAGCGCCGCGTGGTGCGCTTCGGTCACCTGCCCTTGGACGGCCTGCCCGGCGATCCGGGCCGCCGATTCGGAGGGGAGGCCGCTGCCGCTCAACCGGGCAGCGGTGAGGACGGTGAGCAGGGCTGGCGCGCCGGCGACGGCGACGGACTCACCGGTGATCCGCATGGTGTTCGAGGGTGACGGTGAAGGGCTGGCAGACCACCGCGAGGAACTCGGGACGGCGGAGCAGGTGAACGTCGAACATCGCGCGGTCGCCCCGGTGGAGCTCCACCACGGCGAACAGGGCCACCAGCGCCACGGCCGCGAACAGCGGCAGCAGGGTGCTCCCCGCGCCCCAGCCGACGGACCCGGCCCGGACGAAGGCGAACGACCGCAACGACGTCCTGGCGTGGAACCGCCGGCCGCCGCGCTGATCGCCGACTTCCCCCACCTCGCCCCGCGCGAGCGGAACATGGCCCGCCGGATCTTCCTGGACCCGCACGCGCGGGAGGTCCACCTCGACTGGGACGAGGCCGCGCGCACCACGGTCGGCATGCTGCGGATGGCCGCCGGACGGCACCCGCACGACCCGGAACTCGTGCGCCTGGTCGGTGAACTGTCCCTGGGCAGCGAGACCTTCCGCCGGCTGTGGGCCGGCCACCACGTGCACGAGAAGACCCACGGTCCCAAGCGCTTCCGGCACCCCGCGGTCGGCGACGTCACGCTCGACTACGAGACCTTCCACGTCCCCGGGGCCGCCCACCACCTCCTGGTGGTCTACACGGCCCCGCCCGGAAGCCCCGCCGAGGAGGCGCTGAACCTCCTCGGCGGCCTCACGGTCCCGGATTAGCGCGTCACCAGCCAGGACAGACTGCCGGTCAGCTCCGCCCGAAGTGCCGGGTCCGCCACCGCCGGGGTCGGGTCGGTGGCGACGGCGGTGAGCAGGTGCGGCCGGGAGCGGGGGCCGGTCAGGTGCAGGGCGCCGAGGTCGAGCGCGGTGCGCCCGCGCAGCCGGGGCTGCTCTCGTCCGTCCAGGTACCAGTGCAGCACGGTACCGGGCACCGGCAGGTCGACGGCGAGGCGGTCGGCGGCGGTGAGCCAGGAGCCGGTGGGGGTGGGGCTGGTCAGCGGGGTGGCGTGGCGGTAGAAGCCGGCGATCATCGCCTCCCGTCCGGGCAGGTTGAACTCCCGTCCGAGCGAGCGCATGATCGAGTTCTCGGTCGGCCGGTAGAGGCCCGCGGGGTAGTAGCCGCCGCCCTGGTAGCTGCCGACCGTCCCGCCGTCGGGCGAGGACTGGCCGAGCCAGCGGGCCCACTTGGTGCCCTGGTCGCGCATCCGGGTGGCGGTCAGCGTGCTGATGTTGGCCTCGGGCGGCTCGTCGCCCTGGTAGGTGCCCTGGCCGTCGTAGGCGTACTCGTCGGCCAGCTTGCCCAGTGAGTGCCCGGTCTCGTGCACGGCGATCTGCCCGGACTTCGCGTTGCCGCCCGCCACGGTGGCGATGCCCTCGTAGCCGACCGGGGACTTGACGTCGTTGTAGCCCGCGCCACCGTACTTGGCGCTGTTGGCCACCACGATCACCAGGTCCGCCTGCGGGGCCTTGGCGGCGTAGCCCTCGACCGCCTTCTCGTCCACGCAGAGCAGCCGCTCCACGCCGTCGCACCAGAAGTAGGAGCCGAGGGCGGTGTGCCGGACGGTCGCCCGGTCCGGATCGCCGGTGACGCCGGACTCGGGTGAGACGGCGGACACCGCCCAGACGTTGAACAGGCGCTGGTAGGTGGCGTACGGCTCGACGGCGGTGATCTCGCGCCACTTCTCGGCGGCGTCGGCGCGGAACTTCTCCTGCTCCTGGGCGGAGTAGCCGTCGCCGACCACCACCACGTCCAGCTTGGTGGCCGGGTCGCCGTTGCGGACGAGGGGGGTGACCTCGCCGTCGCCGCTCGGCGCGGCGAGGCCGGCGGCCGGGGCGGCCAGGTAGGGGGAGGCGGCGGGCGCCGTGGCGCGCGAGATGCCGCCGTCCTCGGCGAAGGCCTCCACCTGGTGCCGGGGCGCGTCCGCCGCCGGTGCGCCCCGGCCGTCCGCCGCCGGTGCGCTCCAGGCGGGGGCGGCGGCGAGCAGTGCCGCGGCGAGGGCGGCGGTCAGCAGGGCTGACGCGGCCCTGGCCGTGCTGGTGGTCCTGGTGTGCACGAAGGTCCTCCCGGTGGACGGCGGGTGTGGGGAGGCTCCTTCCCTTGTACGGGACCTGACAACCACTCGGTGATCCGTCCAGCGGCCCTCAGCGCCCGCTGAGCGCCTCCGCCAGGGTGCGGGCCTGCTCCTCCGTGATGCCGAGCGCCAGCGGGACCTGCCGGGGGCTGTAGGCCGAGGAGCAGACCGGGATCGGGCTGTCGGGGGTCACGAACCAGCGCGGCTGATGGCCCGGCTCGCCCAGCAGCTGTGCGGCGAAGTCCACGACGACGTCCGGCCGGAACCCGACCGCCGACAGCGTCTCGGCCACCGTCCGCCGTGCCTCCTCCAGGGGTGTGTCCGTGTCGCCGAGCGCCGGAAGCAGGAGCAGGAAGCGCTGCGCCCGGTCCCGGAGCCCCTCGGCCCCCGGCTCGCCCTCGGAGTGGGCGAGGGTGACCAGCTCCGGCCAGGACAGCCCGGGGCCCGAGCCGTGCGGACCGAACTGCCCGAGGAAGCCGAGCCGGCCCCAGGCGGGGTGGTGGACGAGGAAGTCGGTGTCGCTCTCGTCCTCGAAGTTCTGGTACACGACGCAGGCCGTGTGGCCGTTCCGGAACGGCACCCGCAGCAGCAGTGTCGGTGCCTCGGCGGCGAACAGCCGTTCCGTCATGGCGTCGTAGGCCTCGCGGGCGACGCCGTACGCCTCCGGCTCCTCCACGTCGTGCCCCGGGACCAGGAGCAGGTGGGCGAGCCAGAAGGCGGGCTCGTCCGCGAGGGCCTCGCCCGGGAGAAGCTCTTCGTCCTCGAACCCGGGAAGGTGCGGTGCGACAGTCATGCGGGGAGCGTAGTGCGTGGGTCGGACAGGGCGGTCGGGCGGGTTCGGGACTCCTCGATGGTGCGGTAGCCGGTGTGGACCGCGAGCAGCCAGAGGGCGGTGTCGGTGGCGTCACCACCGTGCGTGGCGGATCCTCAGCCGCCCCGTTCCCATCACCCCGGAGATCCGGATCGTCGGCGCGTCCGGGCGGGCGGCCCGACGGGGCCGGTAGCGTGCCGCCCGCATGCCGGTGTGCAGACCGCTGAGGTCGACGACCGCGTTCCGGGGCACGGTGATGCGCGCTCCGCCGGTGCCGAGCTGCAGCTCGATGTCGACCACCGGGTGCGCGATGACCGCTCGGGACAGGTCCAGGTGCGCCCGGCCGAGCGCGGACGCGAGGGTGAGCGCGCGGGGGACCGTCCAGGCGCCGCGCCGCCGGATCCGCCCGCCCACTCCGTCGCCGGTGATGGTGACCGCGCCCTCCCGGGGCGGCTCCGGGAGGGCGGCCAGGGCCGAGACGAGTTCGCCGGGCGCCGTGGCGGTGAGGGCCGTGTGGAGGCGCGCGTCCAACTCCTCGTCCGACAACTTCCCTGCCGTGTAGGCCTCCTGGAGCCGTCGTACCGCGTCGTCGCGCTCCCGTGCGCCGATCGGCGGTGACCCGTCGGTTCCGGCCGCCATCACGCGACCCCACTACTGAGTACGTTGTACGCTGTCATGGCGGCCAAGCTAGATCACTGGGTACCATGTACGCAAGAAGGAGGGCCGACGGTGACCGACGCCGAGTACGTGAACATCTGGATGCGGCCCGAGCGCCCCGCCCGCGGGCCGAAACCCGCGTACAGCCGGGACCGGATCACCGAGGCCGCGGTCCGGATCGCCGACGCCGAAGGGCTGGAGGCCGCCACCATGCGGCGGATCGCCGCCGAGATCGGCGCCGGCGCGATGTCGCTCTACCGGTACGTCCCCAGCCGCGACGACCTGGTGCAGCTGATGGCCGACCGGCTGATGGGCGAGATCGACGTCGACGGCCTGCCCTCCGGCGACTGGCGGGCCGACCTCACCCGCTACGCCCACGGTCTGCGGGACATGTGGCTGCGGCACCCGTGGATCGCCACCGCGCACCGGGCGCTGCCCGGCTTCGGCCCCCACCAACTGCGCCTGATCGAAGCGGTGATGGGCGTGCTCGACGCCCACGTCCCCATCGACGAGAACCTCGGCCTGATGGCGCTCCTCAACGCCTACGTCGAGGGCTCCGCCCGCGACGAGGTCAACTGGGCCGAGGAGGTCCGCCGCAGCGGGGTCAGCGAGACCGAGTGGCTGGCGCGCAGCTACCCGTACGTCCAGCAGCTGCTGGAGAGCGGGCAGTACCCGATCTTCGGCAGGATCGCGATGGAGGCGCGCCAACCGCGGCTCAGTCGCGACGAGCAGTTCCGGTCCGGCCTGGAGCGGGTCCTCGACTGCATCGCCGCCGCCCTGCCGGCCGGCGGCGGGACCGGGGTCACTGCGCCGGCTCCACCGCGATGTCGGTGAACTCCACCCGGGCGTCCTCGGTGTACGCCCCGATGCTGCCGCCGAGGTACGGGCGTTCCTCGTCCTGGTAGGACACCAGGAGCCTGCCGTCGACGCTCACCTGCATGTGAGCGCCGCGCTGGGCCACCGTCACCCCGGACCACGGGCCGACGGGGAACCGCTCGGGGCCCGTCGCCAGGAAGCGCTGGCCGCCGGGGTAGACGGGATCGCGCTTGCCCAGCTCCCAGCCGTTGGGCTTGAGGATGAGGTAGTAGAAGTGCTCCGGGTCGGAGTACGCCCAGACCAGCCACGGCACCTCCCAGGGGTTGGGCGTGGGGGTGCGCAGCTGGGTGACCGTACGCATCCGGGCCCGGAGGTCCGAGTCGCGGTACTGCCGGGTGGAGACGATCAGTCCGGCGTGGGTCTCCGACGCCGTGCGCGCGGGCACGGGGGAGAGCGACAGGGCGTCGTCGTGGCCGGTGTTCTCGCCGTGGCCGTCGAAGACCGACCGCCACGGCCCGTGGACCGAACCGTCGGTCCACGGCCGTGCCGGCTCTCCGCCGCCGCCTCCCCACTCGGTGCTCACCGTGAAGGCGAGCCCCGCCGCGGCGGTGGCCGCGAGCAGTGCGAGGGCGAGGAGCCGGCGAACTCTCGTCATGCCGTCGAGTATGACCCCGGACCGCCGGGCAGAGGGATGGGCCGAGGGGCCGCGGACGGGTCGTCCGCCGTGGACGCCGCAGCCGCGTCCACGCCGAAGTCCCGGGCCAGCTGCGCCAGGATCCGCGCCGTGGCGTGCCCGTCACCGAAGGGGTTTCCGGCCTTGGCCATCCGCCGGTACGCCACCTCGTCGTCCAGCAGCCGTACGGCGGCGTCCAGGATGACCTCCGGGTCCGTCCCCACCAGTCGGGCCGCGCCGGCCTCCACGGCCTCGGGCCGCTCGGTGGTGGTGCGCAGCACCAGGGCGGGCTTGCCGAGGGTGGGGGCCTCCTCCTGGATGCCGCCGGAGTCGGTGAGGACGAGGTCGCAGCCGGCCAGGGTGGCGGAGAAGTCCGCGTAGCCCAGCGGTTCGACGATCCGGATGCCGGGGTGGTCGGACAGTTCGGGCAGCAGGGCCTCGCGGACGGCCGGGCTCTTGTGGAGCGGCAGCACGATCTCCACGTCGCCGCGGTCGGCCAGTCGGCGCAGGGCCTTGCCCATGGCGCGCATCGTGTCGCCCTGGTTCTCGCGGCGGTGCAGGGTGACCAGGACGCGCCGCAGGCCGCTGCTCTCGAACTGGTCGTGGCCGGCGTCCTGTCCGAGCACCCACAGCAGGTTGTCGATGACGGTGTTGCCGGTGACGAACACCTCGGCCGCCGGTACGCCCTCGGCGATGAGGTGCCCGGCGGCGCGGGGCGTCGGCGCGAAGTGCCGGCGGGCGATGCGGCCGACGAGCCGGCGGTTGAGCTCTTCCGGGAAGGGGTTGTCCGGCACCCCGGTGCGCAGCCCGGCCTCGACGTGCGCGACGGGGACGTGCTCGTAGAAGGCGGCGAGGGCACCGGTCAGCGCGGAGGTGGTGTCGCCCTGCACGATGACGAGGTCGGGGCGTTCGGCGCGGACGACCTCGCCCAGCCCGTCGACCAGTCGGGCCGTCAGCTTGGACAGTTCCTGCCGGTCTCTCATCACGTCCAGCTCGAACTTCGCCTCGATGCCGAGGAGTTCGAGCATCTGCCGGAGCATCTCGCGGTGCTGGCCGGTGGTGACGACGAGGGGTTCGAAGTGCGGGGAGGCGGCCATGGCGCGGGCCACGGGCGCGAGCTTGATCGCCTCCGGGCGGGTGCCCAGGACGAGCATCGCGCGGACGGGCGCGGTGCCGGGGTCCGGGGGCATCGGGTCGGTCCGGGGCGTGGAGTCGTTCCGGGGCATGGAGTCGTTCGGGGCCATCGGGCCGTTCGGGGACATGGAGTCTCCAGAGAGGGTGCTTGAGGCACAGGGAGGGAGGGAGACGGCGACGGGACGGGTGCGCGTCAGGTGCGCGCGGTCTTCAGCCAGGTCCGCTTGCCGGTGAGCATCCGCCACAGGCCCCACCATCCGGCGGCGAACCAGATGTAGCCGTAGACGACGAAGACGTGGGAGAGCAGCACCGCCCGGACCAGACCGAGTCCGCGCTCGCGCCGGGAGTAGACCCAGCCGTAGGCGTACGCCGCGGTGAAGGACAGGACGTACGGGCCGATGAACCACATCGGCGACATCAACGGGCGGCCGGCCTCGACGGAGCCGAGCACGATGCCGCCCGCGGCCACGGCGAAGGAGAGCGGCAGCAGCGAGGTGAGCAGGATCAGCACGGGGCTGGAGAGGTGGTACAGCAGGTCGATCGCGGCCTTGGTGGGCACCTCGCGCAGGATCAGCGGGACCAGCCGGGCGGACTGGAGGTGGCCCTGGAACCAGCGGGACCGCTGGCGCACCAGCCGCCGCACGTCGAGCACGGCCTGCTGGGACACGGCGGCGGTGGTGCAGTGGTGGTTGGTCCAGCCGCGGGCGATCAGGCGCACCCCGAGGTCGAGGTCCTCGGTCAGGGAGTCGCTCCACGGTCCCGTCCCGCTCCCGTCGCTGAGGGTGTCCAGCGCGGAGAGCCGCATGAACTGGCCGTTGCCGCCCATGCCGACGCTGCCGAAGTAGCGGCGGGCGGACTGGAAGATGTCCCCGTAGATGACGAATTCCATGTCCTGGAGCCGGGCGAGGAGGCCTTGGTGGCGGTTGTACATCCGCACGCCTACCTGCGTGGCGCCAGCGCGCGGGTCGTCGAAGAAGGGGTCGACGGCCTGGACGACGTGCGGGTCGAGGCGGCCGTCGGCGTCCACCACGCAGACGATGACGTCGCTCGGGTCCCGGCCGTCGAGGATGCCGGATTCCCGCAGGTGGCGGATGCCGGCGTTGAGGGCGGCGCCCTTGCCCTTGCGGGCGTCGGGCAGGTGTCGCTGGAGGAGTCTGACCCGGTCGGGGTCGGCGGCGCGGGCGATCTCGGCCGTGCGGTCCTCGGACGCGTCGTCGATGACCAGGGCCATGAAGCTGCCCACCGGCAGTGAGGTGATCCGGGCCAGGCTCTCGGCGAGGACCTTCTCCTCATTCAGGCAGGCGAGGAGGAAGACGTACAGACGCTCGGCCTGCGGGGCCCGGTCGTTGCGGAGCCGGCGTCTGGAGAGGAGGAAGAGGGCGGAGTTGTAGCAGCCCGCCATCACGATGATGGCGATGCTCGACCAGAGGAGAACATCCGTGATCATCGGTTCTCACCGGGGTTCCGGAAAGCGAACCAGAATTTTACCCCGATAAGGGAGACGGCCAGGAAGCAGTAGAGCAGGAATCCGGCGCCGGCCGCTTCCTGCAGGTCTTTGGCGAAGGGCAGCCCCGGCAGAACTTCTGGGGCTGCCGTCAGCCCGGCCAAGGGCAGGGCTATCCCCAGAGCGGGTTTTCCGTACATGAGATCCCCCCGGATTCCGCCTCGCCTGTCGTTCCGAGGCGTTGCGAACCGGAAGCTATCAGACGGCAGGCACGGGCCAGTTGGAGATGATGAGAAATTTAGGGTCGGAATGATTAATTCCACCGATCAGCGGCACGTCGTGGCTGGTCAGACGGCTGTGTGGCGCGTGGGACCAATGGCCTGAACCGGCCCGGCCTGGCTCATTTCGCTGCGGCGGGGGTTGATCTGTCATGAATGCGGCATCCCGGACAGTGATTTCCTGTTGACACTCCTCCTGGCCCGGCGCAAGAATCGGCATTCTGTCGGGTCTCATCTCCGCGCCTTCACCGGTTTCATCGAGGGATGCCCGGGGTTGAGAACTCAGGTGGAAGATCTCCGTCGTGGATCTCAATCGTGGATCCCGGGCGTGAAACCCGGGTGGTGATGCCGGGCGGGGATCCCTGGTGGAGGTGCCGGCGAAACTCTTGAATCAGGGGGGCACCATGAAAAATGTGCGAGGGAGAACTCCGTTTTCCCGCGTCCCGCTCGTCCTGGCCGCGGTCGGTGCCCTGCTGGGTGGCGTCGTGTTCTCCGCGGGCGCCGAAGCGGCGACGGACCGGGGCTGGGGGCCGCCCGCCGCGTCCCGTGGCGTCGGGGCCGCCGATGCCGGGTCGCCCTCCGCCGTCGGCCCCCAGGACCTGACGGCCTGGAACGCCGCCGGGCTGGCGAACGACCGCAAGCGCCACGCCCACCAGCTCACCGTCACCCCGACACCGGCCCGGGCCACCGTCGCGGCTCCGAAGACCGCCGCCCGGAACACGGCTGCCGCGGACACCACGACCGGCACCTCGGCCCTCGTCCTCTACGACACCACCGGCCCCTACGGCTACCTCGGCGAGCTCTACGCGATGGCCGTCGCCAACCTCGCCGGCCACTTCGGCGCCGTCACCGCCAAACCGGTCTCCGCGTACACCGCGGCCATGGTCGAGCAGTACACCGCCACCTTCTACATCGGCTCGACCTACTACGGCGGCTCCGTCCCGGACGCCGTCCCGGTGGCCTTCTACCAGGACGCGATGACCACCGCCAAGCCGGTCACCTGGATCGGCGACAACGTCTGGAACATGGCCAACGCCGTCGGCATCGAGAACTTCAAGAAGAAGTACGGCTGGGACCCGACCAACTCCTACTTCGAGACCAACGGCAGCGTCGGGAACATCAACCAGGTCACGTACAGGAACCAGTCGCTGACCCGGAAGATCCCCGCGGGCCAGGACGGCGGAGTGCTGCACCCCGCCCTCTCCGGCGCCGGCTACCCCCAGGTCACCCAGCTCGCCCAGGCCGTCGACGGGACGACCGGAGCCACCAGCCCGTGGGCCGTCCGCTCGGCCAACCTCACCTACGTGGGGGAGATCCCCTTCTCCTACGTCTCCGAGTCGGACCGGGTGATCGCCTTCGAGGACCTCCTCTTCGACTTCCTCGCCCCCGCCACCACCGAGCGCCACCGGGCGTTCGTGCGGCTGGAGGACATCAGCCCCGACTCGGACCCGACGCAACTGCGGACCATGGCCGACTACCTGGCCTCGCAGCACATCCCCTACGGGATCAACGTCATCCCCGTCTACACCGACCCCAAGGGCGCCTACGACAACGGGATCCCGCAGACGATCACTCTGGCCCAGGCCCCGGACGTCGTCGCCGCGCTCCAGTACATGCTCCAGCACGGCGCCGTCCTGATGAACCACGGCTACACGCACCAGTACGGCAACGTCGACAACCCCTACACCGGCGTCACCGGCGACGACTTCGAGTTCTTCCGCGCCCACATCGACGCCGCCGACAACGTCGTCTACGACGGACCGCCCGCCGAGGACTCCACGGCCTGGGCCCAGAACCGGGTCACCTCGGCCCTCTCCGCCTTCGCCGCGGCCGGCCTGCCCAGGCCCACCCTCTGGACGACCCCGCACTACGCCGCCTCGGCCGCCGACTACCAGGTCTTCGGACAGAACTACACGGCGCGGCTCGAGCGTTCGCTCTACTTCGCCGGAACGCTCAGCGGCGGGACCGGAACCGTGAACGCCAACCGTTACATCGGCCAGTTCTTCCCGTACCGGGTGAAGGACGTCTACGGTACGACCGTGCTGCCCGAGGACCTCGGCAACTACGAGCCGCTGCCCTACAACAACCACCCGGCGAGGCTGCCCGCCGATCTGATCGCCTCCGCCAGGGCCAACCTGGCCGTCCGGGACGGCGTGGCGAGCTTCTTCTACCACCCGTACTACGACGTGGCGCCGCTCCAGCAGACGATCGACGGCATCAAGGCCCTCGGCTACACCTTCGTCGGCCCGACCGACCTCGCCAACTGAACTCCCCGACAGGTGAGGAGCCCCGAGCAGTGAACCCGATGAAGAGGACGGCCGCCGCGGCCCTGTCGGCGGTGGCCGTCCTCTTCGCCGCCGTCGGATGCTCCTCGTCCGGCGGCGGCGAGGACGAAACGCCCACCCCCTCGGCCAGCGGACCGAGCAGCCGCAGCGGCCCGACCGGGCCCGGTACTCCCGCACCGACCACTTCCGGTGGTGCCAGCAGCCGACCCGAGGACGGGACGGCGAGCCGGATGCGGGGCATGACGCTCCCCTCGTGGAACACCGACGACTACGACAGCCCGCAGGCCACGGCGTACCTGCGGCAGATCGCCGCCACCGGCGCCCGGTGGGTGACCTTCACCCCCACCTGGTACCAGGACCGCGTCAGCGATTCGGACATGCACACCACCCAGGAGACCGCCGCCGACGACAGCCTGCGCAACATCATCCGCCTCGCTCACGCCGCCGGCCTCAAGACCATGGTCAAGCCCCACGTCGATCTGACCAAGGGCGGCGACCGGGCCGAGATCAAGCCCGAGGACCCGGACACCTGGTTCGCGGCCTACGAGCGCTTCATCACCCACTACGCCCAACTCGCTGCCGACGCGGGCGTCGAACAGCTCTCGGTCGGCACCGAACTCGCGGGCACCTCGCAGGACGGCGCGCACTGGAGCAAGGTCATCGCCGCCGTCCGGGAACGCTACAAGGGCCCGCTGACCTACGCGGCCAACTACGACGAGTACCAGAAGGTCCCGTTCTGGAAGGACCTCGACGTGATCGGCATCGACGCGTACTGGCCGCTCGCCGACAAGGCCACGACCGACCCGGCCCAGCTGCGCCAGGCCTGGCAGCCCGTCGCCGACGAACTCGCCGCCTTCTCCGCGAGCGGGCAGCGGAAGATCCTCTTCACCGAGGCCGGGTACGTCAGCCAGCGCGGCACCACCACCGCCCCCTACTCCTGGACCGTCAGCAAGAGCGCCGGTGACGCCGAACAGGCCGCCGCCTACGAGGCGTTGCTCGAATCCTTCGACGGCAAGGCGTGGTGGGCCGGCGTCTGCTGGTGGATGTGGGACGACTGGCCCGACAGCGGCGAGACGGCGAAGAACCTCGCGTACACGCCGCACGGGAAGCCGGCGGAGCAGGTGCTGCGGAAGTGGTGGGCGCCCGGCACGTGAGGGTTCTCGGGAAGTCTCGGACGCGGCGGCTCACGACCTCACGACCGTCGGACGCGCAGCACACCGGTCAGCATCGCCAGGGTGAACTCGCCCTCGGCGGTCTCCGGCCTGCCGGCCAGGAACGCCCGGATCCGGCCCAGCGCGGCCTCCCGTGCCTCCTCCGGCATGACCAGCATCCCCGCCCGGGTCCCGAGGGTCGCGACGAGGGAGTCCGCGGTGCGGCGCTGCCCGTGCGGGAACAGCCGCTGCTCCGCCGAACCGAACCGGGCCGCCCCGCCGCTCCTCGGAAGGTGAGCCCCGGCCGTCTCGGCCCGCCAACCGTCCGGGGTGTCCCGCGGCCCGACGGCCGCGGGCCCGCTGACGCGCGCGAGTTCGGCCACCCACCCGACCCGGTCGTCCATGACGTTCCACAGTCCGGCCAGGACACCGCCGGGAGCGAGCACCCGGGCGATCTCGGGCCCGGCGAGCGCCATGTCGAACCAGTGCATCGCATTTCCGGCCAGTACGGCATCGACGGAGGCGTCCGGCAGCGGAATCGCCTCGGCGCTGCCCGACAGCGCCCGGACGGCCGGTTCCTCGCGGCGCAGCTCGGCCAGCATCGCCGGATCCGGCTCGACCGCGACCGCCTCGGCCCCCAACGCGACCAGTACGGCGGTCAACTTCCCGGTCCCGGCCCCGAGATCGAGCACCCGCGGACCGGGTGCGGCCTCCAGTGCCCAACGCACCGCATCGTGTGCGTAGTTCGGACGGTGCTCGGCGTACGCAGCCGCCGCCCCGCCGAAGGATGATGCGTGGAGCCTCCGCTCGTCCTGATCCATCCGGCCACGCTATCGGCGCGGGTGGTGGATGGTGGCCGTTCTCATCAGTTCCGCACGTGCCGGCTGACGGGTGGTGCCCCCGTCGAGGCCTGCGCGCTCCTCGGCTGCCGTACCGGCGACCCCGCCGCCGCCCGGGCCGTCCGCTCTGCTCTCGACCTCCCCCTCGCCCGAGGCCCCGCGCCGCCTCAGGGGCTGCTACGACGCCCTCCTCGCTGGCCCCCGCGCGGGCGTCGAAGCCGACGTCGGCGGCCTCCTGCTCGCCACTCACTGTGGCACCGGGTAGCCCGAACACCCCATGCCTGAACACGGGAAGTCGGCCTCACCGACTTCCCGTACCGCAGGCTTCCGGCGCTGGTCGCAGGCTTTGCGGGGGGCCGGAGGTAGGGGGCGTTTCATCCGGAGCGCGGCCGCTCCATTGACGTCGGGCGGCCGGGCCGGGTGGGCGGTGATCGATCTGGATCCCAGTGGCGCGACGACGGGTACTGCGCAGGGGGTGAACGAGATCAACGTGCTGGTCGACCAGGACGGTACCAATATGCCGCTGGCCAACACTCGGAACTTCCCGTTGCCCGGTGGTGTGCGGGTGCTGGATCCGCGGATGGGCCTGTACCGGGCCAGTGTCGCGGAGGCGGTCGCCTCCGCGGCGTCGGCCGGCAAGTGATGCCCGGGCACTGAGCGTTCGGCCGGCCGGCCGGGCGGGGTGGTGCGGGTGGTGCGGGCGGTGCGGGTGGTGTGGGGCGGTGGTCAACCGGTCAGTGGCAGGCGCCAGTTGTTGGAGCGGATGTGGTGGCCTGGCGGGTACTCGAAGGCGACCTCGCCGAGCAGTTCGAATCCCGCCTTGCGGCAGACCGCGTTGGACGCGTCGTGCCGTACCGAGGGGAAGGCGTGCAGCCACGCCAGCACCCCTTCGTGCCCGGCCCGCCGCGCGCATGCCAGCAGCGCCCGTACCGCCAGGCCCCGGCCCTGGTACTGGGGCAGCACGGTGTATCCCGTCTCGTAGACGTCTCGTCCCTGCCAGGTGTGGGGCCAGTAGCCGACCGATCCGGCCACCTCGCCGTCGGACAGCAGCAGGAACATCTGTCCGTCGGTCATTGTGAGGTAGCGCTCGTGCCGGCGCCGTACCTGCGCGGTGTCCTCCACCCCGCCCAGGTGTTCCGTCAGTTTGGGGGTGTTCTGGCGGTGCAGCAGGTCAAGGCCCGGTTCGGACCACGGCGCGAGGGTGAGGGACGTCGTCATGTCCGCACGCTAGCGCCGGGCACTGACATTGATGCCGAAGGCAGCCCAGCAGGGCGTCAGTCAGTGCCCGAGTCACGACCACCGGAACCTGACGTGTCCGGGGCCGCGCGAAACCGTCTTTGACTTGAAGGCGGCTTGAGGTTTTACGGTGGTCGTGTCCTGGTGGTGGAACGGAAAGGGCGGATCGGCGTGACGTTGAAGGGGTATCCGCACGAGGTGCTGGCCGGCCAGCCGATCGGTGCGTGGAGCGGTGAGGTGTACCGGCGGGTGGTGGGGGCGCTGCGTGAGCAGTTGGCGGTGGAGGGCTTGACTCAGCCGCATTGGTGGACGCTCAACCACGTCGCCGGGGCGCCGGGTGCCTGGAATCGTACGACGCTGACCGCGCGTCTGGCCCGTTACGAGGATCTCGGCATCGATTTCGGCGGGGTCTTCGATGATCTCGCCGCTCGTGGCTGGCTGCTGGAGGACGGGGTGGGGGGCGGCCTGTCGCTCACCGGGGAGGGCGAGGCGGCGCGCCTGCGGGCCCGTGAGCGCAACCTGCGCGTGCACCGCCGCTGTCACGAGGGTGTGGAGGAGGCCGATTTCGTGAC
The DNA here is from genome assembly GCF_044329365.1 of Kitasatospora sp. NPDC017646. Taxonomy (NCBI): domain Bacteria; kingdom Bacillati; phylum Actinomycetota; class Actinomycetes; order Kitasatosporales; family Streptomycetaceae; genus Kitasatospora; species Kitasatospora sp. NPDC017646. The sequence goes on along the minus strand of NZ_JBIRJC010000001.1, from coordinate 97,784 downwards.
CGCCGTCAACGTCTTGCGCCGCATCACCGCCAACATGGGTGGCGACGGCGGCCTGCCGGAGTGAGGGGCGCCGTTCGTGGCGGCGGGGCGTGGAGGGGTGGGTTGGCCGCGGCGGGGCCGCCCGCCGGCGGGGCCGTCACCCCGCCGGCGGCGCGGGCCGGGGCCGTTGCCTGTGCAGGAAGTCCATGGGGGTGACTTCCCGTGCGGGCGGGCGGCTGCGGGCCCATGCCCCCACCAGAGCGCAACGGGCAGCATGACCAGCCGGGTTCACCACCGCCCGGCCCGGCTCGGCCTGGCATGCCACGGCTCGGCTCGGCTTGGTCTGGCTCGGCCCGGGCACAGGATCGGGGCGAGGGGTGGGGGGCTGTGGCCTGTGGCTGTCCCGGGGTGGGCGTACTGGTCGGTGTCTGCGCGTGTTTCTGCGGGTACTGGCCACAAGTGGTGGAGGCGGAGCGTTCAGGGGCGGAGGTTGGCCTGGGGTGGGCGTGGCCCCGCCGGCCCGGGGGAGGGGCGGTGGGGCCGTCGACTGCGGTCGGCGGGCGTCGGATCCGCGGGGGCGGACGGTGGTGATGAAGGACTGTCAGGCGGTGGCGGTCAAGGCGAGGGCACGGCCGTGGGGGTCCTTGGAGTCGCGAACGGGCTGGACGCCTGCGAAGCGTCGGCCGGCACGCCGGCCTGGTGGTCGGACTCGTCTGGTGGTCGGATTTGTCTGGTGGTTGAACACCCGCCGACGGGTTGTCTTGTTGGCCGCTGCCTGCCGGCCCCCTTTCGGTCAGTGGGTGAATCGGCCGCCCAGGTAGCGGTACTCGGGGTCGTCGGCGGGTAGTTCGCCCAGTTTCGCGATCAGTTCCTGTGCGTAGACCTCGGCGTCGTCCTGCGGCTGGTAGCCCAGTGCCCGGGCTGTCGAAAGGTCCCACCAGCCGCGGGTGTTGGCGGAGACGCCGTATACCACGGCATGGCCCGTCACCGGGGCGGTGAGCGCGGCGTGCACGAGGCGGGCGCAGTCGCCGGGGCTGAGCCAGGTGCCCAGCGCCCGGATGCTGCGCGGTTCGTCGCCGAAGGAGCCGATGCGCAGCGAGACCGTGTCCAGTCCGTGTCGGTCGGCGTACAGCGAGGCCAGGTTCTCCCCGAAGCATTTGGACAGTCCGTAGTAGGTGTCGGGCCGCTGTGGGGTGTCCACCGGCACGACGGCGCCGTCGGCGGGCCGCTCGGTGAAGCCGACCGCGTGGTTGCTGCTGGCGTAGACGATCCGGCGCACCCCCGCCGTCCGGGCGGCGTCGAAGAGCCGGTAGGTGCCGTCGATGTTGGCGGCCGCGATGTCGGCGAACGGCGCCTCACCCGCGATCCCGGCCATGTGCACCACCGCGTCGACGCCCTGCGTCGCCGCCGTCAGCGCCGCGGTGTCGCTCAGGTCGGCGACGACCGCCGCCGCTTCCCCGGGCACCGGCACACGGTCGAAACAGCGCAGCCGGTACCCGTAGGCGGGCAGTAGTTCCCGCAGGCGGGTACCGATCCGGCCGGCCGCGCCGGTGAGCAGGACCAGGCGGGGCTGAGCGGCCATGTTCGGTGTCTTCATGACGTCCTCGCAGACTCGTTCGACGTACCGACGATCGAATTCGACGGTCTGTGACTGTGCCTGACAGGGCGTCGGGTGAGCCCCGTACGCGGTCTGCGGACCGTGTACGGGGCCCTTCGCTCAACCGGCCGCAACCGGTTCAGCCGGCGGTCACCGGCATCCGATGGGTGTGGTGACGGTGTGGGTCACCGTGTCCACCGCCACCGTCGCGTTCTCGCCGGGAATGCAGAAGTAGTAGGTGGGGTGCGGCCTCTGTACGACGGGCTCGTTGAGGTACAGGGCCTTGAACGCGCCGGTGTGCCCGTGCCTGGCGGCCAGTTCGTGGGCCTGGCTCTCGGTCATGGTGAACGCGGAGACGGCACCGAGTCCCAGGGGCGGCTTCCACGACTGCCTGCCCTGGTACTGCCCGTTGGTCGCGTACGTGTACTCGAAGGACTTCGCCGGGTCCTTGGTCCGGAAGTGGATCATCCAGGCCCGGATGTCCTGGGGATTGGTCGTGGGCCGCGGCAGGACGGCGTCGGCCCCGTAGAACTGCGCGTCAGGGTGCTCGTGGTGTGCTCTGTTCACGGCCTCCCGCAGGATCTGCGTCAACGGCAGGTGGGCGGAGGGCGCCGCGTCGGCGGACGGCGCGATCGGCAGCAGCGACAGGGCCGTGGCGCTCGCCGCGAGCCCGATGCGCCAGGGGGCTGCGCGAAGGCGACGGCGCGGGTTCCCGTTCCCGTTCGAGGGGACGCACGCGGGCGTGGGGGTGGTGCGTGTGGTGGTCATGGTCGTCATCTCCTCCGACACGGACCAGGTCGTGGTCACGGTGGAAGCGCGGTAGCGGGTTCGACGCGAGTCGCGGCCCGGGACCGGGGGTTCGTCCCGGCCGGACTTCGCTCCACTGCCCTCCCGAGGACCAACGCTAGGGAGGTCTTCGTACGCCGTCGCCCCCCGCTGAGCCGATCAGGCGAACCTGCCCCGGACGGAATGCCCGCCTGGGGTACCGGGGGATGCGCTCCCCGCCGCACAGCCCGATCCTTCGGGCGCCGGCCCCCGCGCGGCGGCGACGACACGGGGGCGCGCGGACACCGAAGACGTCGCAAAGGGCGCCGTCACCCACCCCGGTATGAGACGGCGGCGCGCACATGTCCCGGCCCCTCGGGGGGCACGGCACCGGTGAGCGCGCTGCCGCGCGGGCGGCCCCCCTCGGGGGCACGGCACCGGTGAGCGCGCTGCCGCGCCGGCGGGTTCGCGGGCGTCCACGTCCCGGGCGCCACCCCCCTGTGTCTGCCCTGGCCCGGGGACGGCCGACGGGGAATCAGTTCAGGGCCGTCGGTGCAGGGCGTCCCCTATGGGCGAGTGGTCGCCCGTCACGTACGCGCGGATCGAGGTCAGGTGCTGCGCGCGGCTCACGCGCCCGTCGCCGTCGCCGTGCGGGGCGTCGAGCGCGGCGTCGGCGTTGTCGGCCCGGTTGTCCAGGGCCCGGCGCGGCGCTGTGAACTGCGAGCGGTCCAGGGCGCCGTCCTGGTCGGCGTCGGTGGGGTCGAACAGGGTACCCAGCGCGTGGCGGCAGACGTTGTCGAACTTGTCGGCGTCCACCCAGGCGACGTAGTCCTCGGAGGTCATCACGCCGTTGCCGTCGGCGTCCGTCGCGGCCCAGGCGTGTTCGCCCGTGGTGCGGGCGGCGACCACCAGCGGGTCGTCGTGGCCGCGCGCGGTGGCCAGTCGGGTCCGTTCGATGCGCACGAAGTAGTCGTGGCGGGAGGAGGCGCCGTCCCCGTCGGTGTCGAGCATCGCGTAGACGCGGCCTTTCGGGGTGGCGGCAGGGCGGGCCGGGGCCGGCTGCGGGGCGGTGCGGGACTGTGGCGTGTCGGGACTTTCCTTCTGGTGTGCGAGGCGGTGTGCCGGTCAGTGGGTCTGGCGCAGCACGAGGTGGAGTCGAGGGTGCTCTCGCCGGCCGGGGTGCCGCAGCCGGCACCCGAGCTGGTGCCCACCGCGGTGAGGGCCTCGCCCGCGAAGTGCGCGCTGTCGGCGCTGACGGCGCCGGAGACGACCGGGGAGGCGGTGCCGTTCGCCTTCACCTCCTCCGTCCGGTCGAACCGGAGGACGGAGGTGCTCGGATCGGCCCAGTGGACGGTCGTGGTCGAGGTGTCCGCGTGTTCGTCGCCGGTGCACTCGGTGGCCGGCATGGTGACCGTGCGCTCGAACGTGCCGGTGGCCAGCGGCGCGCCGGTGGCGTCCACGCACGAGACGGTGCCGGTCATGGCCGGGGTGTCGGGCAGGGGCAGGTTGACGCCGCCGGGATCGAGCGCGTCGGCGAAGACGCCATGGGCGTTGAGTACGCAGGTGGCGTCGGTGCCGGGCGCGGCGGAGACCGGGCGGGCCGGGGCCGGGGCACCGGTGAGCGGCGGCACCACGGCCAGCAGCGGGGTGGCGGCCAGTGAGACGCCACGGACGGAGATCTTCATGTCGTGTTCTCCATAACGGTTTCGGTCATGCGCGGGAAAGCGGGTGCGCGGCTGAGCCGGCCCGCCCGGCCCGCCCGGCGTGCCCGGCGCGGCGGCCCCGGGGGCGGGTGCTGCGTCCGTGATCGGGGGCGGCGTCCCGGGTGGCCTGACGACCCGCCAGGTGCCGGGAAGAGGAGCCGTTGGCAGGGCTGGGGCCGGTTCCGGAGCGCTCCGGTTTTGCCGAAGGCGTGCGCGGCGAGGGTGTCCGGGCCACGGGTCGTGTCGACGGTGCCGGCCCCGGTGTACTTCTTCTCGCTGTGGCGCTGTGGCCACTGCGCGTACTGCTCGTCGGGCACGCCTGTGTGCCGGGCCCACTGCGCGGCGTGGGTGCGGGCCCGGTCGACGTGGGGGTTGAGGCGGGGCTCGAAGGGCTGGGGCCGGTCCCGGAGCGCTCCGGTTTTGCCGAAGGCGTGCGCGGCGAGGGTGTCCGGGCCACGGGTCGTGTCGACGGTGCCGGCCCCGGTGTACTTCTTCTCGCTGTGGCGCTGTGGCCACTGCGCGTACTGCTCGTCGGGCACGCCTGTGTGCCGGGCCCACTGCGCGGCGTGGGTGCGGGCCCGGTCGACGTGGGGGTTGAGGCGGGGCTCGAAGGGCAGGGGGAAAGGTGGTGGTGGAAGGGATCCCGTGGTCGGGTCGCTTTCCTTCTCCGGCTCCGGTGATGCCGCGGTTCACTCGTCGGAGCACCGCGCGGGAGGGAAGTTCACGTTCTGGGCCCCGGGGGGCGGCCGGTCAGGGGACCTCGGTGACGATCCAGTCCGCGGACGGGGTGGTGCCGCCGGGCTGGGCGCCGACCGTCCCCGCCCGGGTCTGCGTCAGGTAGAGGTCGTTGTCGTTGAGGTCCGATCCCGACCGGACCCGGGAGCGGCCGCCGCCCGTCAGGCTCCACGCGGACTCGGTGGCGCGGCACTGTCCGTAGCGCACGTTCCAGTTGTCGCCGATGGCCACGCAGCCCACGGTGCCCTTGCGCGGGTCGAACGCGGCGACGTTGGTCCAGGCGCCCTGGGGCCGCAGCTCCCAGCGCTGCTCGGGCGCCGCCTGGCACGGTTCCAGCCGCAGCTGCTCGGTGCCGAAGGTGTGGTGCAGGCAGGTGCCGGTACGGGCGTTGCGCAGCGTGTACGCCGGCGGCGGGCCCGTGGCCGCGCGGGCGGCGGCGGGCAGGAGGAACAGGAGCAGGGACGCGAGGGCGGCTGCGGCCGGCGCCGCGCGCCGGGAACGAACGGGCAAGGGGGTGGCTTTCCGTTGAGGCTCCGCGGATCCGTTTGTGCAACGCTCAACGATCGACGGGGAGTCAGGCAACGCACCACCGCCCGCCGGGGCACGCCGGGGCGCGGGAAGCCGGCCCGGCCGCCTTCGCGCCCTGCGGGGCCACTACTCGCCTGCGGGGCCACTGCTCGCGCCTTGCGGGGCCACTGTTCCACGGGGGGCCTTGCGGCAGGCGTTGGCCGCGGTGACGAGGGGGAGGTAGCCGTCGCGCGGGATCCGGTAACAGGTCCGGAAGGCCTGCCGGGACCACCCCCGGGAGCGGTGCCGCGGTCACGGGCGCCGGGCCAGGAAGACCAGTTCCTTCCCCGGCCGGTCCACGGCCCCGCGCACCTCCTCCAGCCGCAGGCCCTCGGCCGCCAGGTCCTCCTCGACCTCCTCCCGCCCGCGAAAGCGCAGCGTCGAATCCGAGGTCAGCACCTGCCCGTCCACACCGAAGACGTACGTCCAGCGGAAGGTCACCCACGGCCAGCGCACCCCGGTCAGCTCCACCCAGCTCTCCACCGCACCGGCCCCCGGTACCCGCGTCACCCGGTGGGTGCGCTCACGCGTCCACCCCTCCCAGGCCCGCGCGGCCGGATCACGGGTCTCGAACACCAGGTGCCCGCCGGGGCGCAGCGCCCCGCGGGCGCCGCGCAGCGTGTGCCGCCAGGCCCGCGCACCGGTGATCGCCTGGGCGACGTTCGCGGTCATCGTCACCAGGTCCACCCGCAGCGGCGGCAGGCTCCTCGCGTCCGAGTGGATCCAGCGCACCCGCTCGGCGCCCGGCTTGGCCCGGGCCACCTCGATCGACGCCGCGGCCGGATCCACCCCCACCACCTGCACCCCGCGCCCGGCCAGCAGCAGCGCGAACACCCCGGTGCCGCAGCCGATGTCCAGCACCCGGCGCGCCCCCAGCCCGGCCGCCAGCCGCAGGTAGGCGTCCAGATCGCCGCGTTCGGCCTCGAGCGTGTCGTAGAGCGCGGCGAGCCGCGGATGCCCGAAGCACTCGTCAGCCATAGAGCGACCGTAGCCGGGGCCCCGGGCCGCCCGCCACCGGGACCTCCCCGGACCGCGACGGCGCTCAACTTCCCGCATCGCGTCGCCAGTTCGGGGGATTGCGGTATCCGGCCGGCCGCCGACACGATCCTGCGCACGGACACCGCCACCCCGTCGCGGTGCCGCCCCCCGAAGAGGGAGGAAATCCCATGCGTCGTCAGATCATCGGGGCCGTCATGCTGGCCGCCGCCGGAACGTTCGCGCTCACCGCACCCGCCGAGGCGGCCACCGGGCTGCTGGTGGTGAACGGCGTCCCCCACCAGAACCCGCAGCGCGGCTGCTACCCGACCTCCTCGCCGGTCACCGTCCACAACCGCACGAACACCGTGGTCCTGGTGCACGCCGCGGCGAACTGCCAGGGCCCGGTGACCGCCGAGGTGGAACCCGGCCGGTCCGCCACCACCTTCGGGGCCAGCTACTTCGTCTTCTGACCCGCCCCCAGGGCCCGTCCCGCCCCCAAGGGCCCGTCCCGCCCCCAAGGGCCCGTCCCGCCCCCAAGGGCCCGTCCCGCCCCCAAGGGCCCGTCCCGCCCCCAAGGGCCCGTCCCGCCCCCAAGGGCCCGTCTCGCCCCAGGGCCCGTCCCGTTCCGTGCCGCTGCGCCGACCGCGAACACCGGCCCTGGGCCAGGGCCGGGTGCACGACGTGAAGGCGGCCGGCACGAACATCCGCTGCCCGGTGCGGGCCGGTGCCGGACCGCAGGACCCGGCCATGCCGGCGCGGCCCGGCGGGACGCTTCGCCGCCGAGGTGAGGGCTGCCGGCATCGACTGGCAGCTGAGCGTCTACGGCGGTCCCCGGTGTCGCCCGCCACTCGCCCGTCGACCAGTCGCCCGTCCCCGGTGTCGCCCGCCACTCGCCCGTCGACCAGCCGCCCGTCCCCGGTGTCGCCCACCACCCCTGGTGTCGCCCATCACTCGTCCGTCGACCAGCCGCTCGTCCCCGGCGTCGGCTGCCACCCCGGCACGCCTGGCACGCCTGGCGGGTGTGGCGGGTGTGGCGCGATGTCCTCGCCCTGCTCGCCCGGTGCCCGCCCCTGCAGGCCCGTTGACGGTTGCGGACCGGCCGGGGAGCGGGTCCTTGCCGGCACACTCGACCGCGGGTTTGAACCCGACGGCTTCCGGCCGCGGCGCCGGGTGGGATGCCGGTTCCTTGCGCGCGTTCGCGGGCGTCTCACCCCGGGGGGCGGGCCGCTTCGGTGTGCGGCGTCCTTCGGGTGGTGGCCGAACGGGGAGGGTTGCGAGAGCGCGGCCGAGCTGACGTCCTGACCGGGTCGGGGCCCGGCGGCCGTGACGGCGCAAGCCGGCGGCCGTTTCCTCGGTGGCCTTGACCTCGACCGCACTTGAGCTTCTACCGTCGGCCGTGTGAACTTCACCGAGACGGAACGCCGCTACCTCGCTGGCCAGCCGCTGGCCCGGCTGGCCACCACCGGCCCCGACGGCAGCCCCCAGGTGCGCCCGGTGGGCTTTCGGCTCAACGACGACGGCACCATCGACATCGGAGGGCCCGCGATGGCCCGTAGCCAGAAGTACCGCAACGCCCAGGCCCGGCCCGACGTGTCCGTGCTGGTGGACGACATGGCTCCGGCCGGCGATCCGGTCGCGGCCGGGTGGGGGCGCGGTGTGGAGATCAGGGGCCGGGCCGAGGTGCTGAGCGTCGAGGTGGCGCCGGTGGCGCCCGGGCGCTTCAGTAACGACATCATCCGTGTCCATCCCCGGCGGGTCATCACCTGGAACCTGGAGGCGCTGGGCAGTGCCGCCCGCGTCGTCGGGTGGCAGGGGCGGCGGCTGCGGCCTGTCAGGCGCGGGTGCAGGTGTGGGTGGTCCTGCTGCTGCCGGCGGTGTGGACGATGGTCAGCGTGGTGCCGTCGTAGGTGACCGCGAGGTTCTCGCCGCTGCTGTCGGTGGAGCCGGGCGGCTGCCAGGGCAGGGTGAGTTGGACGCTGCCGCCCACCGTGGCGGGGACGTTGAGGGCCTGGGGGGCGTGGTCCCGGGGCAGCGTGGCGGGGCCGTCGACGATGTTCAGTGACAGGTGGCCGCCGCGCAGCAGGAAGTTGCCGCGCCAGGTGCCCGCCTTGCCGCTCAGGCCCTGCCAGGTGATCGTCCAGCCGCCGTTGCCGCCGCCGTCGGTCTGGACGTCGACCTTGCCGGCCAGGGGCTTGCCGTGGGAGCTGGTGGACGTCAGGTTCCAGCTGCCGCGTACGAACGCGTCGAAGGCGCGGTCGGCGACGGTGGGCTTCGCGGCGCCGGAGGGGGCACCGGTGGTGGCGCCGGAGGGGGCGGCCTGCCCGCCGTCACCGTTCGTGCCGCTCGTGCCGTTCGTGCCGCTCGTGCCGTTCGTGCCGCTCGTGCTGCTTGTGCTGCTTGTGCTGCTCGTCGCGGTGCTGCTGGAGCAGGCGGCGGCCAGGGCGGAGCCTGCGCCGATCGCCAGGTAGCGCAGGGTGTTGCGGCGGCCGATGGCGCGTGCGGCGGTGTTGAGGTGACGGATGCTCATGCTGTCCCCGTTCCGACGTGCGGTTGATCAGGACGGGGAGTCTAGGGGAGCGGGCTTCGCGTCCGCTCTGCGGTATCCGGGCCGCGGGGCGGGTGCGGGGCGGGTGCGGGGCCCGGGGTCAGTCCGGGGCCGGGAAGCCGGCGGCGTTCTCGTCCGGGCGGGACTCGCCCGGGCTTAGGGGGTTGAGGGTTTTTGTCGTGCAGTTGCCGCCGGGCGGGAGCGGGATGGGGGCGATGGTCCGGTTGGCGGTCGCGGTGTCGGCCCCGAGGCCTCGGTGGCACCGGCCGGCCTCCAGGTCCCGCACGGAGGTGAACCGGTCGTCGTTCTCCGTGGTCCCGACGCCCGGCGCCACCGAGGCGGTCGGGACGCCGGCGAAGGACAGGGCCAGGGCGCCGGCGGTGACGGCGAGGGTCGCGCGCGGGCGAAAGCGCATGGGCATGAGGGAGACCTCCTGACGGCGGGGGTTGATCACCGGGAGCCCCGGAGAGCGCTTCGACGCGGTTCCTCGGTGACTCCCGGTGACGGGTACCCGGCCGGTCCCGCCGCCGACGGGCGGGGGCTGCGGTTCACCCGAAGGGAAGGCCTACCGCCCCTGGCGTTGCCGGGTCCTGCGCAGGCCGAGGTCGGACACCTCGCCCAGGTGGCCGAGTTTGTCGGGGTTGGTCACGGCGTGGATCTCGCGCACCGTGCCGTCCTGGGTGACGTCGAGTGCGATCACGTTGAGCACCCGTCCCCGGCCGTCGTAGGCGACCATGCCCGGGCGGGCGTTGACCCGGGCCGGCACCAGGCGCGCGCCGAGTTCGGTGATCCGGCGCACGGCGCCGGTGAGCAGCGTGGCGACCTGGCGCGGGTCGGTGACGCGGCGGCCGATCGCCCGGGCCTTGCCGCCGCCGTCGCCGTGCAGGACGATCTCGGGGGCGAGCATGCCGAGCAGCCGCTCCAGGTCCCCGCCCGCGGCCACCTCGAAGAAGCGGCGGGCCAGTTCGTCGCTTTGCGCCCGCCGGGCCGGGGGCGGCGGCGGGGTGGGGGTGCCGGATGCGGACAGGTGCTTCCTGGCGCGGGTGAGGATCTGACGGCAGTTCGCCTCGGACTTTCCGGTCAGCTCCGCGACCTGCGGGTAGTCGTAGCCGAAGGCCTCGCGCAGCAGGAACACCGCCCGCTCCACGGGGGAGAGGGTCTCCAGCATCACCAGGAACGCCATCGACAGGCAGTCGGCGAGCTCGGCGTGCTCGGCCGGGGCGTCGCCGGGGCGGTCGGCGAAGGCGACGACGGGCTCGGGCAGCCACTCGCCGACGTAGGTCTCGCGGCGCATCCGCGCCGAGCCGAGGTGGTTGATGCCCAGCCGGGTGACCGAAGTGGTCAGGTACGCCTTGAGGTTGGTGATCGTGGTGCCCGCCTGCTCGGCGCGGGTCAGGTTGAGGAAGGTGTCCTGGACGAGGTCCTCGGCGTCGCCGACCGAACCCGTCATGCCGTAGGCGATGGAGAACAGCAGCGGCCGGTACCCCGCCGCCGCGTCCGCCGCGTCCGCCACATCTGCCGACCCCGCCATGGAACCCCGTCCCTTCCGGCGCCCCCCGGCGGGTGGCGCGCGTCACACCGGCACACCTGTCACAGGCGGCCCGGCTGCCCTGTCCCAGAGGGCACCAGCGGACAAGGTACCGAGGAGAACATGATGGAAGCCCGCCTGAACCCTTTCGCCAGCCCGGTCATGGGCAAGGTCTTCAAGCAGCTGATCGCCGCCAACCGGATCCTGCTGGAGTCGAGCCTGCCGCTCGCCGTCCAGGAACTGGTCAAGCTGCGGGCCAGCCAGATCAACGGCTGCGGGTACTGCGTCGACATGCACTTCAAGGACGCCGTGCACGCGGGCGAGGAGGCGGCCCGGCTGAACCTGGTGGCGGCCTGGCGCGAGGCCACCGTCTTCACCGACGCCGAGCGGGCCGCCCTGGAGCTGGCCGAGGAGGGCACCCGGCTCGCGGACGCGGCGGGCGGGGTGAGCGACGAGGTGTGGGAGAAGGCCGCCGCGCACTACGACGAGGAGCAGCTCGCCGCCCTGGTGGGCCTGATCGCGGTGATCAACGCCTTCAACCGGGGCAACGTCCTCACCCGCCAGGGCGCCGGCGGCTACCGGAGCGGACAGCACCCCGCCCTGTGAACCCGCCACCCTTGGACGCCCTGCCCCGTGAACCCCGCTTGCTGAACCGCCCCGCCTGCAAGGAGAAAAGCCGTGAACCTCGCACTGTGGACCGTCACCGCCCTGCTGGCCGCCGCCTACCTGCTCGGCGGCTTCTTCAAGGTGCTCGTGCCGAAGGAGAGGATCGCCGCGGCCGGGCGCAGCGGGCGCTGGGTCGAGGACTTCAGCGCCGCGGGGGTGAAGGCGATCGGCGCCGTCGAGGTGCTGGCCGCCGCCGGGCTGGTGCTGCCCGCCGTGCTCGGCGTCGCGCGGCTGTTCGTGCCGCTGGCCGCGTTCGGGCTGGTGCTGCTGATGGCCGGGGCGGCGGCGGTGCGCCTGCGGCGCCGGGAGTACGCGCTGGTGGCCGTGGACGTCCTCTACGTCCTGCTGGCCGCGTTCGTGCTGTGGGGGCGCCTGGGCCCGGAGTCCTACCTCAACTGACCGCCCGGGCGAAGCGGCACCGCGCCGGCGCCAACGCCCCTTGGGTACGAGGCTGTCGCGTTCCCCTCCCGTCCCGGTGGCCATCGGCGCGACAGCGACAGCGACAGCGACAGGGGCAGGGGCAGGGGCAAGGGCGCGGGGCAGGGGCAGGGGCAAGGGCGCGGGGCAGGGGGGGGCACGGCGCGCGGGCGCGGCGGTAGTGCCGGCGCGGGGGCGGCGGCCTGCACGGGGCGCCGGCCCGGGGGTGGCCGCGGCCGGTGTCGACGGTGAACGCGGCGGTGCTCTCCGAGCCCGCCCCGCGGTCGGTGCGGTGGACCGTGGATGAGCTGTCCGAGCCCGGCGCGTACCGGGACGGTTGTTCCGGTCCCCTCGCGCGCCGACATGGCCGTGCCCGACAGCGACGACCGCCCCCGCGCGTGCGCGGCCGTGGTGGGGCGGGGGCGACGGCCTGCGGGTGTGCCCGGCCGGGATCGGCCGCGGCGCGGGCGGCGGCGCGGTGGTCGTCTCCTCGGGCCGGCTCCAGGGCCTCACCCGTGGGCCGTGGTCACCCGCGGGCCGTGGTCGCCCTGGCCGGCGGGGTCCTCCTTCGGCCTCTCGCCCGGTGGGGCGGGGACGGTGGTGATCGGGGGCGCGACGGCCACCGCTTCGGGCCGTCGCACCAGCCGGTGGCGGACTTCGGCGGCGGCCGCAAGGCCACCTTCGTGCGGCGCGCCGTCGCCGGTCCCTCCTCGCCGCCCCGCTCGTCCCGTGCCTTGGCCCGCGCCCGGCTGTGCCCCCGCGCGGGCGGTGACTGCCGCCTTGCCGGGGTGGGCGCGTGAGCCTGCGGCACGTGTGGCCGTCGCCCGTTCAGGTCAACAGGGCCGCCACCGCCCCCACCCGCCAGTGCCCGGCCGCGCCGGGGCGGGTGGCGAGGTAGCCGGCGCTGCGCCAGGGGCCCCAGTGGTGGGACTCGGCCAGGCCCGCGGCCAGGGTGCGCAGGTAGGCGGGGGTGGGGGCGCTGAGGTCGGCGCCGGCCAGGCCGGTGGGGGAGGTGAGGGTGAGCACCGGGCGCCCCCCGATCGCTCCCACGCGCAGCAGGGTCTCGTAGCGGCCGGGGCCGAGCCGCTCGCGCCCGGTGGCCAGGACCCGGGTGAGGTCGAGGTCGGTGCCGGGGCAGCGGTGCATCTCCTGGGCGGCGAGGTCGCCGAACTGGCCGCGGGTGACCAGGTAGGCGCGGCAGGGCACCCGTCCGGGTGAGGCCGGGTCGTAGAAGGCGATCGCGCCGCCCCAGGTCCGCGATCGCCCGGCGAAGTAGAGGGTGCCGGGCAGCGTCAGCACGGCCTCGCGCCGCGGCGGCCGGGGGTCGCGGCAGCCCGGGCAGTGGCGGGCTCCGCCGTCCGGACGGCCCCCGTACAGGTAGCAGGCGAAGCGCGCGGCGTGCAGGTTGGATCCGTAGGCCGCGTACCAGACGAGCGGCTCACCGGGCGCTCCGCCGGTCGGAGCGCCCGGTGCTTTCCCGTCATCGCGGCCGGAAGGGGCCGCTGTGGTCCACACCGTATTCACAGGAAACATCCGCACGGAAAAAGACGGCGGCAGAGTCTCACACAAACGTGCGACCGACGTGAACGGGACGATGATCCGACCAACCCCCCCCGATTCGGTAGCCGGCCCCTCACTACCGGTACCGTTCCGGACGCCATGGTGTCCATCAATCTTCCCTCTGCCGTCACGGCCCCCAGGCTCGTGCCGATTACGCTTCACCAGCGAAAACGTTCGAAAAACATCGAAACGACATTCGAATCGCATCGCTGCCGGCCCCTACGGCATCGATGATGAGAATTCCCTTTGACCGCACCTTCGCTGCATCCAGCCGACTCCCAGTGGAGTCATGGTGAGTGGGCGCGTCCCACCAGGTGACAACACCGTCACCGTCCGTAGCAAGCGATACGCGCCCCCAGGAAAAACGGAGCCGAGGAACCCACCCCCATGGACGCACGCCACGACACGGCCGGCCCAGGCACGCTGCACCGCCCCCATCCCGGGCCGGCCGCGGGCTGGCCGGTGGCCCAGGCCGCCCACCCACGAAGCCTGCTCGACGTCATCGCCACCACGGCCGACGCGCACCCCCACGCACCCGCGCTCGACACCGGCGACACCGTCCTGGACTACCGCACCCTGATGCAGGAGGTCGACGCCCTCGCCGGCGTCCTGGCCGGCCACGGCATCGGCACCGGCGACCGGGTGGGGGTACGCATCCCCTCCGGCACCGCCGACCTGTACGTCTGCATCCTGGCCGTACTGCGCTGCGGCGCCGCCTACGTGCCGGTGGACGCCGACGACCCCGACGAACGCGCCGAGATGATCTGGCAGGACGCCCAGGTCTGCGCGGTCCTGGGCGCCGAACGCCGCCTCTTCGCCGGCCCCGGCGCCCGCCCCTCGGGCCGCCCCGCCTGGCCGAGCCCGGCCGACGACGCGTGGATCATCTTCACCTCCGGCACCACCGGCCGCCCCAAGGGCGTGGCCGTCACCCACCGCAGCGCCGCCGCGTTCGTCGACGCCGAGGCCCGCATCTTCCTGCGCTCCCGGCCGCTGGGCCCCGGCGACCGGGTCCTGGCGGGCCTGTCGGTGGCCTTCGACGCCTCCTGCGAGGAGATGTGGCTGGCCTGGCGCCACGGCGCCTGCCTGGTCCCCGCCCCCCGCTCCCTGGTCAAGGCCGGCACCGACCTCGGCCCCTGGCTGGTCGAGCGCCGCATCACCGCGATCTCCACCGTCCCCACCCTGCTCGCCCTGTGGCCGCAGGAGTGCCTGGACCAGGTGCGCCTGATCATCGTCGGCGGCGAGGCCTGCCCGGCCGAACTGGTCGAGCGCCTGGCCGTGCCCGGCCGCGAGTTCTGGAACACCTACGGCCCCACCGAGACCACCGTGGTGGCCACCGCCGCCCGGATGCTGCCCGGCCAGCCGGTGCGCATCGGCGCCCCGCTGGACGGCTGGGAGATCGCCGTCGTCGACCAGGCCGGCAACCCCGTGCCCTGGTACGAGAGCGGCGAACTGCTGATCAGCGGCATCGGCACCGCCCGCTACCTCGACCCCGCCAAGGACGCCGAGAAGTACAGCCCCCACCCCGCCCTCGCCTCCCCGCGCGTCTACCGCAGCGGCGACCTGGTCCGCAACGACCCCGAGGGCCTGGTCTTCCTCGGCCGCGCCGACGACCAGATCAAACTCGGCGGCCGGCGCATCGAACTCGGCGAGATCGACGCCGCCCTCCAGGCCCTGCCCCACGTACGGGCCGCCGCCGCCGCCGTGCGCAAGACCCCCGCCGGCGCCGACCTGCTGGTCGGCTACCTGGTCGCCCGACCCGGCACCAGCCCCGACCTCGCCACCGCCCGCCAGCACCTGCTGGAGCGCCTGCCCGCACCCCTGGTGCCCGTCCTGGCCGTCGTCGACTCCCTGCCCACCAAGACCTCCGGCAAGGTCGACCGAGGCGCCCTGCCCTGGCCACTGGCCACCACCGGCACCACCACCGACGGCCCCGCCGAGGAACTGGACGCCACCGCCGGCTGGCTCGCCGGCCAGTGGGAACGCCTGCTCGGCACGGCCCCCCGCAGCAGCGACGACTTCTTCGCCCTCGGCGGCTCCAGCCTCACCGCCGCCCGCCTGGTCTCCGAACTGCGCACCCGCCACAGCGGCGTCTCCGTCGCCGACCTCTACGCCCACCCCGTACTCGGCGACCTCGCCCACTACCTCGACTCCCTCGCCCCAAACCCCCGGGCCGCGGCCGAGCCAGGGCCGCAAGCCGCCGCGACCGCCGGGCCCGTACGACCGGTGCGCCCCACCCCGCGCAGCGCCGCCTTGTGGCAGACCCTCATGCTGCTCGCCCTGTTCGCCCTCGCCGGACTGCGCTGGATGATCGTCCTGATCGCCGTCGACAACCTGCTGGGCACCCACCTGCCGTGGGCCCCCCACACCTCCTGGTGGCCCGTCGCCGCGGGCGCGGCCCTCTTCTACAGCGCCCCCGGCCGCACCCTGCTCGCCGCCGGCGGCGCCCGCCTGATCACCGCCGGCATCCGCCCCGGCAGCCACCCGCGCGGCGGCCACGTCCACCTGCGACTGTGGGCCGCCGAACGCTACACCGCCATGTTCGCCACCGCCTCCCTCAACGGCACCCCCTGGGCCCCGCGCTACGCCCGGATGCTCGGCTGCCGCATCGGCCGCGGCGTCCAACTGCACACCGCGCCCCCCGTCACCGGACTGGCCCGCATCGGCGCCGGCGCCTGCCTCGAACCCGAGGTCGACATCGCCGGCTGGTGGCTCGACGCAGACACCCTCCACCTCGGCCGCATCGACATCGGCGAAGGCGCCAGCATCGGCCACCGCGCCACCCTGATGCCCGGGGCCCGCATCGGCGCAGGCGCCGAGATCGCCCCCGGCACCTGCGTCACCGCGACCGTGCCACCCGGCGAACACTGGCACGGCTCCCCGGCCCGCCCCTGCACCGAAGCCCGGACCCGCACCCCCTGGCCCGCCGGCCCGCCCCGCACCACCCGGGCCTGGAACGCCGCCTACGGCCTCGGCTTCGCCCTCTTCGGCCTCATCCCCGTCATCTCCGCCCTGCCCGCCCTGTTCCTCGTCTACCCGATGGTCGACAACGACCACACCCTCGGCGCGGCCCTGCTCCAGCTCCTGCCCCTGACCGTGCCGCTGGCCGTACTGACCCTCCTGTGCCACGCCACGCTGATAGCCCTGCTGATCCGCCTGTTCTCCCTGCCACTGCGCCCCGGCTTCCACCCCGCCACCGGCCCCGTCGCGTTCTGCGCCTGGGCCGTGTGCGGCCTGAGCGACAGCGCCCGGCGCACCCTGTTCCCCTTGTACGCCAGCCTCTTCACCCCGGTGTGGCTGCGCCTGCTCGGCGCGAGGATCGGCCACCGGGTGGAGGCCTCCACCGTGCTCGCCCTGCCCGGCCTGATGCGGGTCGACGACGGCGCCTTCCTCGCCGACGACACCCTCGTGGCGCCCTACGAGCTGCGCGGCGGCTGGCTGCACCTGGGCCGCGCCCACGTCGGACGCCGCTCCTTCGTCGGCAACTCCGGCATCGTCGGCCCCGGCCGCACCCTGCCCGACAACTCCCTGGTCGGCGTGCTCTCCGACACCCCCGCCCACGCCCCCGAGGGCTCCTCGTGGCTGGGCCGGCCCGCCTTCGCCCTGCCCCGGGTGGCCGAAGCCGGCGGCGAGAACCGCACCTACGACCCGCCCAAGCGCCTGATGTGGGCACGCGCCGGCGTCGAGGTCTGCCGGCTCGTCCCGGTCATCGTCGCCGCCCTGCTCGCCGACCTGGTCTTCGCCGCCCTCCAGGCGACCCGCAACGGCTACGGCCTCGGCGTCGCCCTGGCCACGGCCGGCCCGGTGCTGGTCGCCGCCGCCGTCGCCGCCTGCGCCATCGCCACCCTCGCCAAGTGGCTGCTGGTGGGACGCTTCCGGGTCGGGGAGCACCCGCTGTGGTCGTCCTTCGTCTGGCGCAACGAGCTCTACGACACCTTCGTCGAGGAACTCGCCATGCCCTTCGGCGGCGGCGCCATGACCGGCACCCCGTACCTGAACCTGTGGCTGCGCAGCCTCGGCGCCAAGATCGGGCGCGGCGTGTGGTGCGAGACCCACTGGCTGCCCGAGAGCGACCTGGTCACCGTCGGGGCGGGCGCCAGCGTCAACCGCGGCACCGTGCTGCAGACCCACCTGTTCCACGACCGGGTGATGCGCCTGGGCCCGGTCCACCTGGGCCCCGGCTCCACCACCGGGCCGCACTCGATCGTGCTGCTCAACTCCTCCCTCGGCGACACCACCACGGTCGGCCCCGCCTCGCTGGTCATGCGCGGCGAGAACGTCCCCGGCGCCACCCGCTGGCTCGGCAACCCCGTCGCCGCCTGGAACGCCGACCCCACCCCGCCGCCGGGGCGCCGCGCCGCCCGGGGACGACGCCGAGCCGCCGTGAGGTAGGCCACACTTTCCCGGCCCCGGGACGGCGGGGGGGGGGGGGGGCCCCCCCCCCCGCCCCCCCCCCCCCCGGGGCGCCCCCCGGGGGGGCCCCCCCCCCCCCCCCCCACCCCGGGGGGGGGGGCCCCCCCCCCGCGGGCCGGGCGCGGGGGGGGGGGGGCGCCGGCCGGGGGGGGCCCGGGCCCCCCCCCCCCCGCCCCCCCGCCCCCCCCCCCGGGGGGGGGGGGGGGGCCCGGCCCCCCCCGCCCCCCCACCGCCCGCGCTTTGCCCGCCCTTGGCAGGACGCCCGGCATGACCACGACATCTGTGAAGGGTCCGCCCGGCGACGGCGGACGCACACCGCGCCGCGAACGCCTCGTCCCGGCGCCGCGGTGAAACCCGGCGCACAGGAGCCGGGACCGCCCACGGCACGATCGCGAAGGAGGCGGCCCCGGCCCCGGTCCGCTCCCGTACGGGCGGGGCACCGACCGCGAAAGCCCGTACGGCCGCGGCCGGCACCCGGGGAACGCCTTCAACAGCACGTGAAGTCAAGCCCGCCCCGCCCGCCCCCGGCAGGAAGACCGGCACCCGCGCCAGGTAGCCTCGCTCCCGGCGGGGGCCGACAGGCAGGACGGAACAGGGGCGGACGGATGACGCAGCACCAGCGCGGCTACTGGCGGGACTCGGACGGCTCGGCCGTCGCCGTCAGCCAGGCACACATCGTGTGGACCAGGGCGGCCTACCCGGCCCTGGTGGACGTGGCACGCCGCTACCACGCGGTGATCACCTACGCCGAACTGGCCGAGGCCGTCCAGCAGGCCTCCGGGGTGCGCACCAGCGTCAACCAGCGGCACTGGATCGGCAAGGTACTGGCCCTGGTGGTGCGCGAGGCCCACCGGCGCGGCGACCCGCCGCTGACCGCCCTGGTCGTGCACGCCACCGACGGCATGGTCGGCGCGGGCTACCAGGACGTGCTGGCGGTGGCCGGACAGCCCCCGATCGCGGACGAGATGGACCGCGAACAGCACGCCGCCGCCGCCCGGCTGGCCTGCTACCGCCACTTCGGCGCCGACCTGCCCGCCGACGGCGGCATCCCGGCCCTGGCCCCGCGGCTGAAGACCACGGTCACCCGCAAGGCCGCCGCCACAGCGCCCGCGCCGCGCCCGCCGGCGATCTGCCCCACCTGCTTCCTGGAACTCCCGGCGACCCGGGTGTGCGACTCCTGCGGGGCGACGATCGCGCCCTGAGCACCGGGGGCGGGCCCCGGCCCTCACACGGTGGCCGGCAGCCTGCCCGGCATCCGCCAGCCCTCGGCCAGCCGCGAGGGGCTCAGCCGCCGGCCCTCGCCGAAGAACTCGCAGAACTTCATGATCAGCGGGTCCCACCCGAGCGGATCCACGTAGTGGTCGCTGCCCGGCACGATCAGGCGCTCCTCCACATGGGCGCGCACCACGGTGACCTCGAACGCGGTGCACCCCGGGTTGCCCGCCAGCGCCGTGGCCGCCTCCACCCGGCACTCCAACTGCACCGGGCACTCGGCCGCCCGCGGCGCCCGCACCAGCTCGCCGGGCAGCTCACTCAGCCCGGCCGCACCGAACTTGTCCCGCTCGTGGCGGTAGCCCTGCTCACGCCGGTACTCGGCGATGTGCGCACTGGCGGTCAGCAGCGCGAGGGCGTCGACGGCGTCCACCTGCGCCGCGCAGGGCAGGTTGAGCACGCACTCGCCCTCGCGCCGCAGGTTGGCGGAGGTCTGGGAACTGTTGCCCAGACCCAGCACGCACGACTGGCCCAGCCACCAGGCCGAGGACATCGGCGCCAGATTGGCGCTGCCGTCCTCGTTGCGCGAGCCGATCAGCACCACCGGGGTGCCGAAGTAGAGGACCTTGAGATCGGTGACCTTGTGCACGGGAAGAGCCGTTCCTCGCATCGGGGAAGCGGGCGGACCGGGGATGATCCGCCGCCGGCCACCGACTCTGCCCCCGCCCGCGCACCGGCGCTGGCGGGGATCGGACACCCAGTTCCCCCCGGCTCCCGTGCTGACCTCAGCTGACGCCGCGCGAGGCGACCGTACGGGCCTGGCCGTCGTGCAGCCGGTACGACAGGCCCACCACCGCGAGCCGCCCCTCGGCCACCCGCGAGGCCAGCAGCTGGGAACGCTCCAGCAACAGATCCACGGTCTGGCGGATGTGCTCGTCCACGATCGCGTCCGGGTCCTCGATGCCCGCCGCCCGCGCGGACAGCACGCTCGGCGTCACCCGCTCCACCACGTCCCGCACGAAACCACCGGGCAGCCTGCCCTCCTCCAGGGAGTCCAGCGCCGCCGCCACCGCACCGCACGAGTCGTGGCCGAGCACCACCACCAGCGGGCAGTCCAGCACCGCCACCCCGTACTCGACACTGCCCAGCGCCTCCGCACCGGTCACGTGCCCCGCGGTGCGCACCACGAACAGGTCGCCCAGGCCCTGGTCGAAGATGATCTCGGCGGCCAGCCGGGAGTCCGAACAGCCGAACAGCACGGCGAAGGGCTTCTGCCCCGGCGCGAGCGCCGCGCGCCGCCCGGCGTCCTGGTTGGGGTGCTCGGGACTGCCGGCCACGAACCGGGCATTGCCCTCCAGCAGCACCCGCAGGGCCCCGTCGGGATCGGATATCGGACCGGACATCGCAGAGGTGATCATGCCAGCCACCCTAGAACGCCCCCGACAGAACCCGCAGCCGGGGGCCCCGCCCCGAAACGCGGATGCCCGCCCCGCCCCGGCCGTGGGAGCCTGCCGCCCATGAACACCGACACCGGCAACGCCTGGTCCTTCACCACCGCACGGCAACCGGCCGCCTTCGGGGCCTGCACCACGCACGACGACCCCGACCTGGAACACGCGGCCCTGGGCGAGGACCGGACGCTGTGCGCCGGGACACCACGCACCATCATGCGCTACCGGCACCTGTTCGGGGTGCGCACCGGCGCCCGGTCGTGCGCACGCTGCCTGGAACTGGCCGCCGCGGCGCCACCTCGGCCGAGCGTCCAGGAACGCCTGCACGAGCACGTCCTGCACGCCGCCCGGGCAACACCGCGCGACGAACTGCTGGCCGCGCTGCGCCGCGGCGCACCCGTACCCAAGTGGCTCAACGGCCCCCCGGACTTCCTGGCGGAGCACGCCCGGCTCGACGCCCTGACCGAGGGGGCCGGGCCCGCCGCCGCGGCCTTCAGCGCACCGACCCTCTCCATGGCCCGCGTCGAGGACGGCCCCTGGCACTACCTCGTCCTCCTGCCCCAGGACGGCACAGCACCCCTGGTCGCCCGCGGCCCGCGCGACACCACCCCGGACGGGTCCTAGCACTCAGCGGGCCGGGCGCAGCACCAGCACCGTGACGTCGTCGCGCCTGCGCCCGCCGCTCCAGCGCCGGGCACACCCCTCCAGCGCCCCGGGCAGCTCGGCGGCCGGGGCGCCGGCCAGGTCCGCGAGGCCCCGCTCGACCGGGTAGAAGGCACCGGAGGCGTCCTGGGCCTCGGTGATCCCGTCGGTCAGCAGCACCAGCACCCCGCCCCCGGGCAGCGCGAAACGCTCCACCGTCCGGGGCTCGCCGGTCAGCGCCGCCAGGCCCAGCGGGACCCCGGCCGGCAGCCGCACGGACTCCACCCGGCCGTCGGCGTGCAGCAGGCACGGCGCGAGATGACCGCAGTTGACGGCCCGTACGTCGCCCCCGCGCCGCACGCACAGCACGGTGGCCGTCACGAACCGCTCCAACTCGCCGCTCTGCACGGCGTAGGCGTTGTGGCGCTCGACCGCCGCCTCCAGCGCGTCGGCCACCGCCGTCAGCTCCGCCTCCCGGAACACCGCCTCCCGGAAGGC
Organism: Kitasatospora sp. NPDC017646; assembly: GCF_044329365.1. Lineage (NCBI taxonomy): Bacteria > Bacillati > Actinomycetota > Actinomycetes > Kitasatosporales > Streptomycetaceae > Kitasatospora > Kitasatospora sp. NPDC017646. Next base: position 76,531 of record NZ_JBIRJC010000001.1, on the reverse strand, counting down.
GCTCAGCACCGCGAAGCCCGTGCCGATCGCGCGCAAACCCTTGCCCTGCACGTCGCCGACCAGCACCCGGGTGCCGTGCGGGGTCTCGGCGACGTCGTACAGGTCACCGCCGACCAGGGTGTCCTCCTCCACCGGCCGGTACAGCCCGAACAGCTCCACCTCCGCGGTGCGCACCGGCAGCGGCCGCAGCAGCTGGCGCTGCAGCGCCACCGCGCTCTGACGCATCCGGAACAGCTGGCGCTCGCGCCGCACCCGCCGCGCGCACAGGCCGATCACCGCCGCCTCGGCGGCGACCACACCCAGCAGCGTGCCCAGCCGGGCCGGCAGGTCCGCGGGCGGGTACAGCACCGAGTGGACCACCACCACGCCGATCACCCACACCGAAACGGCCACCGTCTGCGCCACCGTGCCCAGGCCCGCCAGCAGCGCGGGCAGGAACACCAGCAACAGCACCAGCCGCGAACTGGGCCCGCTGGCCGCCTGGGCGAGCAGCACCAGCGCGGTCGCCACCAGCACCCCGACGGCCACCGCCCCGCCGGCGGGCGCGCGCGGGGCGGCGGGCTGCTCCTGGGCGCCGTCAGGGCCGGCGAAGGCGTCACTGTCCACCCTCCAGGGTGGTCGGCCCCAAGCGGCGCACGCGAGCGGGCCGCCGCCGGGCGGGGGAGTGCGTCAGCGGCACCGGGTACGGTGGCCGGTGTGCCCACCCGAGTACCCCTCGCCGACCTCGTCCGGCTGCGCCGGGCCCGCGACCGGATGGACCGCGAGTACGACCAGCCGCTGGACGTGCCCGCGCTGGCCGCCACCGCGCTGATGTCCCCCGGCCACTTCTCCCGCAGCTTCCGCGCCGCCTACGGGGAGACCCCCTACGGCTACCTCATGACCCGCCGCATCGAACGGGCCAAGGCCCTGCTGCGGCGCGGCGACCTGAGCGTCACCGACGTGTGCATGGCCGTCGGCTGCACCTCGCTGGGCTCCTTCAGCACCCGCTTCACCGAACTGGTCGGCGAGAGCCCCAGCGCCTACCGCGCCCGCGACCACGCCGACGGCGAACCGATCCCCGCCTGCATCGCCAAGATCCGCACCCGCCCCGTGCGCCGAACGGAGGCGAGGGACGCGCCCCCTCCCGTAGCGTGACGGCCATGAGCATCGAACTCGCGCAGTGTTTCATCGCCGTCGACGACCACGACAAGGCGCTCGCCTTCTACCGCGACGTGCTCGGCCTCGAGGTGCGCAACGACGTCGGCTTCGAGGGCATGCGCTGGGTCACCGTCGGCTCGCCCGACCAGCCCGGCGTGGAGATCGTCCTGGAACCCCCGCTGGCCGACCCGCACGCCTCCGAGGACGACCGCCGGGCCGCCGCCGAACTCCTGGCCAAGGGCCTGCTGCGCGGCGTCATCTTCCGCACCGACGACTGCGACGCCACCTTCGAGCGCATCCGCGCCGCCGGCGCCGAAGTCCTCCAGGAACCGATGGACCAGCCCTACGGCGTGCGCGACTGCGCCTTCCGCGACCCGGCGGGCAACATGCTGCGCTTCAACCAGCCCCGCGCGAGGTAGGCCCGCGCTCAGCCGCCGGCCGGCCTCCCGGCCCGGGCGCGGCCCAGGCGGTGGAGGACCAGCCGGGCCCGGACGCCCTGGGCCGGGGCCACGCTGGGCAGCAGCGGCCGGGGCAGCGGTCCGGCCGGCGCGAGCGGGGGCAGGAACACGGCGGATGCGGCCAGCACGGGCAGGGCGCTCGGCAGGCTGACGCGCAGCCGGATGAGGCGGGGCACCGCGGTGGTCATCGCGACGCCTCGCGGGCCCGGTCGAGGAAGGCGCGCAGCGGGGCCCAGGCGTCGGCCGGGGGCGCCGGGGTCGCCGGACAGCGCGACCGGGTCCCGGCGCCAGGCGGTGCGCCCGGCGGCGGACAGGGCGGTGTCGCCACCGCTGAAGAGGCGGCAGAGTTCGTCCAGGCGCGCCGCGACGCGGCGCACCCGGGGGTCGGCGGGGTCGGTGCCGGCGGTGCGCAGGGCCTCGGCGCGGCGGTAGAGCTGGGGCCATTCGACGTCCAGCAGGTAGTGGGCGGCGGGGCCCAGCGCGGCGGCGTGGTCGGCGAGGGCGTGCAGCTGGTCGTCGCCACGGGCATTCCTCCTCACGCCGTATCAGGTGCAAGCCGGGGCGCACGCCCGACGGCCCCGGCTCAGACGGCGCGGGCGGCCTCAGGCAGTGCGGGTTCAGGCGGTGCGGGCGGGCTCAGGCGGCGCGGGCCGGCAGGGGGTAGTCGGGCAGGGCGATGCCGCCGGCCTTGGCGAACTGGGCGGCCAGGATGGGACGCAACGGCCAGCGGCCCATCCAGCGCATGGAGGCGGCGCGCAGGCGGATCATCAGGGCGCTGTCGGGCGCGTAGCCCCGCACGCCGCCGGGCGGCAGCTCCTGGGCGCGGGTCACGTAGGGGCGCATCAGCTCCTCGTAGCGGGCGTAGGCGGTGGTGAAGTCGCCTGCCGCGGCGGCGAGTTCACCGGCCAGAAGGTAGGCGCCGACCAGGGCGAGGCTGGTGCCCAGGCCGGTGAGCGGGCTGGGGCTGTAGCCGGCGTCGCCGAGCAGCGCGGTACGGCCGCGGCTGTAGCGGTCGAGGTGGATCTGACCGAAGGAGTCGAACGCGAAGTCCTGCGCGGTGGCCATGGCGGCGAGCAGGCGCTCCACCTCCCAGCCGGCGCCGGCGAAGCGCGCGGCGAGCAGGCGCCGCTGGGCGGCCGTGTCGCGGCGCTCCACGGCGAGCGGGCCGCAGCGCACGCCCAGGCCGGCCTTGACCTCGCCGGGCAGCCGGCCCGGCCGGGCGGTGGCGACCAGCCCGCCGGGGGCGTTGTACATCAGGAACCACCCGTCCAGGCCGCGGGCGAACGCCGGGTCGTGGACGGTGAACCAGCAGTGGTAGCCGCCGAGCGGACGGTAGTGCTCCTGCCCGGGGCCGAACGCCAGGCGCCGCACGACCGAGTGCGGCCCGTCGGCGCCGACGACCAGGTGGAAGCGGCGGGCGGGGGCGTTCTCGAAGTGGACGGTGACCCCGTTCGCGTCCTCGGCCAGCGCGGTGACGGTGTCGTCGTACAGGTACTCCACGCCGCCGGTGGCCTCCCGTAGCAGGTCGGCCAGGTCGCCGCGCAGGACCTCGACCTCGGAGACGATGCCCTCGCCCCCGAACAGCTCGACGGGCATCCGGGCGGTGTGCCGGCCGCGGCGGTCGACCAGGGCGATGCCGCGCTGCTCCACGCACAGGGCGCGGGCCCCTTCCATCAGGCCCATCCGCTCGATGACGGTGCGTCCGGCGCCGCGCAGGTCCACGGCCTGCCCGCCGGGGCGCGGCCCGGGGGCCCGCTCGACGACGGTGGGGCTGAAGCCGTGGCGGCGCAGCCAGTAGGCGAGGGCGGGGCCGGCGATGCCGGCGCCGCAGATGAGGATGTCGGTGTTCTCCACGCCCGCAACCGTACGCCGTACGCGCGATGCTCAACAAGCCTTGTCCTAGGGCGATTTGGGAAAACGCACTAGTGCACTAGGGGTGTTTCGGGGCGGCGTCGGCGGGGCGGGGGAGGGTTTGCCCAGGCGGGCGGCCCGGCGGGGTGCACTAGTGCGGACGGCGGCGGGGGAAGCGGGGCGGCGGGGCGGGTCGGTACAGGAACGGCGGGGCGGGGTTCAGGGGCTGGGGGCGGGGCTGGGGGTCGCCGAGGGGGCGGGGCCCGCGGGCGCTGCCATCAGGGTGCGCAGCAGGTCCTCGCCCAGGGCCAGGCCGGTCTTCGACTCGTCCGGCAGGCCGTAGTCGCGGTACCACTCCGAGGACGCCTCCGGGTGGGGGCCGCTGACCGCCACCCGCCCCGCGCCGTAGGAGGCGACCACGGCGGCGGCCCGGCCGTTGGTGTAGTGGGCCAGCACCTCCGCGCCCGGGCCGTTCACGTCGAAGTACGGGCCGTCCTGGAAGTACATCTTGCGCGGCTGCCCGCGCCACAGGACGTCGACCAGGTGGTCCTGCTCGTCGGTGACGGTGGCGCCCGGGGAGCTGACGTACTGGCCGGAGTCACCCGGCAGGAGGCCGTAGCCGGGTTCCCGGCCCGCCAGGTAGCCGCCCATGCACAGGCCCAGGTAGTGCCCGCCGGCGCGCACGTAGGAGCGCACCAGCTCCGGGGAGAAGCCCGGGTCGCCCCGCATCAGGCGCCACGCGGTGCTCACCTCCTGCCCGTTGGTGCCGCCCGGCTGCACGTACAGCGCGGCGCCGGACAGCGCGTCCGGGCCGAAGTGGGTCTGCTCGTCGGGTCCGATGTAGCGCACCGCGTAGCCGTCGTGCTCCAGCATGTCGTGCGCCGCCTCCGGGCAGCCGTCGCAGGCCGCCTGACCCCGGTAGACCAGGGCCAGCGGACGGCCGCGGGGATCCTGCCCTCCCTGGTCGGCCACGGGCGCCCGGTCGGCCCTGTCGCCGCTGCTGCCGGAGGAGGGTGCCCCGCACGCCGTCGCCACCAGCACCGTCGCCGCCAGCGTCAACGCCACGGTGACCCGTCCAGCCCTCATGACCTGCACTCCTGTCGCCCTCCCCGGGCCTTGCGACATCCGCTGTCACGACGCTAGTGCCGTGCGCCCCGGCTTGCACACCAGCCTCCCTGATCGGGTTGAACGGCGGGCTGGTGGTTGACGGCGCGGGCCGCTTCCAGGGCGGCCCTCAGGCGGACGGGCCCGTCGCCGCGCGCCGGGCGACGGCCGCCCGATGCGGCGGGTAGCGCCGGGGGCGCACCAGCGTGAGGGCCGGCACCACGGCGAGGCCGCCGGCCAGCGGCCCGAGGCGGTCACCGCCAGGCCCTGCCCCGCGATCAGCCCGCTGCCCAGCAGCGTCATCGCCCCGCCCATGCGCCCGGCCGGGGCGATCCGCTCGGCCAGGGCGAACACCGCGATCAGCGTCGGGCCACCGCCAGGCCGATCGCGGCCACCGCCAGCGCCGCGCCCGCCACCGCGTCGACCGGCAGGAGCGTCAGCGACAGGAGCGCCTGCACCGCCAGGGCCGCACGCCGCCGCGGCCCACGTCGCCGAGCACGGTGGCCATGAGCAGCGTCCCGGTCGGGCACAGGGCGGCGGGCAGGCGGGCGAGGAAGGAGACGACGGGCAGCCGGGGCCCGGCGAGCCGGACGACGCCGTACAGGGCGCCGTGAGCGGACAGGGGGCTGCGGGTGGGCACGCGGTCACGGGCGGACAGGGGGCTGCGGGTGGACAAGGGGGGCGCCTTCCGCCGGCGGGGGTGGGTGCCCCCACTCCACCGGACGGCGTGCGGGCCCGGCCATCGGCGCCGGCCACCAAGCCGTCCGCCGCACCCCCGGCCGGGGTGGACGTTCCTCCCGGGCGGTTGTCCCGGACGGTTCATCTAACGGCTCCCGGCCCGTGAGGCGTTGAGCAGGGTGCGCAGCTGCGCGGTGTGGGTGCGCAGCAGGCGCACGGCGCGGTCGGTGCCGCCGGGCAGGAACGGCAGGACGACCAGCGCGGGGACGGCGGCGAGCACGGTGACCAGCAGCAGGGGCGTCAACAGGGCGACCAGCAGCACGCGTTGGGCGGTAAGGCCGGACAGGGGCAGCAAGGGCAGGTGCACGGCGGATCTCCTCGCGACGGTGGTGCCACGGCGGGTGGCGAGGAGGAATCTGGCACCGGTCGAGTTGATCCACCCCTGTCCGGGGCGTTCTTGCAGGTAAGGTCCGGACAACGGCGGGTTGGCCCGGGACGTCCGGGACAACTGCGGGGGAGCGGGCGGGGGTTGAGGGCATGGGAAGGCCGTGGGGGCCGATCCGGGCACACAGCGCCGAGGGCCGGGAACTGGCGCGCTTCCTGCGCGCCCTGGTGGACGCGAGCGGCATGACGATGACCGCGATCGCCGGGCGGATCAACCGGTCCAGGACGCAGGTCGGTTCGTACCTGGCCGGCAGTCAGCTGCCCGAGCGGGACTTCGTCCTCGCGCTGGTGGCGACCGCCGTGCCGGAGCCCCGGCTGCGCGAGCGCCGGCAGGCCGAGGCGCTCGGGCGCCTGCGGGCGGCCCAGCACCCGGCGGCGCCCGCGCCCGTGGGCGCCCAGGCCCCGGCGGGCGCCGCGGCCCCGGCCCCGGCGCGCCTGGCCGTGGAGCTGGCCGAGGCGCGCAGGCAGCAGATCGACACCTACGACCGGCTGACCAGGTCGCTGGAGCAGCAGGCGGTCCTGGAGCGCACCTCGCACAACTCCGCGCAGCTGGTGATGGCCCTGCTCTACATGATCAACAAGCTGGAGCAGCGGGTCCACACCCTGTCCGCCGAACGCGACGAACTGCGCGGCCACGGGCGCGCGTACGAACTGGAGCAGGCCCAGCGGCAGTTGGAACGCGCGCTGGACCAGGAACGGCGGGCGCGGGAGGAACTGCGCCGGGCCGAGGACAAGCAGCGCCGGGCCGAGGAACTCGCCGCCCGGGTGCAGGAACAGGCGCGGCGGCTGACCGACGAACTCGACCGGCTGCGGGCGGGGGACACGGGCACGCACACCGGCCGGCCGCGCCCGGTGGCCGAGGTGGTGGCCGGCGCGGCCGACGCCGACCCGGTGGGCGACGACATCGAGCAGGCGCTCGCCAAGGCGGCGGCCGTCAACGACGCGGACGGGGAGGCGATCGAGCGGGTCAGCGAGGAACTGGGGCAGGAGGCCCTCCCGGTTGTCCCGCCCGTCCCGGACAACCGGGACAACCCCGCGACCGGCCACCCCGCGGCCCGGGCGCGGATCCGGGCCCGGGCCGCCGAGGCCGCCGCCGCCGGACCCGGCCGGGCCGTGAGGCTGTGGGAACTGCTCGTCGCGGACGCCGTGCGCGCACTCGGCCCCGACGACCCCGAAACCCTGGCCATCTGCGGCAACCACGCCAGGACCGTCGGGGGAGACGATCCCGCACGGGCGCTGCGCCTGTACGAGAACCTGCTCCCCCGCTTCGAGCGGGTCATGGGGCCCGATCACCGCGAGACCCTGGTCGCCCGCAACGGTCATGCCCTGAACGTGGGCGACGCCGGGGGCCATCCGGATGCCGTCCGACTGCTCGAAGTCCTGATCGGCGACTGCGAACGCGTGCTGGGCCCCGACCACCCCGAGACCCTGGCCGCCCGCAACAACCACGCCTGCAACGCCGGTCACGCCGGGACCTGGCGTTGGGCCGCGGAACTCTTCGGCGGCCTGGTCGAGGACCGCCGGCGGGTCCTGGGGGCCGGACACCCGGACACCCTGGCCACCCGCAGGAACCACGCCTACGCCCTCGGGCGCTCCGGCTCCCGAACCGAGGCCGCCCAGCTCCTGGACGCCCTGGTCCTCGACCACGTCCAACTCCTCGGCCCCGACCACCCCGAGACCCTCGCCACCCGCCGCCACCGCGCCGACCTGACCCGCAACGGGCAGCGCTAACCCTCCCGCAGCGCCGACACCACCGCCGACAGGTCCAGGTCCGCGATCGACGGATCGGCCAGCAGCACCTGCCGGGCCGCCGACAGCACCGGGCCGCCGCCCGCCAGGGCGAGGTCCTTGGCGGCCAGCCGCACCGGGAAGTCCGACTCCGCGCTGCGCGCCCGGGCCAGCGCCCCCGCGAGCGGCCCGGCCGACAGCACGTCCAGCGCCGTCTCCCGCGGCACGCCCAACTCCCCGGCCACCGAAAGCACTTCGGCGACCACGGTGACCGAGGCCACGATCCCGCCGATCACCACGACCTTCAGCGCCGCCCCCGAGCCCGGGCCACCGCAGCGCCGCACCCGGCCCAGGTGGGCCAGGACGGGTTCGGCGCGGTCCAGGTCGGCGTCCTCGCCGCCCGCGAAGACGCCCAGCTCGCCGCCGGCCGCCGGGCCGACGCTGCCGACCACCGGGGCGTCCACCATGGAGACGCCGTCCGGCAGTTGGGCGCGCAGCTCGGCGACGGCGCGCGGGCCGATCGAGGACATGTCGATCCACAGAGTGCCCGGGGCCAGTCCGGGCGTGAACTGCCCGGCGACCTCGGCCGCGGCCCGCGGGTCGGACAGCATGGTGACGACGATGCCGGCCCCGGCCACGGCCTCGGCCGGGCTCGCGGCCTCGGTGAGGCCGTCGGCACGGCCGGGGGAGCGGTTCCAGACGGTCAGCGGGTAGCCGGCGGCGGCCAGGCGACGGGCCATCGGCTGCCCCATCCGGCCCAGGCCCAGAAAGGCGATCTTTTCCATGGCCGCAACGCTAGGCAGCCCCCAGCCAGGCGACAAGCGAATGTCCCGCATGGTATCCATGCGCAATGGACATGGCTTGGCTGGACGTCTTCCGCACCGTCGCACACCTGGGCTCCTTCACCGCCGCCGGGGAGCGGCTGGGCTACACCCAGTCCGCGATCTCCCGCCAGATCGCCACCCTCGAAGCCGAGTTGGGCACCCCGCTGTTCGACCGCCTGGCCCGCGGCGTACGGCTGACCGAGCACGGACGCACCCTGCTCCCGCACGCCGAGGCCCTGCTGGCGCGCCTGGACACGACCCGCCGCGACCTCCTCGCCCTCACCGAACTGGGCGCCGGACGCCTGCGGGTGGGCGCCTTCGACAGCGCCAACGCCGAACTCGTCCCCAGCGCCCTCGCCGCCTTCCGCGCCGCCCACCCGCAGGTGGAGATCGCCCTCACCGAAGGGCTCACCGCCCACCTGCTGGAGCAGCTCGCCGACGGCGCCATCGACCTCGCCGTCGTCGCCTCCTACTCCCAGGACGCCCACGACAGCGACCAGTTCGACCTGCAACCCCTGCTGGACGACCCGGTCCTGGTCGCCCTGCCCCGCGGACACCGCCTCGCCGGCCGGCGCCGCCTGCGGCTGGCCGAACTCGCCGACGAACCCTGGATCGCCGCCCGCCGCCACCCCGAGTCCACCCTCCTGGCGGCCTGCCTGCGCAGCGGCTTCCAGCCCCGCATCGAATACGCCGTCGGCGCCTGGACCGCCAAACTCGGCCTGGTCGCCGCCGGACTGGGCCCCACCCTCATCCCCTCCCTCGCCGCCCGCGCCGCCCGCCCCGACATCGCCCTGGTGCCCCTCCACCCCCTGGACACCCCGGTGCGCCACGTGTCCACCGCCACCCGCAAGGGCCGGCAGATCGCCCCCGCCGTGGCCGCGTTCACGACCTACCTGCGGACGGCGGTGGGGAGCTGACGGGCCGGCGGGCCCGCTGCCCGGCGACGGCCACCCCAACGCCGGTCACAGCCCGCCGCCGGCCATAAACCCTTTGACGGGAAGGGGTGGTGGCGGGTGAGCATGCCGTATGACCGAGCGACCCGAGCGATGGACCCAGGCGAGCGTGTACCCCGACATGTGGGCCGACCCGGCCGACGATCCGCGCAACAGCGAAGGGCCCGCCCCGGACGGCGAAACCGCCACCCTCGCCGACTACTTGACCAACTACCGCCTGACGCTGCGAATGAAGTGCGAGGGCCTGGACGCCGAGCAGCTGGCCCGGCGCTCGGTGCCGCCGTCCACGATGTCGCTGCTGGGCCTGGTGTGCCACCTCGCGCGGGTGGAGCGCGACTGGCGCAACTGGATCACCGAGGGCGAGCCGCTGCCGAAGCTGTACGGCGCGCGGGACGCGGACTTCGACGGCGCGGTGGCCGACCCGGCCGTGGTCGAGACCGCCTGGCGGGACCTGGAGCGCGAACAGGCCGCACTGGATGGCGAGTTGGCCACCCATCCGGACCTGGGGGAGCGGCTCGGCAAGCAGCGCCTGTCGGTGCGGGAGCTACAGGTGCACCGCATCGAGGAGTACGCCCGTCACTGCGGACACGCCGACCTGCTGCGCGAATGCGTGGACGGCCGGGTGGGCCAGTGACGGCCTCCGGGGAATGGGTAACCACCCGGTACGGGACCGCCGCCGGCCCCGAACAGCACCGGCGCACCATCGCCCGCCCCCCACTCCAGCCCGGCCGTCGACCACCTCTTCACCGAAGCCGCCTCCTACGACCCGCGCGCCCTGCTCACGCGAGGTCGGGCCGGCGGGCGGGGGCGTCGACGGACCACAGGCCGAGCGTCCGGTCCCGGTCCGCGGGAAAGCGGTGGGACAGGCCCGGGTGGAGGCCGTCCGGATAGGCGGCGGGGGTCCTCGTTCCAGGCGCGGGCGCACCACGGTGACGTCCAGGTCCAGGTCGGCGTGGACCGCGTCGGCTTCGGCCTGGAGGCCGGCCCGGCGGCGCAGGAGCTCGTCGTCCGTGGTCATCGGGCCGGTGTGCCGGTGCGCCGGGGCGGGGGGCGCCGCTCGACGGGCCGGGGCGGGCGGGGTGTGGAACGGTGGAAGACCGGGGGTCCTGGCTGTGCAAGCCGCGAGAGGAGTCGCCATGTCGTCCAAGCGCCGCCGCAAGAAGAAGGCCCGGGCCAGGCGCGGGGCCAACCACGGCCGCCGGCCCCAGTGCTGAGCGGCTGAGCCGCCCGGCCCCGCGGCCGTCGCTGCGTTCCGCGGGGTCGGGTGCGCCCACGTGGGGGAGGGTTCAGGCGCGTCCGCGTCCGGCGAGGCCGCCGCGCTTGGCGGTGTAGTAGGTGCAGGCCTCGCGCCCGTCGGTCCGCACGTCCAGTTGCAGGACCAGCCCGCGCCCGTGCGCGCGGGCGGTGCGCAGCAGCTCGGCCGGGTCCGCGTCGGGCGGGGTCTGCTCGTTGCTGGAGCGCACGCTGCTGGCGACGCGCTTCCAGTACGGGTCCGGGCGCAGGGTGGCGGAGTCCCGCAGGTCCCAGTGCAGGCGGGCGCCGGGGCTGCTCAGGCCGGGGGCTTCCATCCGCCAGCCGTCGGGGTCCAGCCGCCAGCCGTCGTCGGCGAGGTCGGCGCCGTACCAGCGCAGCGCGTAGGCGGGGGTGCCGGTGCGGTTGTTCGGAGAGCCCCACTCGGCCAGGCCGGCCGCCGCGATCCTGGGCAGCAGGGCGGTGATGTCCTCCCGGGTGGCGAAGTAGGCGCTCGCGGTCATCCGGCACACCAGGGCGAGGCGCCCCTCGGGGCCCGGGGCGTGGATGTCGAAGGACTCGGGGCGGCCGCAGTGGTCGCTGATCCGGGTCAGCAGGTGCTCCATCCCCTCCACCGCTTCCAGCGCCGCCACCATGCGCTCGATCCGTTCCCGCTCCGCCTGCCGGGCGCAGCGGGCCCGCGGCGAGTCGGCCAGGGCGCGCAGCCGCCGGTCGGTGGGCCAGATCCGGCGCGACGCCTCCAGGCCCCGGCCGGGCAGGCTCAGCAGGTAGCCGAGGACGTACGTCAAGCTGTTCACCGGCCGGTGGTTCCTCTCGGGGAGTGGGGCGAGCGGCGCGTGCCGGACCACACCCTGGCCCGGCCGCGCCGCTGTCCGCAATCCGCTCCCGCACTCAACTCCCTTACGTGGCAGGGTGATCACCGCGCGGCGTCGAGCGCGGCCGCCTTGCGCAGCAGTACGGCCCGCTCGCGGGTGTTGCGGCACAGCCGGGCGGCGAGCTCCAGTTCGGCCCGGGCCTCGGCGGTGCGGCCGAGCCGGGCCAGCAGTTCGCCGCGCACGCCCGGCAGCAGGTGCGAGCCGGACAGCCGGCCGGAGACGGCCAGGTCGTCGACCAGGGCGAGCGCCTGCCGCGGTCCCTCGGCCATCGCGACGGCCACCGCCCGGTTGAGCTCGACCACCGGGGACGGCGCGACGCGGCCGAGCGCCTCGTAGAGCAGCACGATGCGCTCCCAGTCGGTCCGCTCCACCGAGGGCGCCGCCGCGTGGCAGGCCGCGATCGAGGCCTGGAGGCCGTACGGGCCCAGGCCCCGCCCCAGGGTCGCGGCCCGGCCGAGTGCGGCCAGGCCGCGGCGGATCGCGGAGCGGTCCCAGCGGCGCCGGTCCTGGTCCTCCAGGAGCACCGCCTCCCCGTCCGGGCCGGTGCGGGCCGGGAAACGGGCGGCCGTGAGCTCGAACAGGGCGAGCTGGCCGTGCACCTCCGGTTCGGCGGGCAGCAGGGCGGCCAGCATCCGGGCCAGCCGTACGGCCTCGTAGGCGAGGCCGGGGCGCAGCAGGTCCTGGCCGCCGGTGGCCGTCGAGCCCTCCGTGAAGATCACGTACAGCACGCTCAGGACCGCGCCGAGCCGGGTGCGCCGTTCCTGCCGCGGGGGGAGCTCGAAGGGGACGTGCGCGGCGGCGATGGTCTTCTTCGCCCGGGTGATCCGGGCCTGGACGGTGGGCACCGGCACCAGGAACGCCCGGGCGATCTCCTCGCTGGACAGGCCGCCCACCACGCGCAGGGTCAGCGCCACCCGGGCCTCGGGGGAGAGGACCGGGTGGCAGGCGGTGAACATCAGGGCGAGGACGTCGTCGTCGACCCGGTCCGGGTCCCACGGCAGGTCGTCCGGCTGTGGCGGGGCGCCCGCCGCGCCCGTGCTGAACTCGCCCTCGGCGAGCGGGCCGGCGAGCGCGGCGTAGCGCTCGTCGAGCGCCGAGGCGCGGCGGAAGGCGTCGATGGCCCGGCGCCGGGCGGTGGCCAGCAGCCAGCCCACCGGGCTGGCCGGCGGGCCGTCGCGCTCCCAGCTGACCAGGGCCTGCGCCAGCGCCTCCTGCGCGACGTCCTCGGCGAGCGCGAAGTCCCCGGTGTAGCGGGCCAGCGCGCCGACGATCCGGGCGGACTCGATGCGCCACACGGCCTCGACGGCCCGCCGGGCGGACTCGCCGCCCGGCGGGACACCGGTTGCCGAGGGCATCAGAGCTGGCCGGTCCGCTCGCGCCAGGCCCGCTCCTTGACGATCCACTCGTTGTCCTGCGGGAACTCCTCGATGCCCGGCACCCGGCGCACCTCGCACTTGGAGCCGGGGAACGACGGCAGCCGCTTGGCCCACTCGACGGCCTCCTCCTTCGAGGCGACGTCGAGGATGTAGAAGCCGCCGAACAGCTCCTTCGTCTCCCCGTACGGGCCGTCGGTGACCACCGGCGCCTCACCGCCGAACTCGACGACCACGCCCTGCGACGGGTCGTCCAGCCCCTCGGCCGCCACCAGCACGCCGGCGCGGATCAGCTCCTCGTTGAAGCGCCCCACGGTCTCGAGCATCTCCTCGAACGGCGTCTCCATCATCTTCGCCACGGACTCGTCCGTGCCCCGCATGATCAGCATGTACTTCGCCATCTCAACCTCCTCGAACGGGGCCGCCTGCCGACCCTCTCCAACCCAAGGTCGAACGGCGCGGTGGCAGATCGACACGGTGGACGAAGACGGACCATATTCCTTTCCGCCGCCCCTCGCCCGCCAGGAAGCGCGTCGCTGTGCAGGAAGTCGGACCGGCCGACTTCCTGCGTGCGCGGGCTCCGGGACGGCGGCGCGTGGGGTGTGCTGTCGGCGGCTGCCGAGGGGTGGGTCGCCGATCTGCCGCCGGTCAGTGCCGGACGGGGAACTCCCCCGCGCGGACGGCGGTGATGAAGGCCGTCCAGGCATCGGGGGTGAAGAGGAGGCACGGCCCCTGCGGGTCCTTGGAATCGCGGACGGGAAGCAACCCCGGGAACCCGTCCGCCACTTCGACGCACTCGTTGTCAGGACCGCTGTACGAGCTCTTGCGCCAGGTGGCGGTGGAGAAATCGGGTATTTGGTTCATGCGCCGAGGTCCTTGATAGAGGTGATCAGTTCCAGGGACTCCGCAGGCGGGAGTGCCTTGGTGCAGACATCGTGCCAAAGCTCCAAGTACGCCTCCACCTCCGTTGCGCCCTCAAGCCACATGGACCCCGACGGGTTGTCCAGCAGGACGACATCCATCGCGGCCTCGGAGGGAAATCCCAGGATCACGTAGGGGCCGGCCATGCTGGCGTGCGCGCCGACGCTGAACGGAACCACCCGGATCGTCACGTTGGGCATGGACGCCACATCCACCAAGTGCGCGAGCTGCTCCCTCAGGACATCAGGTCCACCGACCTGCTGGCGCAAAGCGCCCTCGGCCAGCACAACGGAGAGGGACAGCGGCGGATCGGCCGTCAGGCGCTGCTGTCGCTTCAGGCGAACAGTCACGAACTGCTCGATCTCCTCCGGCCGCTTCCAGCGACGGCCCGCCGCGGTGAGCGCGCGTGCATGGTCTGGAGTCTGCAACAGCGCCGGAATCATCTGAGTTTGGAAGGTGCGCACCGACGACGCCACTTCCTCCAGCGCGATGAAGTCGCGGTAGGTGTCAGCGAGTACATCGCCGTACTCGTTCCACCACCCGCTCCCACGTCGCCGCTTGTTGGCCGTACGGGCAAGTTCGGCAAGGCGCTCATGAACGGCCGGCTCGTCAACGCCGTAGAGCCGGAGCATCGCAGTGAGATCCGGAATCCGAACAGGGCTGCGACCATTCTCGATCCGCGAGATCTTGCCCTTGGTGCAATCCAGCGCTTCGGCAACCGCGCCGGTGCTCAAACTGGCACGCTCGCGCATGCCCCGCAGTTCTTCGCCCAACTGCCGCCCCAGCACGGTGGACGGCGCGCTCGCCACGCGATCCGGTTGCACCCGACCTCCTCTGATCAGCAGTCAATGTGCGCTCACAGTAGCCGGACGGGCAACCGAAGCTCCTCGCATCTTTTCTTCAGGCAACGTTGCGAATGATCTTAGAGTGGATGCATGCTACTTGGCGTAGCTACTCGCCTCACAGAGGGTGACAGTGTGAGTCCGCTGCTCGGGCATTCCTATGCCTCGACCCCCGCCGTCAGGCCTTTCGCCGATCTTGATCCGCATCCCCCCGGAGGTGGCTCCGCCATGCCTGAAACCGACGCGCCCGTCAGTCCGACCGCCGTCCGCAGCTGCTGGTTCCCGCGGTCGTGCCGCTCACCGTTGCTCGCGCGGCGGATGCTGCGCGATCTGCTCGCCACGGTGCCGGGCGGCGACCGCTACTCGGAGGTCGGCGAGTTGCTCGCCACGGAGCTGGTGGGCAACGCCGTGCTGCACTCGGGCATGCCGGGCCGGCTGATCCGGGTGTCCTTCGACGTCAACGCCATCCGGCTGCGCATCGAGGTCCACGACGCGAGCGACCGGCCCCCGCTTCGGCAGCAGCCCGACCCCACGGCCGGGTGCGGGCGCGGGTTGCTCCTCGTGGAAGCCCTCGCCACGCAATGGGGGCACTTCCCGCGCTCGGGCGGAGTGGGGAAGGTGGTGTGGTGCGAGTGCGTTCCCGCGCCGCTCGTGGTGAAGGCGTGAGTCCGATAGGCCGGAGGGCGGGCCGTGGTGGTGTCCACGGCCCCGCCCTGTCCAGTGGATCTCCCGTGGAACGAAGAGTGGGTCTGCGTCGCTGCTTCGGCCGGCCGAAGCAGCGACGGCATCGTCCGGACCTTCGCGCCAGAAGTCGGCCCGGCCGACTTCCCGCGCAGCAGGTGGAGGTGGGCCCGGGTCAGGCCTGGGGCGGCTGGTGTTCCAGGGTGGCGGCGAGGGCGGTGGCGGTCGCGGCGATGCGTTGGAGTTCGGCCAGGTGGGAGGCCAGGGCGCGGCGGCCCTCGGGGCTCAGGCGCAGCCACGTGCGGGGGCGCTTGCCGACGTAGCCGCGGCGGACCTTGACGTAGGAGGCGGCCTCCAGGGTGCTGACCACCTTGCTCAGCGCCGACTCCGAGACCCCGCAGTTCTCCCGTACCGTGCGGAACTCCGCCTCGGCGCAGCCGGAGAGGAAGGCCACCACGGTGAGCCGGGTGGGCTGGTGGATCAGCTCGTCGAAGGCGGGGGCGGCGGCGGGCGGTTCGGCGTTCACTCGGCGCCCGCCCGCGCCCGCTTGCGGCGAAGCTGCAGCAGGTGGGCGAGGCCGCAGGCGGGGCCGAGGATCAGCAGGAACCCGCCCGGGCCGAACGCCAGGCCCAGCGCCCCGGACACGGCCAGCGCCAGTAGGTGGGCCGCCGCGGCCGGGAACCAGGCGGCCGGACGTGGCAGGGCCGCGACGATCCCGGGCCGGTGCTCGACCCGGTGGCCGACCACGACGTGGCCGGTCAGGACCGCCGCCGCGGCCAGTTGCAGGCCCGCGGCCGGCAGCCAGAGCCGTTCGGGCAGCAGGGCCGACAGGCCGAGCAGGAAGAACCCCAGCGCGAACAGCCCGGCGGCCGTGGCCGGGTACCAGCCCGGCAGCGGGCGGGGCCGGGCCGCCGCCCGGGCCCGGTGCGCGGTGCGCAGGGAGGCGAGCGCGTCCGCGGGGTCGATGTGGTGAGCCGCCATCAGATCTCCAACTCCGGAGGGCCTGAGCATGGTTGAGAGCGCGCCTGCGATCCTGGCATTTACTTTCCCGTCAGGCAAGTACTAGCGTGGTGGGCATGCGCAGGGGGGGCAGCGAGGACATGACCGCGACGACGCCGCGGCCGGCCGGGCCGGAGGCGAACCCGGGGCGTCCTGGACGGCCCGGACCCGACCGTGCGGCGCGCCGGACCCTTCGCCCCGCTCGGCCCCGCCCCGACCCCGAAGAGCGCAGACCGAATCCGATCGGAAAAAGAGGAACCACCATGTTCAACCCGCTGTCCAACCGCGCCAAGCCGGCCAACCTCGAAGCCCTTCAGGCGGCCCTGCGGGCCGCACTGGACACCGCCGACGCGAACGAACTCCCGGGCCTGCGCCGCGCGATCCGGATCGTGGAGGACTTCGTCCCGAGCGGGGGTGCGGCCGGGGTGCAGTGGGCGCGCAACGTCCTGGCGCTGGCCGGGATCGACCCCCGTACGGCCGAGGTCAAGGCCGTCCGCGAGCTGCGCCTGGCACGGCCGGCCCTGAGCCTCAAGGAGGCCGTCGCGCTGGTCAAGGCACTGACCTCGCAGACCGGTTGAGGCGCCAGGGCCGGGGGCGCTACGGCTGGTTGAGGTAGGCGGCGACGAAGGCGTCCAGGTCGCTCAGGGCCGCGGCCAGGTCGGCCCGGGTGAGCTGCTCGGCGGCGGCGCCGGTGGCGAGGAAGTGGCCGAGGGCGGCCTGGCAGGTGCGGACGGGGGCGGCCGAGGCGGGCAGGGTGCAGCTGATCTCCTGGGCCGGGCCGCCGGGGGACTGGAAGGTGAGCAGGGCGACCGTGCGGTTCGGGCCGCCGCTGGTGCGCAGGTTCGGCTCGCGGGTGTTCGCCGGGACGCCGACGGCGGTCAGCAGCAGGCCCGGGGCGCGGGTGGGCACGGCGTGCACCCGGTCGACCGGGAGCCGGGCCGGGGCGTTGCAGGTGTTGGGCGAGGCACCGGCCCGGGGCGCCAGGCCGCAGACCAGGTCGACGTTCGTCTGCGCGCCGCCGCTGACGAACACGGCCCGCACCACCGCGTCGAATCGGGCGTCGACCGGAGCGGCGACCGGCGCGCCGGGGTGGACGAAGGCCTGCTCGCCGCCGTCCGCGGCGAAGAACACCACCTCGCAGGTCCAGGCGCCGGGAGCCACCAGGAAGTGCGTCTCGCCCGGGTAGCGGGCTGCGTACACCGCGGCCGTGGCCGGCACGTCCACCCCGTTCGGCACCGGCGCCGAGGCCGGTACGGCGCCCAACGGCGGCAGCCCCGGGCCGGTCGCCTCCGCCGGACAGGCCCGCACGGGCACGCTCCCGGCGGCCGACGCCGTCCCCGCCCCGGGCGCCAACAGGCCGCCCGCGGCCAGCAGCACTGCCGCTGCCAGGACCCCCGCCCGGCGCGAACCGGATGCACCACGCATGCTCCACCTCCAGGCACCCGCGGTGGAGGCCCCCGGGGACACGGCGACCCCGCCGCACCCCTTCAGCCTAGGACCGCCGCCCGCCCGCCCGCGCGCCGAACTGCCCCCGGCCTGCGGGGACGTGAGGAGGGTGGGTGGCGGTGCGGTCGCTCAGTCCCACGTCTCGGCCCGGTGCGGGAGCGCGCTCCAGCGGGGCAGCCGGCCCGCGGGCGTCCCCGCCCGTCGGCGCGGGGTACAGCCGGTCGCCGAAGCCCAGGCCGGAGTGGTGCCGCGCCGGTGCCGGCCGTGTCGGAGCCGGGCGCCGGCCTCCCGTCGGTCGACGGGCCCGGGGAGGCGGACCACGTGGGGACCGTCGCGGACTTCGTGCCGCTGCTCCAAGCGCCCGTGCGGGAGAACGAGGGGCCTGTGGTGGAGGAGGTGGCCGCGTCCCGGTCGGTGGTCCTGCCCGAGGACTACGGGGAGATCGCCGGCGCCTACGGCGACTCGGCCGTCGCGCAGCGCCCCTTCCTCTTCGGGGCCCGCAACCTGCGCTCGTACCCGGCCACGGGCGGCCTGCCGGAGCAGTCCGGCGCCGCTTTCCGTCGGTGCGTGCCCCTACCGTGGGCGCCATGATCGATTCCCACCTGCTCAGCGGCCTGCGCCGGCGCTTCCCCGACCGCAGCGCCGAGGGCCGCACGACGCCGTTGCTGCCGGGCCGTCAGGTCGCACCCGCCCTGTGGGTGAGCGATGGGGCGCCGCCGCAGGGGGTGTGGCAGCGGCTGCACCGGGAGCACGGGGCGGGCTCGGGGCTGTGGCCGCTGCTGCTGGAACCGAGGGGCGACGGGCCGCACCTCGACGGCGCGGACCTCGGCCTGGCGCCGGGGGAGTTCACGCCGGACGGTTACGACCCCGCCGCCGTGCTGCGCGGGTGGTGGGAGCGCGCGGTGCTGTGGTGCCCGACGGGCGATCCGCAGGAGCGGGCGGAGCTGCTGGAGACGCTGCAACCGTTCGGCGCCGCCTGGCCGGGCCCGGCCCCCGCCGCGTCGTCGCCGGGGGATCCGCAGGCCTGTGCGGACGCGCTGGCCCGCCAACTGCTGCGCGGCCGAGCCGGGTTGCGGATCGGACTGGTCCGCGCGGACGGCGGCGCCCAGGCGCTGGCCGCCTGCGGCTGGAACGGCACCAACGGCCACGGCGACAGCGGCGCGATCGCCGCCGTGCTGCACAGCTGGCAGGAGCGCTTCGGCGTCCGGGTCGTCCATGCGGGGGCCGACTCGCTGTCCCTGAGCGTCGCGGCGCCGCCGGCCGGCCCGGAGGAGGCGCTGGCGGTGGCGGCCGAGCACGCGGCGTTCTGCCCGGACAACGTCTTCCGGTCCGACGAGGGCCTGGCCGGCTACGCCGAGGAACTGGTCGACGAGGACTGCTGGTCGTTCTGGTGGGACTGACGGGCCCTGACCTGGCGACCGCGGGAACGGACATCCAGGGCGGCAGCGGCTACGACGAGGGCGAGCCGTGGATCACCGCGCCGGCCCGCGGTCGCTGCACGACCAGGCCGACTACCTGGCCTTCGGCTGCCCCTTCGGGGTACGCGACGAGGCCGGATTCCGCCCGCCGACCGGCCGGAGGACGTCCGTGCCCGGCTCGGCACGCCGCCGAAGGGGCGGGGCGATGCCACCGGGCCGGTGGAACCGACGGCGGGGGGAGTACCACGGCCGGTACGAGCCGCCGACCGCCGGGACCGTCCTGGGGGAGGGGGACGGACCGGCCGCACGTATTCGCGGTGCTGAAGGATCTGGCGGACCGTTTCACACGGAACCGCTCGACGCCTGACGGGTGTTCGGCCCGGGCGGGTCACTTTCCGCGGGAGACGACGCGCCCGGGCGCCACCACGAACAGGTGCCACGGGGCGCCCGCGCCGATCGCCGTCGGCAGGAGCAGGGCCGGCGGGGCCGGCCATGGACGGCGGCTCACCGTAGCGCGCCCTCGGTACGGCGGGCCCGCTCGGCGCGGGCGCGGGTGCGGACCTCGGCGACGGCCGGGCAGGTGGCGTAGACGCGGGCCAGGTGGGCGAGGTGCTCGGCCTCCCCGTCCATGGTGTCCGGCGTGGCCGTCCCGGGTGCGGCGGGTGCGGCGGGTGCGGCGGGCTGCGGTACGGCTCCGGCCGCGGCCAGCTCCAGGGCGGCGGCCAGCGCCGCCGCCTCGGCGGTGGCGGCGGCATGGGAGGGGGAGGAGGGCGGGAAGCGGCGGGTGGCGTGGTCGAGCCACTGGGCGGTGCGCGGGTCGCAGTGCGGGCGCAGGATCAGGCGGGCGTCGTGGATCTCGATGATCCGCCGGTAGAGCGCGAACTGCGGGTCGCGCGGGGGCAGCGGCAGGCGGCGGGCCGGGCCGAGGGCGATCTCCGGCAGCACGGTGTGCAGGTCGCGCCAGAGCGGGGTGAGTGCCCGGTAGCGGCGGTGGGCGCGCAGCCAGCCCCGTACCGCCCCGGTCGCGACGGGCCACAGCGTGCTGCCCAGGCCCGCGGCGACCAGGGCCGCGCACAGCCCGCCCAGGACGGCGCACAGCATGTCCTCGGGGCCGTCCTGGCTGCCGGTGGCGGCCGCGCGCAGCACGTCGTCCATGCTCCAGGCGTTCCACAGCAGACCGGCCACCAGCCCGCCGGTCAGCAGCCGCAGCCCGGTGCCCAGCCGCCCGGGGCCGGCCGCCCGGGCCCGCCGGACCAGTTCGCGCAGCAGCGCGACGAGGCACATGGCGGTGTGGAGCATGCCCACGGCGGTGTACCCGGCCAGCGCCAGGCGCGCGGACAGCTCGGGCCCCACCGTCAGCTCATCGCCCGCCAGGCCCGGCGCGGCGGCGGTGATCAGCGCCAGCCGCAGCCCCAGCACCGTGCCCAGCAGGGCCAGTGCGCCCCGCACCCCGGGCCGGCGCGCACCAGCCGGGCCGGCCCGCCCGCCGTGCGCGGCATCGGCCTCCCGCAGTGCCGGCGCGAGCAGCCGGATCGCCGCGGCCGCGCCGTCGCGCAGCCCGTCGCCGAGCACGATCACCATCACCGCCAGCACCGGAACCCCCGTGCCCTGCACCGCCCGTACGGTCGGCGGGGCGAGCACCAGCAGGGCGGAGCCCAGCAGGGCGGTGCCGTAGCAGGTGTAGCGGGCGGCGGCACGGGAGTCGATGCGGCTGCGGGCGAAGTGGGCGGCGCTGAGCACGAAGAACAGCCCGACGGGGTAGAGGGCCAGACTGCTCACGGCCGCTGCTCCTCCTGCGGTGCGCCGTCCTCCGGTTCGCCGCCGTCCGGCTCCTCAGCGGGCCCCGGGCCGCGGCCGCCACCCAGCAGCAGGCCCAGCGCGTCCAGCGAACCGCGCGCCGGCGCGGGCCCCGGCCCCGGCCGGTCGGCGGCGTCCGCCCGGTCCGCCCGGTTCAGGATCAGCGAGGCCAGCAGCTCCGCCTCCCGCTCCTGCGGCTCGTCGTAGCTGGTGCGCCCCAGCACCCGCTGCACCAGCGCGGGGGAGAGGCTGGGCAGCAGCGCGGCGGCCGGGGCCAGCGGCGCGGAGCCGGCGTGGTCGAGCAGCAGGTGGGCGATCTCGTGCACCAGGATGTGCCGCTGGTGCAGCGCGCCGGTGTCCGCCGCGTACAGGATGTAGTCCGCCTCCAGGGTGGAGACCAGCAGCCCGCAGGGGGCGTGCGGACGGGCCGGCACCGGCAGCAGCTCGATCGGCCGCCCGCGCCGCGCGGCCAGCCGTTCCAGCAGCACCACCGGGTCGAACGGGCTCGGCAGCTCCAGCTGTTCGGCCATGCGGCGACAGCGCCGCAGCGTGGCCCGGTAGCCCCGGCCACCCCATAAGTCACCCCACAAGCCGAGCTCCCCTCCAGCTCCACCCCTGCGCAGGTCCCGGGTATCAGGACGAGGGGCGTTTGCGCGACGCGTCCCGGCGGGCGATCACGTCGACCAGCTCGCTGACGGTGTCCAGGCCCTCCGGCGACAGGCCCACCGCCCGCAGCGCCAGGCTGCGCACGCCCGCGTCGCGCAGCGCGCCCAGCAGCGCCAGCTCCTTGGCGATCTCGGCGCCCTGCTGCTCGTCGAAGAAGTACGCGGGCGGGACCTGGAAGAACTGGGCCAGCGCCTCCAGGTGGCGCTTGGTCGGGTTGTCCCGGCGCCCGGTGCGCAGCTGCCACAGGTAGGTGGTGGAGAAGGACTCCCCGGTCGCCTCGCGGCAGGCCCGGGCCACTTCCTCGTTGGTGTACTGCTCGCGGTCGGGGCGGCGGACAGTGTGGAACAGCGCCTCGATCCGGGCCGCCAGCCCGCTCGCCTCCGCGCTCGCCGGACCGTCCCCGGATCCGTCCTCGTGCCCGTCCCCGGTCCCCTCCGGATGCCCGTTCGGCTCCGGGGGAGCGCCCTCCGGTTCCACCTGAACGCCGTCCCCCGTCGACTCCGTCATTCCCCACCCTCCTCACGCCCGGGCCCTCGGCGCCGCGACCTCGACGGACGGGCAGGGCCGGCCAGGTCACGATAGCCGAACGGCATCAGCTGACGTGGACCCGAAGGTGTTCGCGATCAACTCCAGTTGACCCGCGTACCGGCGGCTGACATCCTGG
Organism: Kitasatospora sp. NPDC017646; assembly: GCF_044329365.1. Classification (NCBI taxonomy): domain Bacteria; kingdom Bacillati; phylum Actinomycetota; class Actinomycetes; order Kitasatosporales; family Streptomycetaceae; genus Kitasatospora; species Kitasatospora sp. NPDC017646. Next base: position 54,421 of record NZ_JBIRJC010000001.1, on the reverse strand, counting down.
ACGGGCAGCCCGAAGGCGCCGCCCAACCCGCCTGATGCGCCATCAGATCACGTCGCACCGCAGGCCTTCGGCCCGTTCACGCGGTGCCGGACCTCCCGTGCGCGCCGGACCTCCCGTGCCGCCGCCCGCGCCCTGCGGCTGCACCCGCTCTCCGCCCGGGCCGCCCGTACGGCCCGGGCGGCCGCCCCGCGCCGGTACGCCCCGGAACCGCCCGGTCACCGTCCGTCTGACCCTCCCCGCGCCCCGCATCCGTTGACCCCTTTCGAGGGCGCGCCCGAGGAGCGGCGCGCCGCGAAGGACGGGAGACGGACGTGCTCAGGTTCCACGGCGCGTGGCGTATCACCGTGGTCGGCCGCAACGCCGACTTCGACCAACGGGCCCTCGTACGCGGCCCCTGCGGCACCCGGGTGCTCCCCGGCCGGGCCGGCGCCGCACTGGAAGTGGACGAGGAGAGCTGGACCCTCGTCCTGGAACACCACCTGTGGGGCCGCAGCTGGCAGCCCAACCTGCGCACCACCACCGGACCGCTCACCGAACGCGACGGCGTGCGCAGCCAGTTGCTCATCAGCAACGACCGCCACTGGCCGGGCAAGCCGCTGGACTACGTCAACTTCGTGCTGCGCCTGGACCAGCCGCTGGCCGGTGCCGGTGCCGGTGCCGGTGCCCCCGCCCCCGCTGCCGCCCCTGCCCCTGCCCCGTTCCTGTCCACCCGCTCGGCCGGGCGGCCCACCGCCGGTCCAGCGCCCGGCCGCCGCTAAAGTCCCCGGTGAGCACCCCCGCGCCCGCCCGAGGAGATCCCGCCGTGCCGACCGACCCCGCCGCCCCCGCCGACGCGGCCCGCCCGCACGCCGCCCGCCCGCACGCCGCGCGCCTGGGCCTGGGCACCGCGGCGGTCGGCCGGCCCGGCTACATCACCCTGGGCCGCGCCGACGACCTGCCCGCCGAACGCACCGTCGAGGCCCTGCGCGAGCGCACCCACGCCCTGTTCGACGCCGCGTACGGCGCCGGCGTGCGCTACCTCGACACCGCCCGCTCCTACGGCCGCGCCGAGGAGTTCCTCGCCCAGTGGCTCGCCGCACACCCCGAGGCCGCGGCCGAGGTGACGGTCGGCAGCAAGTGGGGCTACACCTACACGGCCGACTGGCGCACCAGCGGCGTCGCCGCGCACGAGGTCAAGGAGCACTCGACGGCGGTGTACGACCGCCAGATCCGCGAGACCCGCGCCCTGCTCGGCCCCCACCTGGACGTCTACCTCGTCCACTCGGTCACCGCCGACAGCCCCGCCCTCACCGACCCCGCCCTGCACCGGCGCCTGGCCGCCCTCGCCGCCGAGGGCGTACGCGTGGGCCTGTCCACCAGCGGCCCCGCCCAGGCCGACACCATCCGCCAGGCCCTGGCCGTCACCGTGGACGGCCGCCCGCTGTTCACCGCCGTCCAGGCCACCTGGAACCTGCTGGAGACCTCCGCCGCCCCCGCCCTCGCCGAGGCCCACCGCTCCGGCCGGCTGGTCGTGGTCAAGGAGGCCATGGCCAACGGCCGCCTGGCCGGGCGCAACGCCACCGGCCCCGACACCGCCCCGCTGCGCACCCTCGCCACCCGCACCGCCACCGCCCCCGACGCCGTCGCCCTGGCCGCGGCCGCCGCCCAGCCCTGGGCCGACGTCGTCCTGTCCGGCGCCGCCACCCTCGACCAGCTCACCTCCAACCTCACCGCCGCCGAGGTCGTCCTCACCCCCGACGACCTCACCCCCCTCACCACGATGGCCGAACCCGCCGACACCTACTGGCGCACCCGCGCCTCCCTGCCCTGGGCCTGAGGAGGGCGGCGGGGCCGCCGCGCCCGGTGTCCGGGGGCGGCGGGGCCGGACCGGTTGTTCCGGTCAAGCCCCGGAGGGCAGCAGCGCGGCGAGCCCCTCCAGCACCCGGGCCGCCGGCGCCGGGCCGACAAGCCACTTCAGGTGGCTGCTGGTCAGCTTCCGGACGCCGTAGGGGTTCTGCGGCGTCAGCGCGTCGCCCTCGGATCATCCGGACCTGCACGGCCAGCGGCACGCCGGTGTCCTCGGTCAGCCGGACGTACGTCCCGGGGATCCGCCCCCAGCTGTCGGCCTGCGCCCGGTCCTCGGGCTGCCGGCGGCGAGTGCCTCAGCTGGCCCGCCCCCGCCCCCGCCCCCGCCGTCATCCTCCCCGAGGGCGCGGCCGACGCCGGGGCCCGGGGACTGGCCGAGGTGCTGCGGTCCGTCAAGGACGTGCGGCTCGGCCAACCACGAGAACGACATCGCCAAGACCGCCGCCGTCCTCGCCGACTGGGAACGCCGCTTCGGCGCACAGGTGGTCGAAGTGGGCTTCGACACCCTGCGGTCGAGCATCCCCGTGCCACCCGTCACCCTCGCCGACGCGCTGCCGGTGGCCGCCGAGCACGCCGCCCTGAGCCCGGACCTGATCCGCTCGGGCGCGGGCGGTCTCACCGCCCACGCCGAGCAGTTGGTCGGCTCCCACCAGTGGCACTTCCGGTGGGACCGACCGCCCCCGGGCGGCTCAGCCGTGCGGGGTGGCCGGGCCGAGGGTGATGACCGGGCCGATCGGGCGGCAGCCGGCGTAGGTCATGGCCTGCAAGGGCGGGCAGGGGGTATCGGTCCGCACCGGCCCGTACGTCGGCAGGGGCGGCCGGGGCGGAACGGTCCGGTCGGGTACCGGCTTCGCGGCGGGCTCCGGCGCCTGCTTGCCCGAGGGCTGCTTCGCCGCCGGAGCCGGGGCCGGAGCCGCCGGGGAGCCGGCGGCGCGGGGACGGGCCGGGGCCTGCCGGGTGGCGGAGGGCTCGGACGCGGCCCCGGTCTCGTCGTCCGCCGGAACGGCCGTGGGGGTCTCGGTCGGCAGCGGCACCGGCGCAGTGGTCGTCGCCTCCGCCGAGGCCGAGGCCGAGGCCGACGCCGACGGCGAAGGCGACGCCGCGGCCGAGGGGCTCGACGCGGCCGCCGCGTCCGCCGCAGCCGGGGTGGCGCTGCCCGGCGAGCCGGTCAGCAGCAGCGCCCCGCCGAGCCCGGCCGCGCCGAGGGCGCACGCCCCCGCCGTAACGGCCAGGACCCGCCGGCGCCGCGTCGTCGCCCCGCCGCCCTGCGGCCCGTCCCCGGCACCCTCCGGCACGCCGCCCCACCCCACTTCATCTCGATCAAGCGCTTGAGCTGGGCGGATGCTACACGAACCATCAGAGCCGACGTACGTCCCCCTTACCGATGCGTGACGGATTCGCCCGGCCCCCGCCGCCGCCTACCGTCGGAGACGTCAGCAGGAACGCCCCTCCGACACCACGGGAGCAGCCATGACCGCCTACGCCCTCGCCCAGGTCCACTCCGCCGAGATGTGCCCCGACATCGTCGAGTACCTGGAGCGCATCGACGACACCCTCGACGCCTTCGGCGGCCGCTTCGTTGTCCACGGCGGCAAGTTCGAGAACCCGGAGGGCAGTTGGGGCCCACTCGGCCTGATCCTGATCGAGTTCCCCGACTACGAGCGGGCCCTCGCCTGGTACGACTCGCCCGCCTACCGGGAGATCCTGCCGCTGCGCACCCGGCACATGGTCGCCGACGTGATCATCGCCGAGGGCGTGCCGGCCGGCTACCGGGGCGCGGACGCCCTCAAGGAGCACTGAGCCCCGGGGGTCGGCGGAGTCAGGGGGCGACGTCCTTGACGTGCTCGGCGATCGGGGGCCCGCAAGGTCAGTAGGAACCCAGGCCGATCCGGGACTCGCCGCGCCGCAACCGCCCGTGCGTCAGCTCGTCGACGTGCGTCAGCTTCCGCCCCTCAGGCTGCCCGCAGCCGCTCGCGCCACCAGGCGACGGTGGCCGCGAGCTGGTCCTCCAACGGGGTCGCCCGGAGGGTGAAGGCCGCCTCGTACGCGGAGGAGTCCATGACGAAGGGCCGGTCGAACTGGTAGCGGACTTCGCGCAGTTCGCGCAGCAGCGGGGAGAACAGCCCGGCCACGGCGAGCACGGCGGGGGACAGGCGCCGCACCGGGACGGGGCCGGTGCCGGCTTCGGCGGCCAGGCGCTCGACCATGGCGCGCACCGGCAGGGCGGGGGCGGTGGGGACGTGCCAGGGGCGGCCCCAGGCCCGTTCCCCGGTGGCGAGTTCGGCCATCGCGCGGGCCACGTCGGGCAGGTAGGTCCAGCTGTGGGGGGTGTCCGGGTCGCCGAGGACGGAGACCGGGCGGCCCTTGAGCAGGGCGGGCATCGCGCGGGAGGCCAGGTGGCCGCCGTCGGTGACGCCGGGGCCGAAGAAGTCCGAGGCCCGCACCTCCACGGCGCGGATGCGCCCGGCATCGTGCAGGGCCCGCGCGTGCTCCCAGGCCGCCGCCCGGACCCGGCCCTTGGGGCCGGTCGCGGCGAGCGGCAGGCCTTCGGTCAGCGGGCCCTCGACCGGGCCGTAGCCGTACAGGTTTCCGAGCATGACCAGTACGGCGCCGCTGTCCTCGGCCGCCGCGCACAGTGCGGAGGTGAGGGCGGGCCACTGCGCGGCCCACTGCGGCAGCGGCGGCGCGGCGCAGCCGTGGATCGCGACGGCGCCGCGGGCGGCCTGCGTCAGCCGGGCGGGATCGCTCGCGTCCAGGGCGAGGTGCTCGATGCCTTCGACGGCCGGTTCGCCGCCGCGCCCGCGGCGGGTGACGACCCGGACCCGGTGGCCCTGTTCGGCCAGCAGGCGGGCGGTGGCGGCCCCGGCGGGCCCGTGTCCGACGACGAGATGAAAGCTCACCCGCCCCACCTTAGAACCGGCCACCGACAGGAGTGACGCGCCGTCGGCGGGGTCCCAGGGAGGTGGTCAATATCTGGTATGGCAAGCGCAAAAGAGGATCTATGCTGTGGGGCATTCATGATCCCTTCACAGGAAAAATCAGGTTCCCCTGCATGAAGCTGCCCCGGGTGTCCACCGTCGTCGCCGCCGCCGTCCTGGCCCCCGCCGTTCTGTTCCCCTCCTCGGCCTCCGCCGCCGACGCCCCCCAGCCGACCGGTGTCTCCGGGCCTGACACCGCCTCCGCTTCCACGCCGGACGCCGCCCCCGGCGGCGCTGAGGCCGGCGACGGGCAGGAGCAGCGCGACCGCGCCGAGATCCAGAAGATCCTGGCGGACCCGAACACCGGCCGCGGGGTGCGCGAGGCAGGCGAGAAGGCCCTCAAGGGCGGCGCGGCCGAGCTGCGGCACTTCCTGACGGTCGAGCTGGCCAGGAACCGCATGGACGACCTGCGGGTGAAGCTCTCCCAGCTCATGGCCTCCGGCGGCCCGGCCGTGCGCGCGGCGGCCAACAAGGCGCTGGACGGCGGCGACGCGGCGGTCCTGAAGTTCTTCGCGGAGGATCTGCCCGCCGCCCAGGCCGAGGACGCCGACCGGGCCGAGATCCAGAAGATCCTGGCGGACCCGAACACCGGCCGCGGGGTGCGCGAGGCAGGCGAGAAGGCCCTCAAGGGCGGCGCGGCCGAGCTGCGGCACTTCCTGACGGTCGACCTGGCCAGGAACCGCATGGACGACCTGCGGGTGAAGGTCTCCCAGATCATGGCCTCCGGCGGCCCGGCCGTGCGCGCGGCGGCCAACAAGGCGCTGGACGGCGGCGACGCGGACGTCGCGAAGTTCCTCGCCGAGGGCTGGGCCACGGCCCGCGCCGCGGACGAGGCCGCCGCGAACAAGTCGGCGGACAAGCCCGCCGACAAGCCGGCCGACCAGGGCGCCGGGCAGCAGGGCCAGGGGGCCCAGCAGCCGCAGACCGTCCAGCAGGCGGGCCTGACCACGGCCACCGACACCACCGCCGCCGCCGCTACCACGGGCACCGGCACCAACACCGGTGCCGTCGGCACCGCTGCCGCCGGCACCGGCTCGCTCGCCGCCACCGGCACCGCTGCCGCCGGCACCGGCTCGCTCGCCGCCACCGGCACCGAGGGCCTCGGCTGGGAGACCGGCGGTGCCGCCGCCGCCCTGGCCGCGGGCGCGGCGCTGGTCGCGGTCTCGCGTCGCCGCCGCTCCACCGAGAGCTGACACCCGCTCGCGTCCCCGGCCGCCGCACACCCCGCGGCGCCGGGGACGCCCGCGCTCAGCGACGGCGTGCGGCGAACCCCCGCGCGAGTCGCGCGCGCCAGCTCGCCGCGTTGGAGCCGTCCAGCTGTCCCTCGAAGGCCTGCCGGGCGGCCGCCACCAGTTCCTCGACCGTCCCCGGCCCGGCGCGGTAGCCGATCGCGGCGTCCTACACCGCCCACAGCGCTTCCTCGGTCTCCTGGTCCAGGCGCGGGCAGCTCGCCATCCCGCGCCCGGCCAGAGCCTCGGCCAGTACCGCCTCGAAGACACGGCGCAGCCGCTGCTGCGCCGTCACGGCTCCGCCCGCCAAACCCCTCAACCCCTCAACCCTCAGTCCCCGTCGCCCTCGCCACTGCCGCCCTTGCCCAGGAGCCACCGCTCCCGCCGTTCCCGCCGCCGCCGGCGCTGCTCCGCGCTGCGCAGCAGGTCGCCCGCGCCGAGCGTCAGCGCCGCGACCGCACGCGCCCAGCGCGGACCGCCGCGCTCGGCCCACACCACGCACCCGCACCCGGCGAGCACCAGCACCAGCACTGCGACCAGCACCGCTCCGACCATGACGGACCCTCTTCTCTCTCACCGGTTCGGTCACGAATCCTGTCATGTGCCAGGATCTCCGTCCGAGTACCGAACAGGACCGACGAAGAAGGAGACACCCGTGGCCAACGCCCGGTTCGCCACCCTGCACACCACCGCGGGCCCGATCCGGCTGGAACTGTTCCCGTTCCACGCGCCGAAGACGGTCCGCAACTTCGTCGAACTCGCCGAGGGCACCCGGGAGTACACCGACCCGCGCACCGGCGAGCCGGGCAGCGGCCCGTACTACGACGGCACGACGTTCCACCGGGTGATCAAGGGCTTCATGATCCAGGGCGGCGACCCGACCGGCACCGGCACCGGCGGCCCGGGCTACGCCTTCGCGGACGAGTTCCACCCGGAGCTGTTCTTCAGCAAGCCGTACCTGCTGGCGATGGCCAACTCCGGTCCGGGCACCAACGGTTCGCAGTTCTTCATCACCGTGGGCACCCCCACCCACCTCAACCGCCGGCACACCATCTTCGGCCAGGTCGCCGACGCCGCCTCCAAGGCCGTGGTGGACGCGATCGCCGCCGCCCCCACCGAGGACGAGCGCCCGGTCGAGGACGTGGTGATCACCAAGGTCGAGATCACCCACTCCTGATGGCCGCCGCGACCGCCGGACCGGAGGCCTTCCCGCCCCGACCGGTGCGCGGCGTGCGGGCCCGCCACGTGCGGCAGGCAGGCTGCCCGAGCTCGGTCGCGGACGCCACCGTCGACTTCGAGCCGTGGGAGGAGGGCGTGCACCTGGAGGTCGCCACCGACGCCACCGTGCACGGCGGCCCGGTGCCGCAGGAGGACCTCGCCCGCTACCACGCGGCCCTGGCGGAGGGCGTGCGCGCCGAGCTGGCCGAGCAACTGCCGGGCATCCCCGTGGCGTTGGCGCTGGTGGTCCACCGCACCGTGGTGCACGACGTCGACACCAGCGAGTACGCCTACCGCAGGGCCGGACAGGTGGCGGTGCGCGAGGTGCTCGCCCTCCTCGGGACGTCGGCGTAGCCGAGCCACCGCCGGGCGGCTCAGTCCCGAGCCGCCCGGCGCCACCACCCCGCCGCGTCCTGGGCCGCCCAGCGGCCCAGGAACACCGCGCCGTACAGGGCGAACGGGACGGGCGCGGCGAACAGCGGCACCGACAGCCAGCTCGGCCGCCCGGTGCTCATCCGCCCCCGCTCGTCCAGCCACACCGTGACCTCCTTGCCCTGCGGGTACGGTCCCTCCGGCCGCTCCGCGCTGAACTCCCGCCCGTCGACGCTCCAGCGGAAGGTGCAGGCGTAGGTCTTCGCCCCCAGGCCGCTGCCCTCCCCGCCCGGCTCCTGGCCGCTCACCCGGCAGCCCGTCACCCGGGCCGTCGTGCCGCGCGGATGGCTCAGCCGCTCCCGCACGGTCCCGTCCCCGTGCCCGAGTACCGGAGTACCGATCCTCGGGCCCGCCGGCCCCCGCGACCAGGCTTGCTCCCCAACGGTGACGAGGCCGCGACTCACGACCGGCCTGGGCACCCCGTCACACGGCGGCCAGGGTGATCCCCAGGATCCGCGCGCCGGTCTCGGTGCGCGGCCGGTGCCGGCTGCCCGGCGCGAACACCACGTAACTGCCCGCCGGATGGCGCTCCTCACCCTCGATCACCTCGCCGCTGAGCACGTAGTACCGCTCCTCGGTGTCGTGCACGTCGACCTCCGGCCACCGGCTGCCCGGCGCGAAGTCGATCAGCCAGGCGCGGGCGTACCCGGTGGCGGTCAGCCGGCGCCGCAGGATCCCCGGCCCGACCTCGACCGCCTCCACGCCCTCGGCCAGCAGGGTCGTCTTCAGTGCGCTGTTCTCGTCCATGCCCCCACGGTGGCCGCCCGGACCCCCGCCGCCCCAGTGTCCGGAAAGACATTCTCAGGTACATTCCTGCCATGGACGCCCCTGCCGTGAAAGCACGCCGCCACCGGGTGGTGGCCCTGCTCGGCGCACCCCAGGCACCGTTCGAACTCGCCTGCGCCGCCGAGGCCTTCGGCACCGACCGCCCCCCACTGCCCTCCCACTACGACTTCGCCCTGTGCACCGCGACCCCCGGCCCACTGCCCACCACCCTCGGCGTCCCCCTGCTGGTCGAGGACGGCCTCGAAGCCCTGGAACGGGCCGACACCGTCGTCGTCCCCGGCTGGCAGCCACCCGGCTCACCCGCGCCCACCGCCGTCCTGGACGCGCTGCGCACCGCCCACGCCCGCGGCGCCCGGATCGTCTCCATCTGCACCGGCGCCTTCGTCCTCGCCCAGGCCGGACTGCTCGACGGCCGCCGCGCCACCACCCACTGGGGCCGCACCGCCCAACTCGCCGCCCAGCACCCGGCCCTGGAGGTCGACCGGGACGTGCTGTACGTCGACCACGGCGACGTCGCGACCAGCGCCGGCTCCGGCGCCGGCATCGACCTGTGCCTGCACCTGCTGCGCCGTGACCACGGCGCCGCCTACGCCGCCCAGGTCGCCCGACACATGGTGCTGCCCCCGCACCGCGAGGGCAGCCAGCTGCAGTACGCCGCCGCCCCGCTGCCCGCCCGTGCGGACGAGTCGCTGGCCCCGCTGCTGGACTGGGCACAGGAGCGGCTGGGGGAGCGGCTGACCCTGGACGAGCTCGCCGCCCGCGCCGGCCTGTCCGGGCGCACCCTGGCCCGGCGCTTCACCGAGCAGCTCGGCACCAGCCCCGGCCAGTGGCTGCTGGCCCGGCGCATCGACGCCGCCCGGGCCCTGCTGGAGCAGACCGACCTGCCGGTGGAGGCCGTCGCCACCCGGGTCGGCCTGGCCTCCGCCGTCAACCTGCGCCGCCGCTTCCGCACCGCCCTCGGCACCACCCCGGGCGCCTATCGGCGTACCTTCGGAGGCGTCAACTAGCCGTTTCCGTGCGGCAGTTGGTCAGACAGTCCGAGGGGCGTCCCGGGCGGGGATCTCGTCCTCGGTCCGGGCCACCCAAAGCGTGGGTCACCTCTGCCGACAGCACGGCCTGTTCCGCCGCCGCGTCCAGGTCCGCGCAGAACCAGGCGCCCAGCGGCGCGACCCGCATCGCCGCGCCGTTGCCCAGACTGCCCTGCCCGTCGAACAGCCCGCGCGACTCGGCGCGCCAGCTCGACGGCCGATCGGCCAGCCTGGGCAGCAGCAGGCTCATGCCGTTGCCGTTGCCGTTGCCGTTGCCGTAGCCGCGGTAGGCGTCGGCCGGGTACGTCGCCCCGAAGGCCCGCGCCAGCCGCTCCCGGTGCACCGCCTCGAAGGCGGTGAGGATGCCGTACACCGACAGCGCCATCGCGGTGTCGTCGGTCCAGTGCCACGGGGACTCCGGCGGCACCTGCCGGGCCCGGATCTGGGTGAACGCCGGCTGCGGCCTGCGGAAGTGCGGGAACCACCGCTCCCCGAAGCCGTCCCCGAGCGCCAGGCCCTCCAGCGCGTCACGTGCGGCGGAAAACGTCATCCCCGCATCCCCGCATCCTCGCACCGCACCCGGCGCGGCGGACGGGCCCGGACGGCACAAGTTGATCAAGATGTGACCGTCCGGTGGGCCGGATGTGTCAGTCGCGACCACTACGGTACGTCGGTATGCGAAACGATGACCCGGGCCCGGGCCAGGACAAGATCGATGACGAGCAGTGGAACGAATTCGTCAAGGCCGTGGCCGCGGAGGAGCAGGCGCTGCGCCCGGCCGCCGAACCGCGGCCCAAGCGGGTCTGGCCGCGCAACGCCGCCCTGGCCCTGGGCACCGCCGCCCTGACCCTGCTCGGCTTCAAGCTCCTGCAGCCCGCCGCGGACACCGCCGCCCCGGCCGCCGCGGCCCCCCTCGCCGCCCTCACTCCGACCGCCGCCGCGGGCACGCCGGCCTCCGCCGCCGGCCGTCCGCCGATACCGCTGGACCAGGTCTTCCCCGCCGAGGTGAAGACGGCCTCCGGTACCGTCTACACCAGGGTCGCCTCCGCCGCCCTGCCCTCGTGCACCGAGCAGGACTCGGTCGCCCCCGCCCTGATCGCCGTGATCAAGGCGGGCAAGGGCTGCGTGGGCGAGCAGGTCGCCCTCTACAAGGACGCCCAGGACGACCAGTTCAATCTGGCGCTGTTCACGATGAAGGACCCCATGGAGGCCGTCGACCTGGTCACCCGACTGTCCATGCACTTCGAGGACTTCGAGGTCGGCGCGCAGGCCCCACCGCCAGCCTCCGGGCTGCGGACCCTCCCGCCGGACAGCGGAATGGTCCAGGCCTTCAGCAGTGCCGGCCGCGCGATGCTCGTCTCCCTCGGCCAGTGGTCCGACGGCCGCGCCACCGACCGCCAGCAACTCGTCGATCTCCTGACCCCGCTGCAGAACCCCGTCATCAAGACCGTCTTCGCCTACGAGTCCAAGCTCTGACCCACACGGCCGTCAGTTCGCGGTGACCGGGAGCAGGCCGCGCTCGCCGAAGACCTTCTTGGCGACGAAGGTCGCGTTCAGGGCCTTGGGGAACCCGCAGTACACGGCGGAGTGCAGCAGGGCCTCGGTGATCTCGGTGGGGGTGAGGCCGACGTTGAGAGCGGCGTTGATGTGCACCTCCAGCTGCGGTTCGCAGCCGCCCAGTGCGGTGAGCATCCCCAGGGTCACCAACTGGCGGTCGCGCGGGGCGAGTTCGGGACGGCTGTAGATCTCGCCGAAGCCCCAGGCGACGACCTGGTGGCCCAGCTCGGGGTTGATGTCGGCCAGCGCGTCGATCACCCGCTGGCCGCCCTCGCCGTCGACCCGGGTGAGCATCTCCATGCCCCGGTCGAAACGCTCCTGCCGCTGCCCGGCCCCGTTCGCGGAAACACCCATGGCGCCTGTCCTCTCCTCGTACCCGTACTCGTGCTCGTGCCGTGGTCCCGGCCGTTGCGCCGGTGACCACGGCATGAACCGTAGGACTTGGAGTGCGCTCCAACTCAAGCCGAGGCCGTACGACACCTCGTCAGGGCCGGGGGCGTCCACCCGGGCGGGGTGAGCGCGGTGTCGGCGAGGATCCGCGCGAGCGTCCCGTCCAGCGAGCCGGCCTGCGGGACGACCTGCTCGGCACCGCCCGGCAGCAGGTCCCGCCCCCGGTACCAGCCGGCCATGTCCTCGGGTGAGAACTCGGCCGCCTGCGGCCGGGTGGCGTGACGGCGCACCGTCTCCGCGAAGTCGACGTCCAGGTAGTACAGGTGGCTGCGCCCCCGGTGGTCGGCGACCAGGCCCGCCAGCATCGGGCCGTAGCGCTCAGCGGCGAGGATGCCCTCCACCACGACGTGGAAGCCGCTGTCCAGCGCATGCCGGGCCACCAGGGAGATCAGGCCGATGTTCGCCCCGCCCGGCACGTCGCGCTCGCGCAGCACGGTGCGCCGCAGCAGGTCCTGCCCGACGACGGCGAGGCCTCGCCCGTACGCGGCCCGCAGTCCGGCGGCGACGCTGGACTTGCCCGCCCCGCCCGGTCCCCGCACCACCATCGGCACCGTGCCCCGACTGCCCGTCACCGGGCCACCGTAGCGCCGCCGCCGGGGTGGTGTTGCGGTTGGATCACGGAGCGTCCGGTTCGTCAAGCATTGGGCGGGAGTGCGGTGATTGATTTTGTTGGCGTGAATGTCATCGGACTCTCATAATCCCTGCTGAGACACGTGATGGACGGTCCGGAGAGCCGCTGGGGAAGCGGAATCCGACAGTGGCCCGCGTGCGAAATCCCATGTTTTCCCTTTGGGGGGAGTCCTTTGTCCGCGCCCGAGAACGAGAGCGCCGCCTTCACCGATCCGCCGCCGGAGCCGGGTGCTGCGGTGACGGAACCGGTTGCCGCAGCCGCAGCCGCAGCCGCGCCGGAAGCGGCTGCCGTGCCCCTGCCCGCACCCGCGCCCGACCAGGCCTCGGCCCAGCGCCGCCTGCCGCGCGCCGTCGGCGTCGCGCTGGCCACCGCCGGACTGCTCGCCGTCACGGCGGCCAGCGCCGCGGTGACCGTCGCCGTCGGCAAGCCCGACACCCGCCCGGCCACCGCGCCCGCACCCCGCACCACCGCGGCCGCCACCGCCGCGCCGAGCGCCGGGGCGAGTGCGGGCACGACGCCCTCCGCCGTCCCGGTGCCGACCGTCGTGCCGAGCGAGCCCGCCCCGGCCAGCACCGTCAAGGGCACCGTCAGCAACGGCAAGCACGACGGCGACCTGCGCTACTTCCTGCTCCCGATCCCCGCCGGCGGCGAGTCCTACGGGCCCGCGGACGGGATGCCGATGACCCGCGACGACGTCTCCGAGATCTTCGGCAAGCAGGACGACATCGACACCATCCTCAACCGCCTCGGTTACCGGGACGGAGCGACCCGCACCTACCGCACCGCCGACGGCAAGGCCGAAGTGACCGTCACCCTCCTGCACTTCGGCTCCGCCGACACGGCGAGCAGGTTCGTCCAGGGCTACACCATCAAGTCGCAGGAGCCGATCGACATCGACGGCGACCCCAACGCCCACGGCTTCCGCCGCACGCCCAAGCACGAGGCGTACACCGGCTCGATGACCGGCATCTCCAGCCAGGGCGACGTCCAGTACACCATCGACGTCGACGTCAAGGGCACGCCGGACAAGGCGCTGCTCAACGACCTGATGAAGCGCCAGCGCGAGTGGCTCGCCTCCGGCGGCTGAGCCCGCGCCCGCGCCCGCCCCACGACGTCGTCCTCCCTTCCTCCTGTCTGGAGCCACTTCCGTGACCACCGAACCCGAGCAGCCGCCGCCCGCGCCTGCCGAGCCGTCCGCGGCGGCCGTCCCGCCGCTGCCGCCCGTCCCGCCGGTGCCGCCCGTCCCGCCGGTGCCTCCCGTGCCGCCAGTGCCTCCCGGGCCGCCCGTCCCGCTCGTCCCGTCCGGCTCCGGCGATCCGTCGGCCGAGCCGTCCCCGTCCGCCGAGCAGACGCCGCACCAGGACCCCTGCACCGCCGACCTCCTGTCCGCCGGCCCCGAGCAGGCGCCGCGCGCCCGGCGCCGCCCCCGTCCGGTGCTGCTGTCCGTCTGCGCGCTGGTCGCCGGCGCCCTGGCCGGCGGCGGCGTCGGCTACGCGATCCAGGCCCAGCGCCCGCCCACGCCCCTGCCGCCGCTGCAGGTGGCCCTGCCGGCCTACCCGGCCGAGGCGGTCGACCCGGCCGCCCTCGCCGCCGTGCAGCCCGCGCCGCCGGTCATCGAGGGCGACCTGGTCAAGTTGCTGGTCAGCGCCCCCGACGGCAGCACCGCCTGGGGCGACTACCCGGACAAGCCGGGCTGGATGTCGATCGGCGAACTCGCCGAGCGCAAGAGCGACGCGGCCCAGGTCTTCAAGGACCTGGCCTCCTCCGGCTTCCGGCGCGCCGCCGAGGTGGACTGGATGAAGGGCGACGTCCGCTACCGCGTCTCGCTCACCCAGTACACCCCCGAGCACATCGACGAGGCCGAGGTCGCCTCCGGGTACCGGATGCCCTTCGCCAGCGACGCCAACGGCGGCTACAGCGTGGACTTCACGCCCAGGAAGTGGTCCGACACCCAGGACCAGTACTACTACGGGCAGGCCCAGGCCCAGCGCGGCACGGTGCAGATGAAGGTGGAGATCTTCAGCCCGAAGCCGGTGGACGGCACGGACCTCAAGGCCCTGGCCAAGCAGCAGTGGGAGCGACTGGCATGACCGACGACGACTCCGTGACCGCAACGCCGGCCACCGCGCCCGCACCCGCCGCGCCCGCACCCGCCGCCACCGCACCCGCCGTGCCCGCACCCGCCGTGCCCGCACCCGCCGTGCCCGCACCCGCCGCCACCGCACCCGCCGCGCCCGCACCCGCCGCCACCGCACCCGAACCCGCCGCGCCCGCAGCCGGGTCCGCCCCCGAGCGGCCGCCCGCCGCGCCCCGCCCCGCCTCCCGCCGCCTGCTGCGCGCGGGCGCCGCGACGGTGGCCGCCGCGCTGGTGGGCGTGGTCATCGGCGTCGGCATCATCAAGACCCGCTACGACGACCCCGCCCCGGCCACCGCCGCCGGCCCCACCGGCGCCCCCGCCCCGACGGCCACCCCCACGCCGTACGGCGCCAAGTCCAACGGCAGCCACTTCGGCTCGCTGCGCGACCTGCTGTTGCCCGTTCCGGCCGGCTTCGAACCCGGCCCCGACGAGGGCGGTTACGGCAACGACACCGAGATCGGCGCCGGGCAGATCTCGGACGAGCTGGACGCCGAGCTCCAGCAGGTCCCCAAGGACAAGCGCGACAAGCTGCGCTCCTACTGGGAGGGGCTGCACGTCAAGGGCACCGGCGTGCGGACCTACCGCAACGACGGCAACAACCTGGTGGTCGGGCTGCGGCTGCGCCAGTTCAACCAGCAGGAGGTGCAGCGGATCAACGAGTACACCGCGGTGTTCACCGGCGACACCGGCATCTTCCGCTCCGGCCCGCAGATCCCGGGCCACCCCGAGGCGCACTGCTACCT
The DNA here is from genome assembly GCF_044329365.1 of Kitasatospora sp. NPDC017646. NCBI lineage: Bacteria > Bacillati > Actinomycetota > Actinomycetes > Kitasatosporales > Streptomycetaceae > Kitasatospora > Kitasatospora sp. NPDC017646. Next base: position 39,387 of record NZ_JBIRJC010000001.1, on the reverse strand, counting down.
GATGCCCGCGCCGCCGTCCGCGCCGATCGACTACCTGGAGTGCTCGGCCGCCGAGGGAGACCTGCTGGTGGTCATGAGCGTCGAGGGCGTGGCACCGCTGCCCAAGGACAAGATCGTCGGCCTCTTCACCATGCAGCTCGACCGCCTCGCCAGCCCGGGAGCCTCCACATGACCGACCACGCCGCCGCGCCGCAGTCCGGGCCGGAGCCCCACGACCGGGCCATCGCCGGCCCCGGGGCCGACGCCAACCCCTGGGCCGCCATCACGATCGACGACCCGCAGCCCGAGGCCTTCCAGGGCCCCGCGCCGACGGAGAGCCCGCAGGAGCGGGCCGCCCGCCGCACCCGGCGCCGCAAGGCCGCGGTGCGCTGGAGCTGCGCCGTCCTGGTGTTCGCGCTCGCGGGCACCGGCACCGCGCTGGCCGTCACCGCGCCCGAGCGCACCGACATCCCCGGTCTGGCCACCGCCAACGACGGCCGCTACACCTTCCCGCCCCTGACGCTGCCTCCGCTGCCCTCGGGCAAGGCCGCGCCGGACCTGAAGGACAAGAGCAAGGGCCTGCACCAGGCGGATCTGCGCTACCTGCTGCTGCCCGCCCCCAAGGAGGCCGGCGGCTCGGTGAACCGACCGGTCTTCCCGGCGCCCACCGCACCCACCACCACCGCCGCGGCCCCGGCGACGGCCGCGCCCTCGGGCACCCCCTCGGGCACCCCGTCGGCGGACCCGGGCGTCTCGGCCTCCGCCGCGCCGTCCGCCTCCGCCGCCCCCGGCGGGACGGCCCCGGCCGACTGGGTGCCCTGCGAGGCGATGGGCTCCGAGCTGCAGAACCCGGCCCGGCTGCACGGCCTGCTGCTGCAGAACGTGTGCCGCGCGGCCACCGCCCGGGAGTGGACGGCCTCCGACGGCACGCTGACCCGGATCCGGCTGCTTCGCTTCGGCTCCCCGAACGAGGCCCGGGAGACCTACTTCCGCGGGCGTACGGACCTGCAGCTCAAGGCCGCCCCCGACGCGAAGATCGCCTCCGACGGCAGCTGGGACACCGTCGAGGGCGTCGAGGTGACCCGCAAGGACTCCCAGGAGAGCGCGGGCAAGGGCGTGCCGACCGCGCGGGTGGCGTACGTGTCGGCCTCCGACGTGGTGGCCGTGATCACGATGACCAACCCCCGCGGGGTGCCCGCCACGGCCTTCCGTCAGGTCGTCACCCTCCAGTGCGACCTGCTGGCCTGAGAGCGGACCGTCCCAGGGCCCCTCACCCCTTCCACGGGGGGAGGGGCCCTGGCTGTCACAGACGGCGATCCGATCGCACCCGAAGGACCCTTGTTTCGTAAGGATTCCCGTCAGGTGCCGCCGACTCGCCCCCGTTCGGAGACGAAACGGTGACAAATCCCTGATCAATTCCGTGCCCATTCCGGTACCCGGTCGATCTACGATCATCGGCGCCCGGTGACCACACCATCGGGTCACCACACATGGGGGATCAACGGATGAGCACACCAGCACCAGGCGGATTCGGGGTCAACCACGGCGCGTTGGACAAGGCGCACGCCACGCTGGCCAACCTGGCCCACGACTGCCCCGGCGCGGGCCAGGTCGCCGACGACGCCACCGGCACGGCCGTCGCCGCCCTCAAGGGCTGGGACAGCGCCGGGGCGTTGAAGGACTCGCTGGACGAGTGGCACCAGCAGGTCCAGGCGCTGACCGGCCGGCTGAACGCCAACGCCGCCGCGATGCAGGGCACCAGCGCCAACTACCGCACCACCAACCAGTCCATCGCCCAGTCCCTCCAGGTGCCGTAACGATGCTCGGATACGAAGACGTACTCAACGCCAACCCCGACGCGCTGGGTGCCGCCGCCACCCAGTGGCGCGCGATGGCCACGCGCTTCCACACCATGCAGACCACCATGGAGCAGGACGTCCTGGGCGGCAGCGGCACCAGTACCGGCATCGGCGGCGGCAGCGGCCTGTTCACGGGCGGCGCCGGCGGCCTGGGCACCGGCAACGGCCTGGCCGGCGGCCCCTGGTGGACCGGCGACACGGCGAACCTGGCCAACACGGCGCTGCTGGCCACCAAGGGCCAGATCGTCGACGCCCAGACCGAGGCCAACGCGATGGCCTCGCTGCTCGACGAGGCGCACACCGACTTCGCCGCCGCCCAGAAGCAGACCCGAGACGCCGCCGACGGCGCGGTCAAGGACGGCTTCAAGGTCACCGGCACCGGCACCGCCGTGTTCGACGAGAGCACGCTCGACCCCGCGACCCGCCAGGCGCTGCACCACGACCCCGAGGCCCGCCAGTCCTACCAGGACGCGGCCGACAAGTGGACCAAGGCCATCACCGCCGGCGTCCAGGCCGCCACCCGCGCCGACCAGCGCATCGCCGCCGCGCTGCGCGGCGCCTCCAAGGCCGGCAACCCGCTGGACACCACCTTCAACGGCAAGGCGGTGGGCGGCGGAGACGCCGGAGACGCCCAGCGCGCCGCCGACCTGGCCACCAACCTGGACCACCTCACCCCCGAGCAGCTCACCGAGTTGCAGGACCTGATGAAGGACAAGGCCGACCACCCCGGCTTCTCCCAGGGCCTGCTCACCCGGCTCGGCCCGGACGGCATGATCAAGCTGTCCCAGCAGCTGAGCAGCCCCGGCGACGACAAGAAGGCCGCCTACACCGACCTCCAGGGCGGCCTCACCCACGCCCTGGCCTCCGCCACCCAGGACACCGACACCGACTTCTACCGCCGCTGGCGCCAGGGCGTGAAGGACGTCGGCTACAACAACTACGGCTCCAACACCGATCCGGTGTACGGCTACCAGATCCTCACCACCCTGATGACCAAGGGCGACGCCAAGTACTCCGCGCCGATGCTCGGCGACCTCGCCGACGACATCACCGAGACGGAGAAGAAGCACCCCGACGCGTGGAGCTACAAGGCCGGCCACAACGGCGGCGCGCTCGGCGCCGACCCGCTGGACAACGTGCTCGCCGTCATGGGCCGCGAGCCCGACGCCGCCACCGCCTACCTGGACCCGAACTCGGGCGGCGGCAACCAGCACCTGCACTACCTGCTCAAGGACCGCAAGTGGCCGGACGGCTGGATCGCCAACCCCTACGCCGGCGTGGTCAAGATGCCCGACCCGCTGTCCCAGAGCGGCCTGGGCGCGGCCCTGGAGGCCGCCACCACCGGCCAGCCGGCCGGCGCCCCGCACAGCGGCCACCACACCGAGGCCCAGGCCCGGATCATGCAGGACACCGTCACCACCCTGGACGAGGGCCAGGGCGGCAACAAGATCAACGCCAACCTGCGCCAGCCGCTGGCCAACGCCCTGGCCGACTACACCAACGACACCCACGAGATCTTCAACGGCCGCAACTCCCAGTACATGGACCACGGCAGCACGGTGTGGACCGACGCGGGCGGCACGGTCCACATGGGCGTCGGCGAGGACAGCCTGGTGCGCGTCATGCGCGGACTGTCCGACAACCCCGACGCCTACGCCACCCTGCACCAGGCCGAGAGCGCCAAGATCGCCCAGGAGCTGTCCTCGATCGGGCCCAACCCCTCGCAGAACGACATCCAGGACGTCATGAACAAGGGCGCCGCGAGCCTGGGCGTCTACGACGCGATCCGCGCCGACGTCTCGATGGGCCAGCGCGACGACGCCAACCTCCAGGCCGACTGGAAGGCCAAGGTCGCCTACCACGTCGTCGGCGCGCCGCTGACCCCCATCCCCTGGGTCGGCGACAGCGCCCAGCGCCTGGTCGACACCTGGGCCTGGGAGTGGGACAACCAGATGAAGGACCACAACAACAGCATCGCCAACGCCCAGATCTCCGACACCTACCTGGACGCCAACAACGAGATGACCCACCTGGTCAGCGGCTGGGCCAAGGACCGCGGCATGGACCCGGACAGCAGCATGATCCACGTCGTCGAGGACGCCTCGCACGACCGCCGCTCCACCAGCGCCACCACCGCCGGCCACTTCCTGGGCCGCGGCAACTCCTGACCCGCCGCCAACGGATCCGACCCCTTTGGACGTGAACCGGCGCAACCTGCCCGTCCGTTGACCCGGTGGGAGCGAAAAGGTGGACGGGCGCCGCAGGACAGCAGTCCTGCGGCGCCCTCTCCGAGGCTCCACGCCAGTGGTTCACCGAATGCCGCCGAGCGCCCGCCCGCGGTCGAGTCTGCCCGGACGGGGCCGGAGGACATGTGAGCACCCGCGCCGGGAACACCGCGCCCACCGCCACAACGGCACCATCGACAACGGCACCGGTGAAGCCGGCCGGCGCACCACCACGGTGGTCGGCCTCTACCAGGTCGACGACCCGCTGGACCAGTTCTGGGACGGACTCGGCTGCCCCGACCGGGCCTGCCTCAACGTAGGCCCCCGGGCCAGAACTGGTGGCAGACCAGCCGGAGTACGCCACCGTGCCCGAGGCGTTCACCCGGGCCGCCGCCGGCCTGCCCGGCGTGCGCGCCGCCACCCCCGCCCTGCCCGACCCCGGCAAGCCCTTCGTCGTCGTCCCGGCCGGCCCGGCCGCCGAACGACAGCCCGAACTCAGGCCGGCCAACCGGTGGCTGACCGCCGGCGACATCGATCCCGAACAGGTCAGGGCGCTGCTACGGGAACGGGGCCTGACCCAGCCCACCGGCATCCTCGCACTCATCCAGGACGACGCCGCCGCGGCAGGCCGTGGCAGCCACGGCCTGCCACCGGGCTACACCGTCCGTAGCAGCCGTGAACTGGCCGCCCAGCTCGCCGACGACCCCCTCCAGCAGGCCGCCGGACGCCTGTTCCGCCACGCCGCCGCCGCGGCCGCCGGCTTCGCCCTGCTCGCCGTCCTGCTGACCCTCCTGCGCGCCGCACCCGAACGCGCCACCGTGCTCGCCCGGCTGCGCACCATGGGCCTGCGGCGCCGCCAAGGCCTCGCGCTGGTCACCACCGAGGCCCTGCCCCAGGTACTGGCGGCCGCCCGGGGCGGTGGACGGACCACCCCGGGCGGCCGCGCTCAGGCGCGGTGGTACTGGACGGGGGAGTGGACCGCGCCGCCCAGCTCGCCGGCCGCGTGGCGTGCCCAGAACGGGTTGCGCAGCAGCTCGCGGCCGATCAGGACGGCGTCCGCCCGCCCGTCGGTGACGATGGCCTGGGCCTGGGCCGGGTCGGTGATCAGCCCGACGGCCGCCACCGGCAGGCCGGCCTCGTTGCGCACCGCCTCGGCGAAGGGCACCTGGAAGCCGGGCGCGGCCTCGATCCGGGCGTCGGGGACCAGGCCGCCGGTGGAGACGTCCAGCAGGTCCACGCCGTGTGCCTGGAGCTCCTTGGCGAGGCGGACGGTGTCCTCGCTGGTCCAGCCCTCGCGCCCGTCCTGAGGGTTCTCGGTGAGCCAGTCGGTGGCCGAGACGCGGAAGAACAGCGGCAGCTCCTCGGGCCACACCGCGCGCACCGCGTCGACGACCTCCAGGGCGAAGCGGATGCGGCCCTGGAAGTCGCCGCCGTAGGCGTCGGTGCGGTGGTTGCTCTGCGGGGAGAGGAACTGGTGGATCAGGTAGCCGTGGGCGCCGTGGAGTTCGACGGCCTGGAAGCCGGCCTCCAGCGCGCGCCGGGCCGCTTCGGCGAACTTGCCGACCAGCTCACGGATCTGATCGACCGTCAGCTCGTCGGGTGTGGTGTGCGCGGGGGAGAAGGGCACGGCGCTGGGGGCGACCGGGGTCCAGCCGTGCTCCTCCTCGGGGGCCAGTGCCCGCCCGCGCTCGACCCACGGCCGCTCGGTGGAGGCCTTGCGCCCGGCGTGGCCGAGCTGGACGGCCGGGACGGTGCCCTGCTCCTTGAGGAAGGAGGTGATCCGGCGGAAGGCCTCGGCCTGGGTGTCGTTCCACAGTCCGAGGTCGTAGGGGCTGATGCGCCCCTCGGGGCTGACCGCGGTGGCCTCCACGATGATCAGCCCCGTGCCGCCCGCGGCCCGCGCCGCCAGGTGGGTGTAGTGCCAGTCCGTGGGCACCCCGGCCGCCTCGCCGGCCGGCGCGGCGCTGTACTGGCACATCGGCGGCATCCAGACCCGGTTGGGGACGGTCAGCTCCCGCAGGGTGTGCGGGGTGAAGAGGGTGGTGGCGCTCATGTCGGGCTCCCGGCTCGGTCTGAGGCGCCCGCGGGCGCGGGCTGGCATAGCTTGTTGCGGATGAAGTCTACGAGCCTCAACAATAGTTGCGGACTCATTAAGTTGCAAGAGCCGCATATTTTTGGGATCCCCGGGCTCCCGGGGATCGGGGACCGGGCCCCGCAGGCCCGCCGGAAGCGCGGCCCCGGCGGGGTGCGGCTGTCGCGGAACTCAGAGGAACCTCAGAGCTTCGCACCGCTGCCGCCGGAGCTGACGTGAAGTCAGAATTGGCGCCACCGCGTCAACCTCGACCGGGCCGCCCCCGTACGGCCCCGGCACCGACGCGCGCACACCCGGTACCCGACCCCCCAACCCCCACCTGACCGAGGAGCTCCCCGTGGCCGTCGACCCCTCGCCGCTCGCCGAACGCACCCGCCCCCTCGTCCTGGGGCTGTTCCGCATCGTGGTCTCCCTGCTGTTCGCCTGCCACGGCGCGGCCACCCTCTTCGGCGTCCTGGGCGGCGCGCACGGCAAAGCACCCGAGTTCGGGCAGTGGCCCGGCTGGTGGGCGGCCGCCATCCAACTGGCCGGCGGCGTCCTGGTCCTCGTGGGCCTGGCGGTGCGCCCGGCCGCGCTCCTGTGCTCCGGGTCGATGGCCTACGCCTACTTCAGCGTGCACCAGGGCAACGCCCTGTGGCCGATCCAGAACGGCGGCGAACCCGCCGTGATGTTCTGCTGGGCCTTCCTGCTGATCGCCGCGGTCGGGCCCGGCGGCCTGGCCCTGGGCCGGCTGCTGCGCCGCGTGCCCGGCAGAGCGGCCCTGTCCGTCTGACCGCCCCGCCTCAGCCGCCCGCCCCGGCCCCCGACTCCAGGAGGCCGCGGGCCCGGGCCGCCAGGCCGTCGGCGCCGCACCCGACGGCCAGCTCCAGCCCCCGGGCGAGCGCGGCACGGGCGTGCGCAGCCGGGCCCAGCGCCTCGCCGAGGTCGACCAGCGCCATCGCGTGCTCGTAGCGGGCCGGCGAGCGCTCCAGGTGCCGCACCGCCTGCGCCAGCAGCTCGGCCGCGCGCGGTCCCTCGTGCACCGAGGCGCACAGCCGCAGCGCGCTGCCGACGGCCGAGTCCGTCCGGGACTCCCGGGCCCGGCGCACCGCCTCCCCGGCCAGCTCGCGGGCCCGCTGCGGCTCGGCCGGGGCCACCGCGCGCGCCAGGTGCCCCAGCCACGGCGCCCACACCGTGTTGCGCCACCCGCGCGCGTCCAGAGCCGCGCCGGCGGCCGTCAGCACCTCGGCCGCGCCCGGCGCGTCGCCCGCCGCCAGCAGCAGACGGCCGTACAGCGTGGGAGCGTCGGGCAGCACCATCACCGTCGGGTACGGCGGACCGAAGGCGTGCTCGCGCGCGAGCTCCAGGGCCTCCTCCAGCCGGCCGCGCGCCGCCAGGGTCTCGGCCAGCGCCCCGACCGCGTCCCAGTGCAGCGGGGTGCCCGGGCCGATCCGCCCGGCCGTGCGCAGCGCCCGGCGCAGGTAGTCCTCCGCCTCGACGAGCGCGCCGCAGCGGAAGCGCAGCATGCCGGTCAGCAGGTAGGCGAAGCCGAGGTGGCCGCCGCTCCACCCGGCGACCTCGTAGGCGCGCACCGCCTCGGTGAACAGCTCCTCCGCCCGGTCGACCCGGTCCGCGTACAGGTAGCTGATGCCCAGGATCCCCGGCAGCTCGAAGCCCCAGGTGGTGTTGGTCCAGCCCAGGCTGCGCGGCAGCCGGCCCCGCGGCAGGGCGGAGTCGGCCAGTGCGAGCGCCCGCGCGCGGTCGACGCCGCGCAGCGTGAGGTCCCAGCAGCGCAGCACGGCCACCGCGTGGGCCAGGCCGTCGTGTTCGAACACGGCCCCGCCCGGGGCCGCCACGGATTCGCCGACGTCGGTGAAGGCCAGTCCGACGGTGTCCAGCATCCGGTGGAACTGCGCGAGGCGCCGGGAGCGGCCGGGGCCGTCCGCGTCCTCGGACTGGAACGTGGTGAACATGAAGTGGGCGACCTCCAGGCGCAGCCGCCCCGGTCCGGGCAGGGCGCGCGCGGCCTCCTCGGCGCACAGCGCGGCGGCCTCGCCGAGCCGGTTGCTGTGGGCGAGGGCCTGGGCGAGCCGGAAGGTCGCGTCCACCCGCAGCCCGGGCTCCAGCCCGTACGGGTCGGCGAGCGCCAGGCGCAGCTGGTTGACCGTGGTCGCCGGGTCGGTGAGCAGGGCCGAGCAGCCGAGTTCGTAGAGCACCGAGGCCCGGTCCCGGTCGGCGGGCGGCTCGCTGACGGCACGGCGCAGGCAGCGCTGCGCGGCCTCGGGCGCGCCGATGGCCAGGTGTTCGCGGGCCGCCCGGCGCAGCTTGTCGACGATGACGCCGTCCCCTTCGGGCAGGATCTCCAGCAGGTGCCGGGAGGCCGCCGGCAGGCCGAGGCCGGCGTTCTCGACCTCGACGGCGGCGACCCCGTGCATCCCGGTCCGGGCGGCCGGCGGCATCGACTGGTAGACGGAGGTCGCGATCAGCGGATGGACGAACTCCAGCCGGCCCGCCGGCGTGCCGGTCAGCACCCGGTGCCGGCGCAGTTCCCGGACGGACTGGGCGGCGGTCTCGGGCCCCTGGGCGCAGATGGCGGCGGCGAGGTCGGGGCGGATGTCGGTGTCCAGGACGGACGCCGCCCAGGCGAAGCGCAGCGTGGTGGGGCCCAGACGGTCCAGCCAGTGCCGCAGCGTCATCCCGCGGGCGGTGGCGGCGATCTCGCGCAGCAGCCCGGTGCTCTCCTCGACCGGGTCGAGCTGCTGGTCGGCCACCTCGCGCAGCAGGGCGGCGGTCTCGTACGGGTTCCCGGCGGTGACCGCCCAGACGTGGCGGCAGAAGGCGTCCTCGGCCCGCGCCCCCAGAGCCGCGCGGACCAGGTGCGCCACCGAGGCGGGCTGCAGCGGGCGGAGTTCGTGCCGGCGGTCGGCCCGGGCGGCGAGGCCGCGTTGCAGCGCCAGCGCGTCGTCGGGGAACTCGTCGCGGCAGGCGAGCACCAGCAGGGCCGGCAGCTCCCGGGCACGGACCGCGAAGCCGGCCAGCCAGCCGAGCGACTCCGGGTCGGCCCAGTGCAGGTCGTCGACCAGAACGGCCACCGGCGAACGCAGCTGCACGAGGCGGGTCAGGACGAAGTCCAGCCCGTCCCGCACCCCTTGCGGGTCGAGCTGCCTGCCGGGCGGCAGCAGACCGGCCGCGGGGCCGACGACGTCCTCCCACGGCCCGAAGACCCGCGCCCGCTCGTCGTCGGACAGGGCCGACAGCACCGGCCGCACCAACTGGCGCACCACGTGGAACGGCTCGTGGCACTGCCGCTGCCCGCCCCGGGCGAACAGCACCGTGCAGCCCGCGCGCTTCGCCGCCCGGCGCACCTCGGTCAGCATCGCGGTCTTGCCCAGTCCGGCCGCCCCGGTGTAGAGCAGCAGCTCCCCGACCCCGGTGCCGGCCGGCCGGGTCAGCACCTCGATCGCCTGCGCCGCCGACCGCAGCTCGGCCTCACGCTCGTGCAGCGGCCCGTCCTCCCGCCCCGTCCCGTCGCCGCCCCCGGCCTTCCCCTCGGCCACCGCCGCCTCCAATTCGCCCTGCCGGGCCCCTCGTTGCAGAGGGCCGAGGTTACTGCCGATCGGCCGGCCCCGCTGCGGGCTTGACAAAGCCACCCGGCTGCCAGGAACGACGGCGGCGCCGCCCGGGAACACCCGGGCGGCGCCGTCCACGTGCCGGCCGTCAGCCGCGCGCCGTCTGCGGCACGCGCTGCGCCGGAACGGCCTGCGTCGCCTTGGCCGTACCCGTACGGGCGGCGGTCGGGGCGGCGCCCAGCGCCGTGCCGCGGGTCTCCTCCGCCCACAGCGCGCACACCAGCAGCCCCAGCGCCGTCGTCCCGGCGGCGATCAGCATCGTCGGCCCGGTGCCCAGCCCGGTCAGCGACAGCGGCAGCAGATAGGTGCCCACCGCCGCGCCGATCCGGCTCACCGAGGTCGCAACCCCCACCGCCGTGGCCCGGATCTCGGTCGGGAACAACTCGTTCGGATAGGTCCAGTCGAGCACGTTCGGCCCGCCGCACAGGAACGCGTACGCGCACAGCGCCGTCAGCGCCACGGCGGCCGGCGCGGTGGGCCAAACCCCCAGCAGCGCCAGCGGCACGGTCATCAGCGCGAACGACCAGATGATGACGGGACGCCGGCCCCTGGTGTCGATCAGACGCAGCGCCGGGTAGCAGCCCAGCAGGAACACCAGGCTGATCAGCCCCGTGCCCAGGGTCTCCATCACCGTGCCGCCCGGCATGCCGAAGGAGGACAGGATCTGCGGGCCGAAGGTCAGCATCGCGAACAGCGGGCCGACCTGGCACAGGAAGAACAGGCCGCAGAACAGGGTGCGGCGCCGGTAGGGCGGGGTCATCAGCAGCCGCAGCCCGCTGCTGCGCCGCGCGCGTCCGGCCGGGTCGGGCATCAGCTCCCGGCCGTCGACCCGCACCCCGAGGTGCTTCTCCACCACGCGCACCGCATCGCCCACCCGCCCGTTGGCGGCCAGCCAGCGCGGCGACTCCGGCGAACCGCGGCGGATCACCAGGAAGACCACGCACAGCACCGTGGAACTGGCCAGCATCCACCGCCAGCTGCCCGGCCCGGCCAGCTCCAGGAACAGGTAGCCCACCACGTAGGCGAGCACCGAGCCGGCGTACCAGGCGACGATCTGCTGGCCGAGCAGCCGCCCGCGGTGCTTGGCGGGCAGCCACTCGGCGAGCAGGGAGGTGGCGATCGGGTAGTCGGCGGCCACCGCCATGCCGAGCACGAAGCGCAGCACGGCGATCGCCCACACGTCGTCCACCCAGAAGGAGAGCACCGAGCAGACGACCATCACCAGCAGGTCGGCGGTGTACATCACCTCCCGGCCGATCTTGTCGGTCAGCACGCCGAACAGGGCGCCGCCGACGAACATGCCCACCAGCGCGGCGGCGCCGATCAGGCTGACCTGCGCGGTGGACAGGCCGAGGTCGGGGCGCATCCCGATCAGGGCGACGCCGACGATGCTCAGGATGTAGCCGTCGAGCAGCGGCCCACCGGAACAGGCGAGGGCCAGCCTTCGGTGGAAGGCGGTATACGGGGCGTTGTCGATGGTCTGGGACATCTGTCTGGGGTCCTCCGGAGCGTACGGCCGTGCGCTCTTCACACACGCCGTGCGCCGGGTAGACGGCAGGGAACGGCGCCGCCCACGCTGGACGGCGCCATCGCCCGATCACACCGGGCGACCAACCACGGTTGCCCGGATCCGCCGGGGTGACCACCGGGCCGAAGGTCAAACGGATCGATGACCTTGGTCCCGAAGCGGACAGGGCCTTCGCCCGTGCCGAACCCAGGCTCGCCCAGTGCTCGTGGGCGTCCTCGCCGTCCACCGGCCCGATCGCCCGCCGCGGGTGAGCCTTCTCACGACCAGCGCCCCCGGGCGTGTCCCTCGCCACAATTCCGGCCCCTGGTCCAGACCATCAGCCCCGGGATCAGGCGACGGGCCGCGCCCCGCGCAACCGGGCCAGGCCCGAGTCCAGGGCCGCCTCCAGGTGGACGGTGGAGCCCGTGGTCAGCAGGATCAGCACCCCGCCCTGGACGCCCGCCAGCAGCGCCGCCGCCTCCCGCTCGGCATCCAGTTCCGCCGCGACCTCGCCACTGCCCTGCAGGCGGCGGATGCCCGCGGCCAGCTCCCCCTGCCACCGCTCCAACAGCCGCGCCGCCACCGCCCGCGCCCCATCGCTGGCCGGCCCCAGCTGGGACAGCGCCGTGTGCAGCGGACAGTTCACGCCCTGCGCGCGGTAACGGGCCACCACCTTGTCCCGCCACCGCTGCCAGGCCTCCCAGGACGTCAGGGCGCCCAGCTCCGGCTGCTGGTCCTCCAGCACCCGCTGCGCCTCGTGCTCCGCCACGGCCAGCAGCAACTCGTCCTTACCGCCGGGGAAGTAGTGGAACAGCTGACTCTTGCTCGTCGCCGTGCGCGCCATCACGTCCTCCAGGCGCAGCGCGAACACGCCCTGCGCACGGATCTGCCCGGCCGCGCCCTCGACGATGCGCCGCCTGGTCGCGGCGCCCTTGCGGGTCAGCGTCACGTTGCCCTCCCTGCTGTACGGTCCCGCCGCCCTCCGCTCAGGGCAGCAGCACCAGCTTGCCGGTCGTACGGCGCGACTCCAGGTCCGCGTGCGCCCGGGCCGCCTCGGCCAGCGGGTAGCGGCCGCCGATCCGCTGGGTCAGCCGCCCCTCGCCGTCATTCCCTGGGGACCGCCGCGGTACGGCCCAGCCGGGTGCTCCGCCGGAAGCGCGGCAGCACCAGCGCTAGCCGGCGGGGAAGAACTTCACGGAACGGAACCGGTCCGAGTTGAGTTCAGGGATGTCCCAGCACCCGTCGTCGGGGTCGGTGAGGGTTCCGCTCAGGGTGTTTCCCTCGTCGTCGTCGAGGTGGTGGCTGAAGTCTGGTGCGGCCGCGTGCGCGGCGCCGGGGAGGGCGACAGACAGCGCGAAAAAGGTCGGCAGAGCGCCGTCGTCCCGACAGTCGCCCCGATCGTGCTGAGTCCTCGGCCGATCGCAGGCGTGAATCACCTTTTGGGCCCAGCCCGTCCACCGGGATCAGCCCACGGGGACCGGCACGCCCTGGATGAGGAGTGGGATGCCGGCGCCGTGCTCCCAGGCGTCCCAGGCGTCCTCGACGCGCCGGTACTGGTCGTCGGCCATGACCTCGCGCAGCTCGGACCGGGGTACCCAGTGCAGGCCGCGGATGTCGGCCGGAGGCTGGTGGCGGCGGACGGTCTCGGCCTCTCGGGGCGTGAGCATCCCGCCCGCGTAGACGAGGTTGACGCCCTCGGGGAACCTGGCGGCGGGCACGTAGTCGATGGTGAGGATCGTGCGCAGGCCCAGCACGAGCCCGGTCTCCGTTTCGAGGTGGCGACGGGCGGCGAGGTGGGGGAGCTCGTCCTGCTCGGCGCTGCCGCCGGGCAGGGTCATGCCCTCCCGGTAGACGGGGTCGACCAGGAGGACGGAGAACTCGTCCGCCCGGTCGGGCTCTTCGAGGAGGACGAAGACCTGCTGGCCCGATCGGCGGGCGGGGGGACGGCTCATGAGGAGGGTCCTGCTCAACTCTGCTCCAGATGTGAGGAATCGGTGGTCGGTCACAGCGACCGACGACGCGGCTTGCCGCCGGTGCCCGGCGCGGTCTCCCGAGGGTCGAGGGCCCGGAGCAAGGCCGGGTCGACCCGCCACTCGGGCCCGGTCGCCCCGAGGGGCCGGAGAATCGCCTTTCCGAGCAGCACCTCGACGAAGACCCCTTCGCGTGGCTCTCCGTTGTCCAGGTAACTGAAGTCCTGCACCACTTCGTGGAGTTGGAAGGGGCAGGGGGGATTCTGCGCGTCAGGCATGGGGGTCTCCGTGAGGGATGTACGCATTGCCGTCTTGGCCGATGACTTCGGTCAGTGACCGAATCGCTACCAGGATGGCTCAGCCTCCTCTAGGATCGGAAGAGTTTCAAATCTCTGGTCCGGTGGATTTTAAAGAGAGCGATCTTGGTTCGTCGCACACTTGATCCAACGTCATCACCGCTTGAAGCACTGGCAGTTCAAATCGGCAGGGCGCGCCAGGCCAAGGGGCTGACGCAGATCGAACTTGGCAAGCGAGTCGGGTACTCCAACGTCTATATCTCGAACGTCGAGCGAGCCAAACAAGCTCCCTCTTTAAAGTTCGTAGAACGCGTCGACGCCGCCCTCGATGCAGGTGGCGCCCTGACGGGGCTGTGGTGGAGTTGGAAGAACGGTGCTCTTCTGCCCGGGTTCTCCGAGTACCTTCGCCGGGAACGCGAAGCGATCGCAGCCAGACTGTTCGACACGGACATGGTGTCGGGCATACTCCAACATCCGAGGTACAGCGCAGCATACGAAGCCGGTATCGTCCGACGTGGGGAAGCGACTCAGGAGCAGGCTGACGGGAGACTCGGCTTGCTGGCCCAACGCCAACTGATGCTTGACCGGGGCACGATGATCCATGCTGTTCTGGATGAGGGGGTCCTGCGCCGGCCGATCGGCGGTCGGGAGATCATGGTCATGCAGCTCTCTCACCTGGAGAGTCTGAGCCACCGCTCGAACGTGATCATCCAGGTTGCCCCGTACCGCCTCGCCGAGGATCGACCCCTATCCCACCCCGTCACGCTTTTGACCCTTCCGAATCGGGCTTTGGTCGGCTACACGGAGACGCTTCAGCGGGGATACCTGGAACAAGACGCCGAGACGGTGGCCCGATGGGTCGATAGATACGATCGACTCCAGGTCAACGCGCTCAGCCAGCCGGATAGTTTGGCCATGATCCGGGAGGCACGGAAGGAACTGGACCATGCATGACCCAACGGGCGCCAAGTGGCGCAAGAGCACCTATAGCAATGGTGGGGGCGGCTGCATCGAGGTAGATGACGCGCACCCGGGCAGGGTCCGTGACTCCAAGGACCCCAAGGGGCCGGTCCTGACCTTCCCGTCGGAGGCCTGGAAGTCGTTCGTCACCGCCGTCCGCAGCGGGGAGTTCGGAGACATCTGAAAACGACGGGCCCGGACCGCACACTCGGCGGTCCGGGCCCGGGGAGTGCCTCAGTGCTGGCCCGGCCACTGGGTGATGGGGTGGCCGACGACCTCGTGCGGCTGGTACGGCTCCTCCAGGTAGCTGATCTCCTCCTCGTCGAGTTCCACGTCCACCGCCGCGATGGCGTCCTGGAGGTGGCTCATCTTGGTGGCGCCGACGATGGGGGAGGTGACCGTCGGCTTGGAGAGCAGCCACGCCAGCGCGAGCTGCGCCATCGGCAGCTCACGCTTGGCGGCCAGCCGTCCGAGCCGGTCGACGATCTCACGATCGGTGTCGGGGTAGAGGGTCTTGCCGAACGCGTCGCTCTCGCTGCGGGCACTGACGCTGTCCCACTGCCTGGCGAGCCGTCCCCGGGCCAGGGGACTCCACGGGATGACGCCCACACCCTGGTCCGCGCACAGGGGCAGCATCTCCCGCTCTTCCTCGCGGTAGATCAGGTTGTAGTGGTTCTGCATCGTGCTGAACGGAGTCCAGCCGTTGCGCTCGGCGACGTACTGGGCCTTGGCGAACTGCCAGGCCCACATCGACGACGCGCCGATGTGCAGGGCCTTGCCCGCCTTGACCACGTCGTGCAGCGCCTCCATCGTGATCTCGATCGGCGTCGCCGGGTCCCACCGGTGGATCTGGTACAGGTCGACGTGGTCGGTGCCGAGCCTGCGCAGGCTGTTGTCGATCTCGGCCATGATCGCCTTGCGGGACAGTCCCACGCCGTTGGGCCCCGGGCGCGTCCGGCTGTGAACCTTGGTCGCCAGCACGATCTCGTCGCGGTGGCCGTATTCGCGCAGGACCTGCCCGACGATCTGCTCGCTGCTCCCGGCGGAGTAGACGTTGGCGGTGTCCACGAAGTTCACCCCGGACTCCAGGGCGTGCAGCATCATCGGCCGTGACCGATCGAGGTCCAGGGTCCAGCTGTGGTCGCCCTGGCCGGGGGCGCCGAAACTCATGGCACCCAGGCAGATCCGCGACACGTCCATGCCCGTGGAGCCCAGCTTGACGTACTTCACGATCTTCCCCCTTGACGTGGATCAACAGCAGAACGATCAACGCCCAATGCTGACAACGACCCAGACGCCCCGCAAGGCCGCCTGGACAACACAGGCCCGGACCGCACCACCGCGGTCCGGGCCTGCCGTCGTCTTCCTCCCCTACGAGCCGACGACGGCCGTCTCCAACGTGGTCGCCATCACCGGGCTGGTGAACGTGTTCGTCGCATCCCCCGACGACTCGTGGTACGAGCCCCACTTCAGGTAGTTCCGGTCGCCGTCCCAGGTCGTCCCCTTGAACGTCCCCGAACCCGTCCTGAACGTCTGCTTCTTGCCGTCGAACCAGAAGTCGATCGTGCCGTCGGTGCGCCCGAGGTGGATCTTCAGCGCGTAGGCGTGCCACTGGCCGTTCTTGACCGGCGCCGTCCACAGCGGGTGCGCCACGTGCCGGGTGTCCCACTCCTGCAGCCGCACGCGCCCGTCGGTGATGTCGATCTCGATCGGGTGGTTGGCCGTGCCGGTGCTCGGCGAGCACTTGAGCTGGAAGACGTACCGGCTGTTGTCGTCGCCGATCTCCGCCTTGGACGACCAGCCCAGGTAGAACGTGTCGCCCTCCTTCAGGTCCGGGCCGAGCGTCTCGCAGCGCTCCTGGTTCGCGGCCTGGAACGCCTTCCACACGCTGCCCTTCACCGGGTCCTTGACCACGCCGAAGCCGCTCGGGGCGGCGCACTGGACGCCGACGAAGGACGACGGCCCCTCGGCGGTGCTCGGGGTCCACAGGACCTTGCCCGTGGCGGCCGCACTGCTGGCCGTCGCCGAGCCGCAGGAGATCGCGAAGGTGGCCAGGGCCAGGGCCCCGACGGCGAGTTTGCGGTGCTGGGGCAGAAGGGACATGCCTCTCCCGGGTCAATGGGTGGTCAAGAAGGGCGTGCGGAGCGATTCGACCATCTGACGACCTCTCGGACCAGGCGAAAAAGACCGGCGGAAGTACCTTTCGGTTACTTCCGCCGGTCTTCGCTGCGCGGGAGCCGCGCTACGGGGCGCGCCGTTCCCCCTCGCCCTGGGACGGCTCGTCGTAGGAGGAGGTGCCCTCGTCCAGCAGCGGTTCCTGGGCCTTGAGGTGCGCGGGGGCCAGCGCCCGCAGGGCGTGGTAGCCGGTGATGACGACCAGGGTGCCCAGTGCGATGCCGCTGAGGCTGAAGGTGTCGGTGAACTTCAGCGTCACGTTGCCGATGCCGATGATGATGCCCGCCGCGGCCGGCACCAGGTTCAGCGGGTTGCGCAGGTCCACCCCCGACTTGGTCCAGATCTGCGCGCCGAGCAGGCCGATCATGCCGTACAGGATGACGGTGATCCCGCCGAGCACCCCGCCGGGGATCGCGGCGACGACGGCGCCGAACTTCGGGCAGATGCCGAACAGCAGTGCGAAGCCGGCGGCGGCCCAGTAGGCGGCGGTGGAGTAGACGCGGGTGGCGGCCATGACGCCGATGTTCTCGGAGTACGTGGTGTTGGGCGGGCCGCCGAGGGCGGTGGAGAGCACGGAGCCGACGCCGTCCGCGGAGATCGCGGTGCCCAGCTTGTCGTCCAGGTTCTCGCCCGTCATCTCGCCGACGGCCTTGACGTGCCCGGCGTTCTCGGCGACCAGCGCGATCACCACGGGCAGTGCGACCAGGACCGCGGACCACTGGAAGGAGGGGCCGTGGAAGGCGGGCAGGCCGATCCAGTCGGCCTTGCCGACGCCGGAGAGGTCCAGGCGCCAGTGGTCGGTCATGTGGCCGCCGCCGTCCACCGAGTGGATCTTGCCGAAGACCCGGTCGAAGACGAAGGAGATCCCGTACCCGAAGACCAGTCCCAGGAAGATCGCCACCCGCGACCAGAAGCCGCGCAGGCACACCACCGCGAGGCCGGTGAACAGCATCACCAGCAGCGCCGTCCACTGGTCCTGCGGCCAGTACGTCGAGGCGGTCACCGGGGCCAGGTTGAAGCCGATCAGCATGACGACGGCGCCCGTGACGATCGGCGGCATCGTCGCGTGGATGATCCGCGCTCCGAAGTACTGGACCGCCAGGCCCACCAGGAACAGCACCACGCCCACCACGAGCACCGCGCCGGTCACCGTCGCACTGGTGCCGCCCTGCGCCCGGATCACCGCGGCGACCCCGACGAAGGACAGCGAGCAGCCCAGGTAGCTGGGCACCCGGCCGCGGGTGGCCAGCAGGAAGATCACGGTCGAGACGCCGGACATCATGATCGCCAGGTTGGGGTCCAGCCCCATGAGCACCGGGGCCACGAAGCTCGCGCCGAACATGGCCACCACGTGCTGGGCGCCGAGCCCTGCCGTGCGGGGCCAGGAGAGCCGTTCGTCGGGGCGGACGACCGCTCCCGGTGCGGGCGTGCGCCCGTCACCGTGCAGCTTCCAGCGCACGCCGAGATCCATGTGGGGGTTCCTTCTCTGAACTTTCGGGGGGACTGTCCGCACCATTCTCATGGTCATCCGGCCCCCGCGCACACCTGGCCCCGCCCCTGACCTGGGCACTCGCGCCGGGCGGGGCCGGCGGCGGGGCGGCTCACGCCTCGGCGGCGGCCTTCGGCCCCCGCGCACACCTGGCCCCGCCCCTGACCTGGGCACTCGCGCCGGGCGGGGCCGGCGGCGGGGCGGCTCACGCCTCGGCGGCGGCCTTCAGGTCGCCCAGCCAGGCCTCCAGCCCCTGGCGCAGGATCGCCGTCGCGGTCGGGACGTCGGCGTCGACCTGCGGCCCGGAGTGGGTCTCCTCGGTGCGCACCAGGACGCCGCCGGGCACCGGGCTGAAGGTCCACACGTGCACGCCGTCGATGTGCAGTCCCTCGGCGACGGCGGGGCCGGTCCAGCGGACGCAGACGCCGGGGCGAAGCTGCCGGACGGTGGAGGTGATGTCCAGGTCGGGGGCGGTGGTGGCGGGGTTGGGGGGCAGCGGGGTGGTCCAGTGGAACGCCGAGCCGGCCCGCAGCGGGCCGTGGTCCAGGCGCTCGGCGCTCGCCACGGCCTGCTGCCAGGACGGCCGGCGGGCGACGTCGGTCTGCAGCCGCCAGACGGTGTTCAGCGGCGCGTGGATCACGGCCTCGGTCCGGTAACGGACCCGGGCGGCGGGATCGACGCCCTGCCCGTGGCAGGTGAGGGGAGCAGCGGGGGAGCGGGAGCCGGAGCGGGCGGTGGCGGCCTGGGCGGGCACGGCGACTGGGCCCTCGGCCACCCCGCCCCGCCCGAGGCGCTGCACCGCTTCCTGAGCCTGTGGACCCGCCTGCACGGCGTGCTCTCCCTCGAACTGGCCGGCCACTTCACCACGATGGGCTTCGACCCTGCCCGGCTCTACGCCGCCGAACTCGACGACCTGCTCGCGCCCCGGCCGTAGAACCCGTACAGGCGGGCACAGAGCGAGGTCGGTATCTCGACCATGTCCCGCACGGGATCGTCTTCGACCTCACCCTCGTCCAGGACGACCAGGCGCCGGCCCGACGCGGCGAGCACGGCTTCCACGAGTTCGACGTTCATCCGGCCGAGGCGGTCCTTGTGCTCGACAACGACCGTTGTCACAGCCGGATCGGCCAGCAGACGACGGGCCTTCGACCGGCCGCCGTTCATCCCGGAACCGATCTCCGATTCGACCCGGACGACACGGTGACCACCCTGGGCCGCCCATCCGGCGAGCCGGGCCGTCTGCCGCTCAAGGTCCGACTTCCGGTCATGTGAGGAGACCCGGGCATACAGGCCGACGCCGCCGGTTGGGCCGTCGGATGCGGCGTTGGCCTCGATGTTCACCGGGATCGTGCGCGGCCCCACCCGCTCAGCCGGAACCGGCAGAGTGCCCTGACGGAACCAGCGGTAAGCGGTATGGGGACTGATCCCCTGCGCTCGCGCCCACTCCGTCAGATTCACGAACGCGACCATAATGCAACTGGACTACGCTCACGCACACTTACGCACAGTCAGACGTCAACAGTTCACCACCCCCGCCTCAAAAGGGCGGACGGCCCCCGGCGCCGCCGTCGGGGCCCGGGCTCCGGCGGCGGCGCCGGGGGCCGGGCTCCGACGGGCGTCAGCGCAGGCCGGCGAACAGGTCCTGCTCGGGCAGCGGCGCGCCGGTGGTGTCGCGGACGCGCACGAAGGTCTCGACGCCCATCAGCTGGGTGAAGCGCTCCTTGCCCATCCGCAGGAAGAAGATGTTCTCGCCCTGGCTGGCGTGGGCGGCCAGCGCGTCGAACTTCTGGCCGCCGTAGGCGCTGGTGTCCACCCAGGTGGTGACCTCCTCGTCGGGCAGCCCGATCGGCGGCAGCTCGGGGGCCTCGACGGCCGACCCGGCCCCGCCCGTGCCGCCGGTCTCCTCGGCCGGCTCGGCCGGCTCGTCCCAGTCGGCGCCGAACTCCCGCATCGCCTCGCCGAACCGCTTCATCGCCGAGTGCGGCGCGGTGGTCCAGTACACCTTGGGCGCCAGGTCGGGGGCCAGGTCCAGGGCGGCCATGGTGATGCGGTGGGCCTGGATGTGGTCGGGGTGGCCGTAGAAGCCGTTCTCGTCGTAGGTGACGACGACGTCCGGCCGGTAGTGGCGGATCAGCTCGGCCAGGCGCGTGGCGCCGTCGGCGACGGGGGTGCTCCAGAACGAGCCGGGGGCGTCGTTGGCGGGCCAGCCCATCATCCCGGAGTCGCCGTAGTCGAGGGTTTCGAGGTGGTCGACGCCCAGGACGCGGCAGCTGGCCTCCAGCTCCTTGCGGCGCAGGGCGGCCACCGCCTGCGGGTCGTGCCCGTCCTCGCCGGGCTTGGCGCCGCCGGGGCCGTCGCCGCAGGCGCCGTCGGTGCAGGTGACGAGGACGGTGCGGATGCCCTCGGTGGCGTAGCGGGCGAGCACGCCGCCGGTGCCGGTGGCCTCGTCGTCGGGGTGGGCGTGCACTGCCATCAGCGTCAGGGGCCGGTCAGCCATGGTTTCGTCCTCGCTTCGCTCGGGTGGTCCGCTCCCAGTCTGCCGGGCGGGTGTGACAGCCGGCCCCCGGCCCCGCCCCTCGGGCCGGGCCACCGGTGCACTGCTAGCTGACATGAATCGTTTCCGGACAAGCCATTCACAACAGTTGACGCCCGCTCAGCTCATCGCCCACGCTGGGCGGCACCAACCACACGATCCACAC
Source organism: Kitasatospora sp. NPDC017646 (assembly GCF_044329365.1). NCBI lineage: Bacteria > Bacillati > Actinomycetota > Actinomycetes > Kitasatosporales > Streptomycetaceae > Kitasatospora > Kitasatospora sp. NPDC017646. The sequence goes on along the minus strand of NZ_JBIRJC010000001.1, from coordinate 18,528 downwards.
ATCCGGTTGGGCCCCGTCGACCAGAAGGGACCCCGCGCATGCGCCTGCGACGAACCCTCGCCGCCCTACTGACCACCCTGCTCACCCTGGTGGGCGTCGCCGCCCTGTCCTCCACCGCCCAGGCCGAGACCCCGGGCGCCTGCGGCACCGGCCGCGGCGGCCCGATGGCCTCCGCGACCTGCAACAACGTGCCGCCCGGCACGGTCTGGCAGGTCCAGGTGGTCTGTTTCTACGTCGTCCAGAGCCAGCCGATCACCTACTGGGTCGCCGGCAACACCGTGGTCGGCGACGGGACCTCCACCGCCGTGTGCCACCCCGGCGACACCGCCACCGACACCATCCGCCCGGTCGTCATCGGCATGCAGGGCAAGCAGGGCCGCCTGGTCGGATACGGCGGCAAGTGCGTGGACATCGCCCACGGCAGCAACAACAACGCCACCCCCGTGCAGATCTACGACTGCAACGGCACCGGCGCCCAGTGGTGGACCCTGGGCCTGGACAACACCGTCCGCGGCCTGGGCAAGTGCCTGAACGTCGTGTGGGGCAGCGCCTCCAGCCCCAACGGCACCAAGGTCGAGATCTACGACTGCGTCGGCAGCCAGGGCGAGCAGTGGATCCCGCAGCCCGACGGCTCGCTGAGGAACGTGCTCACCGGCAAGTGCCTGGACGAGCTCGGCTTCGACACCTCCAACCGCGCCCAGCTGGGCATCTGGGACTGCAACGGCCTGGCCAACCAGAAGTGGGTCCTCACGCCCTGACGCCCGAGAACGGCGCCGGCCCCGCCCGCACGGGGCCGGCGCCCGGCCTCACCCCCTGAGCCCGACGCCCGGCTGAGCCCGACGCCCGGCGCCCCGCCGGGGCCGCACTTCCCTCGGCGCGCCGGATGCCGGAGCCTGGCAGGGGACGGCGCCAGGCCGGGCCCGCGGGAGGAGGACCGTCATGCTGGTCGCGAGCTTCGACAGGTACGGCCGGGGCGCCGAGTTCGATCCGGCCACCGGACGGCTCGGCCCCGAGCGAACCGTCGACTCCCGGCAGGTGATCAACGGCCACTACGGCCAACTGGCCCTCGCCCGTGTGGTGTTCCACCGGGGCGCGGACGGGCTGCGGATCCGGGTGGGCGAGCGTGACATCCGGCTCGGCACCGCCACCGTCGTGCGGCACCGGGTCGACGGATCGCACTTCGTCTTGACGGCCGGTCAGATCACCGAGCTGCGCTACCCGGTGCCGCCGGAACGGGCCGGCCAGGAGCACGACCCGACCCCGTTCGTCGAGGCCGAGGACTTCGACCCCGGCCTCTTCGTCGCCAACGTCTCGGCCGACCCCGTCCGGGCCGCGGGCATCTACCGCTGACGCCCCCGCCCGCGCCGGCCCTGACCCGCCGCAGGCAGGCGCCTCAGGACGGCTGCGGCCCGTCACCGCCCGCCCAGTACAGGGCGGTGTCGAGGTCGCGGGCCGTCCAGCCGTCCGCCCGTGTCCCGCCGTGCAGCAGGAGGCCGTCGAGGAGCCGCAGGTAGCGGCCGTACCGTCCCGGCGCGGGGGTGAGGGTGAACCCGAGGGCGTCCAGGGCGCCCTGGACGCGGCGGTCGTAGACCGCCATCCGGGCGGGCGCCGCCGCGGTCAGCACGGCCGAGGCGAGAGCGTCCCCGGTCCGGAAACCGGGCAGCTCCCCGAGGACGGCCCGCCCCGCGCGGGCGGCCTCACCGCGCGGGAGGGCGCGGTTCCGCACGGCCGCGACGGCCCGCCCGGTGACGGCCCGCACCTGGGCATCGGACAGTTCCATCAACTCCGCCACCCACGGCGTTCGCGCCGTCAGCCGCTTCCAGACCGTCAGCGCCGCGATGTCGGTCTTCCCGAGGCTGCCGCTGCTGCGCACCCGCTGCGCGACCTCGTCGAAGACCTCGTCGTAGTGTGCCGAGACGCCGGCCAGGCAGCCGGCCCGAGCGGGGACCAGGACGTCCCACGCCCGAGCGCACAGGGCGGCGAACTCCCCGTCCACCGCCGTTGTTTCCGTGGTTTTCTCCATCCCCGCATCATGCCCCGGGCGGGCCGGCGGGAGGGGCACGGCCGAGAGGCCGCCGGCCGGCCGCGGCGCTCGGGCGATCCGCATGCCAGCAGGCGGTCCTCCGGTGACCCGCCGTTCGCCCGCACAAGGGCCCGGACACCCTGGACGGACCCGCGTCCGACCGGATCTAATGCCACCCCCGGGCCCACCGGCCGCCCGGACCCAGGGGAAGGAGACCCGGTGCTGACCGACACCTCGACCGGCGCGGGCAGGGCGATACTGCTCCACGACCGCTACCCCACCCTCGACGAACTCATAGACGCCGCCCACCGACTGGCCGCCCGCCACCCCCGGCGCTGCCGGGTGCGCACCCTCGGCACCTCCCGCGCCGGGCGCCCCCTGCACCTGCTGTCCATCGCCCCCGAAACCGACACCGACGGCCAGGAGACCCCCGGCAACGTCCTGGTCGTCTCCGGCGCCCACGCCGACGAGTTCTCCGGCCGGGCCGGCATCGTCGAACTCGCCCACCGCGCCCTGGCCCGCCCCGTCCCGCGCCGGGCGACGACCTGGCACTTCCTGCTCTGCCTCGACCCCGACGGCGCGCACCTGGCCCGAGGCGGCCTCCTCGCCCGCACCCTGCCCGCCTACTTCGCCGGCTACTACCGCCCCGCCGCCGACGAACAGCCCGAATGGGCCCCGGCCGTCGGCGGCCGCCTGCCCGAGAGCCGGATCCTCCTCGACCTGATCGACGAACTGCGCCCCCGCCTCCAACTCTCCCTCCACACCGCCGACGTGGGCGGCACCTTCCTCCAGGCCACCGCCGACCCCGGCGCCCTCACCGACCCCGGCGCCCTCGCCGAACCCTTCGCCCGCTCCGCCGCCGCCCTGGGCATCCCGGTCGAGACCGGCTCCTTCGACACCTACCGCCTGCCCGCCGCCGGCCCCGGCGTCTTCCTGATGGAGCCCCACCACATCGACACCCAGGAGAACACCACCGGCATGCTCGCCCCGCACGAGAGCCCGCACGGAACCCCGTACGAGCCGCCGCCCGGTGCCCGCGCCGCCACCTGGTTCGCCCCCCGGCGCCACGGCGGCCGCACCGTCGTCGTCGAAGTGCCCGCCTGGACCACCGACCGACTCGGCGACACCCACCCCGCCGAGGACGCCGACCAGCGCCTGCGCGCCAGCGCCGACCGCCTGCGCGAACGCGGCCGCCGGCTCACCGACCTGCTCACCGACGCGGCACCCGCGCTCCCGCCCCACGACACCCCGCTGCTGCGCGCCGCCCGCACCCAGCTGACCGCCCTCGACCAACTCGCCGACGCCTGGGACCCGCGCACCGCCGAGCGCCCCTTCCCCCCGCCACCCCTGCTCACCCGCGCCCACCTGGCCGGCATCGACCTGTGGGCCCACCGCATCCCGGTACGCGCCGCCGCCCTCCTGCGCCGCGCCACCCCCGACCCCCGCCTCGACGACCTCCTGCACACCTGGTGCACCCACTACCGCCGCCGCTTCCGCCCCACCTGGCTGCCCGTCCCCCGCCAGGCCGCCCACCACGCCAACACCGCCGAAGCCGCCGCCCGACTGCCCTGACCGGCACCCGGCCCGTCGCCTGCGGCAGGATGGCCCGGATGAGCCCCCTTCGCCGGCGGCCCCCCGCCGCGCCGCCCCACGTGTACCGGATCACCAAGTACGACCCCGCCGACCGCGACGAGCGGGACGTCTACACGGGAACGCAGGAGGCGGTCAGCGACCACGGGCCGGTCGAGGCCGCCTACCTGGAGGCCGTGGCCGCCCTCCCCGACGACGGGCTGGTCGAGCTGGTCCGGGAGGGCCACGACGGCAGGATCACCGGCGAGGTCGACGACCCGCAGGAGTTCAGGGCGCGGGCCGCCGAACTGTCCGGGGCCCGGGCCGCCGCCGTCCTGTCGGTGTACACCGACGAGCGCACCCCGCTGTTCACCGCCGTGCTGCCCGACGCCGACGGCGTCCTGCGGGCCCGCTGGCGCACCGAGCCGACCCCGGCCGACCTGTAACGGGCCCGCCCGCGGACCGCGCGATGGGACGACGACCACCCCGCCCGAGGTGACCCCCGCGCCGCCTCACCACCCTGACCGACCCGCCGCCGACCACAGCGCCCCGACCGGCCCCGCGGGGGCGCTCAGGACTCCACGGCCCCCTCCGCCACCCTCGCGGCCCCGCCGTCCCCGCCCGCGCCCGCCGGGGGAGCGGGGCAGTCCTCCTCCGACAGCATGGTGCTGCGCACCCGGTGCACGTAGCGCTCGATCAGGTGCCGCAACACGCCCACCGTCGCGGCGACGTCCGGCTCCGCCACCCCGTCCAGCGCGCTGGTCAGGCCGATGATGTTGGCCTGTTTCAGCCGCTCCAGCATCGCCCGCCCGTCGGCCGTGAGCGCGACCCGGCGGGCCCGGCGGTCCAGCGCGTCCGGGGTGCGCTCCACCAGCCGCTGGCTCTCCAGGCGGTCGATCTGCCGGGTGACGTGGGAGGGCTTGACCATCAGACTGGCGGCCAGGTCGCCGACCCGGCTGGGCCCCTCGGCCTCGGCGAGCGCACGCAGCAGGTAGACGTCCGAGCGGGCGGCCGTGATGCCGGCCCGGGCGGTGCGGCGCTCGTGCTCCTGGGAGCGGGTCAGCAGGTAGGCCAGCGAGGCCAGTACGGCCTCCAGGTCCGCGGTGGCGCTCCGATCGTCTGCGGCGTCCGGTACGGGGGAGGGGGCGTCTGCGGCGTCCGACATGGGCGAACTGTAGCGAGCCGGTGCCCGCCGCCGCTGCGGTGCCGACCACTGACCGGATTTCGGACAGATTCGGCGCCCCCCGGACGGGCTCTTCCACCGCCACGGACCGCGAGTTAGCGTGACGGCGAGTTAGTTGCTTTTGGCACATAAATGCCCCAGGTCCCACCCCTACCCCCACCCGGCACCGCCAGCACCCCCGCTCCGAGAAGGGAGCCCCCGATGGCCACCGCCGCCCCGACCCCCCGCTTCACCCACCCCGCCGCCCGCGGCACCTGCCCCTTCGCCCCGCCGCCGCCCTACCGTCAGGCCCAGCAGGAGGAGCCGGTCAGCCGCATCTCCCTGTGGGACGGCGCCCCCAGCTGGCTGGTCACCCGCCACGAGGACATCAAGGCGGTGCTCTCCGACCCCCGCTTCAGCTCCGACTCCACCCGCCCCGGCTTCCCCTTCATCAGCGCCGGCGCCCGCTACCTCAACACCGGCCAGCCCACCTTCATCCGGATGGACGACCCCGAGCACGCCCGCCTGCGCCGGATGCTCACCGGCGAATTCATGATCAAGAGGGTCGAGGCGCTGCGCCCCGGCATCCAGCGCATCGCCGACGACCTGCTCGACCGCATGACCGACTCCCGCGCCGAGGCCGACCTGGTCCGCGCGTTCGCCCTGCCCCTGCCCTCCCTGGTCATCTGCCTCCTGCTCGGCGTCCCCTACCAGGACCACGAGTTCTTCCAGGAGTGCAGCCGCGTCCTGCTGCGCCGCGACTCCGCCGCCGAGGACGTCGCCGCCGCCCAGCGCCGCCTGGTCGACTACCTGGCCGACCTCACCGAGACCAAGCGCACCCAGCCCGACGACGGCATCCTCAGCCGCCTGGTGGAACGCGGCGAACTGAACACCGCGGAGATCGGCGCCATGGGCCGGCTGCTGCTGGTCGCCGGACACGAGACCACCGCCAACATGACCGCCCTGTCGGTCCTCGCCCTGCTGCGCAACCCCGGCCAGCTCGACCACCTGCGCCGCCACCCCGAAGCCGTCACCGGCGCGGTCGAGGAACTGCTGCGCTACCTGACCATCGTGCACTCCGGCCTGACCCGGGTCGCCACCGAGGACGTCGACCTCGCCGGGGTGCGCATCCGGGCGGGCGAAGGCGTCGTCTGCATGATCAGCACCGCCAACCGGGACGAGGGCGAGTTCCCGGACGGCGACCGACTCGACCTGACCCGCGACGCCCGCCGCCACCTGGCCTTCGGCTTCGGCGTCCACCAGTGCCTGGGACAGCCCCTCGCCCGGCTGGAACTGCAGATCGCCCTCAACACCCTCCTGCGGCGACTGCCCGAACTGCGCCTGGCCGTCCCGTTCGAGCAGGTCCGCTTCCGCGGCGACATGCTCATCTACGGCGTCCACGAGCTGCCGATCGCCTGGTGACGGGCACCGCCCCCAACAGGCCCGCAGCCAACCGGAGTTGACACACCGGAGCTCACCCGCACCCAGAGCGGTCCCACCCCGAAGGGAAACCCCCGTGCTCGTCCGGATCGACCAGGAGAAGTGCTGCGGCGCCGGACACTGCGTCCTCGCCGCCCCCGACGTCTTCGACCAGCGCGAGGAGGACGGCATCGTCGTCCTCCTCGACGCCCGCCCGCCCGCCGAACTCCACCAGGCCGTCCAGGACGCCGCCGCCGTCTGCCCGGCCGCCGCGATCCGGCTGGACCAGGCACCGGCGCAGACGCCGGAGCAGGCGTGACCTCACTGCGGGAGGTGGCCGTCGTCGGCGCCGGCGCCGCCGGACTGCACGCCGCCGAGGCGCTGCGCCGGGCCGGCTACGACGGCCGCCTCACCCTCATCGGAGCCGAGGACGAACCCCCGTACGACCGGCCGCCCCTGTCCAAGCACCTGCTCGACGGGCAGTGGCCACCCGAGAAACTGGCCCTGCGCAGCCCCGCCGCCCTGGAGGAACTACGGCTCGACCTGCGCCTGGGCACCCCGGCCGAGCGCCTCGACCGCCGGACCCGGACGGTGCACCTCGCCGACGGCCACCGGGTGCGCTGCCAGGCCGTCATCCTCGCCACCGGCGTGCGCCCGCGCCGACTGCCCGGCGCCCGGACCCCGCTGCCCGGCGCCCACGTGCTGCGCACCCTCGCCGACGCCCTCGCCCTGCGCGAGGAACTGCGCCCGGCGTCAAGGCTGTTGGTGGTCGGCGGCGGGCTGCTCGGCGCCGAGGCGGCGGCCACCGCCGTCGGACTCGGGGCCGAGGTGAGCTGGCTGGTGTCCGCCGCCGCACTGCTGGCCGCCGTCCTGGGCGCCGAGACGGCCGCGCTGCTGACCGGCCTGCACCGCGAACACGGGGTGCGCATCCACCGGGGCACGGCAGCCGCGGTGGTCGAGCGGCGCGGCCGGGCGGCCGGCGTGCGGCTGGCCGACGGCTCCGAACTGGCCGCCGACGTCGTCCTGACGGCGATCGGATCCGAGCCCGCCACCGAGTGGCTGGCCGGCAGCGGGGTGCCCCTGGAGGCGGGCGGCGGCGTGGCCTGCGACGCCCACTGCGCCGCCGGCCCCGGCGTCTGGGCGGCCGGCGACGCCGCCTCCTGGCCCGACCCGCGCACCGGCCGCCGCCGGCGCCTCGAACAGCGCACCAACGCCACGGAACAGGCCCTGCACGCCGCCCGCAACCTGCTGGCCGGCCCGGACGGCACCCGGCAGGCCTACGCGCCGGTCCCGTACCTGTGGACCGACCAGTACGGCCTGCGGGTCCAGGCGTTCGGCAGCCCCGGCGGCGCCGACCGCTTCGAACTCGTCGACGGCGGCGTGGCCGACCACCGCTTCGCCGCCGCCTGCCTGCACGAGGGCCGGGTCACCGGCGCGGTCGGCATCGGCTCCGCCCGGGCCCTGCGCGCACTGCGCACCCAGGTCGCGGCCCACGCCCCCTGGCAGCCCGTCCCCCACCAGGAGGCCGCGCGGACCGGCTGAGCGGTCCGGCTGAGCGGTCCGGCCGAGCGGTCCGGCCGAGCAGGTCAGCCGCGCGGTACGCCCTCCCCGTCCGGGAGGGCGTACCGGGCGAGCCCGTGGCCCAGCGACCAGTTGGCCGGAGCGTTCTCCGTCAGGACGACGAACACGTTGCGCGGCTCGGTGCCCGCGTACGCGTGGGCGAGCTCGGCGATCCTTCCGTACAGGGCCCGCTTCTGCGCGTCCGTGCGCCCGGCCCGCAGCGTGATCGCCACGTACACGATGCCCTCGTCGCGCCGCACCCCGAGGTAACCGCCGTAGCGCAGCGTGCCGTTGGTGCCGTCATGCCTCGCCCTGCTGGACGCCGCCGGCCCCATCGCCAAGGAGGCCGCCGCCCAGATCCCGCACGGCGGCCTGGCCCGGGCCGACGTCGCGACCGTCCAGCGGGTGGTCGAGCCCGCCGTCCGCGCCCACGCCGAACGCGAGGTCGGCGAGGCCCTCGCCCAGCTCGACAAGGCCCGCGGCCGCCAGGAGTTCGCCGCCGGCCTCGACGAGGTGTGGCGGGCCGCCGGCGAGGCCCGCATCGCCCGCCTGGTGGTCGAGGAGAACCACCGCGCCACCGTCCGCGACGACGGCGACCACCTCGTCCCCGCCCGGGCCGAGGAGGACGGCGCCCGCGAGGACATCGTCGACGAGGTCATCGAGCGCGCCCTCGACACCGGCGCCCTGATCACCTTCGTCCCCGACGACACCCTCGCCGACAGCCACCGCATCGCCGCCGTCCTGCGCCACTGACCCCGGCCCGCCGCGCCCAGCCACACGCCTGACGCCCTCACGGCCCGGGCGCGGCAGCCTCCAACTCCTCGACACTGCCGGACATCACGGTGCGCAGATGACGCGTCAGGTGCTCCACCGGCCAGTCCCACCACGCGACGGCCAGCAGCCGCGCCACCTGCGCCTCCTCGTAGCGCAGCCGGATCACCTCGGCGGGGTTGCCACCGGCGATCGCGTAGTCGGGGACGTCGGAGGTGACGACCGACCCGGCGGCCACGATCGCGCCGCTGCCGATCCGCACCCCCGGCATCACCGTCGTGCGGTACCCGAGCCACACGTCGTGCCCCACCACCGTGTCCCCGCGCCCCGGCAGTCCGGTCAGCAGGTCGAAGTGCTCCGCCCACGCGCCGCCCATGATCGGGAACGGGAACGTCGAGGGCCCGTCCATCCGGTGGTTGGCGCCGTTCATCACGAACCGCACCCCCTCGGCGAACGCGCAGAACCTCCCGATGACCAGCCGCTCCGGCCCGTAGTGGTACAGCACGTTGCGCGTCTCGAACGCCGTCGGGTCATCCGGGTCGTCGTAGTACGAGTACTCACCCACCTCGATCAACGGCGAGGTCACCAGCGGCTTCAGCAGCACCACCCGCGGCTGCTCGGGAAACGGGTGCAGCACGTCCGGATCGGGCACGACGGGAACCACGGAGCCACCTCTTCCACACGACGGGAACGACCCCCCTCATGATCCACCACGCCGGCCAGGACGCCGGGGCGCAGGCTCCGGCCCGTCCCGCCGGTCGGTAAATCGCTTGGGCCCCTGCCCGGTCGGCTGCTACCGTCAGCGCAGCCGTGAGAGAAGAGCGAGGAGGTGAGACCCATGAAGGCGGTATCCGTGTGGGTGCTCCCCCTCGTCGTCACGGTGGGCGATTGACGTTGGTGTCGCCAGGGAGCGCCTCGGACAAGGCACTTCCGAAAGGCACCACCATGAACCCTTCGCACTCCGCCCCCGACGGGCGCGACACCAACCCCCACGCCCTCACGCTCACGCGGGTCTCGGACACCGAGTGGCACGCCGTGGAGGACGGCCGGGTGGTCGGCCGCGGCGACGCCTCGCGCCGGCCCGACGGGCGGCTGTTCGTCAGCATCGACGCGTGGCACGACACGGTCTTCGACCGGATCGCCGCCGCGTTGCCGGCCGACCTGCCGGGCCCGCTGCACACCGTGGTCGACGAGAACGACCACGCCACGGCGTCCGCCTGGCGGCGGGCCGGCTTCACGACCGCGGGCCGCGAGTGGGGCTACCTGGTGCCCACCGACCCGCGAGTCACCGGGCTCGGCCCGGCGCGGCCCCCGGCAGGCGTGACGATCGTGCCCGCCGGCCTGGCCGAACAGGGCCCGCTGCGCGCCCTGGAGCGCGTCGTCCACGACGAGATCGAGGCCGGCGCCGGCTGGCGGTCGGTACCGGCCCAGGTCCTGCCCCGCCCGGCGGGGACCATCGTGGTCGACCCCGCGCAGTACGCGGTGGCGCGACAGCACGACCGGTACGTGGGGCTGGTCCGGGTGCCACCACCCCGTCGCCCGCGCATCGGCCTGATCGCCGTACGCGCCGAACTGCACCGCCACGGCATCGCCCGGGCCCTGCTGGCCCACGCGCTGGAATCACTGCACCACAAAGACACCACCGAAGCCCGGGCCGAGGTCGCGGAGTCCAACACGGCCGCCACCGCGCTCCTCGAGGGCATCGGCGCCCGACGCACGGGCAGCACCCTGGAGCTCGTCCGCCACTGACGCGTCCCCGGGACGCGTCGTCATCGAACCGAAGAGGAGAAGGACCATGACCAAGACCACGAACGGCATCGAAGTCGAAGGCACCGTCGTCGAGTGCCTGCGCAACGCCCACTTCAAGGTGGAACTGCCGAACGGGCACATCGTGCTGGCCCACATCAGCGGGAAGGTCCGCAAGAACCACATCAGGGTCCTCCCGCACGACCGGGTGCTCGTGGAGCTCAGCCCCTACGACCTCACCCGCGGCCGGATCCGCTTCCGCTACCGCAACTAGCAGTCCCGGCGGCCCGGCACGCTCCCCCGTGGCGTGCCGGGCCACCGGTGGTTCCGCCGCGCCGGGCCGAGCGGCCCGGGCGTGGCGCGGTGTTCCCCGTGGAGGATGCCAGGCCCCCGCCCCGCCGTGTTGGCACCGCGTCGCCACTTCCTTGGCAATGCGTCTACACGCCGCCCGGGCCACCCGCGCCGGCGGCCAGCTCCCGCTGCCGGTGCTCGCACGGCGAGAGCCCGTACGCGGCCCGGAAGGAGCGGCTGAAGTCGGAGGCCCGCGGGATGCCCCAGCGCGCGGCGACGACGTGGACCGGCAGGGCCCGCAGCGCCGGATCGGCGAGGTCGCGGCGCGCCCGCTCCAGCCGCTGGCCGCGGATCCACGCCGCGAGCGTCACGCCGTCGCGCGAGTGCTGGGTGAACACCCGGTGCAGATGGCTGACCGAGACGTGGTGCGCGGCGGCGATCACGGACGGCGACAGCTCCGGATCGTGCAGGTGGCGCCGGACGAAGGCCCGCACGCTCTGCGCCAGCGCCCGCCGCCGGGCGTCGTCCGGGAGCATCGCCTCCGCGTCCAGCTCCCGCGCCAGCCAGGCGGCCACCAGGTCCACCACGACCGTCCCCAGCCGGGCCGCCTCGGCCGGCCCCAGGGCGGCGGCCTGCCGGTCCAGGCCGACCAGGAACTCCGACAGCAGCGCACACGTCCCCTCCCGCGCCGAAAACCCCCGGCCCAGCAGGTCACGCAGCCGGTACGGCGCCAACGGCAGCAGCGAGACCGGGAAGTCGACGCCCACGGCCTCGGTCCGGTGTTCCCGGCGGCCCTCGGCCCGCACACCGACGGCCCGCACGTCGTACGGGTGCGAGCTGTCGACCAGGTACAGGTCGCCGGGCCCGAACGTCCGCGTCCCCTCCCGGGCGCCGCGGGTCAGCGACAGCCCGCCGCCGAGCGGCATCGTCACGTGGTACACCCCCGGGTCCGCGCGCCGCACCATCGCGGCGGTGCGCCGGAACCGGGTGGGCGGGAACGAGGATCTCAGCAGGGTCACCGGCCCCAGTTCCAGGCGCCGCATCTCCGCCCGGAAGTCGTCGGCGTGCACGCTGGTCATCTCGCTGGCCCGGGTGCGCCCGATCAGCTCCCGCCAGCAGTCGAACCGTTCCTTCGCCGGCACTCCCTCACCCCGGAACACGCTCCCCGCGGCCACCCCGCGCCCCTTCCTGTCGGCTCCCCGCCGGGCCGGACCCGCCCGGCCCACCCGGCCCGCCCGCCCGGCCGGGACAGCCCGGGCCGGACCACGGACGGCTGACCGTAGTCGATCCCGCCCCGACCCGGAACGACCGACCACCCCCGTGCCCCCCGGTCGAGCTCCCACCCCACCCCCGACGGCCCTCTACGCCCGCCCACCGGTACCGGCGGGTCGTCGTCCCGACGGCCCCGGCGCCCGCCGCCGGCCGCTCCGCCACGGGAACCGGACCCACTCCCCGCGCCCCACCGGCCAGTTGGCTAGACTGCCCCGGCCCGGTGCGATCACCAAGGGACAGGGAAGGGACAGGGATGAGCATGGGGGAGACCTGGATGACCGCGACCGATCCCGACCCGGCGCAGCCGACGGCCCCTCAGATACGCCAGGACATCCCGCACAGCGCCCGGATGTACGACTACTTCCTCGGCGGCAAGGACAACTTCGCCGTCGACCGCGAAGCCGCCGAGCGCGTCCTGACCGCCTTCCCCACCATGCGCACCGCCGTGCGCGCCAACCGCACCTTCATGCACCGCGCCACCCGCGCCCTGGCCCGGCGCGGCCTGAGCCAGTGGCTGGACATCGGCACCGGCATCCCCACCTCGCCCAACCTCCACGAGGTCGCCCAGGCCGTCGAACCGCGCGCCCGCGTCGTCTACGCCGACAACGACCCCGTCGTCCTGGCCCACTCCCGCGCCCTGATGACCAGCACCCCCCAGGGCCGCACCGCCTACGTCCACGGCGACGTTCGCGACCCCGCCTCGATCCTGACCACCCCCCAGGTCGCCGAGACCCTCGACCTGACCCGGCCCGTGGTCCTGTCGATGGTCGCCCTGCTCCACTTCGTCCCGGACCTCGACGACGCCCACGCCATCGTCAAGCACCTCCTGGACCCCCTGCCGGCCAGCTCCGCCCTGGTCCTCTCCCACGCCACCGCCGAACTCGACCCGCCCGGCGCCTCCAAGGTCGAGGAGATCTACAACCAGGCCGGCACCTCCCTGCGGCTGCGCCCCGAGGCCGAGTTCGCCACCTTCTTCGAAGGCCTGGACCTCCTGGACCCGGGCATCGTCCCCGCCCACCGCTGGCACCCCGACGGCACCGACGACACCACCGACCTGCTGCCGGCCACCGTCACCGACGCCCAGGTCTCCTTCTACGCCGGCGTCGCCCTCAAGCCCTGACCGGCCGCGAACACCACCGACACGGCGTCAACGCCCCGGCCCCCACCGGGATCCCGTCCGGGTGACGCGGGCACGGTTTCCCCTCCGGGCCGGGCCCGCCTCCGCTGTCATGGAGCGGCCCGGCCCACGGGCACAGCGAAACCCGCTACGCCCCTTGGAGGAGGAGCCCCGTGTCCTCGCCCTGCGACCCCCAGTACGCTCCCGCCGGCGACGTGAGCGCAGCGCTCATGGTGATCGACTCCCGGCTCAAGGCCCTCTACGACGGCCGCACCGAAGCCGACCCCGAACACCGCCGGATGGTCGACCAACTCGCCGCCTCCATGGGCCCCGACGAGTTCACCGCCCTGCTGGAAGGCGCCTGCACCCTCATCTACATGTACATGAACTGGCTGTGCCGGGCCTGCGAGGACCACGGCAAGGACGTCATCGAGTACGTGGTGCCCACCCTCGTCGCCACGATGCGCATGATGCCCAGGACCTTCCGCCCCGAGGTCATCCCCACCATGGCCGGCCTGCTCATCGCCGCCGGCAGCGGCCTGAGCCCCAACCTGTGGCGCGCCCAGTACGGCCCCTGGACCGACGCCGAGATGAACCCCCTGGAAGCCACCGCCACCCTCCTCGCCGAGTACGTCAACCGTATCTGCGGCGACGACCACGACTTCGCCACCCGCCTGATCACCGACGCCCTCACCCGCGCCGACGAGGACTGACCCGCCCCACGGCCCGACCGGCACCCGTCCCGACTGTTACATGACAGTGACGTTCCGCACACAACCGGTGGCACCGGGCGAGGCGTCTTCAGGAAGGACAGTGCCCGAACCGCACCGAGCGTGCCTCCGGGCCGAACGACCACCTCCCCCTGAAAGGGGTGCACCCGTGATCGTCACCAAGCGGAACTCCCTGCGCCTGGCCGCCGTCGCCACCCTCAGCGCGCTGTTCCTCGGGGCGGCCGGCACCGCCATGGCGGCCGCCCCGGCCGCCGCCTCCGCGCCCGCCGCCTCCGCCTCCGTGTCCGCCGGCATCAGCGCCGAGCCGTCGGCCACCTCCGTCCAGGCCTGGCAGCTGTTCCGGATCACCGGCACCACCGCCGGCCTCAAGGCCGGAAGCACGGTGACCCTCCAGCAGAAGCAGCACGGCACGTGGGTCACCCTGCCGGCCTCCGTGCACACGACCCGCAACGGCTCCTACAACCTCGGCGTGAAGCTCGGCATCAAGGGCCCGAACGAGCTGCGCATCGTCAGCGGGAACACCGCCTCGCCCGTGTTCACCGTGACCGTCCGCTGACCCGGGGTCCAGGGCCCGGGTCCTGGACCCGCACCAGACGGCCCGCCGGATGCAGCGCCCCTGCGCCCGGCGGGCCGCCGCCGTCCCGGGTGGCGTCCCTACCCGGACGGCGACGCCTCCTCACCGCCCCCGCCGTCCCCGCCGCCGTCCCCGTCCCCCTCCTCCTCGAACTCGACGCGGACGCGCTGCTCCGGCCGCCGTTCCTCCTGACGTGCGATGGACGACAGGACCTCCTGGTCCGGCCCGGTCAGCGGGGGCTGCAGGATGCTGCGCGGCCACAGCCGCCGGTGCAGGACCACGTTGGCCTCGGCGGCGTACACGGTGATCTGGGCGTTCAGGTACATCCAGGAGAGCAGCCCGATCACGGTGGCGAAGAACCCGTAGACGGCCGTGGCGTGCCGCAGCTGGTGGGCGACCAGGAGGGCGCCGAAGGCCTGCAGCACGGTGAACAACGGGCCGGCGAACAGGCACCCGGGCAGCAGCGCGCGGGTGGGCACGGTCTTGGGCGTGAGGACCCGGAAGCAGGCCAGGCACAGGGCGATGTTGACCAGGGCCGACAGGACGAGCCCGCCGATGCGGGCGACCGGCCCGGTGAGGGCGACGGCGACGAGGGTGGCGGCCGCGGTGGCGAACAGCAGCCCCACCGCCAGGACGGTGAACAGCAGCAGGCTGCGGGCCAGGCGCGGCCAGTAGCCGGGACGGACCACGCCCGGCACGTTCCAGATCTCGGCCATGGCGTGCTGGAGGACCTGGGCTATGCCGAGCGTGCCGTACAGCAGGCCGAGCACGGCGACGACCAGGGCCAGTCCGCTGCCCTGGACGGAGTGGACGTTCTGGCGCAGCTGGTCGCCGATGATGGGGAAGTCGGAGAGGGCGGAGTTGACGACGGCCTGCTGGGCCTGCGGATGGCCGTGGAGGACGAAGCCCAGGACGGTGCTGAGCAGGAGCAGCAGCGGGATGAGGGCCACGAAGCCGTAGTAGGTGATCAGTGCCGCGAGCAGGCCGCAGCGGTCGTCCCCGTACTTCTTGATCACCCCGACGGCCATGCCGGGGACCCGGTGGTGCTGCTGGGCGCGGTCCAGGACGCGCAGGGCGCGTTCGACGGGGTTCATCTGCCACCTCCGAGCCGTTCCCCCCGTTCGCCCCGCGCCTACCCGCCGGTGCGCCGGCCACCGCCCGCACCCCCAACCCCTTCACCGCCGGCCGCAGGATCGGCCCGCCACTGGGTACACGCCACCCCCGACAGGAGGTGGACGGCGGTGACCTGCGACGACGCGGTGCTGGGCGCCGTACTGGCCCGGCTGCTCGCCGGTTCCCGGGCGAGCGGACCGGCCGAGCTGCCCGCGCTGGTGCGCGACGCCGCCCGCGCGCTGGGCGCGGACGGCGCACGGGTCTTCCTCGCCGACGTCCAGCAGCACTCCCTCGTCCCGCTGCCCGGTCCCGGGCCGGGGGAGTACGACCGCCGGGTCGACATCGAGGGCACGCTCGGCGGCCGCGCCTACCGCCTGCAGCGGACCCAGCTGTCCGCCGGGCCGCCGCCCACCGGCTGGTTCCCCCTGGTCGACGGCGTCGAGCGGATCGGCGTGCTGCGGATCGAAGGCGCGGCGCAGGACCGCCGCACCACCGGATGCCACGAGGCACTGGCCGCCCTGGTCGCCCTGCTGGTGGTGTCCAAGAGCGCCTACAGCGACGTCATCGTCGAAGCCGTCCGCCGCCGGCGGATGAGCCTGCAGGCCGAACTGCTGTGGGCCTTCCTGCCCCCGCGCACCATCGGCACCCGGGAGGTCACCTCCAGCGCCGTCCTGGAACCGGCCTACGACGTCGGCGGCGACGCCTTCGACCACGCGGTGGCCCACGGCCACCTGCACGTGTCCGTGTTCGACGCGATGGGCCACGACCTCGCCTCCGGCGGCGCCAGCTCCGTCGCCCTGGCCGCCTGCCGCTCCACCCGGCGCGGCGGCGGCGGCCCGGCCGACATCGCCCGCACCATCGACCGCACCCTCGCCCGGTGGATCCCCGACCGACTGCTCACCGCGGTCATCGCCGACCTCGACACCGGCACCGGCGAACTGTCCTGGGTCAACTGCGGCCACCCGCCGCCGCTGCTCATCCGCGACGCCCACGTCGTCCCGGACGCCCTGCGCCGGCGCCCCGAACTGCCGCTGGGCCTCGGCTTCCACCAGGACGGGCCGCCGTCGGTCCACCACGCCAGACTCCAGCCCGGCGACCGGCTGCTGGTCTACACCGACGGCGTCACCGAGGCCCGCTCCAGCACCGGCGAACTCTTCGGCGAACACCGCCTGACCGACACCCTCGTCCACCACATGGCCGGCGGGGACCCCGCCCCCGAAGTCCTGCGCCGCCTGGTCCACGCCCTGATCACCCACCAGGACCACCAGCTGCGCGACGACGCCACCATCGCCCTGGCCGAGTGGCACCCCCACCGGGCGCGCAGCGAACGCCCTGTCAGTGCCCCCGCCTAGTGTGGGAACCACGACGCAGGGGGCGCCGGAAAGGCGCCCGAGGAACCCGCCGAAAAACCAACGCCAGAAACAGGGGGGCACACCCATGTCCGCGAACAGGATCAAGCACAAGGTCAACCACGTCTCACTCGTGGTCGACAAGTCCGGCTCGATGCGCCAGCACCAGGCCCAACTCATCCGCGTCGTCGACGAGTTCGTCAAGGGCCTGCAAGAGGAGTCCGACCGCCTCGGCCACGAGACCCGGATCAGCCTCTACGCCTTCGACCACGAAGTGCAGAACCTCGTCTGGGACATGGACGTCAAGCACCTGCCCTCCCTGCGCGGCCTCTACCGTGTCGACAACGGCGCCACCGCGCTCATCGAAGCCGCCGTGAAGTCCGTCGACGACCTGAAGAACATCTGGGAGGGCTACGGCGAGCACTCCTTCCTCCAGGTCGTCGTCACCGACGGCGAGGAGAACGCCTCCGGCTTCTCCCAGACCGGCCAGATGCACACCCGCATGAACAACGGCCAGGGCGCCACCGTCCTGCACACCTGGAGGGACCGCATCCAGGGCGCCATGGACGAGCTGCCCGACCACTGGACCTCGGCGATCCTGGTCCCCAACTCCCTGGCCAAGCGCACCGCCCAGGAGTACGGCTTCCCCGCCGGCAACATCGCGATCTGGGACGCCGACTCCAGCAAGGGCGTCGAAGAGGCCATCGGCACCGTCAAGTCGGCCGCCACCAGCTTCCTGCGCGGCCGCGAACAGGGCGTACGCGGCACCAGGAACCTCTTCGCCATGGGCCAGGACCTCAACACCGCCGAGGTCAAGGCCAACCTCGACGCCCTCGACACCGGCAAGTACATCCTGATCCCCGTCGACCAGCCCACCCCCATCCGCGACTTCGTCACCAGCGCCGGCCACCCGTACAAGACCGGCTGCGCCTTCTACGAACTCTCCAAGCGCGAGAAGATCCAGGGCAACAAGCAGCTCGCCGTGGCCGAGAAGGACCCGGCCACCGGACGGATGACCGGACGCGTCTTCTCCGGCCCGGCCGCCCGCCGGCTCCTCGGCCTGCCCGCCGCGGAAGCCACCGTCAAGCCCGGCGAGAACCCCGCCTACACCGTCTTCGTCCAGTCGACCTCCGTCAACCGCAAGCTCGTCCCCGGCACCAAGCTCCTCGTCATGCTCTGACCCCCGCACCGGTGGCCGACGGCGCTTCGCCGCCGGGGCGGGGCCCGGCCCGGCGGAACGCGCGGTACGGACACGCCCCGGGGTCCACCAGAGCGACGGTGTCTCCAATCGGCGCACCGCCGTGGTACCAAATGCCCGGTCAGCGGTGTGGGACGTTTGGGACGGGCACGATCGGGCCTTGTGCCCGGGCGGTTCGCGGGCAGACTGGCGGGACCGGCGGCAGTGGACCGAGTCCTGCCGGCGGCTTCCCTCTGACGAAGCATCACGGACCTGGAGTGTTTTCTGTGAGTACCCTCCTGCCCGCCCGGCGCCGCATGTCGCTGGGCCTGGCCCTGGCGGCCGCACTGACGGGCGTCGGCGTGTACACCGCCTCGGCCGCGTCCGCCGCGACGGCGCCGGCCCCGATACCCCTGACTTCCTCGGCCTGTCCGGTCGACCTGCAGCAGGGTGAGGCCGACGGCTGTGTCACCCAGCTCCAGCTGGAGCTCAACCTGACCGGCGCCCGCCTCACCGTGGACGGGCAGTTCGGATCGGCCACCGACACCGCCGTGCGCACCTTCCAGGCCGCCCACGCCCTTGGCGTCGACGGCATCGTCGGCCCGGCCACCAAGTCCGCGCTCGACGCGGCGGCGGCCGCCGCCTCCGGCACCG